>JBGSHY010000051.1:0-55648 GCA_041751995.1 Rhizobiaceae bacterium | reverse complement strand
TCACGGCGATTTGTTGACCGTCACGTCAACCGATTTGGATTTGCAAATTTCCGTGCACATTCCCGCCGCCGGTGACCCGGTCGAGTTCGGCAATTCCGCTGCGGATGCGCGGCGCGTCCTCGATCTCGCCCGAAAGCGTGGTGAGCGCCACAACACGTCCCTTGCGCGACGAGCGCATCCCCGCCGGTCCGCCGCCGATGCCGGCAGACAGATTTTCTTCGACAATGGTGTTCCATTCGCCGCACGAGTCGCACTTGCCCGACCACCGGTTATGCACCGCGCCACAGGCCTGGCAGATGAAGGTGGTTTTGGAGGCTTTGGCCAAACCGAATGGTCCGTTCTGTTTATGTTCTTATCACCGAAGTCGGAGCACAAGTCAATTGTGTGATCATTCCACAACCTGTCGGTGATACCGCCGCCCAAGGCTGGTCAGTAACTCATAGCCGATCGTCCCAGCCGCTCGGGCCGCGTCATCAACGGCGATATTCTTGCCGAACAGTTCAATCCATTCGGATGTGTCCAAAACAACGTCCGGCACATCGGTCACATCGAACATGGTGAAATCCATCGTGACACGGCCGAGTACGGGGACGCGATGTCCGGCGAGGACGCCAGAGGCTTTGTCGATGCCCGTTTTGCGCAGAGCGGTGCCATTGCCGGATGCGCGATGGTAGCCATCGGCATAGCCTGTGGCGCAGACGGCGATTTTCGTGTCACGGGTCAGTGTTTCGGTCGCGCCATAGGAGACGGTTTCACCGGCCTTCGCGTATCGGATATGGATGATCCGCGTTTCCGCGGTGACAACCGGCTTTACCGGATTGGCAATGCCGTTGACCGCTTCGCCGCCATAAAGTGCAATGCCGGGGCGGGTGATCTCGCCGCCGCTGGCGCCGGTGGTGAGGATCGCGGCGGAATTTGCGTAGGCGGATTCAATTCCTGAGAATATGGTGCGAACCTGTTGAAAGGATTCGCGTTGTCTGCCGTTCATCGGATGGTCCGGATCGTCGGCGCAGGCCGGATGGGTCATGACATGGCAGAGGCCGGAGACCTTCAGAACATCGGCGTGCATGCCGATCAGCCGCGCTTCGTCTATCGTCAAGCCGGTGCGGTTCATGCCGGTGTCGACATGGATACCGTAGGGAAGCGGCCTGGCCTTGGTGCGTATCAATTTGCCCCAGCGTTCGATCTGCTCGGGTGAGCACAAAAGCGGGATCATCCGGTGTTCAAGCAGGGCATCCTCGCTGCCTTTCGGCGCGCCGTAGATGACGAAGATGCGGGCGCTTGGTGCGAGTTTGCGGACTATGATGCCTTCTTCTGCCTGCGCCACGAAAAACATGTCGCAGCCAGTTGCCGTCAGGGTTGGCACAGCCAGATCAACACCAAGCCCATAAGCATCAGCCTTGACGACAGCCGCCGCCTTCGCCGTGCCGGAACAGGTCTGCATCAGCCGGAAATTGTCGGTCAGTGCGGATAAATCAACGGTCAGCCGTCCGCTTGCCGGGCCGGATGTCCTGCCGGATGCGCTCACTCGAAGCGTTCCGGCAGATACTGGTCTTCGGCAAGGTCGGTGAAGCGTGTGTATTCGGCCTGGAAAGCCAGCTGCGCCGTGCCGGTCGGGCCGTGGCGCTGCTTGGCGATGATCACTTCGGCGCGGCCACGCACCGAATTCATGTCGGCTTCCCAGCGAAGATGCTCTTCGGTGCCGGGCTTGGGTTCCTTGTTCTTCAAATAATATTCGTCGCGATACACAAACATCACCACGTCGGCATCCTGCTCGATCGAGCCGGATTCACGCAGGTCAGACAGCTGCGGGCGCTTGTCATCACGGCTCTCGACCGCACGGGAAAGCTGCGACAGGGCGATGATCGGCACAGCCAGTTCCTTGCCGAGCGCCTTGAGGCCCGTGGTGATTTCGGTCACTTCCTGCACGCGGTTGTCGGACTTTTTCGAAGACCCCTGCATCAGCTGGATGTAGTCGATGACCAGAACATCAAGGCCGCGCTGGCGCTTGAGACGGCGGGCACGGGCGGCAAGCTGAGCGATGGAGATACCGCCGGTCTGATCGATATAGAGCGGGATTTTCTGCATCATCTGGGCGCAGGCGACCAGCTTGGAGAAATCAGCCTCGTTGATTTCGCCGCGGCGGATTTTCGACGAGGAAATCTCGGTCTGTTCGGAAATGATACGCGTTGCCAGCTGTTCAGACGACATTTCGAGCGAAAAGAAGCCAACCACGCCGCCATTGGCCGCCTTCATCGATCCGTCCGCCTGCTGCGCGGGTTCGTAAGCCGCGGCGATGTTAAAAGCGATGTTGGTAGCGAGCGATGTCTTGCCCATGCCCGGCCGTCCGGCAAGCACAATCAAGTCGGAGGCCTGAAGCCCGCCCATCATGGCGTCAAGGCGGCGGATGCCGGAGGAAACGCCGGACAGGTGCCCGTCGCGCATGAACGCGGCGTTGGCCATGTCGACAGCGTTCTTGACGGCGTCGGTAAAGGATTGAAAGCCGCCGTCATAGCGGCCGGTTTCGGCCAGCTCGAACAGGCGGCGCTCGGCGTCCTCGATTTGACTGCGCGGGATCATGTCCACCGGCGCATCAAAGGCGATGTTGACCATGTCCTCGCCGATGGTGATCAGCGCGCGGCGGATGGCCAGATCGTGGATCGCATGGCCGTAGTCTTCGGCGTTGATGACCGTGACGGCTTCGGCGGCAAGGCGCGCGAGATATTGCGCCACCGTCATTTCGCCGACCTTGTCTTCCGACGGCAGGAAGTTTTTCAGCGTGACAGGATTGGCGTGCTTGTTGAGGCGGATGAACTCGCCGATGACTTCATAGATCTTGCGGTGCAGTGGTTCGAAGAAATGCTGCGCTTTGAGGAAGTCCGATACGCGGTAGAAGGCATCATTGTTGACCAGAATCGCGCCCAGCAGCGCCTGTTCGGCTTCAACATTGTGCGGCGCGCTGCGATAGAGCGGGTCCGACACCGGGGTCAGTTTGCGGGCAGCTTCAGCCATGATTCAAGAGGTTCCTTTCAGGCATTCGTAGCGTCTCCAACCACCAAGGCAATCGCCCAAACACCTGATTCGTGCATCGCTCATGATAAACACAGCAATCCACAGGCCGAAATGAAAATGCCCGGCGCAAGGCCGGGCATCTTGATGCTTTGCAGCAAGGATTACATTTCGTCGCCTTCGCCGAAATGCTCCATGCCGCCCGGGACGACTGCGTCTTCGTTCGAGCCGTAGATGGCGTCGGCCGTGTCGAGCTTTTCGCCCGCTGCCTGACGTTCGGCTTCTTCCTTGGTGCGGGCGATGTTGACCGTGACCGAGGCGTTGACTTCGCCGTGCAGATGCAGCGGGATGACATGCAGGCCGATGGTCTTGATCGGGGTGTTGAGAACAACCTGGTTCTTGTTGATGTCGAAGCCTTCAGCCGCGATCAGGTCGGCAACGTCACGGGCCGAAACCGAACCATAGAGCTGGCCGGTTTCACCGGCGGAACGCACGAAAATGAAGGTCTTGCCATCAACGCTGTCGGCGACGGTCTGGGCGACAGACTTGCGCTCGGCATTGCGGGTTTCAAGCGTTGCGCGCTGCTCTTCGAAGCGCTTCTTGTTGGCTTCGTTGGCGCGAAGGGCCTTGCCCTGTGGCAGAAGGAAGTTGCGGGCGTAACCGTCCTTGACCTTGACGGTGTCGCCCATGTGGCCGAGGCGGCCGATACGTTCCAGAAGAATGACCTGCATGATGTTAGTCCTTTCGTTAAGTCACAAGGTTGATGCGCCGCCATTGGCAGCGGGTTTTTTCGCGGTGTCATAAAGACCCGCAAAGAGGAAAAGGATGGCCGGAAGGCCGATGGTCAGCGACGTGGCATAAGCCACCCAAAGGGCCGCGCCGCGCCACGATTGGCCGCGCGAAATGCGGTGCAGCAAGGCAAAGCCAGTCAGCACGAAGGCCATCGAAAAAGCGCCAGCAATGCACCATGCGATCATCTGCCAGCCGCCGGTCAGAAATGTCGCCGACATCGTCACGGCGAAAAGCGGCAGCGCGCGGGACGGCATCCGCAGCGATGTCGGCCAGTCATCCTTCGGACGCTGGAACAGGCCGGAGCGGCGCGAGATCAACAGCGCGAGCCAGAAATTGGCGACCAGCACCAACAGCCAGCTCGACGGCTGGATGAAAGGAACGGCATTGATCAAAAGATTGGCCAGCGACATGGTCGCCAGCGGATCCTTGGCGAATTCCGGGTCTGCTTCGGCGATGCGCTTGACCAGTTCGACCGACAGGTCGGTCGAAACAGCCGGGAAGTCGATATAGATTCCGGAAAGGATGAACCCGGCGGCGACTGCCATGGTCAGGACGAACAGGATGCTGCCGAGCGGATACCATTCGACGGCGCGGTCATCCTCCAGCCGCGCCATGCCGCCATAGTAGGCAGCGAGCGTTGCGGGAATGACTGTCGTCAGGGCAATGATGATGGCTTGTGGCTCACCGGCGAAAGCATAGATCGCCAAAGTGCAAACCACAGCGGCCGTGCCGCCCGCAACCGGACCCCAGCCGAGACCGGCCAGCATCAGCGGCAATGCAGAGAGCATGAAAAGGAGAAAGGAAAGAACTGTCTGAACCACCGAACCCACGGACAAAAGCGCGGCTGCAACACCGGCAGCGGCTCCTATCAAAAGGGGTGTCAGGGAACGGTTCATCAATACTCTCGCTGTCCTGCAAATCTGCAGTTAGGGCGCGCCGGAATTGGCTGCCCAACTCGGGATTTTATCATTTCACCAAAGCGCCCGCCGCAAAGGTGAGGCGAGGGCGGCGAACCGCCCTCGAACCGAACTTAGCCGATCACATACGGCAGCAAAGCGAGGAAACGGGCGCGCTTGATGGCCTGGGCCAGAAGGCGCTGCTTCTTCTGCGAAACGGCGGTGATGCGGGACGGAACGATCTTGCCGCGCTCGGAAATGTAGCGCTGCAGAAGACGGATGTCCTTGTAGTCGATCTTCGGCGAATTCTGGCCGGAGAACGGGCAGGTCTTGCGGCGGCGGTGGAACGGCCGGCGGGTCGGGATCTGATTGATGTCAGTCATGATTAAACTCCTGCCACTTCAGCGTCTTCGTCGCGCGGACGGCGCGGCGGACGGTCACCACGGTCGGGGCGGTCGCCACGATCACGGCGCGGACGGTCGAAACGGTCGCCACGGTCGTTGCCGCGGTC
Organism: Rhizobiaceae bacterium; assembly: GCA_041751995.1. Lineage (GTDB taxonomy): Bacteria > Pseudomonadota > Alphaproteobacteria > Rhizobiales > Rhizobiaceae > JANMEX01. The sequence continues at coordinate 50,440 of JBGSHY010000051.1, read as the reverse complement.
ATCGTCACGGTCGCGCTTGGCAAGCATTGCCGACGGGCCGGTCTCATGCGCGTCCACCTTGATGGTGAAGAAGCGCAGGACGTCCTCGGAAATACCCTGCTGGCGTTCCATTTCGGCAACTGCCGAAGACGGAGCGGTGATGTCCATGAGGGTGTAATAGGCCTTGCGGTTCTTGTTGACGCGATACGTCAGCGAGCGCAGGCCCCAGCTTTCAATGCGTCCTACGGAGCCGCCAGCGGCTTCGATGATTCCCTTGAACTGTTCGACAAGAGCGTCGACCTGCTGCTGGGAAATGTCCTGGCGGGCCATAAACACGTGTTCATAAAGTGCCATGTGTATGCCTTTCTTCTGTTTTGTTCACGACATTCAAAGCCAGTGGCTAAGCCTCTGCGAACCGATCAAAACCGCTTGAGGCGGGAAGAAAGGACGCGTGGACGGATCGAGAGCGGAGACACGGGAGGCTGTTGCAACTCGCAACTGACGGTCTTGTGACCGGCCCTCCGTTCAGCCCCCAACTGGGTTTCGAACCGTGAACGAGCGGGCGTCTACGTTGTTTTGGCTGCAATTGCAAGCGCGGGGCGTGGTTTTCATGCTTCCGCATAGCACGATTGAAACCCGGTATCCCTGACCAATCCGTAATCCGCCTCGAGTGCATAGCCTGCTTGGGCAGGAAGAAATCAGCAAAATATCGGTGAGAGGCTGGCATTTGAAGGCGGGAATTCCGAAAATTGTTCAATTTCATTGCGTTTCGACGCCATTCCACGCAGAAACTATCGGGATTGATTTATCCGGAAGTCCTTTAATGCTCGCCAGCCTTGCCCTTGGAACGCTTGTGATATCACTCACCGTTCTCATTCACACCTTCGGGCTGATCGAAATCACCCGGGCGATGGCGTTCATGACCAACAAGTTCCGCATGCACGGCCACCGTTCGCGGGTGGTGGCGATGCTGTCGGTGGTATTCGGCCTCTTTGCGCTGTTGACCGTTGAAGTCTGGTTCTGGGCCATTGTATATCGGCTGATCGGCGCATTCCCGGATTTTGAACATGCGCTGTATTTTTCGACAGTGTCATTCTCCACGGTCGGCTTTGGCGACATCATCCCGGTCTACAAATGGCGGCTGCTCGGCGCTCTCGAGGCGATCAACGGTTTCCTGATGATCGGCTGGTCAACAGCCTATCTGATTGCCGCGTCAACGCGGGTAGGGCCTTTCCGCAGCGGCGAGCATTTCTGATATAAATGAAATCGTCATGGCTGCGGTGTCAGCACGGCCTTAAGACGGCGATGGAGTCAGGAGCCGCAGAAGCGCTTGGCATATTTGTTTCAGACAAACAGCCAAAGCAAATAGGCAGCGTAGCCTGTAACCATCAGGCCGCCCATCTGCTTGGTGATTGAATGGCGCAGGTAAAGAATCGCAAGCAGGCCCAAAGTGACCATACCCATCAGCGGCGCGTCGAATTGGGAAATGCCGTGGTCAATGCCGACCGGACTCACCAAAGCAGTTATACCCAAAATGCCCAGTATGTTGAAAATATTGGAGCCGACAACATTGCCAAGCGCCACGTCCGAATGTCGTTTGAGCGCTGCGGTGATCGAGGTCGCAAGCTCCGGCAGGCTGGTACCAACAGCAACAATGGTAAGCCCGATGACGGATTCAGGCACGCCAAAATTGCGCGCGATATTGACCGCGCCGCTGACAAGTAAGTCCGCGCCGAATACGAGCAAGACGAGGCCGCCAATGATAAACGCAACAGAGACCCAGATGGGTTGGACATCGCGCCGCTCCAGCGGCCCGGGCAATTCGGTATTGGCTTTGGTGGCTGCGGATTTCCTTTCGGCGCTGTAAACCATCCACAAATAGGCAGCGAGCCCGGCAATCATCACCAGCCCCGAAAAACGCCCGATCACGTCAAACTGTACCAGAAAATAAAGTGACGCAGCTGCCGCCATAGCCACAAGCGCATCGCGCCGGACTGCGCTGTCCCAATGCGCAATCGGGTAAACCATTGCCGAAACGCCGAGGATAAGCAAAATGTTGGCGATGTTCGAGCCAACGACATTGCCGAGCGCAATGTCCGGCTTGCCGGACAGTGCCGCCTGCAGTGACACCAGCAACTCCGGCGCAGACGTCCCCATGCCAACAATGGTGAGCCCAATGATAAGTTGGGACACGCCCATCCGCTCTGCAAGCGCCACTGACCCGCGCACCAGCCCTTCGCCGCCGAAATAAAGTCCGGCCAAGCCAATCAGAATATAGATGAAATCCATGATATCCCCGATGCGCAAGAACATGCGCAGAAATGGCAAGCCGGAGTAATTTAAGCACTTTCCGGTTGAATGCCAGAGCCTGGAAGCGGAATATCGTCTTCTTGACAGTTGCTTCACTTGTGTTCATTCGGCAATTCTCAGGACATTTACAAAGGACGCGGCGATGGCCACAGCATTCACATTTCCGGGGCAAGGCAGCCAGGCGGTCGGCATGGGCAAACTGCTTGCCGAGCAAAGTGATATCGCCCGCGCGGTGTTTGACGAGGTTGACGAAGCGCTCGGTGAGAAGCTGTCGGCTGTCATGTTTGACGGGCCGGAAGAGACACTGACGCTGACTGCCAATGCCCAGCCGGCGCTGATGGCGGTTTCCGTTGCATTGGTGCGGGTGCTGGAATCCAAGGGCTTTTCGCTGAAGGACAAGGTCGCCTATGTTGCCGGACATTCGCTGGGCGAATATTCCGCATTGGCTGCGGCCGGGACATTCTCGCTGGCAGACACCGCGCGCCTGCTGCGCATTCGCGGCAATGCGATGCAGAAGGCGGTTCCGGCAGGTCAAGGCGCAATGGCGGCGATCATCGGGTTGGAGCATGGCGATGTCGATGCGGCCTGCAAGGAAGCTGCGCAAAGCGAGGTGTGCCAGATCGCCAACGACAATGGCGGCGGGCAGCTGGTGATCTCCGGCTCCAAGGGCGCGGTCGAACGGGCTGCAACGTTGTGCACTGAAAAAGGCGCCAAACGCGCGATTATGCTGCCGGTGTCAGCGCCGTTCCATTCGGCATTGATGGCCCCGGCGGCGGACGCGATGCGTGAAGCGCTCGCCGCTGTCGCCAAGCATGCGCCGGTGGTTCCGGTTGTTTCGAACGTGACGGTGACGCCGACATCCGATCCGGAAGAAATCGCCGCACGGCTTGTGACACAGGTGACCGCACAGGTGCGCTGGCGCGAGACGGTGGAGTGGTTTGCCGCCAATGGCGTGACCAATCTGGTGGAAGTTGGCACCGGCAAGGTGCTGACCGGACTGGCGCGGCGCATCTCCAAGGATGTGACCGGCTCTGCCATCAATTCGCTTGAAGACATTGACACATTTCTCGCCTCTTTGGCGTGACCAACGGACGAAAAGGATAATCCCATGTTTGACCTGACCGGCCGCAAGGCGCTGGTGACCGGCGCAACCGGCGGCATCGGCGAGGAAATTGCCAAGGCGCTGCACAAGGCGGGCGCAACCGTTGGCATTCACGGCACCCGCGCTGAAAAGCTTGAAGCGCTGGCAGCGGAACTTGGCGAGCGCGTCCATGTGTTCCCGGCCAATCTTGCCGACCGCGATGCGGTCAAGGCGCTCGGTGCCAAAGCGGAGGCAGATCTGGAAGGTGTCGACATTCTGGTCAACAATGCTGGCATCACCAAGGATGGCCTGTTTGTCCGCATGTCCGATGCGGATTGGGACGCGGTGCTGGAAGTCGATCTGACCTCGGTGTTCCGCCTGACGCGCGAATTGACCCATCCGATGATGCGCCGCCGCTTTGGCCGCATCATCAACATCACGTCCATCGTCGGTGTCACCGGCAATCCCGGGCAGGCCAACTACTGCGCCGCCAAGGCCGGCATGATCGGGCTTTCAAAGTCGTTGGCGCAGGAAATCGCCTCGCGCAACATCACCGTCAACTGCATCGCGCCCGGCTTCATTGAATCGGCCATGACCGACAAGCTGAACGACAAGCAGAAAGAGACCATCATGGGCGCGATCCCGATGCGCCGCATGGGCACCGGAGCAGAAATCGCTGCGGCAGCAGTGTTTCTGGCATCGAATGAGGCAGCCTATGTCACCGGACAGACCATCCATGTGAACGGCGGCATGGCGATGATTTGACGGCGCTCCGGCGCCCGTTGAATTAGCCCGTCAAAATCGGTTTCAGTGCATCCGTCTCGCTGGCAATGAACTCGAAAAACGCAGCCACGCGCGGCGTTTGTCGCACATCTGGATGGGCCAGTATCCGCCATGGGCGGGTGAGTTCCGGGATCGGGCCAAGAATGCGGACAAGTTCCGGGTCCTTGTCGCCTAGCGCGGCGGGCAGGGCGCCAAGGCCAAGTCCTGATCGGATTGCTTGCATCATGCCGAGCATCGAATTGTTGCGCGATGTGATCGTGCCATGCGGCGCAAATTCCGCCAGCCATTTCGACAGGCGGTGGCCTGACATGGATTCGTCGAGGCCGGCAATTGGAAACTTGGCGATCTCGGCGATGGATTCCGGCTTGCCGTGGCGGTCGATGAAGGACTGGCTGGCGTAAACGGCCCAGATGGAATCCGTGATCTTCCGCCCGACCAGCGCGTCGTCATCCGTGTCGCCTGAACGCAGCGCAACATCGGCGTCACCTTTGGCAAGATCGAGATATTTGTCGCTCATGACGAATTCGATGCGCAAATTCGGGTAGCGCGCCTGAAACCTGTCGATTAGGCCTGATTTGATCATCAGCGCCATGATCGGCTCGGGGCAGGTGAGCCGGACAACGCCGAACTCGTTGCGCTCGACCGAGGCCTGATGCTGTTCAAACCGCAGCACCGCTTGCTCGACCTCTTCCGCATAAGGCAACATCGACAGGCCGAATGGCGTCAGCTGGTAGCCGGTCGGATGGCGCTTGACGAGCGGGCGGCCAAGTTGCGCTTCCAACTCTTCAAGGCGGCGGTGGACGGTGGACTGGCTCTTGGTGATCGCCCGCGCGGCAGCCAGCGTGCTGCCTTGCCGCGCCACTGCCAGAAAGTACCGAAGGTCATTCCAGTCAAGCATCCAAGAGTTATGCATCTTTGACGATATCCCGTCCAGAAATACTGCTGCCGCAGCCGTGGTCCAGGTTCTAGGCTTTCCTCCATCGGCCCGCAGCCAGTGTGGCGATGACGGTCAGAACGGAGAAACAAATGTCAGCGATACTCAATCAGGCGGAATTCAAACAGGCAATGACCAGCCAATGGAACAAGTCGGCATCCGGTTGGAATGACAGCAGCGCTGTCATCCGGCCTTGGCTGTTGTCCTCGACGCAGGCGATGCTGAAAATGGCCGGGATCAGTGCCGGTATGCGCGTATTGGACGTTGCGGCGGGGGCAGGTGACCAGACGCTCGATGTCGCCACGCTGGTCGGCGCATCGGGATCGGTGGTGGCGACAGATATTTCGCCGGCGATTTTGGAATTTGCCAAGGCCAATGCGGATAATGCGGGCTTGTCCAACGTCGAGACCGTGACCGCCGACGGCGAGGGGTTGCCGTTCGCGGTGAACTCATTTGATGCGGCCGTTTGCCGGCTTGGCCTGATGTTCCTGCCCGAACCGCTGAAAGGCCTGCAGGAGATCCACCGCGTCCTCAAACCCGGCGCGCGGCTGTGCACACTGGTGTTTTCCAGTGCCGAGACCAATCCATGCCTGCGGATTTTGATGTCCACGGCGCTGGAGCATGCCGGTCTGCCGCCGGTTGATCCGTATCGCCCCGGCAGTCTGGTGAGCCTTGGCAAACCCGGCCAGATGGACGGCTTGTTTGCTGCCGCTGGCTTCCGGGATTGCGTGACCACGCGGGTCAATGCGCCGTTCAATTTGCCGTCTGCTCGCGCCTATCTTGACTTCATCCGCACCTCCGCTGCGCCGGTGATGCAGATATTGGCGCGGCTGGATGAGGCAGCGCAGGCAAAAGCCTGGGCGGACATGGAGGCAAGGCTTTCGGTGTTCAACACCGACACCGACTGGGCAGGGCCGAATGAACTGCTGCTGACAACAGGGGAAAAGTGACCTCGCCGACTGAACGATTTTCCTCGATACAATGGTTCTCGACTGGATCGAGCCCTCGGACTTCGGACTTGATTTGCCGCATTGCCCTTTGCGCAGGGTCAAAAACCGTGATATGCGCCGCCGCGACTTTGGCCTGTGCCAGCGCCGCACAAGCCCGAAAGGGCAGAAAGCGGCGTGAAAACGGCCACGAGGGGCAGCAAGCCGGGGGCAAACTGCATCTTGGGTCTTGATATGAAGGTTTGATGCCGCTAACCAAGCGGAGAAACAGGAAGAATTGAGGATTCCGACATGAGCGACGTTGCAGACCGCGTGAAGAAGATTGTGATCGAACACCTCGGCGTTGACGCCGGCAAGGTATCTGAAGCGGCAAGCTTCATCGACGACCTCGGCGCTGACTCGCTGGACACCGTCGAACTCGTCATGGCGTTCGAAGAAGAATTCGGCGTTGAAATTCCTGATGATGCCGCAGAAACCATTCTGACCGTCGGCGATGCCGTCAAGTTCATCGAAAAAGCCCAGGCTTGATCGACTGCTGAAATCCATGTGTCCGGCAGGCTGAAAACGCTTGCCGGACATTTTTTATATCCGGGGAGGATTTTCGGATGCGCAGAGTTGTTGTCACCGGCATTGGCATGGTCACCCCATTGGGATCGACCGCTCCGGTCACTTGGTCGAACCTGATCGCCGGCAAGAACGGCGCTGGCAAAATCGAAAGCTTTGAGGTTTCCGACATTGCCTGCCAGATCGCCTGCCAGGTCAAGCGCGGCGACGGCTCCAACGGCACGTTCAATCCGGACTCGACGATGGAGCCGAAAGAACAGCGCAAGGTTGATGATTTCATCATCTATGCGATGGCTGCCGCAGACGAGGCTTTGGCCGACGCCGGATGGCGTCCGCAATCCTATGAGGACCAGACCCGCACCGGCGTTTTGATCGGTTCAGGCATTGGCGGCATCGAAGGCATCGTCGAGGCAGGATATACACTGCGCGACAAAGGTCCCCGCCGTGTATCGCCGTTCTTCATTCCCGGCAGATTGATCAATCTCGCTTCCGGTCAGGTGTCGATCAAGCATGGCCTCAAAGGCCCGAACCATTCCGTCGTCACGGCCTGTTCGACCGGCGCGCACGCCATTGGCGATGCGTCGCGTCTCATCATGCTCGGCGATGCCGACGTCATGGTCGCAGGCGGAACCGAATCACCGATCGGACGCATGTCACTGGCAGGCTTTGCCGCCTGCCGTGCGCTCTCGACCAGCTACAATGATGACCCGCAGCGGGCATCGCGCCCTTATGACAAGGACCGTGACGGTTTCGTCATGGGTGAGGGCGCTGGCATTGTGGTGCTGGAATCGCTGGAGCATGCCAAGGCGCGCGGCGCAAAGATTTATGCCGAAGTCATCGGCTACGGGCTTTCGGGCGACGCCTACCACATCACGGCACCATCCGAGGACGGCGACGGCGCTTTCCGCTGCATGACCGCTGCATTGAAGCGTGCAGGCGTATCGCCGGGCGATCTGGACTATGTCAATGCGCACGGCACTTCGACCATGGCTGACACAATTGAGCTTGGGGCGGTCGAACGGCTGATGGGCAACGAAGCCTCTCGCCTCACCATGTCTTCAACCAAGTCGGCGACCGGCCATTTGCTCGGCGCCGCTGGTGCGATTGAAGCGATTTTCTCGATGCTGGCGATCCGGGACGGAGTCATCCCGCCGACGCTCAACCTCGACAATCCGGAGCGCGAAACGGTGATCGATCTGGTTCCGCATGTCGCCAGGAAGAAGCAGGTGAACATTGCCCTGTCGAATTCGTTCGGCTTTGGCGGCACAAATGCCTCGCTCGTTCTGCGCCGCGTCGATTGATGTGAGCCGGACTCGCCTTTTTGCCACATTCGGCGATAGTCTTGCCGCAGGGATTCCTGACAGCAATCTGATGAGGGTGACGTGAGCACAGAAGGCGACAACACGGGTGGCAGCTTCGGTCATCGCGACAATGCGGCGGCATCGCCCGTTGTCACACGCCCCATAGTTCCGAGATCTGCAAACCAGGTGCTGCGCCCCGAACCCGGTGTTCCGCCTCCACGCCGCTCGCGCAAGGCCCGCAGCCAGATCGTTGTGTTCATGAACTTCATCATGTCGCTGCTGGTCTTTATTGCGATCGGCGCCGGTGCGGCAGCATATTACGGCAAGACCCGTTTTGATGCCCCCGGACCTTCAACCGATGCCGCGACGTTTGTCGTCAAACGTGGAGCCAGCGTGGGTGAAGTTGCAACGCAGCTGGAGAGCCGAAATCTGATTTCCGATGAGCGGATTTTTCGGTACGGCGCGAAAGTGCTGGATGTCGAAAAGGGCCTTAAGGCCGGCGAATACGAAATCAGGGCCGGCGCTTCCATGCGCGACATCCTTGCCAATCTGGTGAGCGGCAAGTCTGTGCTCCATTCACTGACCATTCCCGAAGGCCTTACAGTTCTGCAAATTTTGGCGCGGATCGGCGAAGACGAGGTTCTGGTCGGCGACATGCCAGCGGAAATTCCGCCGGAAGGCTCGCTTTTGGCGGACACGCAGCGTTTCTCGCGCGGGACGACGCGGGCCGAAATCCTCCAAAAACTGATGAATGATCAGAAAAAGTTGGTCGATGGCGTTTGGGCCCGACGTGCGCCGAATCTGCCGGTCAAGGGCATCAATGAGTTTGTGACGTTGGCTTCGATTGTCGAGAAGGAAACCGGCAAATCTGATGAGCGGCCACGGGTCGCAGGCGTCTTCATCAACCGTCTCAATCAGGGCATGCGCCTTCAGTCTGATCCGACAATCATTTACGGCATCTACGGCGGGCGCGGCAAACCGGCGGACCAGCCGATCCGAAAGTCAGACCTCGAAAAAGCGACGCCGTACAACACCTATTTGATCGACGGATTGCCGCCGACACCGATTGCCAATCCCGGTAAGGCAGCACTGGAAGCGGTGGCCAATCCATCGCAGACCAATGAGCTGTTCTTTGTCGCCGACGGCACCGGAGGCCATGTCTTTGCGGCAACGCTTGAAGAGCACAACGAAAACGTTGCCCGTTGGCGTGAGGTCGAGGCGAAAGCTGCCGAAGAAGCCAAGAAGGCCAAAGCGGCCGCAGCGGACGCGCCAGCCGACCCTGCCGCCGCACCGGCGCAATAGGCTGGACAGGCGAATGGCAATTGAGAGCATGACGGGATTTGCCCGTCAGGAAATTGCCGGTCCGGACGGCGCACGGATCGTGTGCGAAATCCGCTCGGTCAATGGAAAATCCCTGGATGTCCGCTTGAAATTGCCTTCCGGGCTGGAGCGCCTGGAAACGCAAGTCCGGCAAGTTGTCCAATCAAAGGTCGCGCGTGGCAATTTGCAGGTGACAGTCTCGCATGAAGCGGGCACGGAAGCCACGGCTCTCCATATCAACCATGCACTGGTTGATCAGATCCTGAGCCTGTCGGCTGGCCTTCGTGACCGGCACGGGCTTGAAATGCCGACAGTCGGCGAGTTGCTGTCCATGCGCGGTGTTATTGACAGCACGGCCGTTGAAGAACTGCCTGAGTTGGATGTGCCGATCATCGCAGCTGTGACTTCGGCCGTCGAAGACCTCAAGGCATTCCGTGCCCGGGAAGGCGCGGCCTTGAAAGCTTTGCTGCTGGACCATGTTTCCCAGATTGAGCGGCTGGTCGCGCAGGCGACAGCCGATGGTTCGCGGTCGCAGGAAGCCATCCGTGAACGGCTCGCCGGTCAGGTGAGACTGGTGATGGACTCGGTGCAGGGTTTTGATGAACAGCGGCTGTCGATGGAAGCGGCGCTTCTGGCGACCAAAGCCGACATTCGCGAAGAACTGGACCGTCTGACCGGCCATGTCAGCGCTGCCCGGGAACTGCTCGAAAGCGATGGCCCGGCGGGTCGCAAACTGGACTTTCTGGCGCAGGAATTTAACCGCGAGGCCAACACGCTGTGCTCAAAATCGAATGCGGTATTAATCACCGCTATCGGGCTTGAGTTGAAGGCTGTTGTGGATCAGTTTCGCGAACAAGTGCAGAATCTGGAGTAATCAAGACCATGGCAAATGGCGCAAAAGATACAGATGTCCGCCGCCGCGGCCTGATGCTGGTGCTGTCCTCACCGTCCGGCGCGGGAAAATCCACGATTGCACGCAACCTGCTTGAGCGGGATCCGGCACTTTCATTGTCGGTCAGCGTGACGACACGGGCCCGCAGGGGCAGCGAGATTGACGGCGTTCACTATCACTTCGTGACGCTGCGCGAATTCGAGCGCCTGCGCGACGCTGACCTGTTGCTCGAGTGGGCGGAAGTGCACGGCAATTTCTACGCCACGCCCCGCGAACCGGCGGAACTTGCCATGGCGGCAGGCCGAGACATGCTGTTCGACATCGACTGGCAGGGCGCGCTGCAGCTGCAGGAAAAGATGCGCGCCGACATCGTCTCGATTTTCATCCTGCCGCCGTCAATGGCTGAACTGCAGGCAAGATTGCAGCGACGGGCGGAAGACTCGGTTGAAGTGATTGCCAAGCGGCTGAAGAATGCCAAGGTCGAAATCGAGCATTGGCGGGAGTATGACTATGTCGTCATCAATGATGATCTCGACAAGGCCTTCTCTTCGGTCGTCTCCATCGTGTCTGCCGAACGGCTGCGGCGCGACCGGCGGCCCGGACTGTTCGATTTTGTCAGCGGTTTGCTGGCGGAAGAAATCGGCTGATTACGGGCGGCATGCAACAGTCTCCACCGGCCTCAGCCAATCAAACACAATGTGAAAAACATAGGCATAGGCTGTGTACAAAAGGGTGAGGCCGATATCGACGGCCAACGCCTGCCAGAAGCCAAAACTGCTGATCGCCATGATGATTGGTACGGTGAAGAGGCAAGATGTGAGTTCATGAGAGGCCGCGTGAACCAGCCGAATAGTGTGCGGGCGGTCACTGGCCACCCTACCGGATAGTTTCAGATCCACCAAGTCGAACAGGCAATTGTGGATCGGCGACCAGATCATTGCAGCCAACGACAGGCAGACAATAACTGTCGCCGACTCTGACCCGGGTTCATCCATCACGACCGCGTATAACGGGACTGCAAGCAACAAACCACCGGCTTCATAAGACAGTGTTTGAATAGCCCGCTCCCGAATTGATCTCAGGGGCATGGCAACTAACTCCACGGCCGAAACCTCCGGTCGAAAGGAGCCCCTTGACTGAATGAAAACAGGAATTCATGCCGGTTGCATCACCCGTTTGGGGTATGCACGCGGAAATCGTCAGATCAGGCGCGCCAGTTCCACGAACTCTTCAACGGAGAGCGTTTCTGCCCGCCGCGTGCCTTCAATTCCGGCTTGCTCCAGAAGCGTTTCGCCGCCGAGTGGCTTCAGACTTTGACGCAGCATTTTGCGGCGCTGGCCAAACGCGGCTTTGGTGACCGCTTCGAGTTTGGCCAAGGATACGTCCAGTGGCTTCGCCTTGGGAGAGATGTGAATAACCGAGGATGTCACCTTGGGCGGCGGTGTAAAGGCGAGGCGTGACACATCGAACATCAGGTTCGCATCAACGCGCCAGCCACAGAGGACGCCAAGCCGCCCGTAGGCGTCGTCACCTGGATGGGCAACAATCCGTTCGGCAACTTCCTTCTGGAACATCAACGTCAGCGATGACCATGCCGGCGGCCAGGACTCCGTGGTGATCCAGCGGATCAGAAGCTCTGTGCCGATGTTGTAAGGCAGATTGGCGACAATGCGCGGCCCGTCGAGTTTGGCGGCAAGTGCGGCCATGTCGATGGTCATTGCGTCATCGGCGACGATGGTGAGTCTGCCAGGATAATGCGCGGATATTTCTTCCAGCGCTGCGATACAGCGGTCGTCGCGCTCGATGGCGGTGACGCTGCGCGCGCCGTTGAAAAGCAAGGCGCGGGTAAGGCCGCCGGGGCCAGGGCCGATTTCGATGACATCGGCGCCGGTCAGCGGGCCGGACGCGCGGGCGATTTTTGACGTCAGGTTGAGGTCAAGCAGGAAATTCTGGCCGAGCGACTTTTTCGGCGCCAGTCCGAACCGATCAATCACGTCGCGCAGCGGCGGCAGTCCGTCGATGCTCATGCGCCGCGCTCCGCCATTTGCGCGGCTATCCGCAGCGCCGCAATAAGGCTGTCCGGCTTGGCTTTGCCGGATCCAGCAATGGCGAAGGCGGTGCCATGATCGGGCGAGGTGCGGATGAATGGCAGGCCGAGCGTGACATTGACCGAATCGTCAAAGCCGAGCGCCTTGGCCGGGATCAGGGCCTGATCATGATACATGCACAGCGCCACGTCATAGGTTTCGCGCGCCGCCGGATGGAACATCGTGTCAGCAGGCAGAGGGCCGAATGCGTTGATGCCTTCCAACACAAGCTGTTCAACGGCGGGACGAATGATCGCGTCATCCTCTCTGCCCAGCGCGCCGCCTTCGCCGGCATGCGGGTTGACGCCGGCGATGGCAAGCCGTGGATTGGAAATGCCAAAACGGGTGCGCAAGTCATGGTTGACGATGCGGGCCGTTTCAAGGATCAAACCGGTGGTGAGCTTGGAAGTCACCTGATTGAGCGGAATGTGGATTGTGACCGGAACGGTACGCAACAGAGGCCCTGCGAGCATCATGACTGGCAGCGGTTCTGTGCCGCCTTTCGGTGTTGAAAGGTGCGCCAGATATTCGGTATGGCCGGGGAAACGGAAGCCCGCGTCATAAAGCGGCTTTTTGGCGATGGGGCAGGTCACAACTGCGGAGGTTTTGCCAGCCATGGTCAGTGCAACGGCGCGGTCGATGGCCTCGATGGTTCCGGCTGCGTTTTCCGACTGTGGAACACCGGGTGCTTCAACATGCCGGTTCTGCAGCGGCAACACGGGCAGGGCGCCGGCAAAGACCTCAATTGCGTCTTCCGCCCTGCACTCGATAATCCGCGCATCAAGACCTAGCCGTCTGGCGCGAGCGGAAATCTGTGCCGGATCGGCAATCAAAAGGAACGGCGGAAGGCCAAGCGCATCTCGGCGCGTGAACGCGGCGAGAGCGACGTCAGGACCAATGCCGGATGGATCGCCGACCGAAAGCACCAAAACCATTGATGTCTGCCTCAACGGCGCACAATGTTGGCCTTGTCGCGCAATTCCTGAAGGTATTTCTTGTCCAACTCTTCGCCAGCCTGGTTGCCATTGGCTCCGGCTTGCAGGCTGAGCGCTGCGGCCTTGTCGTCAGAAACTTCCTTGGCGCGGCAAATACCTATAAACTCAACACCTTTTTCCGTCTCGCGGATGCCGGTAGCGCCGCCTGCCTGGGTCTTCTTGATCATATCCGCCCATTCAGGCGGCAACTCCGGTGCAAGAAAGCGACCGAGTTCACGCACGGTCACATCCTTGAGGCCGGTCGCGAACTGTCGCGTGTTTTCACAGCCGTTGAAGCGCGCGCGCATGGCCGTTGCTTCCTTCTTGCGCTGGCCCATGATCTGGCCGCGTTTGGCCGCAGGCACGACAAAAATGACTTGCTGGAGCAGATACTCCGTGGCCGATGGCTTTGTGCCGCCTTTCTCGAGCATTTTCCGGACCGCTTCCTGCTCATTCATTGGACCTGTGGCGCGAAAACGGGCGCCGACAGTCTGGCCCCAGCCCATTTGAATGCGGATGTATTCCTTGAAATGCTTCGAGGAGACACCGGATTTGTTCAGAATGTCTTCCAACTGCGCTGTTTTGAGCTTGTTGCTTTTGGCAAAGTTGGCAAAAGCCTCACTGACGGCCTTGTCGGTAATGTTGATACCCGCGCGCCGCGTTTCAGAACGCTTGAGCACTTCATCAATCAACTCATCGGTGGCAATGGAATTGAGATTGCCCTTTTTGCGCTGCAATTTGAGAAAAGCCACACGGTGGGAAATATCGAGCGAAGTGATCGGCACCTTGTTGACGGTGACCTTGATGTCGCTTGCTTCGGCTGTGACGCCGAAAGCGCCGCCAAACGTCACAGGCGCAGGCACAGCCAATGCCGTTGCCATGAATAAGATTGCTGCTTTGAAGGCCGACTTCGGCATGATCACACTTCCACCCGTTCCCAAATTCGGTCAGTCAGACCGATCAAACCAAACCTGTTGTCACGCCGATCTGGCGAAACAAAGGCGATTGTCCAGCATTATTGGCTGACTTCCTGGCTTGTTCCAATGTCGCCCAATGTGCGGAATGACAAAAAGAAGCCCACCGAACGCTTGGGATCATCCATGGTCGTCAAAGTCCGGCTCTCGGAGTAGGTCAGTGAATAGGACGTGCAACTGTCATCATAGCCAAAACCCAACGACACTGCCGGTGTGTATTTGTTCTTGATATCGTAGGTGGTTGACCCGAATGCACGCCAATTTTCGTTGAACTTCACACTGGCCGCGCCCGTGACTTCATGACGATCGGTGTTGAAGCCGTATTTGGGCTGCGCCTGAATGTAGGCGTAGCGCAACGAACCGGAAACCGGATTGCCGGCATAGGCAAGTTCTGCTTCGCCGCGGCGCACTTCGAAAGTTTTCTCGTCAAAACGTCCACGAACCGCAAGGGACAGACCGTTGCCGGAAGAAATACCGGCCGCTGCGACGTAGTCTGAAACATCTGTCTCAAGCCCGGACGCAAATCCGGCGGCGACCAGATCCGGTGACGCGTATGAATTAACGCCGGCCAAATGGTAGGACTGGCCGAACATTGCGTTCGTCGTCCAGCCATTGGCGAAGGTGCCGGAATAGCGCAGGCCAAAATTGGCGCGCGTGCCGCCTTCCATCCGGTCCCAGCCGGAGAATTTGTCGCGCTCAAACAGGTTTGACGCGTCAAATACGAGGCTTTGGGCATCTTCGTTCGGCAACAAGCCGGCAAAACGCTCATTGTTGCGCATGAAAATCTGCGCCACAGGCTCGAGGATGTGTGTGGAAGATGTGGTCGAGAACAGGATTGGCCAACGAACGTCCAGACCGGCAGTAGCCATGCCGCGGAAGGCTTCGGAACGGACAAGATCGGCAGAATCAATCAAGTCGCTGTCGCCGCGCAACGCAAACAACGGCGTTACTGCCAAGCCGCCGGGAACGATGATGGTACGCTTCCATTCGGCTTCAGCAGAGAAACGGGCCGAAGTTCCGGAAATGCCGATAACATTTCCAAAGCCATTCAACAGCGGGTTGGTGATTTCATCCAGTTCATTGCGGTCGATGCCGCGGATATTGGCGTCAAGATTGAGCTCACCGCCAAATACCGGATTTGCCGCAGTCCAGGAGTAATCGGAGCTTGCGACCCAAGGCTGCCGCTCATCACGGCCGTTTGCCGAAGCAGTCGCTTCCTGAACATTGAATTTGTAGGCATGCAGATCGAGATAGTTGCGACCTGAAAGACCGGTCAGGAAAACCTCATTCTTCCGGTTTACATCATCGAACCCGCCGACTGAATAGGTGTGGGAGAAATTCTTGTCGGTCTGCGCCATCACATCCCAACCGAACGTCCAGCGCGGGTTGATCTTGAAATTTCCGGTCGAGCCGATCATGCCGCGATCAGTATTGATCTGGTCCACCGAACCGGCCGCAAATACATCCGGATTGGTTTGATGGATGCCGGCGATCTTCAGCGTGTACATGCCATTGTCCAGCCGGTGCCGGAACTCGGCTTCGCCAAGGAATCCCTGACGGCTGTAAGCGGTCGTTGTAAACAGCAGATCATAGTTCGGCGCGAGCGCAACATAGAATGGTACACTGAGACCGTAGCCAAGCTCTGTCTTGTGGCGGAATCCCGGGATCAGGAAACCGGTCTTGCGCTTGACAGTCGGGTCCGCGATTTCAAAAAACGGCAGCGTGGCAATCGGCATGCCGAACAGTTCGAACCGGCCGCCCTCGAACCGCACGGTCTTTTTCTGCGTGTTCCAGATGATCTTGCGCGACTTGATCTGCCAGATCGGCGCTTTTTCCGGATTGTCACGGCACGGCTCACAGGCAGTGTAGACGCCTTGATTGAAGGTCGTGACATTGCCTTCCGTGCGCTCGGCGCTCTCTGCGGCAAAACGGGTGTTGTCGACGGTCTCGACGCGAAGCGCGTTGACGAAGCCGTCGCGGAAATCGTCGGTTATGTCGATCTGTTCGGCGTAAATGCGGTTGCCGTCTTTTTCGACGATTTCCACATTGCCGTTGGCAAGAAGTCGGCCGGTCTTTTGGTTGTAAACCACTTCGCGTGCGACGAGCTTGTTGCCGCCGTAGTCGATCTGCACGTTGCCGGACGCCGTCACCGTTTCGTTGTTGTTGTCGTAGATCAGTTCGTCAGCGACGAGAAGCAGTTGGCTGTCGGGCGAGACTTTCGCTGACGCGGCCAAATCCTCGACGGTCTGTGCAACTGCGCTTCCGCCAGCGGCAACGGCGAAAAGGCAGGCGAGCGCCGTCGAAGCGGCCAGAGCCACCAAACGCTTTGCTGACTTATGTTTCACCCCAGACCCGCTCAACTAACCGTCCTCTTTGTGCAACAGGAAGGATATCCCGAATAAAAAAGCCACCAGAACCGGGAACCATGCCGCAAGTACGGGCGACACAATACCGGCCTTACCGAAGGCCTTGACCAAAACTGTGACGACATAAAGCATGAACCCCGCAAGGATGCCACCCAGAATCATGGTTCCGGACTGGCCAAATCGGATGAATTTTAACGTTACGGTTGATGCAATCAGCGTCATCACCATCAAAAGTGCAGGAAGCGCCATCACTGAATGAAACTGCATGGCGAATGCATTTGCCTGGTAGCCAAGCGCACGCGCCACCGCAATCTTTTGCGGAAGCTCGAAAAACGGTATCATTTCAGGGTTTTGCAGCCGCTCCTGAACAAGTTCCGGCGTGAGATTGGTCGCAATTTCGATCGTTTGGCGCACTTCGGAAGCAACGCCGGGTTTTGACGTCACTGTTTCTGTAAGAATCCATTTCTTGATCTGCAAATCAGCCCGATTCGCATCAATCCGCTCCTTGACGGAACCATCCGGCCTGATCAGCATGAACACCGGCGCGACCAATTGCGTGCCATTCTTGAGCACGGATTTCGCGCCGATAATGATATCACCTTCTGGCGCGGATTGGCGGATCCAGGGGATTGACAGCGCCGTTGAGGCGCCTGCCTTCTTGGAGCCGAAGGGTGCCTGCAACTCTTCCGCCCATTGATAGGTCCGGGCGGCAAGCGGATTGATCACAAGGATCGACAGCAAGCCGAAGAACATCGCGGCAAGGCAAATCGGCAACAGGAATTGCCACGCTGAAAGCCCGGCAGAGCGTGCGATGACCAACTCATACTTGCGGTTCAATTGGACCAGCAGCATCATGCTGGCAAACAGTCCGACAAACGGAATGGTCTGCTGCAAAATCATCGGCACTTGAAAGGCGGCGATCTGGAAACCCAGCAAGACTGTGTATTTCCCGGTGCCGGAGAGACGGTCATTGATCTGGGTGAAATTGGTGACAAACACCATCGCCATGATGCCAATCAGAAAGTAGCTGACTGTGACCAGATAGCGGGCAAAGAAATAACGGCCGAGGGTCCATCCGATCATGATGCGGCCTCGGAAGGTGAGCGGCGGAAACCGGAGAAACGGATCCGCAACGCAATAAAATAGCTCTGAATATCTGCTGCACGGTTTGCAGACCAATTGCGAATAAAGGCCGGCCACTCAATCGAGATGTTTCTGGAAGCCATCCACAAGGGCACAAGAATGCCGACCAAGGGGACGAGATAAACCAGAAACGCCATCTGGCGGCTTCCTTCGGCCATGTCTTCGGCAAAAATACCGAACCAGCGCAAAAGAAATGCGGCGCAAACCGCATTGATCATCGCAATCGCTGCCGGTTGTCGGTTGGTCCGCGCCATGCCGCACGCGCCAATGGCAATCATCGCAAACGCCAGCGGATAAAGCCATTCGGACATGCGGCGATGAAGTTCCGTGCTGTAAAGCAGCGGCCTTTTCTGGAAGATCGGATCGTTTGGATCAGGGTTCAAAAGGTAGGCCGTTTGTTGATCCTTGGGCAAAAGTGAAGGTGTCGAACCGGCCGCAGAGAATTCCGACAAGTCGAACGCATACGAACTGAAACGGATGATCGAAACCTGGCCATCCTTGAGCGACCGCCGATGTATTTCGCCGTTTGTCATCAACAACAGGCTCGTTCCGTCCCGCTTCATGACCGAGCCTTCTTTGGCATAATAAATCATGTCGAGGGCCGGATCGCGGGAGTCGGCGATGAACAGGCCGCGCAAGATTCCGCCGGCTTCGCGCTTTGACACCTGCATGAACAGGTTCTTGTCGACCTGGCGGAAGGACCCCTCCTGGATAAGAAGGGAAAGAAGGTCGGCGCGGGCATCAGAGACCAGTTGGCGCGCGGTCTGGCGTGAAGTCGGCTCGATGAAATTGCCAAAAACCATCGTGATCGCTGAGGCAAGCACCGCCACGATCAGGATCGGGCGGTAAATCATCAGTTTGGGAGTGCCGACACCGTGAACCACCGCCATCTCGGAATCGGTATTCATTGTATTGAGTGTTTGCGCGGTGCCGATGAGTACGGAGAAGGGCATGACAATCGGAACGATGGCCGGGAGGATCAAAAGGGACAGATAGAGAAACGAGCCAATCGATTGGCCCGTATCGGTTACCAGATTGACCTTCGTCAGAGCTTGCACAATCCAGACAATCCCAAGTGTCGCCATGGATGCGGCAACCGATTGGATGAGGATCCGGCGCAGGATATATCGTTCGAGAACCTTCATGGGTTCAGGTCGACTCCGGTTTCTGTTTTCAGCGCCCCGCAACGCCGCAAGTTCCCTACCGCCGCTATCATGATGGTCAGGAACACTCAATTCTTAATTGATCTTGGCTAACGCAGAACGAAGAAACAGGGTTTATGAACGATGAACGTTCAGAGGCGCTTGCAAATGCCGCCGATTGCCCCAAAACATGATCCCAACCAATCAAATCAAAAAACGGATTCCCTTTCATGACGCTCACCCCGGTCATCACTTTTGCCAAGCTTTCCAAGCAGCCTTCGGGCGTGCTGTTCATTTTGTCCTCTGCCGACGGCAAGCAATCGGAAACCGCGCGGAGCTTTGCCGGACCATCGCTCGACAAGGCAATTGCAGCGGCCGATTTCAAGGGCAAGGCGAATGGGGCCGCAGAGGTGCTGGTGCCCGTAGAGACAGGTCTCGACCGGTTAGTGATCGTCGGTGTTGGCAAGACCTCGGAACTTGATGCCAATGGGTGGATGAAACTCGGCGGCACGGTGGCCTCTAAGCTCGCTAGCGCCAAGGCGGCGAGCGTTCTGCTGGAGTTGGACGGGCAGGCGGTATCGGCCGACAATGCGGCCGACTTTGCGCTTGGCGTGTTGTTGCGCGCCTACACCTTCGACAAATACAAGACCAAAAAGGACGATGCTCCAAAGCCGGCTGCCGCGGCCAAGATCACCATTCTGACGGCTGATGCCGCAGCGGCGAAGAAAGCGTTTGCTTCCCGCGAAGCCGTGCATGGCGGCGTCGTTTTGGCGCGCGATCTGGTCAATGAACCGGCCAACATTCTCGGCACGCTTGAATTTGCCGCCAAGGCAAAGGAACTTGAAGCGCTTGGCGTCAAGGTCGAGACGCTGAATGAAAAGCAGATGGCCAAGCTCGGCATGGGCGCGCTTCTCGGCGTTGCGCAAGGCTCGGTTCGCCCGCCATTGATGGTCATCATGCAATGGAACGGCGGCAAGACGAAGGACAAGCCGATTGCCTTTGTCGGCAAGGGCGTGGTGTTTGACTCAGGCGGCGTCTCGATCAAACCCGCCGCCGGCATGGAGGACATGAAGGGCGACATGGGCGGCGCGGCTGCCGTCACCGGCCTGATGCATGCGCTGGCCGCGCGGAAAGCCAAAGCCAATGTCATCGGCATCATCGGTCTCGTCGAAAACATGATCGACGCCAACGCACAGCGGCCCGGCGACATTGTTACCTCCATGTCCGGCCAGACCATCGAAGTGCTCAACACCGATGCCGAAGGCCGTCTGGTTCTGGCAGACGCGCTGCATTATTGCCGCACCAGGTTCGAACCGGAATTCATGGTCAATCTTGCAACCCTGACCGGCGCGATTATCGTTGCGCTTGGCCAGAACCACGCGGGCCTTTTCTCCAACAACGACGAACTGTCCGCACGCCTGACCACTGCGGGTCTTTCCACCGGCGAGCGGCTGTGGCGCATGCCGATGGGACCGGACTATGACAAGCTGATCGACACACCGAACGCCGACATGAAAAACATTGGCGGCCGATACGGCGGTTCGATCACGGCAGCGCAGTTCCTCCAGCGTTTTGTCGGCGAAACCAAATGGGCGCATCTCGATATCGCCGGCACTGCCATGGGCTCGCCCTCCAGCGAAACCAATGCAGGCTGGGCATCCGGCTTTGGCGTGCGTCTTTTGGACCGGCTCGTGTCGGATCATTACGAAGGCTGATTTATGGCTGAGATTCTCTTCTATCACCTGTCAGAATCGAAACTCGAGGATGCGCTGCCCGCGCTCCTCGAGCGTTCAATCGCGCGGGGATGGAAGGTGGTGGTGCAAACCGGCACCGAGGAACGGCGGGACGCGCTCGACCAGCATTTGTGGGTCTATTCCGAAGAGAGCTTTCTCGCCCATGGCTGCGACCACGAAGAGGATGCGGCCGAGATTCCGGTTGTGCTGACGACGTCTGAACTCAATCCGAATGCTGCGAGCGTGCGTTTCCTGGTCGACGGCGCTGTGCCTGGGCCGCTCGACGCTTACGAGCGCGCAGTGTTCCTGTTCGATGGCCACGACGAAACACAAGTGGAAGACGCGCGCGGCCAGTGGAAACGCTTGAAATCCGGCGGACACGATCTGACATACTGGCAGCAGAATGCCGAGCGGCGATGGGAGAAGAAGGCTTGAAATCACGCCTTCAGGGGACAAGATGCGCAAACTGTTTTTTCTGATGATCCTCGCCGGCTTCGCCGTCGGCTTTGGCTATCCCTGGTACATGTTCAACATGTCGGGAACCGAAATAGGAAGCTTTAGCGTTTACCGCCAGACGACCGGCTTTGTGCCGGTGGATGTTGTGCTGTCCCAAAGCCAGTCGCCAGTGCGGGTGTTTGCCGACTTGACCCCGCTCAAGGGCTATTATCCGGATCAGGCGCGGACGATGCTGACCTTCACTGCTTCTACCGGAGGCAGGACGGTACTGGCAACGACGATGAACTACATCGCCTCAAGTGAAGAAGCCAAGAACCTGCAGACAGCCGACAAAGTGTTCCGCGACCGCGCGGGAGATCTGATCATTTCGGCGCCGGGAACCTATCGGCTCGTGGTCGGAGAAGGCGACATCGAAGGGCTTTCGCTGAAGAAAGTTGATCTGGTGCTGCGCGCCAATGCCGTCGAGACCGACCCACGCGCGTTTCCTATTGGCATGGCGCTGTTTGGATTGGGCGTATTCGGCATGATGCGTTGGAGAAAGCGCGGCAGCGCTCCGGACGGCCAAACTGCATCCCCGCCGCCTCCTGCTGAACCGGAAAAACCCAAATGGGGCCGGGACGCTGCGGACGAATGAAGAAACAGCTGGCGCTATCCGGTGTTGAATTTCGAAAGCATTGAGGCGGGGATAGATGCGGCTTTTCTTTTTCCTGCTTGCGCTCGCCGGTTCAATGTTCGGCATTGGCTATCCTTGGCTGGCGGCCAACCTGTCAAATGCCGAGATTGGTGTCCGCCCAGTCTACAATCGGGCAACCGGTTTTGCCAAAGTCCATATGCCGCTTTCGCCGCCGCAGTCTCCATTTCGCATTTTCGTGAGAATGACTCAGGCCGGCCGGCTGGCTCCGGGTTATTCAACTTCAGCAGTCAGGATCTATGGCAGTTCCGAAAAGTCCATTGAGTTTATTTCAGACGTCACTTTTTCTGCTGCCGGCGGCGTCACTCCACAAATCAACGGCAATGTTTACGAGGCGTTTGCTGGGGTTCTGCCCGTCGGGCAGGCAGGTGATTTCACTTTTGTCTTGCGCAAGGAGGGGCGCGAAGGCATCCCGATGGACCGGCTGGACCTGATTGTCCGCGGCAGACCTATCGAGGTGGATACCCGGATACAATATTCCGGTCTCGCCGTCGTGGTACTTGGCTTGGCTGGCGTCATCTTCTGGAAACGCTTGAGAAAATTAAATGCCGCTGCGCCTATCCGGGCGCGATTTGGCAATGGCCCAGCATATGTCAGCCGGACTTTGGGATTTTTCTCCGTGTTGTTGATCGGCGCATGGGCAATTGTCGGCTTTGGCTACCGCTGGCATGAAGGCAGCCTATGGGATCAAGAAATTGGCCGGTATCTGATATTTGACCGACCTTCGGGCTTTAGGCCCATTTCGTTGAACCTCGCACCCGGGCAATCTCCGATCACCTTCCGCTTCGAATTGACGCCGCTCGGCAATTATCAGAAGCCGAATTCGCGCACAAATCTCGCCGTACACGTCGCTTTGTATGAAAATACAGTGCGCCAATCAGAACTATCTTTTTCAAATGTCGGCGAGAAGAGCCATTGGGGCGCAGATCCCGTGGACAAGATTTTCATTGCGTCACTCGGCGGCTTTCAGGTTCCGCAGGCCGGAACATACACAATTGATGCCAAGCGGTCCGGGCCGGAAATTCTATCGATGCGCCGGATATACGTCGTTCTGGAATCCGGCCCTAAAAAGCGGGATCCGACCATGCAGCGTA
Source organism: Rhizobiaceae bacterium (assembly GCA_041751995.1). Lineage (GTDB taxonomy): Bacteria > Pseudomonadota > Alphaproteobacteria > Rhizobiales > Rhizobiaceae > JANMEX01. The sequence goes on along the minus strand of JBGSHY010000051.1, from coordinate 27,669 downwards.
TTGCCAATGGCATCTTGCTATCGGGGTTTTTGGCGGCATTGATGTCAAATCTGGCCACGGCGGTTTCAAAACGCAGAAAACCGGATGGCGTTGGCCTTGCCGAACCGGAAAAACCCAGATGGGGCAGGGATGCTGCAGACGAGTGAGGCTTGAATTGATCGCCCCTCAGGCGTTCATCTTCGCTTCGTAATCCTCCGTCAGCTTCATCCAGTTTTCTTCCGTGATTGCCAGACGGTTCTGCGCTTCGGTGCGGTCTTTTCCAAGCTGCTGCATCCGCGCCGGGTCGTTGCCGGGCTGGGCCATCAGGGCTTCGATCTGCCCGATCTTTTTCTGATGCGATTCAACCAAGGCCTCGGCTTCCTTGATTTTTTTGGCAAGCGGCGCGTATTCGATACGGCGCTGGGCGGCCTGTTTGCGCAGTTCGGCCTTGTTGACCATTTTCGGTTGCTCGCGCTTGTCGCGCTGGCCGGTGGTGCCGGAAATTGAGCCGTTCAAAACCATCTGGCGGTATTCATCCATGTCGCCGTCAAAGTTTTTCACCGTGCCGTCATGCACCAGCCACAGCCGGTCCACGGTCGATTCCACCAGATGCGGATCATGGGAAATCAGGATCACGGCACCTGGAAATTCATTCAGCGCTTCGACCAGCGCCTCGCGAGAATCAATGTCGAGATGGTTGGTCGGCTCGTCAAGGATCAGAAGGTTCGGGCCTTCAAAGGCGGCAAGCCCCATCAACAGGCGGGCTTTTTCACCACCCGAAAGATCCTTTGCGGGCGTCATCATCTTGGTGGTGGCAAGGCCCATCTGCGCCACGCGCGCGCGGACTTTCGCTTCCGGCGCGTCGGGCATCAGGCGGCGGACATGCTCAATCGGGTTTTCCTCCGGGCGCAGATCTTCCATCTGGTGCTGGGCGAAGAACGCCACTTTCAAGCCGGGCGCGGTGGTGGAGGAGCCGCCAAACGCTTTCAGCCGGTTGGCGATCAGTTTGGCGAAAGTGGACTTGCCGTTGCCGTTGGAACCCAAAAGCGCAATGCGGTCGTCGGCGTCGATGCGCAGGTCCATATGCCGGAGGATCGGCTTGTCAGCCTCGTAGCCGGTGGAAACGCCATGCATGGCGATGATCGGCGAGGCGGCTTCCTTGACCGGGGCAGGGAAGTTGAACGGGGCGACATTGTCCTCAATCGCCACAGAAATCGGCTTCATCTTCTCCAGCATTTTCAGGCGCGACTGCGCCTGCTTGGCTTTCGATGCCTTGGCACGGAACCGGGCGACGAACGCTTCCATGTGGGCGCGTTTGGCGGCTTGCTTGACTTGCGCCTTGCCCTGCAATTCGAGATTTTCGGCACGCTGGCGCTCGAACTGGTCATAGCCGCCCTTGTAAAAGGTCAGCTTCTGGTTTTCGAGATGCACGATGGAATTGACCGCCTTGTTGAGCAAGTCGCGGTCATGGGAGATCATCAAAACCGTGTGCGGATATTTCGCCACATAGGTTTCCAGCCACAGCGTGCCTTCAAGGTCGAGATAGTTGGTCGGCTCATCGAGGAGGAGAAGATCGGGCTGGGCAAACAAAACCGCCGCCAGCGCAACACGCATGCGCCAGCCGCCGGAAAAACTTGAAGCCGGCCGCGCCTGCGCCGCCGCATCGAAGCCGAGCCCCGAAAGAATGGAAGCCGCCCGCGCTTCGGCCGAATGGGCCTCGATGTCGGCAAGGCGGATGTGGATTTCCGAAATCCGGTGCGGATCGGTCGCCGTCTCGGATTCGGCCATCAGCGCATTGCGCTCGGTGTCTGCCTCAAGCACGATTTCCAGAAGCGACTGTTCCGTCGCCGGCGCTTCCTGCGCCACCTGGCCGATTTTCAGGCCCTTGGGCAAAAACACCGAACCGGTCTCCGAAGACAGGTCGCCTGTGATCGCCTTGAATAGCGTCGTCTTGCCGGTGCCGTTGCGCCCCACAAGCCCCGCATGCGTGCCCTCCGGCAGCGTCAGGTTTGCGTGATCGAGCAACAGGCGGCCCGCGATGCGGAGGGAAAGTTCGGTAATTTGCAACATGGCGGGCTTTTGGCCGAATGCGGGCAGGATGGCAAGGGGCGGGCGCGTGAAATGGCGGCGCGCTGTAGCGTTGCCACCAAAGCGGCTATGGCCACAAAACAGGTTTGCGATGTTTCGCGTTGGCGCCGTACCGGAGTCAAGACGTGTCCGGTTCATTCAGCCTGTCCATCGCAAGGCCGTGGCATTCGCGCAGGACATCATCAACTTCATGGAGGGCGCGCAGCCGTCTGCCGGGCGGCGGGCCGGGGCGCATGGCGGACATGCGCATTGGCTGGAACGGGCCTTTGCGTTGCAGCAACACACCCCGCCGCGCCTGCCAACGGGCAAGCCGCCGCGCCTGGCGGGGCAGACTGTTCAAGGCATTGCGCAAGGCGCGGAGACGTCTGAACAACTGGGCGGCTTCCACCGGCCCGTCGGGTGAGGAAAACTGCGGCATGTCAAAGGCCGGGTCGAAAGCGCTATCGAAGCTGAAGCGCGGCAGGGCATTGTTGTCGAAATCATCCAGTGAAAACTGCTTGAGCGGATCAAGCAGGCAAAAGGCCGGCGTCCGCAAAGCGCCAGCGGCTGAAAACGCGGGCAGACCTTCCGGAAGCGGGCGCGGCGCGCGCGGCTTCAACACTAGCCCCCGCGCGGCAATGACGATAAGCCTCCGCACGGCAGATTCGGCAGGCAGCAGCACCAGCATCACGGCCGCATAGAGGCGGCGGGGCAATTTGGAGAGTGATCTCCCGTCAGCCAGCCCGGCCAAAACAAACAGCGCCGCCACAATGCGCCTGAGCGCTTCCCGGTTGCGGTCGATGGCGAGGGGCCAGTCCATGATGTTTCCTGCATCAGAACAAAACAGGAACAATATGGAGTTGTGCGTGAACTTTGTCAAACGGGTTTTTGAGGGGCGGGTTCACTGGCGGCGCAGATTATCTCCCCCGCCAAGAGGCAAGTTGGAGAAACGCCGCTCAAACACGGGCGACAAGATACCGCCATGTTGCGCCGATCCGTTACGAACCGTCGGCCTGCCGGAATGGCAACAGCGCCGCGCGGCGGCGGTGGTAGAAGGGACCGGAGTGATCCGATTATGGCTGCTGCCTCCATGCCTTCCGGCGTCCCCTAGGTCATGACCACGACTTTTCCTCCGGGTCTGGCCACGCGCCGCGCTTCGCCGAGGGCGCGGGACGGATCGCTGGCGAACTGGAAAGAATTGAATCCGGTCACCACCTCAAAAGAGGCATCCGCAAAGGGAATGGACTCAAGGTCGCTATGACGAAAGTCTCCCATCGGCACTCGCTCCCGCGCGATGTTCAGCAGCGGCTCGGCAGCATCAAAACCCGCCACTTTAGCGCCAGCGACCGCCGCCAAATGGCTGGCCATGCCCGCGCCGCATCCGGCATCAAGATATTCGGTTCCATTCCCGACCTCGCAATGCGCCAGAACGGCCTCGTAGCCGGCTCTTGCCTGGCCTTCCTGTATTGTTGCCCAGTCGTATGCGGACGAACCCCATAACGGGCCGTTCACTGCGGAGGTTCCAGTTTTCGGTTGGTCCATCGTCATGTACGCCCGTCGTCGCAATTGACCCAAGGGAAGCTGTCAATTTCCGCAGGGGAAACAAAGGGGATTCATCGGTTCCGGTAGGGGTGCGGATTGGCGCGGTATCAGTATGGATCGCGATGTTGCGGCGGGCCGATGAGGCGTTGCCTGCGTGAACTCCGGTAGCTTCAGGCTTGCGTAGCCGAGCAACCCGTGGTCGGTAAAGGAAAAGGGGCGCACTGTGGTGTAAATCGCAGCAGGCATTCTGCAGTAAAGCTATGGAAAGTGGGGGGGCGTATAATTGAGCATTGCGTTTTTCAAGGTCTCTACAATATAAAAATATTGCATAGGTTGGGTATTAGAATCCTATATATATATTTGTATATCCATAGAGATGAATTTCAAAGGAATCAGTAAATGGTTGAAAAATCTGAGAAGAGCGCAGTAAACACGATCAGTTTACCGAAAGAAATTACCAGTGAGGTTCGCAAAAGGCTAATTGGTGCGATTGCTGCTGGATTGGTTGCAGGCATAGTTGCGGCGGTGCTGGCAATATGGGGGTATCTACAGGCATATGTTGGTCAGATAGGTCTCGTCCCGCGAAATTCAGTGGTAGCCTTTATGGGTGACTGTCCTTCGCAGGGTTGGGAACAATTTAGCGAAGGTATCGGAAAATTTATTGTAGGTGCAGGGCCGGACGGTCGACTTGATCCCAAGTCATTTGGCGCAAGTACCGGAGTGAGTGTACAACTGACTTCCTATAAATTGGCAGATCAAGGTGGTGAGGAGCGGCGAACACTGTCAGAGGAATTTTTGCCCAAGCATTCGCATTCCATCTCGACCGTATTCGACCAAATCGCGCCAAAGGACCTTCATAATGGTTTCGGAGGGTCAGATGCACCGTATGGATTAAGCCCAATATATGACGAAAAAGCTCCTACCAAGGCCGGATGGTCGAAATCGATATTTGACCGTTTTATGAGCAGTTATGGTGGTGATAAAAACGGAAACACGGCTCCGCTTGGCAATTTGCCTCCGTACGTTGCTCTAAACTGGTGCAAGCGGACGGGCTAGAAGAGGTTCCTTTCGAAAACCGAATTCACTTGGATAAGTACTCCAAAGATTTTGAGCCGTTGTCGGAAAGATGCGCCAGCCTAAATTGCAATCCGATCCACGCATGCATCCACAAAATATCCGATGGTCCCCGACTCAATCCAAAGTCCGATCCCGCCGCAAGCGTTGGCTCCGTGCTTGAGGTCATGGACAATCAGTGAAGGTTGGCTGGCATGGTTGACGAACAGCTTCATGGCTGATCCTTGAACCTGAATTTCAAGATGAATCCATTCTTCCAGAGCCACATCGACGTAGGATTCATATTTCTCAGGCGCTTCTGTGCGCAAACGATCGAAGGTGAAGTCGGGGAAAGCCGCATACTGGATGGTGTGGTTGCGCCGCACCTGATCGTCACAGCGGCTGTTGGCGGGGCGCAGATAGACGCTCTCGAAACGGTCTGAAGATTCCACCCGGAAGGCGACACCGATAAAGCCGCGGGCATAGGCAGGCGCGCCGGGTGCGATGACGCTGGCGACATCGAGCGCAATGGTCCCGTCGGTAAAATCGAACGCGCGCCACGCCATGAAGTTGCGGTCCTTCAGCGCCTCCCTGGCCGGGTCCTGCCATGCAGATGCAGGCATGGTCACTTCGATGGCGCTGCGGCCCTTGAACTGGGCAGGCCGCGCCAGAACATCGGACAGGTTCCAGAGTGTTGCGTCATTCATCAACACGGCATTTTCCTCAACCATTCGGGCGGTTCTCTCAGGCAAACCTTCTCCCTTCCTCGGTTCTTTGAAAATAGATCAAATCCATCGTCGGCGCTTCTTCGCCGAAGCCGGTCAGGATCGTCGAGGCCTGGCCGCGATGGTGGGTCTGGTGGTTGAAGAAATGCGCCAGCGCGGGGCTGAGGCGCTGGCTGATGGTGCGCAGGTCTGTGACGGTGGTGTAGGTGAAACGGCCGGTGAAGGCTTCCGGCAGGAGATCGTCGATCCACGCCATGATGCGCGCGTCTTCGGCTTCGCGGGCAATGCGCAGCAGGGCGCGGTCGTCGTAGAGGATGGTGTCGAGCTTGGCTGGCGCGTCGCCATCGCCGGTGAAGCGCTTCATCCAGATGCGGTCTGCGACGAGAATGTGGTTGAGCGTGCCATGCAGTGATTTGAACGCCGCGCCGCGATCGAGGCGGTAGTCCTCATCGGCAAGCCTGGCCGCCGCAGTATAGATCACGCCGTTGGCCCAGGCATTGTAGGCCGCGAACATGCGGAAGTGGGTTTTCATGGCTGTGCCCCTTTTCATAGGGGATAGCTGGAGTTGGCGGGAAAATCGAGAGGCGCTGCGGGTGTGGTTCACGCCTCCCCACGGGAGACGTGGGGAGAAGAAAGACAATCGCCGGAATTACGACTCCGCACAGTCGTTTGCCGGATTTGTTCCTGCCAACCGCCATGCAATCTTCTGACCAAGAATCATAACCGTGAAAGACGGGTGTATGGATGGTGGCGGGCGGGTGAAAGCCAAGAGCGCATATGTGTTTGCGCTTTTGTACACGCTTGAATCGACCATCCGCGCGCTGGTGTCTTCTATCATCCCGATCACGGCCTATGAGTTGCTCAAGGACGAGCAACGCGTTTCGGTGCTTTACACATGTGTGTCGATTGCCAGCCTGTTGGGCACGTTGACCGTGCCGATGCTGATTGCCTTCATGGCGCGGCGGCGGGTTTATTCGCTGGGGGTGGTCGGCTTTGCGCTCGCCTCGCTGGCGTTTGTGACCAGCACGATCGAGGGGCAGGTGGCCGGCATGTTCCTGCGGGTGGTGGCAAACTCCTGCGTGTCAGTGGTGCTGTCGCTCTACATCATGGACAATGTGCCGAAGACTGAGCTGGTCAAGGCGGAGTCGATCCGGCTGTCGATGTCGACGGTGGCCTGGACGCTCGGGCCGTTTTCCGGCGGTTGGCTTTATGCCAACTACGGGCTTTGGGCGGTGCATGGCACGGCCATCGGCGTGGCGGCGATTTTATATGCGCTGTTCTGGTATTTCCGCATGGGCGAGGGCGCGGTGATCAAGGCGGCCAAGGCGCCGCCGGTCAATCCGGCAAAGAACTTTGCCCGCTTCTTCCGCCAGCCTCGCCTCAGCCTCGCCTGGTTCATCGCCTTTGCGCGTTCGGCCTTCTGGACCATGTATTTTGTCTACGGACCGATCCTGCTGGTCTCGACCGGGCAGGGCAAGATGGCGGGCGGCATATTCCTGTCGCTCGGCAACATCATGCTGTTTTCCACGCTGATCTGGGCGAAGATCGCCCGGAAAATCGGCTTGCGCATTTCCATCTCGGTCTGCTTTGCCGGACTGACCCTGTTCCTTCTGGCGGCGGGTTATTTCGGCAATGACTTTCCGTTGGTGTCGGCAGGACTGCTGCTGGCTGCGACCGTGTTCGGTTCGGCGCTGGACGGGCTCGGCTCGACGCCATTCCTGCGCGCGGTCAAGCCGCGCGAGCGGGCCGAGATGACCTCGGTTTACCGCACGTTTCTGGATTTTTCCGACCTGTTGCCGCAGCTCGCCTTTTCGGTCGTGCTGCTGTTCTTCGGTTTCGGCAGCATATTTGTTACGATGGCAGTGCTGACCGGCGCGGCGGCATTTTTGACTTGGCGCTATTTGCCGAAGTCGATGTGAATCAGTCCGCCTTCGGCAGGCGCATCCGGTAGAGGCCGCGCAGTTCTTCGACCGGAACCGGCTTGCTGTGGCGCATCAGTTCGATCTGGCCGGAAATGGCAAGGCGCTTGGCGGCCAGCTTGATCGGCGTCATCAGCTTGCGCCATTCCTTTTCATCATTGCTCGAAAGCGCCACGGCGGCATCCATCGGCGCGATGGTCTTTCCTTCGGCAACTTTGCCGAGGAGGGCGAGAATGGTGGATTCGATGTCGGCTTCACTGGCCATTATAAACTCCGATCAGCGCCTCGCGGGCGCGGGAAAAATATTGCCGCCGCACCAGCACCAAAAGGATGAACAGGGTGGAGGCGATGAACACGTAGGGGCCCGCATACCAGCCCATGAAGCCGATCGACAGGAAAATCGACCGCAGACCCGCATTGTAATGACGGCCTGCCAGAAGATTGAACCTGAGCGCCTTTTCACCGGCGGTCACTGCGGCAGGCGATGGCGGCACGCCGTCTTCGGTGAACGGCACGGCGCCGAGCAAAATCGAGCAGTAATTTTGCAGCCTGTAGGACCACGAAAATTTGAAGAAGGCATAGGAATAGATCAACAAGAGGATCGCGGTCTTGGCCTCGAACATGGCGCGCGATGAAGGGATCATCACCGGCAGGTGGCTGGCGATGTTGATGACCTGATCGGACGCGTTCATCAGCGCAAAACAGCCGCCGATGGCGAACACCGATGTCGAGGCGAAAAAGGCGGTGCCCTGTTGCAGGCCGGCGATGATCGAGGTGTCGATGACGCGCAATTCGCGGGTGGTCATCACGCGCATCCAGTTGACGCGTTCCTTGTTCATCAACACGTTGAGCGACGGGCGCTTGACCAGGTGACCGTCGGTGGCGAGGCTGTAGCCGATCCATGAGACCGCAAACAGCGCGAACGCGATGGCGTCATGCCAAGAATAGAGATAGACGTTTTCCATGGCCGAGCCTCGGGTTAAACGGTTTGTCGCTCACGTCACACGGTCAGTCGCGAAACGAAGCGGACAAGTCTTGCCCTTTGAACCACAATGAAACCGGCAATCAAGGAATAATCGATGTTTCTGTCCGTTTTCGACCTGTTCAAAATCGGCATCGGCCCGTCATCCTCGCACACGATGGGGCCGATGGTTGCCGCGTCGCGTTTTCTCGACGAAGTTCTCAATGGCGACTGGCCGCGCCCGCACGGCGCGAAAGTCGCTGAAATCAAGGTCAGCCTGCACGGCTCGCTCGCCTACACCGGCATCGGCCATGCGACTGACCGCGCAGTGATCCTTGGCCTCTGCGGCGAAAAGCCGGACACGATGGACATTGAAGGCGCGGATGCGCTTCTGGAAAAGGTCGCGAAAACAAAAAGCATCCAGCCCGCCGGACATCCCGCCTACCGGTTTGATCCGGCGACGGATCTGGTGCTCGACAAAAAGACGCCGCTGCCCGGCCACGCCAACGGCATGGCGTTCACCGCCATGGACGAGGACGGACGGCAGCTGTTGCGCGTTCCGTATTTCTCGGTCGGCGGCGGCTTTGTCGTCAGCGGTGATGAACTGGCCGCGTTGAAGTCGAATGCAGGCAAGCCTTCCGGACCTGTTGTGCCGTACCCGTTCAAGAACGCCAATGAAATGCTGGCGATGGCGAAGAAGAGCGGCTTGTCAATCGCCGACATGAAACGCGCCAATGAAGAAACCATCATGGGCCGCGATGCGCTCGACGCCGGGCTGGACCGGGTTTGGGCGGCGATGGACGCCTGCATTGCGCGCGGACTGACGCGCGACGGCATCATGCCGGGCGGCCTCAAGGTCAAGCGTCGCGCCAAGGCGATCTATGAACAGCTGAATGCCAGCTGGGGCACCAACGTGCCAAACCCGCTGCTCGCCAACGACTGGCTGTCCGTCTACGCGATGGCAGTCAACGAGGAGAATGCGTCCGGCGGCCGTATTGTCACCGCTCCAACCAATGGCGCGGCGGGCGTTTTGCCGGCTGTGGTCAAATATTATCTGCGATTCCACGATGCCAACGACCGCGAAGGCATCCGCAACTTCATGCTGACAGCTGCGGCAATCGGCGGGCTGCTCAAGCACAATGCCTCGATTTCGGGCGCGGAAGTCGGCTGTCAGGGCGAAGTCGGCTCGGCTGCGGCCATGGCTGCGGCGGGATTGGCGGCAGCACTCGGCGGTTCCCCGGAACAGATTGAAAACGCAGCGGAAATTGCGCTGGAGCATCATCTCGGCATGACTTGCGACCCGATTGGCGGGCTGGTTCAGGTGCCGTGCATCGAGCGCAACGCTCTGGGTGCTGTCAAGGCAGTCACCGCTGCATCACTGGCGCTGAAGGGCGACGGCACCCATTTCGTGCCGCTGGACGCCGCCATCGAAACCATGCGCCAGACGGGCAGGGACATGGATGAGCGCTACAAGGAAACCTCGCTCGGCGGCTTGGCTGTGAATGTGGTGGAGTGCTGACGCTTGTCGGCTTGTAGTGATTGAAGCCATGCGCCATCTGCCCTAAGTCACCTGCATGGCTCTCCACATCCTCAAACTCTGCGTCGGCTGCGACTCCATCGAAGATCTCGTCGAATGGCGCGATCAGGACGCGGCGTTAAAGCGCGCCAACAAATTGCCGGTCGAGCAGTATCACGTCACCCGCATGTTTCCGCAGCGCAAGGCTGAAATCCTTGACGGTGGATCGCTGTACTGGGTGATCAAGGGCAACGTCCAGTGCCGCCAGAAGATCATCGATCTGCGCCCGGTCACAGGCGCAGACGGCATCGGTCGCTGCCAGATCGTGCTGGAACATGCGGTCATCCCGACGCAATGGCAACCGCGCCGGGCGTTCCAGGGTTGGCGCTATCTTGCGCAAAAGGAAGCGCCGGTCGATATGACTGACGGGCAAAAGGGCCTGTTGGAAATGCCGCGCGAATTGCGCGAGGAATTGGCCAGTCTCGGGCTGCTCTAGCGGCGGCAGGCATGCCGCATGGCTTTGCCATTGCAGACTACGGTCTTGAGGCTACAAATCTTTGTCAGCTGTAAGAAGGCATTCCGGACTTGTTGGAATAGCCGAACCGAACGGCAGTGATGCCTTCGGGTGTCTTGACGGCCAGCTTCACCTTGACCGGCGGCAGGGAGTTGCGCCAGGCGCGGGCGCCATGGCTGAGCAACATGCCGACCAGATCGCGGGTCTTCAGCTTGGGCTTCTTGCGCGTGTCGGCAAGCCGCATCGCGGCGGTGCGAAGCGCGCCAAGGGTCGCGGGAATTTGGGTTGCCTCTTCCGAACTGTTCGAGGCTGTGGGCTTGGTTTTGTCAGCGCGCATGGTGATAACCTTCAAACTCGGTACAAACAGGCCATCCGGGCCGCCGGCGACAGTGCCGGCGGGGTATCAGTTGTTCAGGGCAAAGCAGCCGTACTGCTTTTTCTTCAGGGCTTCGCAGGCATTCCAGGCTTGAGCCTTGCTGTCGAAGCCGCCGAACCGGGCGCGGAACAGGGTCGCGGAACCCTTTTGCACTTCCTGCGTGAACGGATTGGCGCTGGCCAGGGCTTTGCCGCCCGCGCCTTGCGCCTTTTTCAGGATTTTCATCGCGCCGATTTCAGAATCGGCCGCAGCAATCTGGATGACCCAGGAGCCGTTGCCGCTCCGCGCTTCGATTTCCTGTGGTGCAGAAGCGGTGGTGATCGGGTCAACACCGGCGGTATTTGCCTCAACTTCTTCGGTGACAGAGACAATCGGGCGCTCGGCCGGTGTCGGCGCAACAGAGGCAACAACCGGATCGATCAGCGCAACGACTTTCTTGGCTGCCGGCACAGGGGCCGGATCGGCAAGAGCCAAGGCCTCTTCTTCGACTTCCGGCTTGCCCTTCAGGTTGGCAAACAGTCCGCCGATGACCTTGCGGTTCGTGGCCTTCGGCAGATGCTTCTTGATTAGGGCGGCAACTTCGGCATCGCGGCTGCGGCCCGATTGGCCGCCAAGAACAACAGTCACCAGCTTCTTGTTGTTCAGGGAAACCGATGAGACCAGATTGAAGCCTGACGCGCGGGTGTAGCCGGTCTTGATGCCGTCGACGCCTGCAACGCGGCCAAGCAGCTTGTTGTGATTGGCAAGACGCGAGCGGCCGTAAGTGAAGGAGCGGACCGAAAAATACTTGTAATACTGCGGAAAATCCGAGCGCAGCGCGATGCCAAGCACAGCCATATCACGCGCGGTGGTGATCTGGCGCGGATCGGGCAGGCCGGACGCGTTGTAGAAACGGGTGCTTTTCATGCCAATGGAGCGCGCCTTGGCGGTCATCATCTGGGCAAAACGGCTTTCCGATCCGCCGAGCAGTTCGGCCGATGCAGCGGCGGCATCGTTGGCGGACTTGGTGACCAACGCAAGAATGGCCGTTTCAACGGTGATGGACGAACCTGCCTTCACGCCGAGCTTGGTCGGCGCCATCGACGCGGCGTGCTTGGAAAATGGAACCGCTGTTGACCGGGAAATGCGGCCGGCCTCCATGGCTTCGAACAGCATGTAAAGCGTCATCATCTTGGTCAGCGAGGCCGGATGGCGCGGCGCGTCAGCATTGTCCGAATAGAGGACCTTGCCGGAATTGGCGTCAATGACGATGGCGGCATGCTTGCCGCCTGCGGCATTTGCCGTTTGTGTCATAAGGAAGCTGGCGGCGAGGGTTGCGGCCAGGACTGCTTTGGACATGGCGCGAGCCAATGACGAAACGCGGTTTACAAGGTGACGCACGGCAACTCTCTTGCTTTACAGGTACTCAGGAACTTTTGCGCAAACGGCACAACATCTAAAACTCTAGGCAAACGTCGTTACCAAAGGGTTAGCCGGGAAGAGAAAATGCGCATCTTTTTGAGGCAGAGCGAAAGGCTGACGAAAGATTGTTTGGCTAGCGCAAACCAATCGTGCGGCTAAACCTTGTTTCCGGCGCAAGAGGCCTTAAAATCTTCCGATGAGTCACTAGTTAGAGGGAACCCGGCATTCGTCGGGTCACACCGGGCAAAAGGCAGACATGACGCGCATACGAATGCAGGACGAGGATCGTGACGGACGCGGCGCTGGCCGTGGCACGGCTGTCATCACGCGCACCAAGCCGAAGGTGAAGAAGCCAAGCCTTTATCGTGTCCTGCTTTTGAACGACGATTACACGCCGATGGAATTTGTGATTCATGTGCTGGAGCGCTTTTTCCAGAAGGACCGCGATGCCGCCACAGAGATCATGCTGCATGTGCATCATCATGGCGTCGGCGAATGTGGTGTCTACACATTTGAAGTCGCCGAGATGAAAGTGACGCAGGTCATGGATTTCGCCCGACAGAAACAGCATCCGCTGCAATGCGTGATGGAAAAGAAATGAGGGTCTGATGCCGTCTTTTTCTCCAAGCCTTGAGCGGGCGCTTCACCAGGCCCTTTCCGCCGCCAATGAGCGGCACCATGAATATGCAACGCTGGAGCACCTGTTGCTGGCCTTGCTCGACGATGACGACGCCGCGGCGGTCATGAAGGCCTGCAACGTCAACGTAGATGAATTGCGCACCACCGTGGTCGACTACATCGACAAAGAGCTGGAAAACCTCATCACGGGTTATGACGAGGATTCCAAGCCCACAGCCGGTTTCCAGCGCGTCATCCAGCGCGCGGTCATCCATGTGCAATCCTCCGGGCGGGATGAAGTGACCGGCGCCAACGTGCTTGTCGCCATCTTCGCCGAACGCGAAAGCCACGCCGCCTATTTCCTGCAGGAACAACAGATGACCCGCTATGACGCGGTCAACTACATTTCGCATGGAATTGCCAAGCGCCCCGGCGCTTCCGAAAGCCGCCCGCCGCGCGGCGCTGACGAGGATGGCCCGGAAAGCAATGGCCAATCCGAAAATGGCAGCACGGAGGGCAACGCCAAGAAAGACCAGAGTGCGCTGGCCGCCTATTGCGTGAATCTGAATGTCAAGGCGAAGTCCGGCCGCATCGATCCGTTGATCGGCCGCAACGCCGAAATTGACCGGACGATCCAGATCCTTTGCCGCCGTTCCAAAAACAACCCGCTCTATGTCGGCGATCCGGGTGTGGGCAAGACGGCGATTGCCGAAGGCTTGGCCAAGCGCATCGTCGAAGGCGACGTGCCGGAAGTGCTTCTGGACGCCACGATTTTCTCGCTCGACATGGGCACGCTTCTGGCGGGCACGCGGTATCGCGGCGATTTTGAAGAGCGTCTGAAGCAGGTCATCAAGGAGCTCGAGGACTATCCGGGCGCCGTGCTGTTCATTGACGAAATCCACACCGTGATCGGCGCGGGCGCGACCTCGGGCGGGGCGATGGACGCGTCGAACCTGTTGAAGCCGGCACTTTCGTCCGGCCTTATCCGCTGCATCGGCTCGACCACCTACAAGGAGTTCCGCCAGTTCTTCGAGAAGGACCGCGCGCTGGTGCGGCGTTTCCAGAAGATCGACGTCAACGAGCCGACCATTCCGGACGCCATCGAAATCATGAAGGGGCTGAAGCCCTATTTCGAGGATTTCCACAAGGTGAAATACACCGACGACGCGATCAAGGCGGCGGTGGAATTGTCGGCGCGCTACATCAATGACCGCAAGCTGCCGGACAAGGCGATCGACGTCATCGACGAGACCGGTGCGAGCCAGATGCTGGTGCCGCTTGAAAAGCGCAAGAAGTCGATCGGCATCGAAGAAATCGAGGCGACCATCGCCACGATGGCCCGCATTCCGGCCAAGACCGTATCCAAGGATGACGAGACGGTGCTCGCCAACCTCGAGGCCGAACTGAAGCGCGTCGTCTACGGTCAGGACTTGGCCATCGAAGCGCTGTCGTCGGCGATCAAGCTGGCGCGGGCAGGGCTCCGCGAACCGGAAAAGCCGATTGGCTCCTATCTGTTCTCAGGCCCGACAGGCGTCGGCAAGACCGAAGTCGCCAAGCAATTGGCTGCCTCGCTCGGCGTCGAGCTGCTGCGCTTCGACATGTCGGAATACATGGAGCGCCACACGGTTTCGCGCCTGATCGGCGCGCCTCCGGGCTATGTCGGCTTTGACCAGGGCGGCGTGTTGACCGATGGCGTCGACCAGCATCCGCACTGCGTGCTGCTGCTCGACGAAATCGAAAAAGCCCATCCGGATCTGTTCAACATCCTGCTGCAGGTTATGGACCATGGCAAGCTGACCGATCACACCGGCAAGGCGATCGATTTCCGCAATGTCATCCTGATCATGACCACCAACGCGGGCGCTTCGGAAGCCGCACGGGCGGCCATCGGCTTTGGCTCGACTAAGCGTGAAGGCGATGATGCCGAGGCGATCAACCGGCTGTTCACGCCGGAATTCCGCAACCGCCTCGATGCCGTCATCCCGTTCGGCGCGCTGCCGGTGCCGGTGATCCATCAGGTCGTGCAGAAGTTCGTCATGCAGCTCGAAGCCCAGCTCTCCGAGCGCGGCGTGACCTTTGCGCTGTCGCAGGAAGCCATCGAATGGCTGGCCGAAAAGGGTTATGACGAACGCATGGGCGCCCGCCCGCTGAGCCGCGTCATTCAGGAGCACATCAAGAAGCCGCTGGCTGACGAGTTGCTGTTCGGCAAGCTCAAGCATGGCGGCACAGTGCATGTGACGGTGGAAAAGGATGTGGCTGGCGTGTCCAAGCTCAAGCTGGTGACTGTCGCCGACGAGGTGAAGGTCAAGCCGAAGGAAGAGCCGGAAGCGGTAGAAAAGCCTCGCAAGGTCAAGGCAGCTGCGAAGAAGCCGGACGCCAAGAAAGCGCCGCCGAAACAGCCGGAGCCGGTTGAACCCGTCGGACGCAAGCCAAGGGCTTCCGTGCCGACCTTGCCGAAGAAGAAGTAAAGAAAAACGGCGGGGATTCCCGCCGTTTTCGTCTCATGCGTCAGCTTTAATCAAGGCTTGTGCCGCCATTCGCCGGCCCTGTGCAGCGTTTCCTGAAGCACCAGATCAGTCGCCGTATGGCCTGCATGCACCGTGAAGGCACCGCTGCGGGCGATCCACTCGCGGCTGCCGATATCGAAGGTGGCAAACGAGCGAGGCGATAAAATCACCCGCGCCGTGCCTGTCTCACCCGCGCCAAGATGGAGCTTGGCAAAGCCCTTCAATTCGCGCAGCGGGCGGGGAAGAATGGGTGACTTGTCTTCGACGTAGACCTGCACCACGTCGCTCCCCGCCCGCGGCCCAATATTGATCACGTCAATTTCAACAACAAAATCATCGTCTTGCGGGGTAATTCTCAGGTTTTTCCACTCGAACGAGGTGTAGGAAAGACCGAACCCGAACGGGAACAGCGGCTGAACGCCCATCTTGTCGTAATGCTTGTGCCCGATGAACAGGCCTTCCTCGTAGCGGACCTCGCCATTGAGTCCCGGATACACTTCCGGGTCCTGGCTCTGCGCCGGATTGTCGGCCCAGCGAACAGGAAATGTCTGCGGCAAGCGGCCGCCCGGCTCGGCATCGCCGAACAGGATGTCGGCAATGGTATTGCCCGCTTCTTGTCCCGGGTACCAGCTTTGGAAAACGGCAGAGACCTTGTTGAGCCACGGCATTTCGATCGGTCCGCCGGTCTGGAGCACGACGATGGTGTTCGGGTTGGCCGCAGCGACAGCTTCAATCAATTCATTCTGAAGACCGGGCAGCAAAATATGCGGCAGATCCCAGCCCTCCGTATCCCATTCGCCTGTCCGGCCGACACAAAGAACGGCGATATCCGACGCTGTAGCAAGCGCCGCCGCTTCTGCGATGTCGTCCATCCCCAGCGGCTTGCCGATGCCGGCCTGGAAGGCGGTGAAGGTCAAATTGTCGGATTTCTTGGCCGAGTATTCGAGCACCACCGCATGGGCGTGGCCCGCCTTCAAGCTGACCTCTCCGACAATCTCGTTGCTGCCTTCTTCAAAAAAGGTCTGGCCAGCCGTCCAATCCGCCCAGCAGTC
Organism: Rhizobiaceae bacterium; assembly: GCA_041751995.1. Taxonomy (GTDB): domain Bacteria; phylum Pseudomonadota; class Alphaproteobacteria; order Rhizobiales; family Rhizobiaceae; genus JANMEX01. The sequence continues at coordinate 11,439 of JBGSHY010000051.1, read as the reverse complement.
GGCGACGATCTTGCCATCTATCAAAAGGCGGGCCGGGCCTGTTGCGAAGAACCCGGCGCGGTGGACGCCGTCTGCCTGCGGCGTGAATGTGCCGCTGATGCGCAGTGAAAACGCCGCCGGATCCACCATGCCGCCGCCGATGGGGCCGATCAGGAAGGCCTGAACATTGTCGATTGTCTCAGTGTGGACCACCGGCCCGGAGAGATCACGCGAGGCGAAATATTCGGCTTTGAATGTGCCGGTGAGCAAGGGCTCGAAGCGGTGATTGGTTGCGCCCTCCGCAAAGGACAGAAGTGTGTCGCCGCCAAGCGCGTTCACAAGCCCCTGCCACGGGCTGACGCTGTAATGCGGGTTGAGCTGTGCCGAGCCGCCGCCCATGATCTGGGCAACTTTTGCATTCGGACCAATCACGGCAATCGTCTGGCCGGACTTTTTGTCCAAAGGCAGGATGCCGGAATTCTTCAACAGCACAGTGCCTTCTGCCCCGGCGCGGCGAATGAGGGCGCGATGTTCCGGCCGGTCATTGGCTTCCTCCTTGTGCGCGCGGAAATCCGAAATGGCGCCGGTGCGCTCCATGAGACGCAACATGTTCAAGGCGCGGGTGCGAACCGTATCGGCAGAGACGTCACCGGCCTCGACGGCAGCGATCAGCTTGTCGCCGCGGTCGCGGGTGGGACCTGGCATTTCAAGGTCAAGACCGGCATTGACAGTCGGCGCGGTCGAGCGCGAGCCGAACCAGTCGGACATGACGATACCGTCATAGCCCCAGTCACCGCGCAGCACTTCGGTCAAAAGCCAGTGGTTCTCTGCAGCGTACGTGCCGTTGAGCTTGTTATACGACGACATGATGCCCCACGTGCCACCTTGCTTGACCGCCATTTCAAACGGCACAAGGTAGATTTCCCGCAGGGACCGCTCGTCGATTTCCGACGAATTGGTAGTGCGCTTGATCTCGCTTTCGTTGCCGGCAAAGTGCTTGATGGTGGCGGATATTCCCTGGCCCTGAAGGCCCTTGATGTAGCCGACTGCGAGCGCACCGGTCAGCAGCGGATCTTCCGAATAGCATTCAAAATTGCGGCCATTGGTGACAGTGCGATGGATGTTGACGGTCGGTGCAAGCGACACATGTGCGCCCTTCGACTTGACCTCATCGCCAATTGCCGCGCCGATCTCTTCGGCCAGTGCCGGATTCCAGCTGGCGCCGATTGCAATGCCGACCGGAAAACTTGCTGACTTCACGCCGCCGATCAAAGAGCCGCCGCCGCGTGCGCCATTGGGTCCGTCGGTCACGCGCAGCGTGCCGATGCCAAGACGTTCATTGGGGGCGACCGACCAGAAATCCTGCCCCGAAAGCAGCGTCACCTGTTCGGCCAGTGTCATGGAATCAACCAGTTGTTCGATTGTCAGGTTGGCGGGCATTTGAAATCCTCCGGGACGGCAACGTTACAGCGTGGCGCAGTAATATCAAAGCGACACACTGTCATCAGCGAAAAGCCATGTTGATGCTTTGCTTGCGGAAAGCTAGACCGGGAACATGCAGCAGAGCGAAGAAGCCTTTCAGCAAAAACAGGCGTGGCATTGGTACAGGCGAGGGCTTGCACGGCTTTTCTCTGTCCCCGCAATCATACTGATGGGCGCATTTACCGGGTTTTCCGGGCTGGCGCGCGACGCCGGGTTCAGTGTCTGGCATGTTGAATTCATGGTCCTGACCATTTGGGCGCTGCCGTCCAAGGTGGTGCTGATCGGCGCCATTCTGGCCAAGTCGACTTTGGTGGGCGCATTCATCGCAGTGTCCCTGTCTGCCGTCAGGTTGATGCCGATGACCGTGGCGCTGGTGCCCGAAATGCGCGCAAAAGGAACACGAAAAATCACGCTTTATGCGCTGTCCCACTTTATTGCCGTGACTGCCTGGGTCATGTCGATGGAGACGTTCCAGAAAGTCCCCAAGCCCTATCGGACGGCCTATTTCGCCGGTATTGCATCGGCATTGATGGCGTCGAACATGTGTGTGGTGTTCATCACGTTCGAAGTGGCCGACAAACTGCCGCCAATTGCATCGGCCGCGCTCATATTTGTCACGCCGCTCTATTTCCTGTGTTCGCTCTGGGGCTCGGCGCGGGAGAGGGCGGGGCATTACGCCATGGCGTTCGGACTGGCGCTGACGCCGGTGTTTCATGTGATTTTCCCGCAGGGCGACATCCTGGCAACCGGCCTCGTCGGCGGGATTCTGGCCTGGGTGCTCGGCCGCCGCAAAAGCGTGGTGCAGCCATGACCTTTGATGCTTCCAGCGTCTGGTGGTGGCCATATCTTTTCATTTTTCTGGCCGGTTCTGTGGCAACAGACATATGGCGCTTCCTCGGCGTCTATTTTGCCGGTCACATTGATGAAAACGCCGAAATACTGGTGTTTATCCGCGCTTTGGCCACGGCTTTGGTGGCGGCGGTCATTGCCAAGCTGATCCTTTATCCCGACGGCGCGCTGGCTACATCGCCGGTGTGGCTGCGCATGGGCGCTGCGGCGACCGGCTTTTGCGCCTATCTGGCCAGCGGGAAAAAAGTCTACGCCGGTGTTCTGAGCGCAGAAGCGGTGCTGATCAGCGGGCTTCTCATTTTTCAGAATTGACGCTGAAAGGCACGTTTAACGCTATTTCAATGCTGCTGCGCTAAGGAAAGCAAAAAACAGGCGAGGCAGGGCAAATGGTTGGTGATCGTCAAACCGCAGTGAAAATGCTGGTGACACTTGGCATCATTGTCGTTGATGCAATCTGGATCATGGCGACCGATTTCAGCTTTGACGCCGCGAGCGCCATCAAAGTAGTGGCGGTCTGTGCGTTTCTACTGTCCGTCGGCTGGTTTTACCGCGTCAAAAGACCGATGGAAAACTTTGAGGTCATGTGCGTCGAGACCGCTTTGCTGCTGGCCTTTTCGTCCGCCGGCGCTGTGCTCAGCTATCTTGTGACGTCGATGAATTTCCCGCTTATCGACCCGTATCTGTTGAAATCGGACGCGGTGCTCGGCTTTGACTGGATGGCTTATGCGGGGTTTGTCTATTCAAACCCGTGGCTCGCGATGTCCGCGTCCATTGTCTACATCACAACAATTTCACAGATTGCCCTCTGCGTGGTTGTCGTCGGCTTGTCCGGAGACATCATCCGCTCGCGCCGCCTTGGCGCAGCGGTGATTTTTTCCGGCCTGATCTGCATTGGCGTTTCCGGAATTCTCCCGTCTGCAGGCGCGATGGGCTTCTTGCAACCGAGCCAAGATTTCATTGCGATGGGCTCGCCGATTGTCGATCTGCACTACAAGCAGGTTTTCTTTGACCTGCGCAGCGGCGCGGAGCGCTTCATTTCGCTGGATGCGCTCTACGGCCTGATCGCATTCCCGTCCTATCACGGCACACTGTCGGCGCTGGTCGTCATCTCGCTGTGGTCGGTGCCTTACCTGCGCTTCGCCGCTCTGCCGTTCAACGTGCTGGTTCTTGCCGCGACGCCGCCGGAAGGCGGGCATCATTTGACCGACACGCTCGCCGGTGTCGCCGTCGCGCTGCTTGCCTGGCATCTGGCTGGCCTGTTCGCAAGGAAAGTGCCGGCTACAAAGTTTGCGGTGGCAGAAGCAACAGAACAGCCTGTGCTTGCGCAATTGTAGTTCTGGGCAAGTGTAACCCGCCCGGGGGTTCAAAGCAGCAGATTGCCTGTTTCCAAAAGTGTCCGGTGGAAACGCAATTTCATGTCTAACTGGCTGGAAAAATAACCCGGTCCGCATTCTGCGGCCAGTGAGAGCCTTGTCGCATCAATGGCGTCGAGCGGCATGCCGACCGAAGCAAGCGCGACAACGGAGAGCAGGGCGGCATCCAGTTCATCGGTACTGAAATTGACGGGCGCGAGCGGAATACCGATGCCTTCGATGGCAAAATAGGTCCGTCGCAGCCGCGGATCATCCGGTTGGCATTTCAGAAACTTGGCGACAAATGAGGGCTGGTGATCGCCATAGCGGACTATCAATGCCGGGCGCGTGGCAGCATCTTTCTCGATTGCCGCGCGAAACGCATTGTATGCCCGCACGGACTCGGCCAACCGGACACAGTATTCAGCGTATTCAATCCTGCCTGAAGCTGCCAGCGCTTCAGCCCTGATGTCGGCATGAAGTTTTGGCGGAAACCGGTGCCGCTTGTGTGAGCCGTGATTCATGTAGGTCATGATCGACAAGAAGAGGGGCTGATCGCTCGCGAGCTCTTCCGACCGCAACGACAGGGCACCGTCATAGGTCTGCGCGTCGTGGCGCTCGCGCTTCCATTGACGGAGATTTTCCGTTTTCACTCGGTCGACCGGAAAACAAATGCGTTCAAATCCGATGGAGCGATAAAAGTCCCGGTGGCTTATCAGCGGATTTGCCTCCGAACCGTCTGCACAGACGATGACGGATCTGTAGCCCAGACTGTTCAGCCGTGTTGGCAACGCATGTTTGATCCGGTTTTTCAAAAGCTGGAAGACAAACCGCGAGTTTGGACCGAATGAGCGCGATGACAATCCCGAGTAGATCGCAAATTCGCTTTGCCACGTGCTGCCGCCAAAGACATCGACATGCAAAGTACCTGAAATGCCATTCTCAGGATTGAAAAATGCCTTGGCAAATTCCGGCGTTGGCATCCCGATAACGCGAGGGTCGAACGTGGATTCACTGAGGATCAGGTAAATATCCGGCAGCCTTCCATTTCCGCCAAAACGGCCGAGGATCGGTGGCAGCAAGGGAAGCGGTTCGGTGCCGACATCCGACATCTGCAGCCAGGTGCCCGGACCGGCACCGAACAAGGAAGCGAAGAACGCGGAAACATGTGCGCGGTTTTGGGTCAGAAGCCCGACGCTAAATCTCTTGCGGCCACCGCTCACCATGAACGCCGCGCCAAAAATGATCAGGCATCCAAACAGCATGAAAATACGTGTGATGAGCGGCGCACTGTAGTCATCAACATAATTGCGCCCAAGGATGATCAAGGCTCCCGTCGCACAAATTGAAATCGCAACCAGAACCACATTTGTCCGGTATTCCGCCCAAACGGTCAAGGACCCCAGTTTCAGGTGGTGGAACAGATCACCAGCAACCAGATTGAATCCGAGGTTCCTGAATTTTGCCATCGACGCGAAGCCGATGAGGTTGATCAAGGCAAAGGAAAAGGCGACCGCAAGCCACAATGAAGGAATGAACAGGAAAAAAATGCCAAACATCAAAATGAAGGCCGCAGCGCCCAGGTGCCAGGTTGAGGCTTTCCTTTCATGGAAGGCCACCGACAGGATCGTTGCGGTCAATGCGACGGTCAGCCAAGGATAACCCGAATTGCTCAAAGCAAGAGCGGTCATGCCGCGAACCGATTCGTAACGGGTATGCTGCGGAATGCCTGGCGATCAGGCACCCAGCGCAGCACGGATTTTTTCGGCATTTGCGGCCAGAACATTTGCGTCTTCCATCTTGCCCGAATGACCGCGCAAAGCCACGCCCTCGTGACGCGGAATGACGTGGAAATGCAGGTGAAACACGCTCTGACCGGCCGGCGCTTCATTGTATTGCACCAGCATGATGCCGTCGGCGGAAAAAGCCTTCATCGCGGCATTGCCGATTTTCTGCGCCACTGCCATCACGGGCCCAAGCACCGCAGGGTCTGCATCCAGAAGATTGCGAGACGCCTTCTTCGGCAGCACCAGCACATGTCCCTCGGCCTGCGGCATCACATCCATGATTGCCAGCACATGTTCGTCTTCGTGGACTTTCTGGCAGGGTATTTCCCCACGCAGGATGCGGGCAAAGATGTTGTTGTTATCGTAGGCGGCCATGGTTGAAATCTCCCGAAACTATCCGCCTAATCTTCCTCCAACGTGCCGCCTGTCAACAGCGGACCTTTGCGAAACGGCGCAAGTTCGGTCAAATATTCGGCGGCGCGGGCAACTTCCGCCCGTTCGTGCTCCAGATAATCGGCAACTGCGCGGCGCAGGCCCTCATGGCGGATGTAATGGGCGGAATGGGTGGTCACCGGCACATAGCCACGCGCCAGCTTGTGTTCACCCTGCGCACCCGCCTCGACCACCTTCAGGCCGTTTGCAATCGCGTGGTCAATCGCCTGATGGTAGCAGACCTCGAAATGCAGGAACGGATGGTCCTCGATGCAGCCCCAGTTGCGCCCGTAAATGCGCCCGCCGCCGATGAAGTTGATCGCCCCGGCAATGTAGCGCCCGTTGCGCTTTGCCATGACGAGCAGGATGTCACCGGGCATGGATTGGCCGATCAGCGAGAAGAATTTTCGCGTGAGGTACGGCCGTCCCCATTTTCGGCTGCCGGTATCCATGTAGAACATGAAAAACTGGTCCCAGACGCTCTCCGTCAAATCCGCGCCGGTCAGCCGCTCGACCGTGATGCCATTGGCGTAGGCGGCTTCGCGTTCCTTGCGCAGCGACTTGCGTTTGCGCGAGGCGAGCGTGCCGAGAAAATCCTGATAGTCGCGGTAGCCTTGGTTGAGGAAATGAAACTGCTGATCGGTGCGGCGGAGAAATCCCTGCGCTACCATCAGCTCGGATTCACCCTCAGGCGCGAAAGTGACGTGGGCGGACGAGAGCTTCAGCTCATTCGTTGCCTCAATGATCGCCGCCGCCGCCGCTGCCTTGCCTTCGATATTGCCGTCGACCGACAGCAGGCGAGGGCCGGTTGCCGGTGTGAAGGGCACGGCGACCTGCAGCTTCGGATAATACTGCCCGCCGGCGCGCATGTATGCATCGGCCCAGCCGTGGTCGAACACATATTCGCCCTGGCTGTGCGCCTTGATGTAGGACGGCACGGCGGCAATCAGCTGGCGCTGGTCATCCAGCACCTTGAGGAATTTCGGCTGCCAGCCGGTGCCTTTGCCGACACAATCCGACAGTTCCAGCGCCGACAGGAAAGCATGGGTGATGAACGGGTTGTAGTCTGGTGAATTCCGGTCTGTTGAATCCAGCCGCGCCCAGTCTGCTGCCGAAAAGGCGCGCACGCCGGGCAGGGCCTCGACCGAATAGGAACCGTCTGTCTCGCTCATGCCAATGCCCGATGTTTCTGTGCTGAACCTACCGCGCGGCAGGAATTCGGCAATGACTTACATCGGCGCGAATGTGTCCGGATCAAACATTTCGAACGTCGCCTGATCAGCCTGCGCATAAGTGTGCGCCAATTGCTCCGGCGAGCGGACGGTCCAGGTGATCACCGGCATTTTCAGCCGCTCACGCACCAGGCTGATGAAACGGTTCGGCAGATGGTGAACATTGTAGGATACGAATGAAATGCCATGCGCCAGCATTGAAAAATGGGCCTCAATATCGGTGTCCTTGATGCCCTCAGCCGTCAATCCGCCAGCGATATCCGGCGCGTGCTTGGCAAAGTCGCGGATCAGATGATGGTCAAACGACATGATGGCCGCCTTGCCTCGGTACTTGGCAAGGCTCTTGGCGACTTCCCTGACCATGCCGGAATCATGGCCTTCGTCACCCTTGAGCTCGATCACCAGCGGCACCTTGCCGCCGACATGGGCGAGCATCTGGTCGAGCGTCGGCACCTTTTCTGACGTTCCGCCAATGGAAAGCGAAGTCATTTCCTTTGCGGTCCGTTCGCGCACATGACCTTTTTCGCCAGTCAGGCGTTCAAGCGGCGAATCATGAAACACGACCGGTACACCATCCTCGGTCATGTGGATGTCGCACTCGATCGGGAAATTTCCGGCTATTGCGGCCGAGTAGGCGGCTAATGTGTTTTCCCAGACCTTCTTGTTGCCGTCATGCAGGCCGCGATGTGCGATGGGGCGTTTGGTCAGCCACTTCAGTGACGTCATTATGCAACCTCGATGATGGCTTCGATCTCGACGGGCGCGTTCAGCGGCAGCGACGCAACGCCGACAGCAGATCGGGCATGCTTGCCCTTGTCGCCAAGCACGGCGACGAGAAGGTCCGATGCTCCATTGGCGACCAGATGCTGGGTGGTGAAATCCGGCGTGGAGGCGACGAACACAGTGATCTTGATGATCCGGGCGATATTTTCGAGATCCCCCAGCGCCGCTTTGGCCTGCGCCAGAATGTTTATCGCGCATTGCCGCGCCGCTTCCTGACCCTTGGTCGCATCAAGGTCCTGACCCAACAGGCCGGTGGCGATCAAATGCCCGCCCTTCAGTGGCAGTTGTCCCGCCGTGAACAGAAGGTTGCCGGTCCGCATGAACGGAACATAGTTTGCAGCGGGCGCGGCGGCCTTGGGCAGGTCTATGCCGAGGGCAGCCAGTCTTTGATCAGCGGTATCGGACATTCAAAGGCTCCATTAACGGTATGTGCGTGCGACAAAAACGAAACGGCGTTACGCCTCGCTTTCGCCATGAGATGGAGTAAAGTAGCGCCATTGCGGTCCGGAGGTCCATATGCGTCATCACACAGTCAAGGCTGTCACCTTAACTTTGCTTGCCGGTGTTTGCCTTGCGGCTCCCGCCGCGTCGGCGGCTTCAATGAGTGCGCTGGTGCCGCATCGCGCTGTTTATGACCTTGAACTGAAAGACGCATCCGACCGGTCCGGAATCAAGGCGCTGAACGGGCGCATGGTTTACGAATTCAACGGCTCAGTCTGTGACGGCTTCACGACAACGTTTCGCTATGTCACCAAGATCGACAATGGCGAGGCCGAGCGTCTGACTGACCAGCAGACCACCACGTTTGAATCCGGCGACGGCAAGGATTTCGAGTTCCTGACCAAGAATTTCGTCGACAAGGCCATCGACAAGGAAACCCGCGGCAAGGCGACGCTGGGCGATGCGGGGCTGACCGTTGAAGTCACCAAGCCGCTGGAAGCCAAGCACGAACTGGCCAAATCCTTCTTTCCGACCACCCATTTGGTCGATCTTCTGTCCCGCGCCGAAAAAGGCGAGACCTTTTACGAGACCCAGATTTTTGACGGCACTGAAGACGCAGACCGGACGCTGACCACGACAGTCATTCTCGGAGCCAAGAACAAGGCCGCAAGCGAAGGACCGGATAAGGACATCGCCGCCATCAAGGGCGCCGATTATTACCCGGTGTCGATTTCCTACTTTGATGCGAAGGCCGAAACAGGGGAAGAAACACCAGTCTACCAGATCGGGTTCAAGCTCTATGAAAACGGCATCACCCGCGATCTCGTCATGGACTACGGTGATTTCGTTTTGACCGGCAAACTGGTCGACCTCAAGCTTTACGACAAGCCGAATTGCAGCCAGTAATAGCGGCATAATCTGGCCGGGAGGGCCGAATGCCGAAACTGGACGAATTCACGCCGCCGCAGCCGTGGCCGGCCTTTGCCAAAGCCATGTCGTGGGTCAACCGCATCCTGATGCTGCACGGCATGCCGCTGCTGCGCGATGCGCCCGGCCTTCGCCGAATCACCGGCATCCGCGGGCTGGCCGACGTGCGCCAAATCCATGTTTCGGAAAGCGAAATCGCAAAGCTGACAGCGCTGTGCGCCGACGGCGGCGCGACGTTTCTGCTGCCGAACCATCCGGAGTTTTTCACCGACTGGATGCTCGACAAGGAAATCATCACCCGCGCCGCGCCGGAGTGCGCGAGTTGGGCGACCAATGGCGTCGTCAACGGCATGGGCGGCGCGATGCAGAAATTCTGGCTGTGGAACAATCTGGTCGCGCAAATCCCCGGCAACTCCGAACCCGCCCGCAATTTCTCAGTCGAATGGGCGCTCAAGGGCAAAGGAGTCCTGCTTCATCCGGAAGGCGCGGTCGGCTGGCACTCGGACCATGTTGCCCATCTGATGCCCGGTGCCGCCAACATGGCGCTGGAGGCCAGGTCCAGGGCGCCGCAAAAGGCGGTGCGGCTGGTGCCGATTGTATGGAAGCTGGCGTTTGTTGAGGACGCCACGCAAGGCCTGTTGCGCGAATGCGCCTATGTCGAGAAAAGCCTGAAACTGACCGGGGCAAGCGGCATCAACCCGGCTGACCGCGTCTATGCCGTCTTTGACAAATTGTTCGACCGCGAGGCCGAAAAGCTGTCGCTGGTTTCAATGGCGAAGACCATGACTGTCCGGCAAAAACGTGATGCCCTCGAAGCAGCGGCAAGAATGCAGTTGGAGCATTGGCTGGCCGACGGACATACGGGCCGTGATGCGCCCGTCGTCATCCAGTTGGTTAAACGCAAGGCGCGGGCGGAGGGCAAAGCGCCGTCCGCCGAAACCAAGGCCGCGCAAAAACTTGCCGACCGTTTGGCGCTCATTCTCCGGCTCGGCGACTTCGCATTCGAAAAACCGGATATCACGCAGGAAGAGGTCGCCGAACATCTCAAGCGCCTGCGCAACGACTGGTGCAAAGGCTCATGGCGCGACAGCGCAAACAAGTTCATTCCCCAACCCGTTGCAAGACGGCATGCGCACATCCGCGTGCTGGAGCCGGTCGAAGTTTCGGGCGGCGAAGACCCTGCGCATCTGATGGCGCTGGTTCGCAATGCGATGCAAAACGCTCTGGACGAGATCAATGCAGGATTGGCGATGGCGTCAGGCAGGGTGACTTGGCCGAACCCGTTTTATGGCTGAATGAATTGCGTAGATTAGGTAATATAAGCGCGAAATTGCAGCCAATCCGATTCACTCCGATTGGAGGACGTCGTTCTTGGTTGCCTCAAGTTCATGGTCATTCGCCTCAATCCATTTTTCGAGCTTTATGAACAGGCCATCCCACACATCGTTGTATTCAAAGTGAAAAGTGCTCATACACAATTCCATCAATTCAAGATGTTGTGCGCCATACAATTCCATCCAACGGTTCGAAAAGATCGTTTCATATTCGCTATGATTGACGGTCGAGTAACCCCTGCATAGGCCATCATAGCTTGGGTGGGCACTTTCCGACAGGTCGGCATACACTTTCTTCAAACCCGGATAACGTTTTTCGCACTTTTCCAGCACAGTGATGATGTTGATAGATTTGGGAAGGTTTCCGTCATTCCTTGAGCCGAGTAGAAGTACCGAAGTCCATTGGCTGAAAATATGGAAGCGCAATTCGCCATTGATGACGTTTTGCATAAGTTGGTTCAGATAGATCAAAGTAGCCAGCGACTCGAAAGCACTCCGCAAAAGAATGCGCGCTCCCAATCCATGCCGCTGTTGATGCAAAGTGTATGATTGACTTAGTAGGTCGTGAATACGCCAGTGGACGGTCTCACGAAGCATGATGCTCCTGAACGGAGACTTCCACTTGTGTGCGACCGGGCTACGAGCCAAAAGGCTGGCGACAGGAATGCTTGGATAGAGCGTGTCCTTCCAAGATAAGAGATTTGGCCTGCTGCAGGTTTTTCGGACACCGAGTTAAGCTAATCCCACTTTGTTTTCAAAGTCCACCGGGCTGAGATATCCCAGTGTCGAGTGTCTGCGCCTCGGATTGTAGAAGCGCTCGATGTAGTCAAACACATCTGCC
>JBGSHY010000050.1:0-2447 GCA_041751995.1 Rhizobiaceae bacterium | reverse complement strand
GTGCGCATGGCGTCGTCGTGCTCGCGGATGGAGACATACTCGCCTTCGACAAACTTTTCAGCGTTGAAACGGTAGCCGGTTTCGTCGTCGTCCTCGTCACCGAAGACGTCGTAATGAAACGCCCAACTTCCGCCCGGCTTGCGGATCAGGTGCCCGATTTCCGGTTTCGATCCAGCCCAGAAGCGCGTGACCGTGCATTGATCGCGAACGCTTTTCCAAGCACCTGCATCCAGCCGGCCTTGGCCATCTACCGGAGCGGTGAACTCGTACCCGCATTGGGCGCTGCCATTGGGGAAATCATGGTCGCGCGCCAGATGGAGACGGATGTGCTTCATGGATGCAGACATTTTACGAAAACTCCCTGTCTTGTTGCGCATCATTCAACGGGCAACTGTGTGCGCCTGCCTTGATCGACGTCAATGGCGATGGCCGGATGCGATGCGGCCAGGGCACTCCTCATTCTTTATCCGCATATAGTGTTGGCGTTGCTCCAAGAAATTGGGAGGCATCCCAACTTATTGGGAAAGCACCAATGACGCGCGCTTGCTATGCCCGCAGTGGGGACACAGCCGTTCGGCGGCAAAGGGGGAATGCGGGGAATGAACCATGTACTGCGTCCGGGCACAAAACGCCCGATCGGTTACAACCGCGAAAATGATGTCAGATTGTTGGAAAGGTTCCTGTCACGTCGAAACACCACACGAAGCGCCGCGAAGATGTCGCGGCGGCTGATCGAGCACTTTGGTGACATTGCCAGCGCCATCCGCGCCGAACCCGCCGAATTGGCACCGCTCGCCGGGCCGCAAACCGACTTGGCCGGCGATTTCCGCCATTTGCGCGAGTTGCTGGAATCAATTGCGCGCAGTGACATCAGCGACCGGCCATTGCTCGACGATCTCGAAAGCGTCCAGCGCTACTGCCAGGTCCTGCTGGGCGGGGAACGGCGCGAGCAATTGCACGTGCTGTTCCTGGACCGCGCCTACCGGTTGCTGGCTCAGGAAAGAATGCAAAGCGGCACCGTCGATCACGTTGCCGTCTACCCGCGCGAAATCCTGGCGCGGGCAGTGGTCCACATGGCTTGCGGCCTGATTGTCGTGCACAATCACCCCAGCGGCAACACCATGCCCAGCAAGGGCGATCTCTACATGACTTCGGCGCTGGTGCAGGCGTCACAGTCCGTCGAAATTTGCGTACACGATCACATCATCTTTGGCCGCGGCGCTATTTTCAGTTTCCGTCATCGCGGATTGCTCGCAGATTGAGGCCACGGATGAGACCTTCTCCGGTCCGCCGGCATCGAGCCGGCTTAAAACTGGAGCTCCCCAAATGTACAATGTAAAAGTCTTCGCTGATTTCCGCCTGCCGTCCAACGCTTCGGCGCCGGATGGCGCCTTCTGCACCGACCTCGCGGACCTGAAGGAAAGGGTGTCGGCGCTGTTCGTCAATTTTTCGGCCTTCGACACCAGTTCCGAACCGATAAGCGCCGTCCATTTTCTGACGTACCCGATGACGTGGATCAGCCATTATGTCCGTAGCCAGTATTCGGGCGAAGATCCGGTGTTGACGATCGACTACAAGCGAACCTCCGTGATCGATTGGGCCGATTTGTTCGTCACCCCGGGCAGCGAGCGGGTTCTGGCGGCGTTCCACGAAGCTGGCCTCGGCAATCACGCCGTCACAGTTACGGGAAATGGCGGCGGAGACCTGTATTTCGCCACGACGCTGACTTTCCGTATGCACTCCGGTTTCTGGGCGCCTTTCAAGCGCGACAAGCTCGATATCTTCCGCTTCGAAGCCGAAGCATTGTGCGACCGATATCGCAACAATTACTTGCGCACCGGCTCGCAGCGTCGTGAATTGACCGGACGCGAAACGCAAGTGTTGAGTCTGGTTGCGGAAGGTATGACGGATGATCGAATTGCCGAAATACTGGGTATTGGAAAATGGACTGTGGTTAGCCATCTGCAAAGCGCAAAATACAAACTCGGCTCTGCAAATAGAGCTTCAGCCGTCGCCGTTGCAATCAGCGAAGGACTGATAAGATTAAGAAAATCAATCTGATCTGAATCGCGGTGGTTTTTCAATCCCCTATAACTTGGTGGTTGCAGAACCTTACCCTGGGTGAACCTCCTTGAACGTTCCTGCGTTCAAAAAGGGGTTTGACCAATGATCATCTACATAGAACCTTCCGGAAGGGAGGAATACCGCCGCGAAATCATCGAATATTATGCTCTTCGCAAGCGTATTTTCTGCGACCAGTTGCATTGGGTTGAAGAAAAGCCATTCGGCCTCGAGCATGACCGATTCGATGATCTTTACAATTTGTACATACTCGATCTCGACGACAGCTCCGGAAAGGTAATCGGCGGTGTGCGGCTGATGCCGACCACCGGGCCGACCTTGATGCACACCGTCTGGGCGGACATGCTGCCGCATCCCGACGACTT
>JBGSHY010000049.1:0-7716 GCA_041751995.1 Rhizobiaceae bacterium | reverse complement strand
CCGTGGTCAGCAGCGCAGTCGCCCTACCGCCCACAGGGCTTTGCCGAAGCGGGGCAGGCGGTATTTGAATCCGTCGGCGCGCCATCCGCTGCATTCACGCAGGAAGCGCAAAGCGCGCAATTCGCAAACCATCCGCTCGGCGCGGCACGGGCGCAAATTGCCGCCAACTATATCGTTGCCGAAAGCGGCGACTCGCTGATCCTTGTCGACCAGCACGCGGCCCATGAACGGCTGGTCTATGAGGCGCTCAAAGGCGCACTGTCCGAGCGGACACTGCCTTCCCAGCTTTTGCTGATTCCTGAGATTGTCGATCTGCCCGCGGACGACGCCGACCGGCTGGCAAAGCGCGCTTCGGAGTTCGAACGGTTCGGCCTGATGCTGGAACGTTTCGGCCCCGGCGCTGTCGCCGTGCGGGCCACACCGTCGATGCTGGGCAAGGTCGATGTGACTGCGCTCATCAAGGATCTTGCCGATGAGCTTGCCGATCAGGATGCAGCCGACGGGCTGTCACTCAAGATCGACGCCATCGCCTCGCGAATGGCGTGCCACGGCTCGGTCCGCTCGGGGCGCATCCTCAAAGCCGACGAAATGAATGCCCTGTTGCGCCAGATGGAATCCACCCCCGGTTCCGGCACGTGCAATCATGGCCGGCCGACTTTCATCGAACTCAAATTGTCGGACATCGAACGGCTGTTCGGGCGAAAATAGTCCAATAGTAAACAAAGTCTTAACATTGGCCGAATGCACGCTATGATGCATGCCTATGTTGCTTTGAAAGGTGCGTGTCATGCGTTTCAAGTTTGCCAGTGTGTTGATAGCCTCCGGGCTTTCGCTCGTTGCCAATCTCGCGTCAGCAGAGATCATCGAGGTCAATTCCTCGTCCCGTTCGACGACGACAATTATCCGCGGAGCGCCTGACCGGTGCGGACTGTCCGGCCCGATCATCATCCGCCTGCGGGACGCCGGCAGCCAAAAGCCAGTCCGCTGCGCCAGGCCGGTTGCCCGCGAGACAAACATCGGCGTTCAGGTGAACAACTTTGTCGTGGTCTTTCTTGCCGATAACCACAAACGCCATTACAAGCGCTTTCATTGAACTCAGAACGGACGGCATGAGCGATGAACAGGTTTGAACGGGGCGGATCGGGCGAAGCGCGCGTACGCTATCTCGACCATGACTTTCAGGTCTTGTCGCCGGGCAATCATGTCATCTGTTCGGTCACTGGCCAGATCATCCAGCTCGACGATCTGAAATACTGGAGCGTTTCGCGGCAGGAACCCTATGTGGATGCCGGGGCCTCGCTTGCGCGCGAACTGGAAGCTGACCCGTCCTTGCGCTCGCGCCGCTGATTACCGCTGGCCAAGAAGCCTGCGCCGGAAGTTTTCCAGCGTATCCTGAATGATCCGCTGCGGCGCATCCGGCTGGTCAAACGCAATTTCAATTCGGAACACCAATGCAGTGTCGAGCACCTTGCGCGAAATGTCGCTGCCGCGCGCCAGCCGCATGGCATCTTTTTCAGTCGTGACCAGCACCAGATCACCGGCCTCCGCAGTCTGGTGGAGTTCGGTAAGCTCATCATCTTCAAAGAAGTGATGGTCAGGCCAGCTGCGGGCGAGTGAAATGATGGCTCCGGCCCTGGTCAGCGAATCATAGAATTTGTCCGGATCGGCAATGCCGGCAAAGGCGAGCACGCGCTTGCCCGAAAGCTGCATTTTCTTTGCCGGCACAGTGCCTGCGACATAGATCGATTTTCCCGCCTTTGCAGCCTGACGGACGACCGTATCCGCCGCATCGCCTTCGCCAATGCGCAGCACCGCGTCGGCATGGCGCAATTGCGGTACGGCCGGCGCCCGCAGCGGTCCGCCGGGGATGACATGGCCGTTGCCGACGCCGCGCCGCGCGTCGACGACGACCAGATTGAAATCGCTTTTGAGGCGCATGCTCTGGAAGCCATCATCCAGGATGATGAAATCGACACCTTGCTCCTGCAAAAGCTTGGCCCCGGCAAGCCGATTGGCTGACACGGCGATCGGTACATGCTGGGCGATCAGCAGCGGCTCGTCACCGACGTGCCTGGCAAGATCTTGCTCGGCATCGACAATGTGGGCGCCCGAATTTACCCCGCCATACCCGCGCGAAACGACGCCCGGCTTCAGCTTCATCTTCTTGGCGGCATTGGCGATGGCGACCGACGTTGGCGTCTTGCCGCCGCCGCCAACCGTCAGGTTGCCGACACACAGCACCGGCAGGTCAATGACCTCCGGCTTGGCGTTGTCCATCCGGTGCTTGGCGACCATGCCGTAAATTACTGACAGGGGCAAAAGCAGCATCGCCCGCCAGTCCGGTTTTTCCCACCAAAAAGGAGGCGCTTCGGAAGCCATCAGCGTTTTTCCGTCAGCCTGTCGAGCCGCGCCTTGACGATCAGCGGCTGAATATAAGGCTCCAATGTCACCATCGTCTTGACCAGCGAACCCTGCATGTCATCAATCGCATGCAGGCCGGCATCGATCATTTTCTTGCGAACTTCGTGACTGCCGAGCAGGTAACTGACTGCGCCGGCCAGCATATCCTTGTCCTTGACCAGCCGGGCGTTGCCGTCGGCGATCAGCCGGGTGTAGCTGTCACGGAAATTCTGGACATTTTGACCGGAAAGCACAGCCGTGCCGAGCGCTGCCGGTTCAAGCGGGTTCTGCCCGCCGGTTGCAGTCAAAGACCGTCCGACAAAGGCGATTTCCGTCAGGCGCAGATAGAGACCCATCTCGCCGATCGTGTCGCCCAGATAGACTTGCGTGTCCGGCGCAATCGCATCGCCTGCGCTGCGCAGGGCAACGCGCAGGCCTTTGGCTTCCAGCATCTGCAGGATCGCGCCCGCGCGGTCGGGATGGCGCGGCACCAGAATTGTCAGCAGGTCGGGATGGCGTACCGTCACCAACTTGTGGACTTCGGCAACGATTTCCTCCTCGCCGTCATGGGTGGAAATGGCGGCCCAGACCGGGCGCCATCCGATCATCTTGGCCAGACGGGCGACTTCTTCCGGATCGGCGGGCGGCGGCGTCGTATCCACTTTCAGATTGCCGGAAACGGTCACCGGCCTTGCGCCGAGTTCAGCAAACCGGCTGCCGTCGACCTCGGATTGCGCGATCACATGCGACAGGTTTTCAAACAGCGCTTCGGCCAAATAGGCCCGGCGCTTCCATGCGGCAAACGAGCGGTCAGACAGGCGCCCGTTCACCAATATCTGCGGCACGCGCCGTGCGCCCAATTCCAGGATGGTCATCGGCCAGATTTCGGATTCGGCAATCAGCGCCAGGTCCGGCTTCCAGTATGCGAGGAAATTGCTCACCGCGGGCTTCAAATCAAGCGGCACATATTGATGGATGATCTTGTCGCCCAGCCGCTCGGCCGCGAGCTTGGCGGATGTCACGGTTCCCGTGGTCAGAACGACCTTGATGCCCTTTGACGCAATGAAGGAAATCAGCGGAATAACCGCCGAAGTTTCGCCGACGCTTGCCGCATGCACCCAGACCAGCGGGCCGTCAGGCCGTGCAATCTGGGACTTGCCGTAGCGCTCATTGCGGCGGTTGTGCTCTTCCTTGCCCTTGGTCGCCCGGATGGCGAGATACGGACCGAGAATCGGATAAATCGCCGCGCCCATCCAGCGGTAGCTGGTCAGAATTGCCCGGGCCCAGCGTTCGCTCATCGGCTCTTGTCCACGAGGCCGTAAGCCTGTTCGGTCGCCATATTGAGCCTTCTGGTCAGTTCGGTGCGGTAGTGTTCCATCTTCGCGTCGTCAGAGTCTTTCTCGACATAGAGCGGCTCGCCGGAGATAACGGCCGCCCTGCCGAAGGGCAGGCTTATCACGGTCCGGTCCCAGCTTTTCTTCAAAATGTGGCGGCGGCTTGTCGCATAGGCAACCGCAACTATCGGCCTGCCGGAAAGGCGGGCGAGCAAAATGACGCCAAGCCCTGCTTGCCGCGCCGTGCTTTTGGAAATGTCGGCGATCATCGCGGTGGATTTGCCCTGATCCAGCTCCCGTTTCAGCGTGATCAACGCCCTTGCGCCACCCTTGCTGAAGGTGTTGCCTTCATTGCGGCCGCCGGAACCACGCACGGTTTCATGACCAAATTTCTCGACGATCCTCGCATTGATTTCCGCGTCGGCGCTTTTGGACAACAGCGCGGTCAACGTATAGCCCTTGGGCACCACAACCGGGCTCATCAGATGCTGGCCATGCCACATTGCCACAATCAGCGGCGCATTTTTCCCGTAGACCTGATAAAAATCATGCGACCCTTCGACCATTGGATTGGTCCGGTTCACGAATTTCATGTACAAAAAGACAAAGTTGACCACCGCAGAGGCAAACCACGCCTGCGACTTGATCCTGGTTCTCGACCATATCCAGCCCTTGCGGATCAAACCGTGCCTTTTGCGCCGTTTTGAACCCGTTCGGTTGATGTCGGTTTTTCCGGTCAAATCCGGTTACCCTTTGGCCGGTTCGAGCAGACGGTGCAGGTGCACGATGAAATAGCGCATGTGTGCATTGTCGACCGTCATCTGCGCCTTCGCCTTCCAGGCCAGCGCGGCCGATGTGTAATCCGGGAATATCCCGACAATATCGAGCTTGTCGATATCGCGGAATTCCGTGCTTCCCAGTGTTTTCAGTTCACCGCCAAAGACGAGGTGAAGCAATTGTTTCGATTCGCTGCTGCTGCTCATTCGATTCCCCGAAATCCCTTAAAACCGCTGTCCGGTCTATCCGATGGTCGTATCGGCGACAACACCCAACATTGCCGGGATGAGCTGCGTATTGCCAGCGACCAGAATGCCGTGAACGGTCGTCTCACCGGCATAGGCCGGATGGACGCCGTCCATGCGGCGCACGTCGCCGCCAGCCTCGGTCAACACCAGATCGGCGGCAGCCAGATCCCAATCATGCGAATTGGGCTTGATGAAAGTCGCGTCCAGCCTTCCATCGGCAATGATGGCAATGCGATAGGCCAGTGACGGTATGTGCGGCATATGCTCGGGCGTAACGCCGGTTGCCGCGCTGTATGCCGACACGAAGGCCCGCGCACCGGACAGGCGCGGCCCGGAGTTTGCCTCCCCGATGGCCAGCTTGCGGCCATTGAGGAAGCTGCCCTGCCCGCGCGATGCCGCAAACACTTCGCCCCGCGCCGGGCAATCAAGAATGCCAGCCAGAGATTGCCCGTTTTCGACAATCGCCACCGAGACACACCAAAGATCGCGCCCTTCGATAAAAGCTTTCGTCCCGTCAATCGGGTCGACCACAAAGGTGCGGCGGCGGGACAGACGCTCGGCATTGTCCGCCGTCTCTTCGCTCAGCCAGCCATAGTCAGGCCGTGCGGCCAGCAGCATTTCACGCAAATAGTTGTCCGCATGCATATCCGCTTCTGTCACCGGCGACATGCCAGCTTTCCACGACACTTTCGGATCGCGGCGGAAATAGCCCATGGCAATATGGCCCGCCTGTGCGGCTGCCTCCCGCAGCAGCTCCAAATCCGCTTTCATGTCGAACAGGTCATTCACCGGCGAGCGTCATCCCGTGGATGGCAAGGGTTGGCGCGGCGGTGCCGAAGTTGCGGTCTACGTCATTGGCCAGCACCATGTTCATGAACATGTCCTTGAGGTTGCCGGCGATGGTCACTTCGGAAACCGGATGGGTCAAAACGCCGTTTTCGATCCAGTATCCAGATGCGCCGCGGCTGTATTCGCCGGTCACCATGTTGACTCCCTGCCCGATCACCTCGGTGACGTAAAGGCCGGTTCCAATATCCCGGATCAGTTCTTCCGGCGACTTTTCGCCGGGTTCAAACGAGAAGTTCGTCGACGAAGCAGATACTGTCGAGCCCGAGCGAGCACCGCGTCCGTTGGTCTTCAAGCCCAGTTCCAGGGCAATGGAATGTGACAGGAACCACTGCTTCAAAACGCCGTCTTTGACCATATTCAGCACTTCAGCCGACACTCCTTCGCCATCAAACGGACGCGAGGCCGGACCGCGCAGGCGCAGCGGATTGTCAATCACGTTGACACCCTTTGCCAGTATCTGTTCGCCCATCTTGTCGCGCAGGAAACTGGTCTTGCGGGCAACCGATGCCCCGTTGATGGCGCCTGCCAGATGTCCGGCAAATCCGCGTGACACGCGCGGATCAAAAATGACATTGACCGGGCCGGTCTTGGCCTTGGACGGATTCATCCGTTTGACAGTCCGCTCGCCCGCCTTGCGGCCGATCTCGGCGGCGCTTTCCAGTTCGGCAAAGTGGATGCGCGAGGAGAATTCATAGTCCCGCTGCATCCTGGTGCCTTCACCGGCGATCATGCTGATGCCGCGCCCGAAGCGGGAGGACATGTGCGAGCCGTGGAAGCCGGTTGACGTTACCAGCACCATGCCGCCAAAGCCGGTGCTGGCCGAGCTGCCGCCGGAATTGGTCACGCCGGGAATGGCCAGCGCCGCCGCTTCCTGCTCCAGGGCCGCCTCCGTCAGCTCCTCGGCGCTCACCTCGGTCGGATCGAACAGGTCAAGATCAGGAATGCTCCGCGCCAAAAGTTCCTGCGGCGCAAGTTCGGCCCAAGGGTCTTCCGGCGCCACCCGCGCCATCGCCACAGCCCGCTCAGCCAGCCGCTTGGGGTCCGTGCCTTTGACGGCGGAAATGGAGGCGACACGCCTGCCGCAGAACACCCGCAGCGAAAACTCGTCGCCTTCCGAAGCGTTGGTGCCCTCGACCTTGCCCATGCGGACCGAAACGCTGACCGAGCGCCCGGACGCCACCACAGCATCGGCAGCGTCAGCGCCAGCCTTTTTGGCGGCCTCAACCAGTTCAGCCGCATTGTCGGCAAGACGCGAAAGATCGGGCAGTTCGGGCATCAGGATCACATCCTTGGAATGGTCAGATATCGAAGGCCGCAGCCTCTGCGCACATCTGGTGCGGCTGCCTATAGGATGCAAGCGGCGGCGAAGCAAGGAAAGCCGGAGGGCGAACCATATGCAGGTGAAGATCGCCCCGGCGTAGGCATTTTAATGCGGCAGCAAAAGCCAACGCATTGCCGCCAAACGAAACTGCAAACAGACTCCGAAAAAAATCTGTCCACCCCTTCCAAACCGTCCCCATAATGCCTCCAGTTCACACGACGGCAGGAGACTTCGGATTTGGACTGGCCCCCCGCCATAGAACGCAACCGCGATGCGCTCAAGCGCATCGTCACCGCTTTGTTTGCACTGGCCAGTTTAACCTCGCCAGTTTGCGGGAGAGGTGGCCCGGAGGGCCGGAGAGGGGAATTCTCGCTTCCCCGCCACCTCTATGCCGCCATTCTTCTCATCCTGCGCCCGGCCGAATCCGCCGTCCGGCGGCTCATCGTCCTCCTCGCCGCGTGCAGAAATTCGGGGACAGTTTACTTAATTCTCCGCACCGCCGATGCAGGTCTTGCCAACCGGCTGCAGGAATTAAGCAAACTGTCCCCGAAATTCCGCACGCCCGCATTCGCCCTTTTTGATCCGCTGAAATCCTTTGATCCGGGCACCATCTGGAACGCGCCGCCGCCGCCCATCATCACCAGCGTTCCGGGCTTTTTCGATGACAGCTTTAACGCCGCCCCGTTTGCATCTCCTGACGAACTGGTCAGCGCCGCCCTGCTCATCGCCCGCCTTAGCGCCTTGCGGTCGGCGCTCAACGACCTGCCGCGCCAAGCCCGCCGCCTTG
>JBGSHY010000048.1:0-12661 GCA_041751995.1 Rhizobiaceae bacterium | reverse complement strand
GCGCCATCGACTGGGCGCGCGATGCCACGGCGACGGTCTTGCGCAAGATCGCCAGCGCCGACGGCATGCCCGGCTGCCCGGCTATCCTCTGTGGCAAATCCTTGCGCCTGTTCAATGCGCGGGAAGCCAAGCCGGTCGTCGGCGCGCGGGCCGGTTCCTTGATCGCCCGCAGCGGCGATGCTGTCGGCGTCGCCACCCGCGATGGCGCTGTCTGGGTCGGACATTTGCTCGACAAGCAAGCGGCCCACCCGTTCAAGCTGCCAGCAGCCAGAATTCTGGAAACAGAATCCGCCGGACTTCCTGTCGTTGCGCTCTCATCTCCGGATGGTTTTCAGGAGATCAGTTATGCCGAATACGGCAAAGTCGGCATCCTGACATTCGCCTTCTACAATGGCGCGATGGGAACTGCCGCCTGCCAACGCCTGCTTGCCGCCTACCGCGAAGCCTTAAAACGCAACAAGAGTGTCCTTGTTCTGTGCGGCTCAACCGATCATTGGTCCAACGGCCTTGATCTCAACGCCATTGAAGCTGCCTCCAGCCCGGCGGACGAATCCTTCGCCAACATTCAGGCGATGGACGACCTTTCAGAAGCGATCATCCGCACGACGGATCGGCTCACCATCGCCGCAGTCGGCGGCAATGCCGGGGCGGGCGGCGTGTTCCTTGCCCGCGCCGCTGACGAAGTCTGGCTGCGTTCCGGCGTTATTCTCAACCCGCACTACAAGGACATGGGCAATCTCTACGGTTCGGAATTCTGGACCTACCTCCTGCCGCATCATGCCGGTGCCGAAAACGCCGCAAGGATCAACGCTGCGCGCTTGCCGATGGGTCCATCGGAAGCTGTCCGGCTCGGTTTGGCCGAACGCGTGTTCGATGCCGATGCCTGTGTGTTCAGTGATGTAATCTTTCAAGCAGCAGGAGTTTTGGCTGACGATCCAACTTTGCCTGCCCGACTCGAAAACAAGCGGCGACAGCGCGAGGCGGACGAGGCCGAAAAGCCGTTGCTGGCCTACCGCGATGAAGAACTGGCGCGGATGCGGCGCAATTTCTATGGTTTCGACACCAGCTACCATATCGCCCGCAGCAACTTCGTGCGCAAGGTGGTGAAATCGCGCACGCCATCGGTTCTGGCCGCACACCGCAGGCCGTCCGCAGCATCGGCACAGGGAGGGAAACCGGCATGAGCGATTTGCCCGCCATACTGGTCGTTGATGATGAAATCCGCTCCTTGGAAGCGATCCGACGCATCCTGTCGGAAGAGTTTGATGTCCACATCGCCTCGGACACGGTCAAAGCCGCACAGATTCTCGAGACCGAACCTGTGCAGGTCATCCTGTGCGACCAGCGCATGCCCGATGTCTCCGGCATCGAATTCCTCAAATCTGTCCGCCAGCGCTGGCCTGAAATCGTGCGGATGATCATCTCAGGCTACACCGATGCCCACGATATCATCGACGGCATCAACGAGGCCGGCATCTACCAATACATCACCAAACCCTGGCACCCGCAGTCACTGTCGCTGATCCTCAACAATGCGGTCAAGCTGTTCCGCCTGCAGCGCGAGAACGACTTGTTGGCCGTGGAGATGCGGCTTGCCCCCTCGACTGCCGCCCGCGTGGTCAACGAGCGCAAGCAGGCGCTGCGCAAGGATTATGATTTCGACGACGGCATCATCCGCCGTCCCGACAGCCCGATGAACGCCGTCTGCGCCTCGCTTCGGCAGGTTGCGCCCTATGACATTCCTGTGGTCCTCACCGGCGAATCCGGCACCGGCAAGGAGCTTGCCGCCCGTGCGTTGCATTATGGCAGCCTGCGCTGGAACAAGCCCTTTGTGGTGGAAAACTGCGGCGCGCTGCCGGACCAATTGCTGGAGAGCGAGCTGTTCGGCCACAAGCGCGGCGCCTTCACCGGCGCGGTAGAGGATCATCAGGGCCTGTTCGAGCGCGCCAGCGGCGGCACCGTGTTTCTCGACGAGATCGGTGAAATATCCCCGGCTTTTCAGGTCAAGCTCTTGCGCGTCCTGCAGGAGCAGGAAATCCGGCCGCTCGGCGGCTCCAAAACCCGCAAGGTCGATGTGCGGGTGATCGCCGCCACCAACCGCAAGCTCGAGGACGAGGTGCGGGCCGGGCGCTTCCGCGCTGACCTGTTCTACCGTCTCGCCGGTGCGTTGATCCATCTGCCGCCGCTTCGCGAAAGGCGCGCGGACATCAATTTGCTGGCGGAAGCGATTCTGGCGCAGTCCTCCAAGAAGCTTGGCAAACCGGCTTCCGGCTTCACCCAGCAAGCGCTGGAGCGGCTGGCCTCATATCCGTGGCCGGGCAACGTGCGTGAATTGCAAAACGAAGTGCAGCACATGCTGGTCAAATCGCCGGGTGACGGCTTTCTTGGCGTTGACCTGATGTCGCGGACGATAACGGCGTCCAGCGCGCTGGATTCGGCGCTGCCGACGGACGAATCGGCGCACAGTTTGGCAGGCACCCTGCGGGACCGGATTGATGCGCTGGAAGCCAATATCATCCGCGACACGCTGGTGCGCCTGCACTGGAACAAGTCGCGCACCGCCGACGAACTGGGCTTGTCCCGCGTCGGTCTCAGGGCCAAGATGGAACGCTACGGACTTGAAAAAATCGTGGTTCTGAAGCCGAAGAAAATTCAGGCCTGATGACGGAGCCGCTTTATGACCCAACCCCGCCTGTCTGACGGCATCGCACATCGCCCGGCTGTGTTCGACGGAAATGCGTCCGGTGAGGATGCGTGGATTGAAGTCATCTCGAAGATGGATACCGTCTACAGCGATCTGGTGGAATCGCAGACACTTCTCGAGCAGCAGAATGCGGCGCTGGAAGAGACGCAGCGGTTCATCGCCAACGTTCTGGGTGCCATGACCGATGCGCTGAT
Source organism: Rhizobiaceae bacterium (assembly GCA_041751995.1). GTDB lineage: Bacteria > Pseudomonadota > Alphaproteobacteria > Rhizobiales > Rhizobiaceae > JANMEX01. The sequence goes on along the minus strand of JBGSHY010000048.1, from coordinate 9,763 downwards.
TGCCTGCGATCTTCAGGGCAAGATCCAGGAAGTCAACGCCGCCATGGAGGAGCTTGCCGGAGAAAGCGAAACCGGGCTGATCGGGCGCAATCTGGCGGACTTGCTTTACGACCCAACCAATTCGGCGGCTCGGTCCTTCCTTGAGAAGGTGCGTCTCGGGCAACCAATTCAGGATTGCCAGATCGAGATCCGCCGGAAGGACGGCACTTCCACGCCTTTGTCGGCCAATGGCTCGGCCATGCTCAACTTCCGCGGCAAGCGCGTCGGCATGGTTATCGTTGGCCGTCCTGACGGTGAATTGCGCCGGGCCTACCGGGCGCTCGATCTGGCGCATCAGTCCCTGACGAAAACGCAGCAACAGCTTGTTGTTTCGGAAAAAATGGCGGCGCTCGGTCGTGTGGTTGCCGGCGTTGCGCATGAGCTCAACAATCCGATCAGCTTCATCTTCGGCAATGTCCATGCGCTCAATCGCTATTGTGTCGCCATGACGCAATATCTTGATGCCCGCCATGCCGGAGACGAGAGCGCTGAAATGGCGCAGATGCGCAAATCCCTCAAGATTGACGCCATCGCGCAGGATATGGGCCCCTTGATTGAAGGCACGATGGAGGGCGCCGAGCGTGTGCGCGCCATCGTCGAGGATCTGCGCCGTTTCTCGTCCAACCAGCGCGAACAGCCGGAAACCTTTGACGTTGTGCGCCTGTTGCGCACCGGCGTGGACTGGGTACGCCGCGCCGAACGGGTCAAGCCTGAAGTGGTCTTCGACGTTCCCGACCAATTGGATGTCACCATGCGCAAAGGGCATCTGCATCAGGTCTTCGTCAATCTGGTGCAGAATGCGTTTGACGTTGTCGCGGGCAGTGCTTCACCCAGCGTGGACATCGGCTGCCGGGTCGAAAGCGACATGCTCGTGATCGAGGTGGCCGACAATGGCGCAGGGATTGCGCCGGAAAACATGGACCGCATCTTCGAGCCGTTTTTCACCACCAAGCCGATCGGCAAGGGCACTGGCCTTGGCCTTTACATCAGCTACGGCATGATCCGCGAAAACGGCGGCGGGCTGACTGCGGCCAACAGGCCGGACGGCGGCGCGGTGTTCACAATCAGCATTCCGGTGGGTGTTGTTCATGAATGAGGGGAAAGCGCCCCGCTTGAACCTGTTGTGGCTGCAGTCCGGCGGGTGCGGCGGCTGCTCCATGTCGCTGATCGGCGCGGAGGGCCCGGACCTTTTGACCGCACTGGATGCGGCAGGGATCGACCTGTTATGGCATCCCTCGCTCAGCCAGCAGTCAGGCGCGGAAATCACATCGCTGTTTGCTGACATCTTGGAAGACCGCCTGCCGCTCGATATTTTCTGTCTGGAAGGGTCGGTGATGCGCGGCCCGAGCGGCACCGGCCTGTTTCACAAGATGGCGGGTTCAGATCAACCGATGATGAACTGGATCGACCGGCTTTCGCGCAAGGCCCGGCATGTCGTTGCCGTGGGCAGCTGTGCAGCCTATGGCGGCATCACTGCGGCGGGAGCGAACATCGGCGAAGCCTGCGGCCTAGCCTATGACGGACGCGATGAAGGTGGACTGCTCGGCGAGCATTTCCGCACGCCATCCGGACTGCCGGTGGTTAACATTGCGGGCTGTCCGGTGCATCCTGGTTGGGTGACCGAAACCTTGCATCAGCTTGCGGACGGCAGTTTCGCAGCGGCCGATCTCGACGAGTGGGAGCGGCCTTTGTCCTATGCCCGGCATCTGGTGCATCATGGTTGTTCGCGCAACGAGTTCTATGAATACAAGGCCAGCGCCGAACGCTTGTCGGACAGCGGCTGCATGATGGAAAATCTGGGCTGCAAGGGGACGCAGGCGCGCGGCGACTGCAACATCCGTCCCTGGAATGGCACCGGCTCCTGCATTGAAGGCGGTTATCCGTGCATCAACTGCACCGCACCCCGTTTTGAAGAACCCGGCCATGCCTTCGCTGAGACGCCAAAGGTCGGCGGCATACCCATCGGCCTTCCGACAGACATGCCCAAGGCTTGGTTCGTCGCGCTGGCGGCCCTGTCCAAAGCCGCGACGCCGCAGCGGCTGCGCACCAATGCAACGGCTGACCGGCTGACCGTGCCGCCCGCCAGCACCAGAAAGAAACGCTGATGACGCGGCTGATCATCGGTCCGTTCAACCGCGTTGAAGGCGATCTCGAGGTCAAGCTTGACGTTCAGGACGGGACCGTGCGTTCGGCGCAAGTTGTCGCCCCGCTATTTCGCGGCTTTGAGACCATGCTCACCGGCAAGACGCCGTCCGACGCGCTGATCTTTGTGCCGCGCATTTGCGGCATTTGTTCTGTCTCCCAGTCTGTGGCCGCCGCCCGGGCTATCGGCGCGGCGCAGGGACTGTCGATTTCCGGCAACGGCGCGCTTTCGATCAACATCGTCCATGCCATCGAGAATATCGCCGATCATCTGACCCATTTTTACCTGTTTTTCATGCCGGACTTCGCACGTCCATCCTATGCGTCACGGGTTTGGCATGAGGACATTGTGGAGCGGTTCGCAGCCGTTAAGGGAACCTCCGCCGCTGATGTGCTTCCTGCCCGCGCCCAGTTTTTGCAGATGCTGGGCATCCTCGCCGGAAAGTGGCCGCATACCCTGTCGATCCGGCCGGGCGGCTCGACACGTGCCGTCTCTGCGGCCGAGCAGGCGCGGCTGGCAGGACTGCTGATGGGTTTCCGCCGGTTTCTGGAGCGCCATCTTTACGGCGACAGGCTGGAAAGTGTGGCGGCGATGAATTCTGCGGAGACGCTTGGCCAATGGACAAAGCGTCGTTCTGTTTCCAACTCTGATTTCGGCCAGTTCCTTGCCATTTCCGATGATCTGCAACTGGAGCGGCTTGGCCGCGCGCAGGACCGTTTTCTCAGCGTCGGCGCTTACGGATCGGAACATGGTCACCTTTTTGTTCCTGGCATCCATGACGGAACTCCGGGGGTATTTGATCCGGCATTTGTCACTGAAGACACCGACAACGCCTGGTATGAAAGAGGGCAGGGCCGGCTTGCGCCGTTTGATGGGTTGACTGCCCCGGCCTATGACGACACTTCAGGCTACAGCTGGTGCAAGGCGCCGCGTTATGGCGGGAAGCCGTTCGAGGTTGGTGCGTTGGCGCGGCAGGTGGTCAATGGCCATCCGCTGCTCATGGATCTGGTGCGCAATAGCGGTGGCAATGTTCATTCGCGCGTGGTCGCCCGCATGACGGAGCTCGCAGCGACTGTAATCGCGCTTGAAACTTGGGTGGCGGCGATTGAGCCGGAAGCGCCGTTTTGCGTCCCTGACCGCGATCCCAAAACCGGCAGCGGCATCGGACTGACAGAAGCGGCGCGCGGGTCGCTCGGCCATTGGCTGAGCGTGCGCGACGGGCGCATCGCCAACTACCAGATCATCGCGCCGACAACGTGGAACTTTTCACCGCGCGACAATGACGGTGTCGCTGGACCGCTTGAACAGGCGCTGACCGGCATGGCCGTGGAAGGTCCGGATTCTGTCAACGTGCAGCACATTGTCCGGTCTTTTGATCCGTGCATGGTCTGCACCGTGCATTGACCATGCCAGCCCCGGTTCAAACCTTTTGGCGCATTCATGTCCGCGGCCTGGTTCAGGGCGTCGGTTTCAGACCGTTCGTCTGGAAGCTTGCTCATGAGCATGGATTGGCAGGGACCGTGCGCAACACGCCGGAAGGGGTTGTCATCGACATTCTTGCGAATGTTGAAAGCCGCGACCGCTTCCTCACACAACTTCGTCGGGAACAGCCGAAACTCGCCCGGATTGATCACATTACGGCCGAACCTGCAGAAATTCAGGATCGGCCAACCGCCTTCACCATTCTCGAAAGCCTTACGGGGAAGGCGGCAACAGCGGTAACTCCCGACGCCGCCATCTGTCCGGACTGCGCGCGGGAAGTGCTTGATCCGGCAAACCGGCGTTATGGCTACGCTTTCGCCAATTGCACCCATTGCGGCCCGCGCCTGACCATCGTCCGCAAAATTCCCTACGACCGCGCCAACACGGCGATGGAGAAGTTTCCGATGTGCGCGGAATGCCGGGCGGAATATGAAAACCCGGCTGACCGCCGCTTTCATGCCGAACCCATCGCTTGCGCCCAATGCGGGCCGAAACTGTGGCTCGAAAATGCAGACGGCCCGGTCAGCACTACGCATGGCGGGGAAATCGCAGCGCTGGCTTTGCTGTTGAAGGCAGGGAAAATCGTGGCGCTGAAAGGGCTCGGCGGTTTTCATATCGCCTGTCTGGCGGCGAATGAGGCGGCCGTATCGGAACTGCGCCTCCGCAAGCGCCGCGATGCCAAGCCTTTTGCGCTGATGGGGCTGGACCTTGCCCAAATCGAAAAACAAGCCGCTGTCAGCGCCGCCGAGGCTGAGCTCATTTCGTCATCCGCAGGCCCGATTGTCCTGCTGCGCGCCGTTGCGCAATCAAATCTTGCGCCTTGCGTAGCGCCGGGACAGGACCGCATCGGATTCATGCTGCCGACCACGCCGCTGCATCTGCTGTTGATGCGTGCCGTCGGCGAGGCGCTGGTGATGACATCCGCCAATGAATCCGGCCAGCCGCAATTCATCGACAATGAGAGCGCGCGCAGCGAACTGTTCGCCATTGCCGATGTGATCCTGTTTCATGACCGTGACATTGAAAACCGGGTCGATGACAGCGTCGTCCGGCTGGATGCGCCGGGACTTTCGATCCTGCGGCGCGCCCGTGGCTATGCCCCCACGCCGTTGCTGTTGCCAGAATGCCTATCCGCCAAGACGCCAGTCTTTGCGGCAGGCGCGGACATCAAGTCTGCGTTCTGCCTTGCAGGCAGCGGCGAGGCGGTGCTGTCGCAGCACATGGGCGACCTGGATGAGCCGGATACGTTTGGCGAGTATGAGCGGTCGGCCAGTCTCTATCTCGACCTGTTTCAACGCCGGCCTGACGCCATAGTCTGCGACATGCACCCGGCATACCTGTCTTCGGCTTTCGCCCACAAACTGGCGGCGGAGTTCGGTGCCGAAGTGATTCCGGTCCAGCACCACCATGCCCATCTTGCTGCCTGCATGGCAGAGAATGGTTCTGACAATTCCGGGACTCTCGGCATAATCCTCGACGGTGCCGGCTACGGGCCGGACGGCACGATCTGGGGCGGCGAGTTTCTGGTTGGAAACTATCTCGGCTTTGAGCGGGCCGCACATTTCCTTCCCGTGCCGTTGCTCGGTGGCGACAAGGCATCAACTGAGCCCTGGCGCAACGCCTTTGCCCATCTGCGGCTGGCATTGGGCAACGGTTTTGTTGACGGCGAATTCCGTGATTTGCCGGTCATGCGGCGGCTAGCTGAAAAGCCCATTGGACTGCTCGAATCCATGATGGCCAATCCGCGCCTCGCACCTTTGTCCTCTTCGGCCGGGCGGCTTTTCGATGCGTTTTCGTGCGTCATTGGAGCAACATCTGAGCGGCTTTCGTACGAAGGGCAGACGGGCATGGAATTGGAAGCCATCGCAGGTCCGCACATGGATCAGGCAATGGCATATCCGGTTGTTTTGCCCGCACCCGGGCAACCGATTCGCTGGGACGCGCTGTGGCTTTCGGCCTTGGACGACATGCGCAACAGCTTGCCGGTTGGCTTGATGGCGGCGAGATTTCACAAAGCGCTGGTTGAGGCCCTGTCGAAATTGGCGATCCGGATCTGTGTGGAGCAGCGGCTTGACCGGGCGGCCTTGTCAGGCGGCGTTTTCCAAAACCGCCTGCTCCTGGAAGGTGTTCATTCCGCGCTGACGGCGTCCGGTCTGGTGGTGCTCGTTCATCACAGAGCACCGGCCAATGACGGTGGCATCGCGCTTGGCCAAGCGGCAATCGCCTTGGCAAGGCTTGCCGCCCGGCAAAAGTGACGGCCGCTCAGTTGGCCGGTTTCTGTGGCTTCTCGATGAGATGGCTGGCGAGAATCTCGACCAAGCTTTCCAGTTTGCCGCCCCATTTCAGCGCGGCGATGCTTTCATCAAAGGTCAGCCGGCAGTTGGCGCAGGATGACACCATCATGTCGGTGCCGGCAGCTGCAACCTGCTTGGCCTTGATCTCGAAAACCTTGTGCCGCAAAGGCGCAGCGCGCGAAATCGCCTGCACGCCGCCGCCGCCGCCGCAACACCAGTTGTAATTGCCCGTCGGCGCCATTTCGCGGAAATTGGGGGCAAATCCGTCCAGAAGATAGCGTGCATCCGCCTCCGCGCCGCCGCGGCGCGAGATCTGGCACGGGTCATGATAGGTGAAGGCTTCGTCGGTGGGGGTAAATGAAATCCGACCGTCCCGCTTCAGTTTGGCCAGATACTCGGTGATGTGAAACACTTCAAACGGCAGCGGACGGCCAAGGATATTCGCCCCGCCCCAACGAAGGACCGTGTAGGCATGGCCGCATTCGGGGATGATCACCGTCTTGATGCCCGCCGCTTCCGCCGCCTCGACAATCCGCGTCACGCCAATTTTGGCAAGGTCAGGCTTGCCGGACAAATAGCCGAAATTTGTGGATTCATAGCCTTTGGTGCTGACCGTCCAGTTGACGCCTGCCGCATTGAGGATCTGCGCCATCGCGCCGACGGAATCGGGGTATTTCATCAGTTCGATCGAGGAAATGGTGAACAGGACCTCCGCGCCCTTTTTGTCGAGCGGGATTTCTGTTTCATGCTCATCGGCTATCCACTCCAGCCGGTCTTCGAGAACCGATTTGGAAACCTTGAGCGGGCTGCCGTGGTCGCGCACATTGTCCGCCGCCTGCATCAGGTCTTCCGGGCCGAGGCCCGCAGCGGCAAAGGCTTGGCGCGTGCCCGCGACGATGGCGGCGATGTCGATGCCCATCGGGCAGACGGTGCTGCAGCGCCCGCACATGGTGCAGGTGTCGAAGATCAGCTCTTCCCATTCGTCGAGATCGGCCTGCGTCACGGTCTTTGTCAGGCCGAACCAGTTCAACGGCGACTTCGAGCGCTTGTAAGCCCGCGCCATCGGAAACAGCTTGTAGGCAGGCGTATGGCGCGGATCGCCCGAGACCTCGTGGAAATGACACGCCGTCGCGCATTGCCCGCAATGCAGGCAGGCCTCGAGATAGGTTGACAGATGCGAGGCTGACAGCGCCAGCAGCTTGTTGCCTGCCGCCTCAACCTGTTGCTGGCTCATTGCCGGTCTGGTGCTCATCATCGACACTCCGCAATCTTTAACTTCAGGGCCTGGCCCTATTGAATGTTGATCTGGAACAGCTCTTCGCCATCCGGATCGGCAATATGAACGGCGCAGGCCAGACACGGATCGAAGCTGTGGATGGTGCGCTGGATTTCGAGCGGCTGCTTGGCGTCATGGAGCGTGTGATTGTCCATCAGCGCCGCCTCGTAAGGACCAATGCCGCCTGCGCCATCGCGCGGCCCGGCATTCCAGGTCGAAGGCACGACTGCCTGATAGTTGGCGATCTTCTTGTCCTTGATGACAATGTAATGGGTGAGCATGCCGCGCGGCGCTTCGGTGAATCCGACGCCGCGTGCTTCCGCCGGCCAAGTCGACGGGCTCCACTTTTTGGTGCTGTGAACCGACAGGTCACCGCCCTTGATGTTGGCGACAAGATTGTCGTGCCAGATCATCATCTGGTCGGCGATGATCTTGCTTTCCAAGGTGCGCGAGGCAGTGCGGCCCAAGGTCGAGAACATCGCCTCAATCGGCAGCTCCAGCTTTGAAAGAACCATGGTGGCCAGTTCTTTGGTTGGTTCATGGCCAGTGGCGTAAAGCGCCAAGACGCGCGCCAGCGGGCCGACTTCCATCGGCTTGCCGCGCCAGCGGGGCGACTTCAGCCAGGAATAATGCTTGTCCACGTCCAGCTGATCATAAGGTGGTTTCGGCCCAGTGTAGTTGAGGTTGGTCTGGCCGTCATACGGGTGGAGACCCTTTGCATCGCCTTCATAATCATACCAGCTGTGGTCGACGAATTCCTGGATCTGCTCTGGATCATTGAGATCAATCGGGATGATCTTGCTCAGGTCGCGGTTGAGAATAACGCCGCCGGGAATCAGCCATTTCTCCGGATTGTTGGTGCCGTCGGAGGGAAAATCGCCGCAGGTCATGAAATTGCCGACGCCTTCGCCGCGCTTGAACCAATCCTTGTAGAAGGACGCGATGGCGATGGTGTCGGGCACATAGACCTGATCGACGAACTCCTGCATGCTGATGATGATGTCGCGGATCTCGCTCAAGCCCAAAATGGACAGCGCGGTTGCCGCGGCGCCGGTCGAAGTCGAACTGATTGGTGTCGGCGCGCCGCCGACGACGAAATTCGGATGCGGGTTCTTGCCGCCGAAAATCGCATGCAGCCGCACCACCTTGCGCTGCCATTCCAGCGCATCAAGATAATGGGCAACTGCCATCAGATTGGCCTCTGGCGGAAGCTTGTATTCCGGGTGGCCCCAATAGCCATTGGCGAAAATGCCAAGTTGGCCGGAGTCGACCAAACCTTTCACCCGCTTTTGAACATCGGCGAAATAGCCGGGGCTCGATTTTGCATAGGTCGAAATCGACTGCGCCAGCGTCGATGTGGCTGCCGGGTCGGCCTTCAGCGCGGACACGACATCAACCCAGTCCAGCGCATGCAGGTGGTAAAAGTGCATGACATGGTCGTGGATGAATTGCGCGCCGATCATCAGATTGCGGATCAGCTGCGCATTGGCCGGAATTTCATAGTCCAGCGCATCCTCAACCGCGCGAACCGAGGCAATGCCATGCACCAGCGTGCAGACGCCGCAGATGCGCTGGGCGAACGCCCACGCGTCACGCGGGTCGCGGCCGCGCAGGATGAGTTCAATGCCGCGCACCAGGGTGCCGGAGGAATAGGCCTGCGCAATGCGGCCATCGGCGGACATTTCGGCCTCAATGCGCAGATGGCCTTCAATGCGGGTGATCGGATCAACAACGATGCGTGTGTTCATGGACGGAAGACCTCCGGAAATTCGGGACGGACGCTCACAGCTTGACACCGCGGCGCGCAAGTTCGCGGCCGGTTGTGCCGCGGCTGATGAAAACGATGAAGGCATGCATGAGCTTGCCGAACGGGAACCAGATCAGGAAAAGGCAAATGCTCAGAATGTGAAGCGTGAGAAGTGTCTCATAACGGAGGCCGAGATGCATGGTCGCCGCAATGCCGGTCACGACCGGAAGCGTGGTGACGGCCCATGTCACATAGTCGTCCGTCGTTGAAATCAGCCGCAACACCGGGCTGATGAGGCGATGGACCAGCGCGCCGACCAGCGCAACCAGCGTCACAACGGAAACGAGGAAAACCAGATTGCTCGGCAGATTGGGCCAGCTGAGGCCCGTCAGCCCCTTGATGAACAGAATGTGCGGGGCAAGGCCGACGACAATGATCAAAAGGCCGACATGAAACACCCAGCCGGTGATGACGGACAACAGTGTGCGGCTTGTGTATTGCCGATGCGGCAGCATCATGCTGAAGAAGCCTGACACAGCGTCCATGAAGCCGGGCGCGCCGTTGCGTGGCACACTCAGAATGCGCACATCCGGCATCATCGCAAGGCGGACCAGCCGCCACAGGACGCCGGCGACAAAGACGGCGATGGAAAATTGCAGGGCAGGACCCCGCGCGAAATCGACCCAGTCACCCATGACTATCCTCCTTGGCCGCTGCCGCAGGTTTTGCCGCTGCGGAAATTGCCGCCGCCCGGCGCGAACGCATCACGGCAGCGCTGCCCA
>JBGSHY010000047.1:0-3604 GCA_041751995.1 Rhizobiaceae bacterium | reverse complement strand
AAACGGCGGCAGAAGCAACCGGAGCTGGTGCGGCAACGGCGGCAGGGGCTGCGGCTTTCGCAGGCGCAGCAGCGGCAGCGCCGGATTCGGAAATCATGCCGAGCAGGCCGCCCGGCGCAACGTTTTCGCCTTCCTTGGCGGTGATTTCGGACAGGATGCCGGAAGCCGGTGACGGCACTTCGACCGAAACCTTGTCGGTTTCCAGTTCGAGCAGGATTTCGTCAGCCTTGACGGCATCACCCGCCTTTTTCAGCCATTTGCCGATGGTCGCCTCAGCGACGGATTCACCCAAGGTCGGAACGCGGATTTCAGTTGCCATTTTGTGTCTCGTTCTCGTTCAAATTATTCAATTGGTGCGAATTGGTGAATGCCCGGCCTCAGGAGCCGAGCGCATCTTCAAGGAAAGCCTGCAACTGCGCCAGATGTTTCGACATCAAGCCAGTCGCAGTGGATGCGGAAGCCGGACGGCCCGTGTAGCGCACGCGCTGGTGCTTGGCATCGATATGGGCGAGCACCCATTCCAGGTACGGGTCGATGAACGCCCACGCACCCATGTTCTTCGGCTCTTCCTGACACCAAACCATCTCGGCATTCTTGAAGCGCGACAGTTCGTTGATCAGCGCCTTGGCCGGGAACGGATAGAGCTGTTCAACACGCAGCAGATAGACATCGTTGATGCCGCGCTTTTCGCGCTCCTCGTAAAGGTCGAAGTAAACCTTGCCGGAGCACAGGACAACGCGGCGGATCTTGGAATCCTTGACCAACTGGACCGGTTGGTCCTTCAGATATTGCGCATCATCCCACAAAAGCCGGTGGAAGGTCGATTCGCCGGAGAATTCCGCCAGGGTCGAGACAGCCCGCTTGTGGCGCAGCAGCGATTTTGGCGTCATCAGTACCAGCGGCTTGCGGAAGTCACGGCGCATCTGGCGGCGCAGAATGTGATAGTAATTGGCCGGTGTCGTGACGTTGGCCACCTGCATGTTGTCTTCCGCACACATTTGCAGGAAGCGTTCGAGCCGGGCCGAGGAATGCTCCGGACCCTGGCCTTCATAGCCATGCGGCAACAGGCAGACCAGACCCGACATGCGCAGCCATTTGCGCTCGCCCGACGAGATGAACTGGTCGAACAAAACCTGCGCGCCGTTGGCGAAATCGCCAAACTGCGCTTCCCACAGCGTCAGCGCGTTCGGGCGGGCCAGCGAGTAGCCGTATTCGAAGCCGAGCACCGCTTCTTCCGACAACATCGAGTTGATGACTTCAAAGCGCGCCTGATTGGGCGAAAGATTCGCCAGCGGAATGTAGCGGTCTTCGTTCACCTGATCATAAAGCACCGAATGGCGCTGCGAGAAGGTGCCGCGCTCGCAATCCTGGCCGGACAGGCGGATCTTGTGGCCATCGAGCACCAGAGTGCCGAATGCCAGCGCTTCACCGGTCGCCCAGTCAATGCCTTCGCCGGATTCAAACATCTTGGCGCGGGTTTCAAGGAAGCGCTGGATGGTCTTGTGGGTGTTGAACCCTTCCGGCACGGTCACCAGCTTCTTGCCGATTTCCTTCAGGGTCTTCAGCGGGACAGCGGTCTTGCCACGGCGCTGTTCGTCGGCGTTGTCCGCCGTGCGCAGACCTGACCATGCGCCGTCCAGCCAATCGGCCTTGTTCGGCTTGTAGGCCTGACCGGCCTCATATTCGATTTCGAGCTTGGCGCGCCAGTCAGCCTTCATCTTTTCAAATTCGGCTTCCGAAATCACGCCTTCGGCAATCAGCTTGGCGCCATAGATCTGCACGGTTGTCTGGTGGGCGCGAATGCTCTTGTACATGATCGGCTGGGTGAAGGCCGGCTCATCACCTTCATTGTGACCAAAGCGGCGGTAGCAGAACATGTCCACGACCACCGGCTTGTGGAACTTCATGCGGTACTCGACCGCAATCTTGGTGGCGAACACCACAGCTTCCGGATCATCGCCGTTGCAATGGAAAATCGGCGCCTCGATCATCTTGGCAACGTCGGACGGATATGGCGACGAGCGCGAGAAGCGCGGGTTCGTCGTAAAGCCGATCTGGTTGTTGATGATGAAATGAACAGTGCCGCCGACGCGGTGGCCGCGAAGACCGGAGAGGCCAAGAATTTCGGCCACTACGCCCTGGCCGGCAAACGCGGCATCGCCATGCAGCAAGAGCGGCATTACCTTGACGCGCTCGCGCAGGGGAATGGTGTCGCCTTCCCAGACGGTCGCCATCTGGTCCTGCTTGGCGCGGGCTTTGCCCATCACCACCGGGTTGACGATTTCAAGGTGCGACGGGTTGGCAGTCAGCGACAGATGCACCTTGTTGCCATCGAACTCGCGGTCCGACGAAGCGCCGAGATGGTATTTCACATCACCCGAACCTTCAACTTCGTCGGGCGTAAAGGAGCCGCCCTTGAATTCGTGGAACACGGCGCGGTGCGGCTTTCCCATGAATTGGGTGAGCACATTGAGACGGCCGCGATGGGCCATGCCGAGGATGATTTCCTTCAGGCCAAGATTGCCGCCGCGCTTGACGATCTGCTCAAGCGCCGGGATCAGCGCCTCGCCGCCGTCAAGGCCGAAGCGTTTGGTGCCCTTGTACTTCACGTCGATGAATTGCTCGAAGCCCTCAGCCTCGATCAGTTTCTGCAGGATCGCCTTCTTGCCGTTGACGGTGAATTCAATGCCCTTGTCCGGGCCTTCGATACGCTGCTGGATCCAGCTTTTCTCTTCCGGATTGGAAATGTGCATGAACTCGACGCCAAGTGTCGAGCAATAGGTGCGTTCGAGAATTTCGATCATTTCGCGCACGGTGGCGGATTCGAGGCCGAGCACGTGATCGATGAAAATCTTGCGGTCCATGTCGGCTTCGGTGAAGCCATAGGCCGACGGAGACAGTTCGTTATAATCTTCAATCTTGGCGGCAATGCCGAGCGGATCGAGCTTGGCATGGAGGTGGCCGCGCATGCGGTAGGCGCGGATCATCATGATCGCGCGGACAGAATCCTGCGCGGCGCGGGTCAAATCAGCCTGAGAGGGTGCGCTTTCGCCCTTGGCGGCGGCTTTGGCTTTCAACTTGTCAACGACAATGGCTTCCGTCGGCCAGTTGCCGTCCAGCGCCGAAACGAGATCGCCATTGGCCTGAACCGGCCAATTGGCCTTTTCCCACGATGCACCGGCGGCATTGCTTTTCACGTCAATCGGATTGTCGGCAAGGCCGGCGAAAAACGCCTGCCACTCAGCCGGAACGGATGCCGGATTTTCCTGCCAGCGGGCATGCAGCGTTTCGATGTAATCGGCGTTGCCGCCGTACAGAAACGAGGTTTCCTCAAAATGTTCATTGCTGGCGCTGCGGTCGTTTGCCATCGGATGATCCCTCCCTTGAACGTTCCGGTTCCGAAATAAAATAGCGGGCGCTTGCAAAAAGCGCCCGCTTGTTTGTTTAGCCCTTGAGCAATTCAGACAGTGTCTTGCCGAGGCGCGCCGGTGACGGCGAGACGCGGATGCCGGCAGCTTCCATTGCCGCGATCTTGTCTTCGGCGCCGCCCTTGCCGCCGGAGATAATGGCGCCGGCATGGCCCATGCGGCGGCCCGGAGGGGCC
>JBGSHY010000046.1:0-54016 GCA_041751995.1 Rhizobiaceae bacterium | reverse complement strand
GTGATGGTTCTGGCGCGCGCAGGGCCGGCGCCGGTGCACGTTCTGCGATGCGCTCCTGGCGTACGGGTTCAGCGCGGGACGATGATGGTCCGGACACATCAAACGCCCTGCCCGACTTGCCAACGATTTCCGACAGTTCTTTCAGCGCGCCGATCTGTTCGGCAACCGCGCGGCGCAGGGTCTGCGTTGACAGTTTGGCTTCTTCGGGAAGTTCCAGCACGCCCCTCTTCAATTCGGCGCGGGTTTCTTCCAGTTCGGCACGGATTTCCGCAGCCGCGCGGCGGGCATCGGCCGGCATGTCCTTGACGCCCTTGGTGATATCACCCTTTGCCGCTTCGATTTCGGCGAGGATTTCCGCAGTCACGCGGCGCGTGTCGGCAGGCATGTCTTCCACGCTCTTGGCGATCTGGACCTTTGTGGTTTCGATCTCGGCGCGGATTTCCTCGGCGGTGCGGCGCATTTCATTGGTGGCTTCGGCAAAGCGGGTGGTCGCCTGCTCGACAACTTCGGCCAGCGACTGCTTCATCGCCTGCGTCGATAGGCCGGCGCGGTTTTCGGCCTTGTCGAAGGCGGCAGTAACCAGACCTTCGAAGGCGCGTAGGTTCTTTTCGATCTCTTCGGAGCGGACAACGAGGCCCACCGACAGCTTTTCCAGCGCTTCCTGGCGGTCGACGAGCGTGATCGACAGGCTCGACTGCGCGGCGCTCAGAAGGTCCGACGCGGAAGCCAGAACGCGTCCATGCTCGTCGAAACGGCTGGCGATGGAAGCCACTTCACGCAGTGTGCCCGAAGACAGTTCCGACAGGCGGTGGACGTTGCTGTCCAGCATGCGTGCCGAGGTTGACAGCTGCGTGTTCGCCTTTTCGCTGGACTCGGCGAAGGCTGCTGTCGTGTCGGCCAATTGTCCGTCGACTGCGCCAAGGTTGGTCTGCGCCATGTCGATAAGCTTGCCCAGCGTGGCGTTGGATGCCGACAGGCGATCGATCAGGTCGGTGACATTGCCGGCGAGGTCTGCACGGGCGGCGCCCATGGCTTCCACTGTCTCTGCCGTGCGCGAGGCCAGCATCTGCACCATGGCCGTGTTTTCGTGGCGCAGTTTTTCCGTAGCGGCCTTCGTGGCGGCCTCGAGTTGGGAAGCGACCTCCGCACCGCTTTCGGCCATTTGCGCCACCAGCGGCTTGGCTGTCTCATCCAGAATGCGGATGATTTCCTGTGTGCGTTCGTTCAAGAGCCCGGAAAGTTCCTGTGTCTTGCCGTCTATCAGATAAGCGGTCCGCGATGCTTCCGACCCAATGGCATGGTTCAACGCGGCAATTGCTGTCGATGAGGCATTGGCACGGGCATCGAGCTCGGCCGACACCTGATGGACACGCGCCATGATCCGCTGATCGGCGCCATCGAGCGCGGCGATGATTTCGTCAGTCTGGCCGGAGAATGCACGGGCATGCTCCTGCGCCCTTGTGGAGAGCAGCAGTTCCGTCTCGGAAATGCGTGTCGCCAGCCTCTCGGCAAAATCTGCCGCCTGCTGTTCCAAGCGAACTGCATAGTCACTTGAATGGGAGTCGAGTGCAGTCTGTGCGCGGAGCGTTTCTTCCGTGATCGATGTCGCTGCTTCGCGGACCCGGTCACGCAAGGTGCCCGCCATGACCGAAGCTGCAGATTCGAGCGAATTGCGTACAGCTTCCACGCCGATTTCGAGCGCACGGCGCATCGTCTCTGTGCGCTCTTCGATCGCACCGGTCTGGCCGGACAGCGCCGCCTCGACCCGCGTGATTTCCGAGCTGATCACCTGTTCGATTTCCGACCGTGTTGTGGCTACACGTTCAAGATCGTTTGCAATCTGCGTAACAAAATAATCGCGCGACTCGGCGATACTGCTGGTCATCAAGGTGATGCGTTCGTCAAAGACGTTGCGCAAATTCTCGGTTTGGCTTGCGATATTGCCCGCGACCAAATTGGCGCGCTCATCCAGAACTTGGTTCATGTGTCCGGTCTGTATCGCGATTGCGTCGGCAACAATGCCCGCTTTTTCGTCCAGAACCGATCGCAGTTCTTCCGTACGCGCGCCGATGCTGTTGGCCAAGTTGGCCGCGCGCTCGTCAAGCGTAGTCTGCAAATGGCCGGTTTGAAGCGCAATGGCATCGGCTACAATGCCAGCTTTTTCTTCCAGAACGGACCGCAGATCTTCGGTCCGAGCACCAATGCTGCTCGACAAATTCAACGCCCGCTCATCAAGAGTTGACTGCAAATGCCCGGTCTGAAGTGCAATTGCATCGGCAACAATGGTAGCTTTTTCATCAAGCACCGAACGAAGCGCAGCGGTCCGCTCCTCTAGGCTTGTCGTCAGATTTGTCGCGCGCTCATCAAGCGTGGATTTCAGATTGACTGCATGTCGTGCGATCGTATGCGAGACAATATCGGTCTTTGATTCCAGCAAGGCCCGAAGCTCTTCGGTCCGCGTTCCGATGTTGCTGGCAAAATTTGTCGTGCCGCCATCAAGCGCAGACTGGAGATGTCCTGTTTGAAGTGCGATTGCGTCTGCCGCAATGCTACCCTTTTCTTCCAGAACCGCACGCAATTCATCAGTCCGTGCAGCCACTTGGCCGGCAATGCTCTCGGTGCGTTCATCCAGAATGGTGCGCAGTTCTTCTGCCCGGGTTGCGACGGCACCAGTGATTGCATTTGAACGATCATCAAGGACCGACCGCAGAAGGTTTGCCTGTTCGGCCATCCGGCTGGATACGGAACCGATCCGTTCGTCCATGACAACACGCATCTGTTCTGTCTGGGCAGTCATGCCAGTGGCGACTGCATCCCGGGCGTTTTCGAGAAGTTTCGCGCTCTTCGCCTGGCCTTCTTCGAAAATGCTGCTGATTTCGCGGGACCGGATCGCCAATCCTTCAGACCCTTCATTGAAGGTGCGTGAAATTTCGCGCGTCCGTTCGACCAGCGTTTCGTTCAGCATGCGGGCGCGCTGGTCCAGAGCGGAATTGAGCCGCTCGGTTCCGGTATCCAATGCTTCTGCACGCGTTTCGAATTCAGTGATAAGCGAGCGGCTGCGCTCATTCATCGTGTTCTCGAGATTGGCAAGTCGGACATCAAATTCGCCTGTCAAAGTCTGGGTCGCGGTGCCAATCACCGAAAGCATACCCTCAGCGCGGCCGCCGAGCACCGTTCCAAGATTGTCAGTGGCATCGTTCAACAACGTCACCAGCGAATTTGTCTTGCCGTCAATGGTATTGGACAGCGTGCCGGTTGCGCCGGTCAAAAGCGAAACCATCGCTTCCGTCCGGCTGTCGAGCGCGTTGGCAAGCGCAGAAGACAAATGCTCGGCCTGTTGGCCGAGCGCAGCCACCCGTGTGTCGAGGAGGCTGGCAAATGCGGAACCGGAGGTTGTCAGCCTGTGCTCGATTTCATCGGTGCGCTCACCGATCGCCGAGTAGATCTGACCACCGCTGTCGTTAATCCGGTTGACCAGCGTTTCGCCTGACTGATTGATGGTCATCGTCAATTGCGTCGAGGCATTCAAAACGTTTTCGCGAATGATATCGCTTGCCTGGGTAAGCTCGTCCTTCAGCTGCTCGTGTGAACCGGTGATAGACGCTCGCACACGTTCGGCATGCGAAACAATTGCCTCGCGTTCCTGGCTAAGATCTTCAACCAACGAACGAATCCGGATTTCATTGTCCGTGTAAACACGTTCAAGTTCGTGCACTTCGCCATTGACCAACGTTTCCAATTCGCTCGCGCGGGCAAGCGTGCGTTCGATACCTTCGCTCATCGCGGCTACTTCGCGCCGCACGGCCTGGCCGACCGCCATCACCCGATCCTGCGCCAGCGATTCCGGCTCTGAAAGGCGGAAGGCCACTTCGGTCATCGACTGCGCAACGACACGCAATTCCTGCGCGCGGCGCACCATGATTGCGAATCCCCAAAACAGGATCACTGGCAAGACAGTTGCAATCAAAAGGCCAAGGCCGGTCGGCGTTTTGGCAAATCGAAACAGGTTTTCTGATGTAAACGCCGAAGCGCCATAAAAAGTATAGGCAGCATATCCGCTGACGGCGACCCATGCAGCACTCAGCAGGGCCGTCATCCAAAAAATCGTATTCGGAAGTCGACGGTTCAGATTACGGAGGGCCGACGCATAGTTTTTCTGCCTATCGTCATTTGCTGCTGGAGGCAGCGATGCAGGCTGCTCCGGCTTTCGCGGAGGCAATGCACCTTTTGGCGCAGCAACAGGTGCGGCAGTTGCACTTACGGAAGAAGACGGCAGCGGCTTCGCCGGTCTGTTCAAATATGGCGAGACGGCCGTTTTTTCAACAACGCTGCGCGTCCCGTTTACAGTGGGAGCCATGCTGACACCGTTGTTTCTGTTACCTTGGGGCGCTGATTCAACAAGAGCATCAGCAGCCTTCATCTCGATCGCAGCTTGCGTAATCTGGCTTTCCAAATCGTCAAAAGACAGATCGATGGTCAGGTCATCGATTGACGCATTTTCAGCAAGATCCAGCTCCAACGCCTTTTCGAGCGCGGATTCCATATCTTTGCTGAGTTTTTCGGTGTTTGGTTTGCGTGCCATGTCGTCTGCTTCTGCCAATTCTATCGAGTGTCCACCGCCCGTTCGCGGCAGTCGCCATTCCCGCTGTTTTATTCTAACGGTCTGAGCCGCCAATTTAAACCTTTAATCGCGCCGATGCGTAAAAGTTTAAACATAAGGTTAACACTTGGCGGCGCGCCGTGGCAAAACCGCAGGCGCAACGCTAATGGTTTTCCCCGATTCAAATCAAATGTTTGCCGCGGCCCAGGCCACGATTTCGCTGGCCACCTTGTCAAAAGCAGCGTCCAGCGCGTTGACGAAATTGCCACTGCCAGAAGTTGCAGGAACAGAAGCGGTAAATAGCTTTGATGTGCCAATGACACCGTTTTTATCGTTCAAGAGCTTTGCTGAAATCTCGACGACAGCCCTGCTGCCCCCTGTGGAATCGATCTCAAAGGAGCGGATATCCGTTATGATTTGATAGTCGATCGCCAGTCCTTCACCCGGTCGCCCGACACCTCCGAAACGATTTGAGTTTTCAAATGCTTGTACCAGACGGGCCTGAACCATTTTCGGCAGGCGGTCGCTCCATTGAGCGCCGTCCAGATAAGCAACAGATGATTGGCCGTTTCGCACAACGATGCTTTCGCTGTCCAATATTTTCAAAGCCTGAGGCTCGGCGATCAGTATCTGGATATTGGCTTTGCGTTTGCCCGCTTTTTCAACACCCGGGACAGCAAGGTCATAGGTGTCCAACGACTTGTTTGTGCCGCCAAGGCTTGAGCATCCGGATAAGAACCCGGACACAAGCAGGATTGCTGCGGAGCAAATACGCAGCGAAACCATGCGATCAATTTCAAAAGGAATGCGCACTTATATCGCCACCATATGTCGAATTAAATTGTTAATGCAGTTAACGCCAAGCCAAGTCAACGCCGGTTCCGGCCGTCGACTCTGGGTACAGAACCCTCCCCACCGAAAATCAACCGGTTCGGATTCTTCTCAATTTCGCTTATCGATTGCTCGATACGGGTCACCGAACGGCGGGTATCCTGCACCAATGCATCGACATTGCTCAGTCCGCGACCCGAGAACTTCGCCAAACCGTCGCTAATTTCACCAACTCGGGCATTGAGCGTATCAGCAACCTTTCGGAAAGCGGCGAGCGTCGATTTGGCTTCTGCAACCAGTCCCGGACCCTGCCCTTCAGTCGAGCCAAGGAAGGCGGAGACTTTTTCCAGGACACCATCCAACCGGACTGCTGTCTGATTCAGTTTGCCTGTAAGCTCTTTGGTGTTCGCAACAATCTGATCAATGTCTTCTGCGCGATTGCCGATTTTGCCAGTGACCTTGGCCACGTCATCCATGGCCAAGTTGGCCTTTTTGGACACTTCCTCGATGTTGGCAACTGCGGACTTGACCTTCTCGACATCCGCTGCGGCCAGTATCTTGTCGACCCCGTCAAGGCTCGTTTTAGCCTTGGCAGCCAGTTCGCTAATGTTCTTCACTGCCACATCAGCCGAATCCACGATCTTCTTGATTTCGCCGCTGGATGCAGCCAGATCGCTTGAAATCTTGTCGGCGTTGGCCAGAATACGGTCAACTTTCGCGGTGTCGACGCTCTTCAAAAGGTCTTCGGCTGATGCCAGTGTTGTTTCCACCCGGCCGGATACGCTTTGAAGTGTCTTGGAAAGGTCGCCGACGCTGGCAAGGAATTCATCGATCTGGTCCGAATTCTTCGCCAAAGCTTCCGAGAATTTGTTGGCGTTGCCGATTGTGTCTGTCAGCGGCTTCCGGTTGTCGTCAACAAACTGCTGCAGTCCCGCAATAACCTTTTCCGTGCTGTTGGCGATGCTCTGTGCTTGATCGATCAAATTGTTCACAGCGCCTGGATCGGCCTGCACGAACGGCATTTCACCGGTCTGTTGGGCCTTCAGCAGTATGTTTTCGCCGTTAGGGTCGCCGCCTTTCAGTTCGATGTAGGCCTGTCCCGTCAACCCCTGGAAACCGAGCGTCGCAATTGTCGCGCTGGTGACTGGTGTATCCAAGCGAACTTCGGTGATTGCAACGACGCCTTTGGGGTTTTTGGCGTCAATTATCAATTTGCGTACGTCGCCGACCTTGATGCCGTTGAACAAAACCTGACTGCCGACGGAAAGGCCCGTCACTGAACCTGGAATGCGGACCTCCAGTGGCACGCTGTTGGTGGTGTCACCAAATCGCGCGATCCAATAGACAAATCCGAACGATGCGAGGAGCACAACGATTGTGACAATTCCGACGAGAATATAGTTGGCGCGGGTTTCCATGGGTCAGGCGTGCCTGCTTTTTGCGCTGGCGGCGAGGCGCGCGCGCGGGCCGCGGAAATAAAGTTTCACCCAGGGAAGTTCGGAAGCGAGCATGTCTGCAATGGTGCCCTCAAGTATGACCTTTTTGTCCCCAAGCACTGCAATCCGGTCGCAAACAGAGAACAGGCTGTCGAGATCGTGAGTCACCATATAGACAGTCAATCCGAGCGTGTCGCGCATATTTGAGATCAATTCATCGAATGCCGCAGCGCCAATCGGATCCAGTCCAGAGGTTGGCTCATCCAGGAAAACGATATCGGGATCCAGCGCCAGAGCACGTGCGAGCGCCGCACGCTTGATCATGCCGCCTGAAAGTTCAGACGGATATTTTGCAGCGGCATCAACCGGCAGGCCGACAAGCGAAATTTTCAACATGGCCAATTCGTGCATCAGCTTTTGCGAAAGATCGAGATATTCGCGCATCGGCACCATGATGTTTTCGGCGACCGTCAAGGCAGAAAACAAGGCTCCGTGCTGGAAAAGGACTCCAACGCGCATATCCAGTCTGATTTTCTCGGCATCGGTCACCTTGTCAATGTCGTGGCCGAACAAAGTGATTGTTCCAGACTGCTTGGAGTTCAGTCCCAGTATTGTACGCAGCAGAACCGATTTTCCGGCACCCGAGGCACCGACAAAACCAAGTATTTCCCCACGCCTTACATCAAGAGAAAGTCCGTCCAATACCAACTTGTTATTAAAACCAACACAAACGTCCTTGGCAGTCAGGATAATGTCGCCGTTTTCCTTCAAGGAACTCATTTTGAATCTTTCAGGAAGAGTGCCACAATTTTCAACCTGCATTTAGAAGTCAATTGCGGCATAAAACATGGCGAACATTCCATCCACCACGATTACCACGAATATTGCTTTGACCACCGAAGCAGTGACATGCCGACCGAGTGATTCTGCGCTTCCTCCGACTTTCATCCCTTCAACGGACGCGATGATCCCGATGATAATCGCCATGAAAGGCGCTTTGATCAGCCCCGCGAAATAGGTGCTCAAATCGATCGCGTCCCGCAACCGGTTGATAAAAGCTGCCGGAGATATGCCGGAATAGGTTGACGCGACCGCAGCAGCGCCGATCAAGGCCGCAAGGTCAGAGACAACTGTCAAAATTGGCAGCACGAGAACCAATGCGACAAGCCGTGGAAAAACCAGAACCCCTATCGGATTAAGCCCTATGACCTTTAGCGCATCGACCTCTTCGCGCATTTTCATCGAGCCGATCTCAGCGGTGATCGCGCTTCCGGAACGGCCAGCAACCATGATTGCTGTCAGCAGCACTCCGATTTCACGCAAGACCAGGATGCCGACCAGATCGACCACGAAGATTTCTGCGCCGAAATAGCGAAGCTGGAAGGCGCCCTGCTGCGCGATAATCGCGCCAATGATTGTCGACATCAAAATGACGACCGGCAGTGCGCCAACGCCCATGCGGTCCATTTGATGAATGATGGCCGTCGGGCTGACACCGTGGCCACGCCCGAGTTTCATCTGGGCGCCCTGGATGGTTGCGCCAAGCATGTGCATGGCCACTAAAAAGTCATCGGCCACCGAATAAACAACTTTGCCGGTTTTTTCGAACAGCCCGGATATGACACTGGCATTGAGACCGGCTGCTTGAACGGGCATCGCATCGGGAGCGGATTTTACAGCGGCAAACAGGACTTTGCTGTCAGCTGTTTCGCCTTTGATCGAAACAACCTGCCCGGTTTTGGCCAATGCCCGGACCGTGCGCTCGATGAGCCAGGCACCAGCCGTGTCTATTTCTTCGATCTTGGACAGATCTATTTCCAGGTTGCCATATTGCTGCGTTTCGACCTGGCGCAAGGGTTCATCGACATTGGCAATCTGGTTGGTGATCCAGAGACCGGTCGGCACAAGTGTGCTCTGACCTTCTGCAAGCGCGTCCAAGGTGAACCTGGCGCTGCGATCATTTTCCAAAGCCGTCGTTGCCATCGCGCCTGTCTTTGTCCAAGGATTGGACGTTCATCCGAATCGGGAAGATTGTCTATGCATTTGCATTTGGAAGCCATCCCGGAAGCGTTTCCAATAGCAGGACGGTTTGTGATTTCGCGCGGCTCCAAGACCGAGGCACATGTCATTCGTGTCGTGCTTCGCAGAGGCGTCCACAGCGGACAAGGTGAGTGCGTACCGTATGGACGATACGGCGAGACAATCCAATCAGTTTTGGATCAAATTGAGGCCGCAAGGCAATTCATTGAGAGCGGCGGCGACTTGGACGGGCTTCAACATGCAATGTCGCCCGGTGCGGCGCGTAACGCCATAGATTGCGCGCTCTGGGATTTGACGGCCAAGTCGACCGGTGTTCCTACTTTCCAGACTGCGAAAATACCCACGCCGCGCAATGTGGTGACCGCTTACACTCTTTCGCTGGGAACCCCTGAAGAAATGGGCGCAGCGGCACGCGCGGCGGCCCACCGGCCTTTGCTGAAAATCAAGGTTGGCGGCGAAGGCGATCTGGAACGTTTGGCAGCTGTACGCAAAGGCGCGCCGGATTCGGCGATAGTTGTTGATGCGAACGAGGGTTGGACCGACAGCAATATCGAAACGAACATGGCCGCGGCGGCGGCGTTGGGTGTTGTGCTGATCGAACAGCCGCTTCCTGTCGGCAAAGACGAAATACTCTCGCGCATCGAACATCCCGTATCTATATGCGCGGATGAGAGCGTTCATCAATCCCTGGATTTGGCAACACTGGCCGACCGGTACGATGCTGTGAACATCAAGCTGGACAAGTCAGGCGGCTTGACTGAAGCGCTTGAAATGCAGCGTGTTGCCAACCGACTTGGCCTTGATGTCATGATTGGGTGCATGGTCGGAACATCGCTGGCGATGGCGCCGGCGATTGTCCTCGCCCAGACGGCAAAATATGTTGATCTTGATGGGCCGTTGCTGTTGGCGAAAGATCGCGAGCCCGGACTTCGATACGAAGGTTCAACACTCTTCCCGCCACGCCCTGAATTATGGGGCTGAATTGTTTTCGGCCTCGGTCCATTTGCGTTGAGAACTTGCAAACTGGAAAGCAATGACAATGCCGGCACCGCTGACTGCCGTCATTGCAAGGAATCCAAAGCCGCCGAATGCCGCGTAGAGCGGCCCGGAAGCAAACATCACCAGCATCATTATAATGCCCTGAACAAAGACCCCCAAGCCTTGCGCAGAGCCAGCTTGTTCCTCGGGAATTGCATGAGCGAGATAAGTCTGCTGCGCCAGATATGTCGCACCGAAAGAGAAACCGTGCAGGCTTTGAATTGCCGCCAACGCATAAAAACCAAAACCAAAATATGCGGCGAAGGAATACAGCACCCAGCGAAAAATTCCGATGGCGCCGGTGAGAGCCAAAACACGCTCCGGCTTCCAATGACCAAAAGCGCGAGTGTAGAATTTGAACAGCAATATTTCAGAAAAGACAGGGACCGCCCAAAGGAACCCGACTTCCTGTGAATTGATCCCGAGGGTTTGCCAGTAGATCGAGCCAAAATTGTACATGAAGCCATGCGAGGCCTGAATGAGACCGGTAGCGACCAGGATGAGCAAAACACGCGGACTGCGCAGCACGTTTGCCCCTGCCCCGAACAATGCCTGTGGCTGGCGGCGGCGACCAAGGCGTGGTGTCATGAAGCTCGCGAGAAAAATAATTGCGAACCCGGCAACGAGAAGCCATACCGTCTTGTCTGCGCTCGTGCGCTGAATGACCAGGCCGGCAATGACACTGGCCGACAGAAAAAGGACCGAGCCCCAAATCCTGACAGACGAATAATCCAAACCATAGCGCCGAACGCCAGAGAGCGCGATCGAATCGGCGATGGGAACTTGCGGGGACCAAAACGCGGCCAGCACAGATACTACGGCTACAAGGCTCCAATAGCCCATCGGCATCAACAGCATTGCCGCGAACAACAGGCTGAGCCCGCTTATGATGATAAGACTGGTCGTCCGCTCCTTTGACCGGTCAGCCAGATGGGCAAAAATCGGCGTTGTCAGCAGCCGCACGAAAACCGGCAGGGTCAGAAGCGTTGAGATTTCGATCGGATCCAGCCCACGCTTTTCAAGCCACAATGGAAAAAACGACAGGTGAATGGCATTGGGTATGAACAAGGCAGCAAACAGCAGCGAAAGGCGCAGTTCAAACCGGTGCGGTTTTTCAAACCTTTCAGGCTGTAACGATACAGACATTGATGCCGCCATGTTGCCGCAGAGGTGCCGATACGAATCAAACGGTTTCGGAAAGCACGTTGGCTAGCACGCGTCACGCGGCTGCGACACTCACGTTGACAGGATTTTGCAACGCGCCGCCATCTATCGGCACCAGTACACTCTCAAAAATGTCGACACATGCTTCCCAAGTATAACCGTCAAGATAGTTGTCGGGGGCAAGCTTACCCATGGCCAACGCCTTCAATGCCGCCTCCTCCAGATTATCAGACAGCACCCCACCGCCGGTCGTAC
The DNA here is from genome assembly GCA_041751995.1 of Rhizobiaceae bacterium. Lineage (GTDB taxonomy): Bacteria > Pseudomonadota > Alphaproteobacteria > Rhizobiales > Rhizobiaceae > JANMEX01. The sequence goes on along the minus strand of JBGSHY010000046.1, from coordinate 42,652 downwards.
CGATGACATCAATCGGTCCCGGCACCGGAAATGCTGCTACGGGAACGCCGGAGGCAATAGCCTCGAGCAAGACGAGTCCGAACGTATCGGTGCGGCTCGGGAAAACAAATACATCTGCGCCTGCAAATGACCTTGCCAGTTGTTCACCCACTTGCTTTCCGGCGAAAACTGTTTCGGGGTAGCCCTCCTTAAGGCGTTCCAGATCAGGGCCATCTCCGACGATCAATTTGCTGCCTGGCAGTTGCAACGATAGGAAGGCGTCAAGGTTCTTTTCCGGCGCCACCCGGCCGACACAGATAAAAACAGGCTTGGGCAAACCAAGATCCACTTCAGGCCTGGGATAGAACAAACCCCGATTTACCCCGCGGGTCCAAATGCGGGTGTTTTTAAAGCCATGTTCCTTCAGGACCGACTCAATGGATGCCGTCGGAACAAGGCAATTGTCAGCTGCGTTGTGAAACCATCGCAAAAAACTGTAAGTCAGACCAAGCGGAATTGGCGCGCGTTCCCGGACATATTCAGGGAACCGGGTATGGAAACTGGTCGTGAATTTCCATCCCTTGGCCACGCAAATCCGCCTTGCCTGAATGCCAAGCGGCCCTTCGGTGGCTATGTGAATGTTCGTCGGTTGGAGGGCTGCAAGGCGCCTTGTCAGCGCCCGTTTTCCGGAAAATGCCAAACGGATTTCCGGATAGGTTGGGCAGGGAAAGTTCCGGTAATCTTGCGGCGAAATCACCGAAACATCATGTCCGCGCTGTCGAAGGCCATCACAGACTTGCGTCAGGGTCCGCACCACGCCGTTGACCTGCGGGTGCCAGGCATCCGTGACAATAACGATCTTTTTCATCAGGCGGCTCTTTGGCTGGCCGGCCATTTCGTCGCAACGGACTGAACCACCAGTTCCTGCCCGATTTTATGCTGCCAGGAGATGATCTCGAAACGGCCGTCTTCATGCTCGGCGAGCGCCGTGCAGCTCTCCACCCAGTCGCCGGTATTCATATATTCTATCCCATTCAATGTCTCGATCGTGGCATGATGGATGTGGCCGCATATCACACCGTCAGCGCCGGAGCGCCGCGCTTCGTCGGCCACCACGGTTTGAAACGCGCCGATGAAATTGACTGCTTTTTTCACACGCAATTTCGCCCAGGACGAGAACGACCAGTATGGAAGGCCAAGTCTTCTTCTGGCCGAGTTCATCCAGGAATTGAAAGCGATGGCTGCGTCGTAGGCCCAGTCGCCAAGGTAGGCGAGTGCCCGGTAGTTGTGGACAATCACATCAAACTGGTCGCCATGAATCACCAGATACTTCCGCCCCGCTGCACTCTCGTGAACGCAACGGTCCAGCACTTCTATTCCGCCAAAATGCGTGCCTTGGTATTGCCGGAGAAACTCGTCATGGTTGCCAGCAATGTACAGGATGCGTGTTCCCTTTCGCGCCTGGCGAAGGAGCTTTTGAACCACGTCATTGTGTTCCTGCGGCCAATGCCAGGCCCGGCGCAACCGCCAGCCGTCGACAATATCGCCGACCAAATAGATCGTGTCTGCGTGATGCAACCGCAGGAAATCCAGCAAAAAACCTGCCTTTGCCGCCTTAGAACCCAAATGTACGTCTGAAATGAACAGTGTCCTGAATTGCCGCTCTTCGGACTGCATGTCTTTGTCCCCGCTTTGACGTCTGTCTGGAGAACAGATTCATGCGACAGGATGGTGACAGTGCAGGCTGTTGGCGTAGCAAGGATGTTACGGTGACGGCGATTTGCATCAACATTTCGCCTGATACTCCCAGTGATTTATGTATACAGATCACATAGGGAATGCCGATTGCCAGTTCGCCGGGAGGACATTTTGGACAATAACGACGACACCACGAGCCCGACATCAAAGAGCGACCTTGATGAACAGGCACTGTTTTTCCATCGCTATCCGCGTCCAGGCAAACTTGAAATCCAGGCAACCAAGCCACTCGGAAACCAACGCGATTTGGCACTTGCCTATTCACCCGGTGTTGCAGCCCCTTGCCTTGCCATTCGCGACGACCCCGAAATGGCGGCGCTGTATACGGCCCGCTCCAACCTTGTTGCGGTCGTCTCCAACGGAACAGCGGTCCTCGGCCTTGGCAACATCGGCCCATTGGCGTCGAAGCCCGTGATGGAAGGCAAAGCGGTCCTGTTCAAGAAGTTTGCTGGCATCGACGTGTTCGACATTGAAATTGACGCGCCTGAAATCGGGCAGATGGTGACAGTCATCTCTGCGCTTGAGCCCACTTTTGGTGGCATCAATCTGGAAGACATCAAGGCGCCGGAATGCTTTGAAGTAGAAGAAATACTGCGCGCCCGCATGAATATCCCTGTGTTCCACGACGATCAGCACGGCACGGCCATAATCGTATCGGCCGCCGTGATCAACGCCTTGGAACTTGCCGGCAAAGACATATCCAAAATCAAGATTGTGACATCAGGTGCCGGCGCCGCTGCATTGGCATGCCTCAACCTTCTGGTCCGCCTTGGGGCGTCGCGCGATAATATCTACATCACCGATCTTGAGGGCGTCGTCTATCAGGGCCGCGAAGTGTTGATGGACAAATGGAAGTCCGTCTTTGCTCAGAAAACGGATGCGCGAACGCTTGCGGATATCATCCCGGGCGCGGATGTGTTTCTCGGTCTTTCTGCAGCGGGTGTTTTGAAACCCGAGCTTCTGCGCGGCATGGCCGACAAACCGTTGATCATGGCGCTGGCCAATCCGGTGCCGGAGATCATGCCGGAGTTGGCTCGCGAAGTCAGGCCCGATGCAATGATCTGCACGGGGCGGTCCGACTTCCCCAATCAGGTCAACAATGTCCTGTGCTTCCCATACATTTTCCGCGGTGCGCTCGATGTCGGCGCAAAAACCATCAATGAAGAAATGAAAGTGGCCGCCGTCCGCGCAATAGCGGCGTTGGCGCGCGAAGAACCTTCCGATATCGCCGCTCGGGCCTACACCGAGGAAACACAGACTTTCGGCCCGACATTCCTGATCCCCTCGCCGTTCGACCAGCGTTTGATCCTGCGGATTGCGCCGGCTGTTGCCAAGGCTGCGATGGACACAGGCGTTGCGACACGTCCGATCGTGGACATGGATGCTTATGTCGACCGGCTGAACCAGTTTGTCTTCCGTTCCGGATTTATCATGAAGCCGATTTTCGCCGCTGCGAAAAAGGCGAAAACCGACCGTGTTATCTTCGCGGAAGGTGAAGACGAGCGCGTGCTCAGGGCCGCCCAAGTTGTTCTGGAAGAAGGGATCGCCCGCCCGATCCTGATTGGCCGTCCAAATGTTGTCGCTTCCCGGATCAAGCGCTTTGGCCTGCGGATCAAGGCTGGTACCGACTTTGATCTGGTCAATCCGGAAGATGATCCCCGCTACCGACGTTATGTGGATGAGTTGGTCCTTACAGCGGGGCGGCAGGGAATTACGCCAGAGGTTGCCAAAACGCTGATGCGCACCAGCAACACGATCATCGCGTCGATTGCATTGAGACTGGGCGACGCGGACGCCATGATCTGCGGACTTGAAGGGCGGTATGAAAAGCATTTGCGCACCGTCACCCAAATCATCGGAAAAACGGCAGGCATTCGTGAGTTGGCAGCCCTTTCAATGCTGATTTCCAATTCCGGCGTCACTTTCTACACCGACGCCTATGTTTCGCCGGACCCGACGGCAGAAGAAATTGCCGAAATGACAATACTTGCGGCCAATGAAATCCGCCGTTTTGGCATAGAGCCAAGGGCAGCACTTTTGTCATATTCAAATTTCGGCTCGAGGGATCTCGAAAGCGCGCGCAAAATGCGACGGGCGGCGGAACTGATCCGAATCCTGGCGCCAAACCTAGAATGCGACGGCGAAATGCATGGCGATGCTGCCCTTTCAGCGGAGTTACGCAATCGCGCCTACCCGCATTCAAGGCTCAAAGGCATTGCGAACCTTCTCGTGTTCCCGAACCTTGATGCCGCCAACATCACTCTGAACGTCGTCAAAACGACGACAGACGCGCTTCACGTCGGTCCGATACTGCTTGGGGTGGCGCAGCCTGCACATATTCTCTCGCAAACCGTGACTTCGCGCGGTGTTGTGAACATGACCGCCCTTGCTGTCGTTGAGGCTTCCACGCAAAAGCACCGAAACGTAACGTCATGACAAATCCCGCCATCAAATAGCCTCTGAAACCGGCGACCAAGGTTCGTCTTCATTAGGGATGTTTGGTTACCGTGGTCGGCAGAATTTGTTTACAATTGTTCCGATTTGGACCATTGGTACTCCCGCAATGGCTGCATTCGCATATTCGCCATTCCAACTTGTGTGTTTTGTGTCGAGGTTCATGTTGAAGCGTGTGTCCGTTTCCCGATTTTGGGCAGTCATGGCCATGGCCATTTCAGTTCTGTCCCTTTCTTCGGTTGACGCCAACGCGCGGCCATCCATATGCATAAAACTTGAACGGCAGTTGGCTTCTGCTGGCGGGCAAAGCTCCGGTGGGAACGCAAAATTCCAAAAAGCGGCGCGCGCGCAAGCACAGCAATTGCAGATCGCACGCGCGCAGGCACGCCGCGCCGGTTGCGGCGGTTCGATCCAGATTTTCGGAAGCAACAACAGCGACCGGTCCTCATGTTCCCGCCTGAACAGAACGATCCGCAAGATGGAAAGCAATCTTGCCAAACTGCAGAACAAGGCCAATTCAGGTGGCGGCGAACTCTCAAAGGCGCGCATCAGGGCAGCTTTGGATGCCAATGATTGCTATGGACAAGTCATTGAAGTCTCTACGAAAAAGCGCAAACTTCCTGCTCCCATCGCTCCTGAGCGGCGCAGCCTTCTCAGCCAGATTTTTGGCGGAGAAGTCATAGAACGCCGGACACAGGAAGATATTGCTTTAAGCAATTCCCGCGACGCGTCGCTCAAACGCAGGGTCAAGGTAATAAACGGGAATGGTGACGGCACAGAGTACATTGGCGCCGGCGGAACTTTCCGAACGCTGTGCGTGCGCACATGCGACGGCTACTATTTCCCCGTTTCATTCTCGACGACCAGCAGCCATTTTTCTGACGACGAAAAGTCTTGCGCGGCCATGTGCCCGGGTGCGGAAACCCAGCTTTACTTTCACAGCATTCCGGATCAAGAGCCGGAGCAAATGATCAGCCTCGCGAAAGAGCCTTACACAAGCCTGCCAACGGCGTTCAAATACCGGATGGATGGCATTGCGGGGACGGCTGGCTGCAGTTGTCAGGCGCAGAAAGAAGCCGGGGCGGAAGGCGAAGAATTGCTCAATCCGAGTGCCAAGAAAGCCCTTTGGATACCCGTTCCGGCGGCGAAGCCGAACCTGCTCGAGGATTCCGAAACTGCGCTTAACCGTGCCGGGAATCTTGATGCCGCTGCGATTGCCAACCTGATAGAAGGCAAATTGCCGAGCGGTGGTCTGGAACCCGACCGCAAGATCAGGGTCGTCGGGCCAGTGTACCTTCCCGCCCAATCAAAGGCAGTAGCGTTGCCAATTCCGGGCCGTGTGACCGTCCAGTGAGCGCGATGCGCAGCGGCATGAAAAGGCTTTTGCCGGTTCTGCCAGTGGCGGCTTTTACTGCCGTGGTCCAAGTTCGCCAACTGTCCTGATCGAAGTTGCCTTCAGGCAAAAGATCAAAGGCCGATCGGGCAAACACGATGTCATCGCCGGCCAGCTTTTCGTCACCGGATTTTTCCGCCATGACAATTTGCCACCATTCAACTGCGTCTTTCACCTTCTCCAGATTCGGCCGGACAGCCACCCAGAACGGCTCTGCACTTTCACCGGAAATTCCAAGTTCCGCCAATCGCGCTTGAACGGATTCGAATGACATTTTATGAACAAGGCTCTTGTTGAGCGTAATCAGTTCCGCCGGGTCAAACTTGGCCGAAGATTTGGAAACATGAGACAAATCAAAGTGTTTGCCGAGTTCTTCAAGCGAAACCTTAGCTTCGACATTGTCTGAAGTGCCCGTCAAAATAGCAAGCGACGCGACCGCCTCAGGTTCGAAACCGGCTTCGGCCAGTGAACCGATCGACAAGGCGCCGGTGCGTTTGGAAAGCCCCTCACCGCTGATCGTCGTGAGCAAATTATGATGTCCGAAAACCGGCGGTACGGCGCCTAGCGCCAGGAATAACGCAATTTGCGCGCCGGTGTTGGTCACGTGGTCTTCGCCGCGAATGACATGCGTTACGCCCATTTCGATGTCGTCGACGACGGATGGCATGGTGTAGAGCCACGTCCCATCCTCACGGATCAGAACCGGGTCGGAAAGAGATGCGAGATCAACAGTCTGGCGACCGCGCACCAGATCATCCCAATGCACTTCCGTGCGGACCGGCTTGAACGGATCTTCAGCGAAATTGGGCAGTAGAAAACGCCAATGCGGACGCTTGCCCTCGCTTTCGAGTTTGGCGCGGTCAGCTTGCATTAATTTCAATGCCTCGCGGCCATAGACCGGCGGGAGCTTGCGCGCGAGGCGAAGTTTGCGGCGCAGATCGAGCTCTTCGGCAGTTTCATAGCATGGGTAGAGCAAGCCCGCTGATTTGAGATTTTCGGCTGCGCGCATGTAGATCGAAAAGCGCTCGGATTGCCGATGAAATTCGTCCGGAATGATGCCGAACCATTTCAGGTCACGTTCGATGGCATCGGCGTATTCGCGCTTGGACCGCTCAACATCCGTATCGTCCAAACGCAATATGAACTTACCGCCATTGCCTTTGGCGAACAGCCAGTTTGCAATGGCCGTGCGGGCGTTGCCGATATGAATGTATCCGGTCGGAGACGGTGCGAAACGTGTGACGATGCTCATGGCTTCGGGTTAATCGAAGCGGCTCAAATTCGCAACTGCGGCCGTCCGGTTTTGCGCTGGTCAACCCAACCGGCATAAAAAGCGATACTCAGCGCCAATTCTGCAGCATCAACCGGGGGCAATCGGTGACGCGCGTAGCTGACGGCGTGTCCACAGGCGTTTATGGAGGCTTTGATCAGCAGATTTCGATCATCCGCGTCGAGTAGAAGCCCATCAACATCGATTTGGAACTCTGCGGCCAAATCTTCCGGTGCGGCTGTCAACAGGTTGCTACGGGTATCCGGTGCGCCCCGCCTTTGCATCGCTTCGAGAGAATCTTGCCTTACGGCGATAAAATCAGGGAAGGTGCGGGCTCCAGCAAGAATGGACGCATCGACCAGTGCCGAAGCCAGTGATCCGGGTCGGACTGCGCCGAGTTTGTTCGTCACCCAGTCACAACGCAGGAAGACAAAGCCGTTGGCGGACTGGTCCGCCGAAAATGCCTCGGGTGTTTGGCGGAATGCCGTTCTCTGGACGATACGGCCCGTCAGATAGGCAATCGTTGCAATCAGGTCGCCGGGCTTGTTGTTGACCCAGGTGTCGATTTCGCGGACGACAAGCTGAAACAGTGCAAGCCCGAGATCAGGCATGGTTTCCGCATGATTTGCCCGGTCAAATGAATGACCAGACATCCACGAAGAATTCGCGCTCCTGATGATTTGCAACCTTAAAGCCCCCAATGTTGATGGTGACATTAATGAACAGGCTGAAATATTGGGTTGGCGACTCGTTTCGAATTTTACGGAATACGCACTTTAATCGAATCATTAACCGCCGAGCATACACCCAAGCCGGACAACTGCGAATCCAGCGCGAGACGATCCAAACCTCAGTTGCGGTCGCGGAAGCGGTTTGTGATCGGGTAACGACGGTCCCGGCCGAAATATTTGCGGCTGATCTTTACGCCAGGCGCTGCCTGCCGGCGCTTGTATTCGGCGATATATAGGAGGTTTTCGACACGCTCGACCGTCGCCTTGTCATGGCCTTTGGCAACAATGTCGCCGATGCTCATCTCGTGCTCGACCAGACACGTAAGAATGTCGTCCAGCACGGGATAGGGCGGCAGTGAATCCTGATCCGTCTGGTTGGGGCGCAGTTCGGCGGACGGGGCCTTGGCGATGATGTTTTTTGGAATGACCATACCTGATGGCCCAAGACTTCCGGGCGGGACGTTGTCGTTGCGCCAGGCAGACAGCTTGTAGACCTGCATTTTATACAGGTCCTTGATCGGATTGTAGCCGCCGTTCATGTCGCCGTAGAGTGTGCAATACCCGACCGACATTTCCGACTTGTTGCCAGTGGTCACCACCATCGAGCCGAATTTGTTGGAGATCGCCATCAGGATGGTGCCACGCGCGCGGCTTTGCAGGTTTTCTTCGGTGATCCCGGAATTGGTGCCTTCGAACAACTCACCGAGCGACTTCAGGAAGCCATCGACCGGCTCAAAGATCGGCACGATGTCATAGCGGCAGCCGAGCGCCTTGGCGCAGGCGCGGGCGTCCGTCAGTGAATCCTCCGACGTATAGGTGTAGGGCATCATGACTGCGCGCAAGCGCTCTTCACCCAGCGCATCGACCGCAAGGGCGGCGCAGATGGCAGAATCGATTCCACCCGACAAGCCAAGCACAACATCCTTGAAGCCGTTCTTGTTGACGTAGTCGCGAAGGCCGATCATGCAGGCGCGGTAAACGGCTTCTTCGTCGTCGGGAATGACGGACATCGGGCCCTGTTCGCAGACCCAAGTCTCCCCTTCCCGCTTCCAGGTGGACACGGACACGGTTTCTTCGAACTGGCTCATCTGAAATGCGAGTGACTTGTCGGCATTGATGGCGAATGAGGCGCCATCGAACACAAGTTCATCCTGCCCTCCGAACTGGTTGGCGTAAAGGATCGGCAGACCGGTTTCGATAACCTGCTTGATGACGATCTGATGGCGCACATCGATTTTGTCGTGGTAGAATGGCGAACCGTTCGGGACGAGCAGGATTTCAGCGCCCGCTTCGGCCAAAGTCTCGCAGACGCCCAAATCGCCCCAGATGTCCTCGCAGATCGGCACACCGATGCGGATGCCGCGAAAATTCACCGGGCCTGGCATAGGGCCGGGCTGGAATACGCGCTTTTCGTCGAATTCGCCGTAATTCGGCAAGTCCACCTTGAAGCGCTCGGCAATGACCTTGCCGCCATCAATGACCTGAACGGCATTGTGCAGGCCGGATTTGCGACGCAACGGCAGGCCGATGATGATACCGGGACCTCCTTTTGCATTAATCGACGCAAATTCGGAAACTGCCTTTTCGCAAGCGTCAACGAAGGCAGGCTTGAGCACTAGGTCTTCAGGCGGATAGCCCGCGATGAAGAGTTCGGTAAACAGCACCAGGTCAGCGCCATGGCGGCCTGCCTCGGCCCAAGCCTCGCGGGCTTTTGCAATGTTGCCCTTGATGTCGCCCATCACGGGGTTCAACTGGGCAGTCGCGACGCGAAGCGTGTCAGATGATTTCAGCTTGGATGTCATGCTTCAGCATTTAAAGATTCCACAGGCCGGAAGCAATCTGCCGGGTGCGACTGGCAGAAATTTTGCCACTGCTCCTTGTTGCCGCGGCAATTGGCTCGACGAACTTGTTTCATTTTGGAAAATCAACGATTAATAGGCTCGCCACAAAGTTACGTTATGGCATAAATGCGCCGCGTTCCTCGGCAACCAGATGGGTTACTCCATTCGCAAAGATACCGGCAAGAGATGAGCATTCCAGAATCCGAAGAACCAAGAAAGCCAAGAAGCCATTCGCGCCTTCTTGAGCTGGATGCTTGGCTGGATTCGGCCCTTTATGCAGTTCGCTACAGGCTTGGCGATTTGTGGGAAAACCTGACGATCCTGTCAACCCGCATGCGGGTCAGCGGGTTCAAGCGCTTTTTGGTTGAAGTCCTTGATGAAGGTTTCTCGATCGGCGTTGCGGGATTTGTTGTTCTCTTGGCACTCGCGTTGCCGGCTTTTCAGGAAACTTCGAAAGACTGGCGCAAGGCGCTTGATATTTCGGTGACCTTTCTGGACCGCTATGGCAACGAAATCGGCAAGCGCGGAATTTTGCACAAGGATGGCGTGCCGCTGGACCAGATGCCGGACCATGTCATCAAATCTGTGCTGGCGACGGAAGACAGGCGATTTTTCGAGCATTTCGGCATTGATTTTCTGGGCTTATCCCGCGCGCTCAGCGAAAATGTCCGCGCCAACGGCGTTGTCCAGGGCGGGTCCACGATCACCCAACAATTGGCCAAGAACCTGTTTTTGACCAACGAGCGGACTCTGCAGCGGAAGATCAAGGAAGCATTCCTTTCGATTTGGCTTGAAGCCAACATGTCGAAGAAGAAAATCCTGCAGCTCTATCTGGACCGCGCCTACATGGGCGGCGGAACCTTCGGCATTGTCGCGGCGAGCGAATATTATTTCAGCAAGGACATCAAGGACGTCAATCTGGCCGAGGCCGCCATGTTGGCGGGGCTATTCAAAGCGCCGACCAAATATGCACCGCATGTCAACTTGCCAGCGGCCCGCGCCCGCGCGAATGAAGTCCTGTCCAACATGGTGCAAGCGAGCTTCGTGACCGAAGGTCAGGTGCTGGATGCCCGGCGCCACCCAGCCTCTATTGTCGATCGCGGTGCGACCAAGAGCCCAGATTTCTTCCTTGATTGGGCATTTGAAGAGGTGAAGAAGGTCGCCGGGAAACTTCCGCAAAAGTCGTTCGTCGTGCGGACAACAGTCGACACGGATTTGCAGGTGGCGGCGGAAGAATCGGCGGAGTTTCATCTTCGCCAGTTCGGCGAAGAATATAATGTGAGCCAAGCCGGTATCGTCATGATGGACACTGATGGTTCCGTGCGGGCGCTGGTCGGCGGACGCGACTATGGCGCCAGCCAGTTCAATCGCGCCACCAAGGCGCTGCGGCAGGCGGGCAGCTCGTTCAAGGCCTACATTTATGCCACAGCCATGGAAAACGGCTACACGCCGGAATCCGTGGTATCCGATGGCCCGATCAGTTGGGGCAACTGGTCGCCGCAAAATTATGCGCGGAGCTATTCCGGCAAGGTTACACTCACTTCTGCCCTTGCGCGGTCAATCAATACGGTTCCGGTTCGGCTTGCAAAAGAACTGACGACAACAAAGATCGCAGCGCTTGCCAAGGCGATGGGGGTTGAATCCGAGATCAGCTTGCACAAGACCATGTCGCTGGGCACATCCGGCATGACCGTTCTCGATCAGGCAACAGGCTACCTGACAATCGCGACGGGCGGTTGGGCTGGCAAGCGCCATGGGTTCACACATATCCTGTCAAACAGCGGCGAGGACTTATGGGATTATTACCGCGATGGCGGAAAGCCGGTGAAAGTTCTCAGCGATGAGGCTGCGGCAAGCATGAACCTGATGCTGACGGCCGTGACGGAAGCGGGAACGGGCCGAAGGGCTTTGCTGCCCGGCATTCGGGTCGCGGGCAAGACCGGAACGACGCAGTCTTACCGCGATGCATGGTTTGTGGGGTACTCAGGCAACTACATTGCGGCCGTCTGGTTTGGCAATGATGACTTTTCAGCCACCAACAGGATGACGGGCGGATTGTTGCCGGCCATGACATGGCAGCGGCTGATGGCCTATGCGCACCAGAATATTGAAATCAAGGCAATACCGGGCTTGAAGGATCCGTTTGTCGAAAAGCCTGTCGCCAAACCAGAAGAAGCAAAAGTCTCCGCAGCCAAAGATGCGAAGGGCGAAGTTCCAGTCGAACGGGTTCGTCCAGCGGTGCTAAACCAGAACACCAAAAAGGTGCTGGATACATTGCTTGAGCAGTTTCGCACCGCGCCAAAACTGCCGCTTTTGCCAGATGGGCAGAAGGTTTCAGCAATTGCCAATTGACAGTCTGACAGTTGCCGGCGCGCGCTTGGCGGGTTTGCGGCAATCATGATGAAAAAAATGCTTGTCATTGCCGTTGCGCTGATGATCGCAATTGGCGGCGGCGCTTGGCTCACGTCCTATTCAATCAAAATATCCAGCCAATTTGGCGGGATTACAATTGGCGGATGGACTGCCTTTCCGCTGGACGGGACGCTCGAAGCAGACCCTTACGCAAAGGCCCGCCTTGCCCGCGATGCAGCACTTTCAATCGGTGCGGCAGAAGGCGTGACATTTTATGCCGATGCCGACGAAAAAGGTGACCCGCTCAACAGCCGCTGCGACTACTTCATTGAAGGTGGCAATGTTTCCGCCCGACTTTGGACACTCTACCCGCTTGACCGGAGCAAAGGCCGTATTGAAGGTGTTCCCGCAGAATGGCCGACTTACCTCAACTCGGAATCCATCGCCTATGGACCTGATGGAAAATTTCAGATCAGCATTTCAGCCTATGCACGGCCAAACAACTGGCTGGCGGTGCCGAAAGCGACCGGCTTCACGCTGGCGCTCAATCTTTATGATTCTCCTGTGGCAACGAACAAAGGTCTTGTCGAAACCAGCCTGCCAAAAGTGATCCAGGGTAAGTGCAATGGCTAAAGCGGTCTATGCCATTTTGCTTGGCTTGTTTGGTGCGCTGCTCATTCATGTCGTCACTTTGTTTCTCGTTCCGCGCCTGGCGGAAAACGATGCCTGGGCACGCCTGTCCAAGACGACCCAGCCCGGCATTTTCACCATTATTGACCAGACGTCAGACATCTCTTCGAGCATGCGTGCGTTTGATCCGAACTTCGTAATCGCAGCATGCCAGTTCTCGCTGGCAGAGGGACCGGTCAGCTTGGCGGGAGATGCGGCGCCGGACTTCTGGTCCCTGTCGGTGTTCAACCGTCAAGGGGCGAATATTTTCTCGATCAATGACAGGACGATGCAGAGCGGTGTGCTCGATCTGGTGGTCGCAACGCCGCTGCAATTGATAGAATTCCAGAAGGACATGCCGCCGGAATTGAGCAATTCGGTTTTTGCGGAAGCTGATGTGCGGGATGGTTTTGTCGTGCTTCGCGCTTTTGTGCCGGAGGCAAGCCTGCGCGCCAGGGTGATTGCTTTTGTCAGCGCGGCGTCGTGCGAGCCGCTTTAGCCGAAATCAGAGTCAGGCCTTTGATTTGAAGCGTGCCGATTTTGAAGGCTGCGGCTTTGTCTTGGCAGTAACCGGGGAAAGCCAGCGCTCATATCGCACGCCAGTAAAGAAGACCACTTCGCCAAGCGGTTTTGCCTGTGTGTCCGCCATTCGCTTAGGCCGCGCGGCTGGCAGGATGAATGCGACAATTTCGGCCATTTCAAAGCCTCCACAATGATATGCGGCGTTACGAATCGTCTCCATAAACTGTTGTCACCCAAACAAGGTTAACAGCTTGCTAACACTTGTGCCCCTATTATGGCCAATCACTCTCATACAGGGGCATTCCGTGCCGACGCATTTCAGAGCCTTGGAACAACCGGGCCACGCCAACCGCAAAGATGAAATCCTGCGCGCTTCGATTTCGGCATTTGTCGCACTGTCGAAACCGAACAAGCGGGACTGCAACCAAATCGAGGATCTGGCTTTGCCGATCCTGCAATACGCAACCGATCAGACAAAAAGATTTGTCTGTGCGGCGCTTGCGGAAAACGGCAGTGCGCCGGTCAATCTGGTGCGCAAACTCTGCGATGAGCCGGTCGAGATATGTGCGCCGCTGCTGCTCCTATCGCCGGTGATGACGCCGATTGACCTGGTTGCCATCATCGGGCGCAAGGGCAAGGAGCATGCCCGGATCATCGCGCGACGCAGCCATTTGCCAAATGATGTGATTGAAGCGCTGGCACTGGTGGACGACCCCAAAGTACGGGCACGCGCCGCCGGTTCCTTTGATGTTGCGGACGTTGGCGCTGTCCCCAACGTGAAGCCGACCACCGCTGCGCAGGCACGCACGCTCCTGGCCGAACTTGCCCTGTCATTGAACAATACAGAAGCGAATTTCCCCGCAGCAAATGACGCCGAGGAAACAGGGGGTTCTGCTGCTGGTGTTTCCGCCAAGCTGATCCGCCTTGCGCTGCATGAAGAATCCGGTTTGTTTGCCACGGCGCTGGCAGATGCGACCGGGCTTTCATTCGGGCGCACGCAGCGTTTGGTCAAACGCATTGCCTCTGGCGAGTTGCTGACGGCGCTGAGGGCACTTGATGTCGGCGTGGACGCAGCGTTTGTGATCACCTGCGCACTCAATCCCCATGTCGGCTCGACCAAGACTGAAATCCGCCTGTTCCGGGGCCGGTTCGAATTGCTGGATCAGGACAAGGCCGTCGAGACCGTGCGCCGCTGGAAGGCTGATGAGATTTCGGTTGATTTCAAACGCCGGGCGGTCAACTCGGAACGGGCTGTCGAGAATGATGCCGTGCTCAAGGCGTCATGATGTCGAAGGGCAGTTCCGCACTGTCTGAGGCTGTTTCCAGTTCTACCACCCAGAAGTCCGGATCAAAGCGCCGTTCCTTCTCGACGAACTCGCGCAGCGCGAGATCATCTGCAATCAACGGATCAAGCTGAAACAACCGTCCGCCTGTTGTCTCTTCGTCATAGGACATTTGCATGGCGGGCCGATAAAAGCGCAAGACGCCATTGCGCGCGCGAACGGCAATGTGGACGGCGCCGGCTTCGTCAGCGCCTTTTTTATCGATCGCGGCAAAACCTCCGGAACCGTTGACCCTGCGGATCATCTGCGAGACGAAAAAGGTTGATGTCAGGCGGGCCAAACGATCACCTGCCCCGCCTCATCCGGCGACCAGGCCGATTTCCTGCAATTTCTCCAGCACTTCCCGGTTTGGTTCTCCCGATACCGTCAACTGGAACAGGTTCTGGAATTCGCGGATCGCATCTCGCGTCTTGGACCCGATCTTGCCATCGACTTTAATGAAATCGTTTCCGAATGCCTTGAGGCCTGCCTGAAGACGCAGGACATCTTCACCGGACAGGCTTCCTGCGGAGGTTGGTGCGGGCGCGCTTGTCTCTTCGGCCGAAACTACGACCTTTTCCTGGGCCGGCGCCGGGTCTTCAACCGGGGCCTTTGTCGAGACTTGCTGAATCTTCGGCTTCGCCGGGACCGATTTGGTTTTCAATTTCGGCGCCGGAACCTTTTCGGCCGGAATCGACGCCGTGCGGATGGCATCAAGCAACAGCGGATCAATCTCGCCCGTCGGTTCCAAACCAGCTTCCTGCTGAAACTTGGCGATGGCAGCGCGGGTTTTGGGGCCGGGCAGCCCATCGACACTGCCGTTGTACATTTTCATGTTCGCGAGTGCAGTCTGGATGTCCGCCAAGGTCGGATCAGACTGACGCTTCGCGGGCGCA
Organism: Rhizobiaceae bacterium; assembly: GCA_041751995.1. Classification (GTDB taxonomy): domain Bacteria; phylum Pseudomonadota; class Alphaproteobacteria; order Rhizobiales; family Rhizobiaceae; genus JANMEX01. The sequence continues at coordinate 27,465 of JBGSHY010000046.1, read as the reverse complement.
GTTGCCTCGTCGCGGGCGATCTTGAAGGACTGGGTCTTGGTGTCTTTCTGACCGAGTGCGGCCATTGGCTTGGGCAGATCAGGCGCAACATACTCCTGCATCGACCGTGTCGAAAATAGCGCGTCCTTGTGCTGGTAAGGCTGATAGAAAAGCGCATTGGTCGAAACGTAGAACATGACGACCGCAAACGCCACGCTGCTTCCCGCCATTGCGGGATTATCAGAAATTCGCTGCCCAGCGTTGGACATCAGCATTCCCGCCACATCCAAATAGGTTGGCTGGGGTTTAGGCCGTCTTGCGTTGCGTGCCATTTTCGCGCTCCTCAAAAACACGAATGATGCGGACGGATTCATCATCTGCCGCCTTTTGCATCGGGGCCACATTTGTGCCCTTTGCATGAATGGAAGCCAGGGCGACGGTCACTTTCGTGCCGCGTCCCGGTTCGCTGTTGATTTCGACCGAGCCGCCATGCAGCTTTGCCATTTGTTTGACGAGGGCGAGGCCAAGGCCGGTGCCTTCCTGAGCGCGCGCGTGGCCGCCATCGACTTGATAGAATGGTGTTCCGGCCCGCCCCTGCTGGTCACGTGTCATGCCGATGCCGGTGTCTTCGACAACCATCATCAGACGGTTGTCGTCAACATCGACCGTCAGGCGCACCATGCCGCTTTCCGGCGTGAATTTGACTGCGTTCGACAAAAGATTGATCAGGATCTGCTGGCAGGCGCGATGATCGCCGTTGAATTCCTCGAATGACGAATTCGGCTGGAAATCCAGCCCGATCTTCTTTTTCATCGCAGCGTTTGACACAACCCCGACGGCAAAGGCTGCCGCTTCGGCCGGGACAAACGGTGCGCCTTCAAGCTGCATTGAGCCATTCTCGATCCGTGACCAGTCGAGCATAGCGTTGACGACGCCGAGCAGGTGCAGGCCGGACTGATGCACAAGGTCAATGTACTCGCGCTGGCGTTCATTGTGCAGCGGGCCGAACATTTCCTGCTTCAGCATGTCGGAAAATCCGACAATGGCATTCAAGGGCGTGCGCAATTCGTGGCTGACGACGGCCATCGCATTGCAGTCGAGCGCAATTGATTGGTCCGGTTTCACGTCTGCGGAAACGGTGTCTGCACGAACAGCAGTCAGCACCATGTCGTCGGCCACGACTTTTGCAAACGCCTTGATACGCACCCACTCGGGTACACCATGTCCGTCAACGTTGCCGCTTTTCACCCGGAACATGATGGATGGCGACTGCGTTTGGCCAGAAAATGAGTCCAGCCATGATAAAAAGGCGACCTTGTCGGCCAGATGAACGCGTTCAGCCAACCCCCTTCCGGAAAGGTCACACTCCGCAAGGGCCAGCAGCTTGCCGGCGTTTTTGCCGACAGCGCTGACAAATCCGTTGCGCGAAACCTGGATGGCAAGCGCCCCGGTCGGCGCAACCATTTCTTCAGCCAACTCAAAGGACGGCGATGGAGCGATCACATCAGTGGCTTGCGCCCTTTTTTGCGTCGACACTGCGTAGCCAATTCCAGCCAGCACAACCGGCGCCAGTCCGGCGAAGCTGGCATCGACAGTTGCGCCGAACGGAGACGCAAGGGCAATTATGGCAGCGACCGCGACGAGCAGGACTGATGCGGCTGCCCATGCTGGTCGCGCTTGTTTCGAACGCCAGGCTTCTGATGCGGAAACAGCCAGCACCAAGTAAAATACCGGAGCCAGACCGATCCGCCCGCCTGTGACTGATAAAAATGCAATTGGCGCCGCCAGGGCGATGATCAGATTTCTTGTCTTCAATGATCCGGAAATCGACAATGTCGCAGCCGCAATCACCGGCATGGCGAAAGCCAAAGCCAGGATTGGCACGATGAGGTCTGAGGCCAGATGCGCGGGCAGATTTGCGGCAAGATGAAGGGCGGAAAGCAGCGGCACAGCAAACAGCAGGCCCATGAGCCGCGCCTGCAAGCGCATCTCTTCCTCACCGGCAACGTCCGGATTGACCCAACGGCGGCACATCGTCGAAACAGACTCGACGCCGGTCCTCCAGTTGCCCCAGTTTCTAGCCACTCTCATGCACTCATTCACGCTGCGCCAACACGGCGAACTCACTGATGCCTGAAACTCGCATTCCCGGTTTAATGAATGAATAAAGACCCGACGATTTCTGGGCATGTTTGACGGCATGGCCGGTCCGTTGGCCGTTGCAGCGGGCCGTTTCCGGCAACGTGGTAAACGAACCGTTGCAAGAATTTGAGCAGCTACAACCAACTGAGAACCCGTTTATCTCTTTTCAATCAACAAGATGGCTGGATAACTTTCCGTTTCAGGATTGTTTTCGATTTGAAATTCTACTGGTCGCGGTCCTTGGCCTGTAAAGATTAAGTCAAATGCTCTGTGCAAGGAATGCCGCTGGAATATGTGTTTTCCGACCTGAATGGATATGGCTTTGATCAGACTGGTGATGCGCTTTGGTTTTTGGGCGTTTTTGGTGACTGCAGTATTGCCGGGATTGAAGCATGCGGATGTGTTCAAGGACGGCATAAACGTAGACACGCTGGGCCGCGCGGCACAATTGTCGATGGCGGATTTGGCCAGTTTCTGCGTGCGCAATCCTTCCGTTTGTCAAGCAAGCCAGAATATAGCTTCAAATGCGATTGTTCAGGTGAAATCCAGTCTACTGACTGCGTATCATGGGGTTCGTCGGCAGTATGACGAGCCTGACCGGGAAATGGCCACGGCCGGCATCTCCAAGGAATAGGCTGCTGTTGCTAATCCGCTTGTGGCAGGCCGGTGCTTTCGGGTAACAGGGCCCTTGCACAGCGGAGTCAGACATGCAGACGGACTTGGATACGATCCTGAGTGACTTCGAGCTTCTTGATGAATGGGAAGACCGATACCGATACATCATTGACCTCGGCAAGTCGCTCGAACCCTTGTCGGAAGAAGCTCACTCGGACGCCAACAAGGTTCAGGGTTGCGTCAGCCAGGTGTGGTTGGATACATCGATTGGCGAAGGCACAGATCCGGTGATCTCCTATCGGGGCGATTCAGACGCGCATATTGTGCGCGGGCTGGTGGCGCTGGTTTTGGCGATTTATTCCGGACAAAAGGCAAGCGTCATTCGCGAGACAAATGCCCTCGACATTCTCAAGACGCTCGGGCTGGATCAGCATCTGTCGCCCCAGCGCTCAAACGGGCTAAAAGCCATGGTCCAGCGGATCAAGCGTGACGCGGAAACGGCGCTTGCCCCACGCTGAAATCAACGCTGTGGATTGATTTCCGGACGATAGTCCGGAGTTCCCCAGCGACGCATTTTCTGGCTGTGCGCAGTTTGTGGCCAGTAATGTAAGGCAAGCACTGCCAGACCGGCCTTGAGCATGAATTTCGCTGACCGCTTTGGCCATTTGCGCTCCATCTCAACCTGCTCGAAGCCTTTGAGAAAGCAGCAGATATCTGATACAGCGCCAGACAGGTCTTGCCCGAGTCCGGCCAAAGCCGCTTCAAGGCGCATCCTTGCCGAAAGTGCTGAGTTGGTCAGCGTTTCCACCCCGTTATTGTCTCCGGCGCGTCTTCCCGCAGACACGGAAGCCGTCCAGTTGGCCGAGGTGCGCGGCATAAGCATGGCCCGGGTGAAATCGCTGCGGATCCGCTCCCCGGCCTCGAATTCCGACTGTGACAGAAAAGCCCTTCCACCCGTGCGCGATCCGCGCTGCAGGCCAGCAAGGGGTGATTCATCAAGATTTGCCAGAACCAAGGTGGGCGTTTGATCCTGGCTCAATAAGAGTTCCTGAAGCTCCAGGTCCGGGCGCTGGAGTATTTGGGCGGCCAGTTCCTGCCCGGCAGGCGACAGCACCACCTGACCGGCATTGCGGATTATCAGGCCCGTTGCAGCCAATCCGGACAAATCTGAAATCGGCACAACCAGGATATCCGGCCCGGACTGCAGGTCGAGGTGGCCGTCCTTGCTGCTTTTGGAAATTTTTGCGCCTGCCCCGATAAATACAAGCACAGCTTTTTTGCCACGCGCGGGCGTGTCTGTCCTATTTGCCAATGTCATGATCAGCGCTCCGAATAAGCGCCGAAGGCGGCCTGGGCAATGCGTTCAAGGGTGGAAACGATGGAGTCAAACTCATAATCGTCTCGCATGTCCTCGATGAGATGGCAGGCGTGAACCACCGTAGACCGGTCGCGGACAAATCCGGTCGCGACTTCGAGCATCGTCAATCCAAGAATCACATGGCAGACATACATGCCGATCTGGCGAACTCGCGCAACAGGGGCATTTGCCCTGCCGTTGGACCTGATTTCCACACTCGGAATGGAAAAGCAGGCGGCGAGGATGTCAATCATGCCATCGCAAATGGCGATGGTCTCTTCGTCTCTCGCCTTGCCTGCAGGGCAGAACCGCCCATCAAAGGCCGACTTCAACTCCCGATAGATCGTTCTTTGGGTATCGGCCCGCTTTTGCGCCTTCAGTTCCACTTGTCTGCTCCCGAACATATATAGGAATATTTTCTTTTAATGGGAGTTGCAAGGGTGTGGATAGAATCGTTGAAAAAGATTGCCTGAGATTAGATTGCAAGCACGACGCCTTTATATGTATTTGTTTTATATATATTTTTTACAAATCAAGCCTAATTGGCCGTCCGTTTCTGATGGTGGATAGCAGAATTGGCAAAAATAATTCCCAAAGAATTTATCCCCACATACTGAGCATCCCCGATGATTGCGGCACAAGCAATCCGGGAACCTCAAATGAACAAAGTCAAATTACTGAAGACTGCATCGGCGATGCGCGACGCCAAGGCAAAGGCAGCCGGGAGCGACCCCGCTTCTGGTTTTCTGCCAAAAATAGCCGGATTGACCGCATCATTTGAAACTGGCTTGGCAAAACTGCGGCCTGAAGAGCGCAAACATCTGCTTTCCTCATTAGTACAGATGCTGGAGCGGGAGCGGCGCAAATGCCGTGCGCGGGCTGGGCGCTATGACGCGGGACGGCACATCAGTCTATACATGGCCGTCAAAATACTCACGACAAACAAGAACCCCGGCGCATTAACGCCGGGGCCATTTTGACACTCAGCCAAAGTTCAAAATCAGCGGACAGCTTTGCGCTTGCGGCCGAGGCCGATCTTGCGAGCCAGGACCGAACGGGCCGCCGCATAGTTTGGTGCAACCATCGGATAGTTGGCGTCAAGTTCCCACTTTTCGCGATACTGTTCCGGCGTCAAACCATAGTGTGTCATCAAGTGACGCTTCAGCGACTTGAACTTTTTGCCGTCTTCGAGGCAAATGATGTAATCTTCATGGATCGAACGCTTCGGATTGACTGCTGGCTTCTGCTTTTCGGCAACCGGCGCCGGAGCTGCAGGGGCGTCCATGCGGCCAAGTGCGGCATGCACATCGGCAATCAACGACGAAAGCTCAGAAGCAGGCACCGAATTGTTGCTTACGTATGCGGCAACGACTTCCGCAGTCAGTTCCATCAGCATTTCGTGACGGCTCGCTGCATCATTCATGGAGTCAGACATTTTGTTTTTCCCGTTAAGTCTCATTTGTGACTTGAATGGCGCTCAGCGCCTAAAAATTGATCAACGGCCAATTGAGCGCCAACCAAACTTGATCAATGCTTCCTTATTTTACTGACTGTGTTCGGTGTCAAATGAAATATTGTCAAAAAGAAATATTATTTGAAAAACTTTGAAATATCAACCTTTAAGTGCTGTATTCCGCATAAATCTACCTTATACAACTCACCGTGTAGAGATTAACAAGCGGTTAAAGTCGCCACACCTTACGTCGGGTGGTTGATTCGGACAATCAAAGCAAGTTGTATATGTTTCATTTTGTAACACTTGTTGTTGTCTATCATCCGCAGGACGCCACAGCGACAGCGGCTGGATGGTAAATTTTCACTCACTGTTGAGTGAACTGATTCCCGTGACCTGTAAAATACCGTCAGAAGGACTATATCTTCATCAACACAGGAGGCAGTCAGATGAGCGAAGCCAAGGGGCCGACGATCAGCAAAACCGATGCAGAGTGGCGTGAACTGCTCACGCCGGATCAGTATCATGTTGCGCGCAAGCATGGCACGGAACGCGCGTTTACCGGGCCGAACTGGGACAATCACGAGGATGGGCTTTACCGTTGTGTTTGCTGCAGCAAGCCGCTGTTCCGCTCAGAAACCAAGTTTGACTCGGGCACCGGCTGGCCGAGCTATTTTGCGCCGGTTTCGCCAGATGCGGTGAGTGAGCACAAAGACCGGTCATTTTTCACCACTCGCACAGAAATCCGCTGCGCCGATTGCGATGCGCATTTGGGCCATGTTTTTAATGATGGCCCGCGTCCGACAGGCTTGCGCTATTGCATGAACGGCAATGCAATGCTTTTTGACAAGGACGAAAGCTGAACGCCTACCGGCGCGCCGCTTCCCATTCACCCGATTTGAAGGGCCATCACGTTGGATAAAACCGGTTTCGACATGTCGATTGCCGCGCCGCGCGCTGCAAAGAACACGATTTCCGACACACGCCACGGCATCACCCGCACCGATGACTTTGCCTGGCTTCGGGCTGACAACTGGCAGTCTGTGTTTCGCGATACCTCGGTTCTCGATCCGGCTATCCGTGTGCATCTTGAGGCAGAGAATGCCTATCAACAGGCACTCATGGCAGACACAGCCGAACTTCAGAAAGCATTGTTTGCCGAGATGAAAGGCCGGATCAAGGAGGATGAATCTTCGATACCGATGAAAGACGGGCCGTATGCCTATGGCATGGCCTATGTGACCGGCGGCCAGTATCCGCGCTATTTCCGCACCCCGCGCCTGGGCGGGGACCAAGACGTGTTTCTGGACGGCGACAAGGAAGGCGAAGGCAAACCGTTCTTCAGCCTTGGGGGCGTCGGCCACAGTCATGATCACAAGCGACTGCTCTGGTCATTTGATGATGCGGGCTCCGAATACTACCGGATGCTGGTGCGCGATTTGACAAGCGGCGAAGACCTGCCAGACAGGGTTGAAAACACCGGCGGCGGCGGGGTGTTTGATGCCGATGCCGATGGCTTTTTCTACGCGGTTCTCGATGAAAACCACCGACCGATCGCCATCCGGTATCACCGTTTGGGGACGGGCAATGAGACAGATGCCACTGTTTACGAGGAAGAAGACCCAGGCTTCTTCATAGATGTGCATGGCAGCATGCTGAACGACCATGTGTTCATTTCGATCAACGACCATGAGACCTCTGAAATCCGGCTGATCCCGGCAAGTGAGCCGCTGACTGCGCCTCAATTGGTCGCCAGGCGCGAGCCGGGTGTGCAGTATTCGCTGACCGAGGCCGGTGACAGATTCTACATTTTGACAAATGCCGGCGGATCCAAGGACTTCAAGGTTTGCGAAGCGCCGGCCGCCACGCCTTCGCAGGAATTCTGGGCCGATGTTGTTCCGCATCGTGAAGGCTGTCTGATCCTTTCGGTGTCAGCCTATCAAAACCATATGGTCCGGCTGGAGCGCGAGGATGGCTTGCCGCGCATCGTTGTTCGTGACCGGAAAACCGGTGAAGAACATTCCATAGAATTCGCCGAAGAGGCTTATTCTCTGGGGCTGCAAGGCGCTGCGGAATACGAGACAAACACCATCCGCTTTACCTATTCGTCGATGACAACTCCGTCACGGACTTATGATTATGACATGGCGACGCGCGAGCGGACGCTCTTGAAAACACAGGAAGTGCCCAGCGGCCACAATTCGGCTGATTACGTGACGCGGCGCATCATGGCGCCGAGCCATGATGGCGAATTGGTTCCGGTGTCGCTGGTTTATCACCAGTCCACAAAGCTCGACGGCTCGGCCCCTTGCCTGCTCTACGGCTATGGAGCCTACGGAATATCCATCCCGGCCGGGTTCAACACCAATTGCCTGTCGCTCGTCGACCGCGGCTTTGTCTATGCCATCGCCCATATTCGCGGCGGTAAAGAGCGGGGCTATCGCTGGTATGACGCTGGCAAGCGTGAGCACAAGCAAAACACGTTCAAGGATTTCATCGCAGCTGCGGACTATCTGACCGCCAGCAAATTCTGCGCGCCAGGCCGCATCGTGGCGCATGGCGGCTCGGCGGGGGGCATGCTCATGGGGGCAGTTGCCAACATGGCCCCTCACCTGTTCTGCGGCATCATAGCCGAAGTGCCTTTCGTCGATGTGCTGACGACGATCCTTGATGACACTTTGCCGCTGACGCCGCCGGAATGGCCGGAATGGGGCAATCCGATCCTGTCGGTTGCGGACTATCATTCCATCGCCGCCTATTCGCCCTATGACAATGTGAAACGCCAAGCCTATCCGGCGATCCTCGCGATAGCGGGATTGACCGACCCGCGCGTGACCTATTGGGAACCGGCAAAGTGGGTGGCAAAGCTTCGCGAGCACAACACAGGCAGCAATCCGGTGTTGCTGAAAACCAACATGTCTGCGGGCCATGGCGGCGCGTCTGGCAGGTTTTCAAGGCTGGAGGAAGTGGCGACCAGCTACGCTTTTGCGGTGAAGGCGGCACAGGGCGACACATCTCCATCCGTTGCCTGAACCAAATCCCCTCCCCTTGCGACATAACAGCATTCATGCGCTAATTGTCGGGCGGCAGAGAGGGTTGGGATCATGACTACTTGGCGGCATATTGCAGTTCCGGTTTTGGCAGCCTGCCTGATGGCAGCGGCGAGTGAAGCTGCAGAGAAAAACTTCGCGCTGACTATCGAGGGCAAGGACTACGCGGTCGCGCCCGGCGATGAAGTAACAGTGCGCCTCAAGTCCGGCGCGGACGTAACCATCACGTTCCGCCAGAACGAATCGAACGTCTATGAGACGGACCTGTTTTCTTTCAGCCATCCAGCCGCCGTCAGCGTCGAGGTCATGAATTTCGACCCATCCTTGACCAGGTACGATGCCTCCACCCCGAGTGGGACACACATAATCCTAGAGCGCCATCAAGAGGTCGGGGATGAAGATCTGATCGCAGTTCGTGATATTTTCCTAAACAACATGCTCGCCGGGCCAATTGCCAGCGGCGCCAGAATCGCGCGGAAGGACGTCAGCCGAAAACTTCATGACGGAACGGAAATCAAGGGCGTCCGCGCCATGGCCGCCGATGAGAAGAATGACCTCACAGTTGCGGTCTATACGTTGCGGCTCGGCGCCGGCGCGTTGATGTTATCTACCCTTTTCAACAAATCTGCCGTTCCGGATGAAGGGATCATTCTAGACCAATTCTGGGACACGTTGCGGGTGAAAGGGTAATCAATTAAGCGTTGAACAGGTAATTATGGCAGCGCGAGATATTGCCGCGACCGGATCTCCGCGGCCAACCTTTACACTTGGTATCCAAACGCCGTGAAATCGGTTGCGTATAGCTCTGCGACCATTTTCCTCGCGTGTTGGTCTGCCAAAGCTTCGGCCCTTTGCGGGTTTTCAGGTGAACGATTGTGTGAACCAAGTTTGGGCAAGACCGGCAGTTCGAGTCTGCTGCACAACAAGGCGAAATCGGCCTCCAGGGTTTCAAAGCGCAGGATGGAATTGACAAGCAACTGGCCGTCGGCGCCGGAAACGAAATCCGTCTGCGCAGGGCGTCTCGACGACGGTTTTGATGCGACGTATTCAAGGTAGTCGTTGAAACTCGCCGACATCATCCGCTTGTGCCAGTGGTGCTTCCCGTGGCGGCGCGTGAAATGATAATGTGAATAAGCCCGGTCCAAAGGATGGCGGACGACGGCGAAGCTGTGCAGTTTATTGAACTGTTCTTCGCCCAGTTTTGCATGCGCCCATGCCGCAGTTGCATGGTGAGGCAAATAAAACTTCTTGATGTCTTCTTTCACAGGCGCATACCGCAAGCTGCGCCTAAACCAGGTGTCTTTTCTGGCTTCGCACAGCGGCCTGAGTGCGCGCGATATGGACGTCCCCGCAGTCTTGGGAATATGAATAAACAGAAAGCCGTATTCTTGCGACAGGAGCATGCCATTACATGCCCGATGATTTTTTCATGCGCAAGACCGGGCGACCTAACCGCCATTTTGCCGCAAAGGCCGCCTACTTCTTACAAGAACACAAGAATAAGCCAGTGAGGTTGTCCCATGAACGGTAAGTCGCTTTTAAGCTGCGTGTTTGCCATTTCACTGGTTGCAGGCTTTGGAACTGCGGAATCGGCTAACGCTGGGCCCAAACGCGTTGAAGGCCGCATCTGCCACTTTCCAAATGTTGCAAAGGGCACGTGGGTTGGATTTTTTGATGGCTTCCAAGAAATCACGCGTTGGAATGGCGAGGACGGCCGGGCCAGCGTTACGGTATGGCGTTGCTTCAAGACAAAAGCGGACTGCACGGCGTGGAAATACTGGATGCAGACGGACTACCGTGCCGGACCACAACTGACTTGGTGCCGCAAGAAATAGAACTATTGCACCTTGGCTTGTACGGGATACCCATTGGGGTGTTCCGGGATCGCTTTGAGATAGGCGGCAACAGCGGCGCGGTCCTGATCTGAAACATGCGACCAGTTGGCGATCACTGCGGTCATTGAACCGCCAACGCTGTCAAAATCCGGCGTAATTCCGTCCTTCAAAAGCGATGCCAATTCGCCTTCGGACCATTTACCCACACCGCCTTCGCCACCAGTAATGTTGGGCACAATGCCCTTGCCTTCCGGATTCGTGGCCCCAGCCAGCCATTGACCGAGCTTGGGGCCGCCGATGAGATTGCGTGGCGTGTGGCACTCGCCACAATGGCCCGGACCTTCAACGAGATACTGGCCGCGTTTGACTTGATCGGAGCCGCCGGCAATTTCAACAACCGGGTCCGGTTTGAAAAACAGGAACTTCCAACCACCGAGCGAACGACGGATATTGAACGGGAATGGCAGATCATGGTCTGGCTGGACGCCAGCGACAGCAGGCAGTGTCTTCATGAACGCATACAAATCTGACACATCAGCCAGCGTCATGCGAGCATAGGACGCATAGGGAAATGCGGGATAGTAATGCTCTCCGTCAGGCGAGACGCCCCGCTGCATGGCATTGGCAAAAGTTGCGAAATCCCATGAACCGATGCCGTCTTTCTGGTCCATGGATATGTTGGGGGCGTGGAAGTCGCCAAACGGGGATTTCAGAACCAGACCACCTGCCAGTTTCAGGCGTTCCTCGCCTTCCGACTTTGGCACAGCGTGGCATGACGCGCAGCCGGCCTGCCAAAACACAATCTCACCTTTGACAGAATCACCAACCGGAGCGGCCGTTAGCGCTACCGGATCAAGATGTTGCAGGCGGGTCACCCACCAGAAAACAAGCCCGCCAAGGAAGGCAAGAAAAACTGCAGCCTTGGCGAGCTTTTTGATCATGCAATGTGCCAATCAGCCTTTCTTGATGCGATATGTCTCGTGGCAGGCGCCGCAATTCTTGGAGATCACTCCGAACTGAACCTTCAGGGCATCAAGATCCTGCGGATTTGCCGCGACGGCAGCCGCAACATCGGCTTTCAGCTTGTCCGCAGCAGCGGTAAAGCCCGCCATGTCTTCCCATATTTTCGGTGAGGCGGTCGTTTCGCCAGTGTCCGAACCTGCCGGAAACATGGCTGGAACATCCAGCTTCATCACGCTGACATTGAGCGCCGCCAACAAGGCATTGACAGCGGCCGCGTCAAATGGGGCCTCGCCTTTGACAACGGGTCCAAGACCGCCAAACGCGATCTTTCCGTTTTCCTTCATGAGTGCAATTCGATCTGCGATTGGATCAGCCCAAGCAGGCGCTGAACCGAATACCGCACTCGCCAGCACCAAACTTGCTATATGCATTTTCATTTGAAGTTCTCCTGATTGCCGATTGAATAGATGCCGCCTCGGTCAGGTTGCAACATTCCGCGATCAAAGGCAGATCACACTTGCGTGAGGTGTTGTTCACAGCCGGTGACATACTGTCAACAAAACGCCGCCGGTTGGGATGCCGGCGGCGCACGAAAGGTGTTCGAATTACGCTCGAAAAATCAGGCCGTTGCTGCTTCGAAACGCTCCAGCACGTAGTCCCAGTTGATCAGTGAATCGACAAATGCCTCGAGATACTTCGGGCGGGCGTTGCGATAGTCGATGTAATAGGAATGCTCCCAGACATCGACACCAAGGATCGGCGAGGCACCATGAACCAGCGGGTTTTCACCATTTGGTGTCTTGGAGATTTCGAGCTTGCCATTCTTGACTGAAAGCCAAGCCCAACCAGATCCGAACTGGGTGGTGCCAGCGGCAATAAAATCCGCCTTGAACTTGTCGTATCCGCCGAGATCGGAGTCGATCAGCTTGGCGATCTTGCCCGGCAACTTTGTGCCGCCGCCGCCCTTTTTCATCCACGACCAGAAGTGAATGTGATTGTAGTGCTGGCCGGCATTGTTGAAGAGCGGTGCGTTTTTGCCAAAAGACTGTTTCACGACTTCTTCAAGTGACAGGCCATCCAGGCCTGCTTCGGCGGCCAGTTTGTTGCCGTTGTCGACGTATGCCTTGTGGTGCTTGTCGTGATGGAATTCGAGAGTCTCGCGCGACATGAAAGGCGCGAGCGCGTCGTAGTCATAAGGCAGGTCCGGAAGGGTAAAGGCCATGGGGATCTCCTGAGGCAATGTGGGTTGAACGCAAGCGGGCGCTGTGTTCACAACGTTATATAATCATGGTGGTTCCATCGGGCAATGCAAAGACTGTCAGACGCGCGGCATAAACGGCGCCGGGCTTCAGGTCTCTTGATCAGCGGGAACCTTTCGCGCGCCAAAAACGTTTGAATGTTTCTGTATGTAAGCACAAGGTGATTGCAGTTGCCGCACTGGCGCCGCATTCGCAGACAAGTGCAGCCATTAACAGAGACCGGAACGCAAGAAGTTTGGACCGCATATGACAATCAGTGAAAAACCATCGGCAATCAGCCGCCGCACTATGCTGGGCGGATTGGTCTTGATTGCCTTGCCCGGATGCACGACCACGGATGAAGTGGTTGGCCTGGCAGCCGATGGTCCAGATGCACAAGCCATTGTACCGGTTGAGCCAGTGCCGCTGCCCGTCGACATGGCGCCTGTGTATATGCCCCCGGCGCAAATGTATGCGGCGGTCGTGGACGGGGAGTTCAGCATCCCGGCTATCCCCTACAAGAAGATTGATCCGAAATACTACCGTCAGGCCGTCCCGGACCCTACCGGCGAGGCGCCGGGAACCATCGTCGTCGATACGGCCAACCGTTTTCTGTATCTGGTCCAACCGTTTGGCGAGGCTGTGCGCTATGGCGTTGCCATTGGCAAGGAAGGTTTTGCCTGGACAGGCGATGCGCGGGTGGAATGGAAAACAAAGTGGCCGAAATGGACGCCGCCTGCCGAGATGATTGCGCGTGACAAAAAGCTCGAGAAATATTCCGAAGCCAACGGCGGCATGGCGCCCGGATTGAAAAATCCGCTCGGCGCGCGGGCGCTTTATGTGTTCAAGGACGGCGTGGACACGCTTTACCGCATCCACGGCTCGCCGGAATGGAGCAGCATCGGGAAGAAGGCATCATCGGGCTGCGTGCGCCTGATGAACCAGGACATTATCGACCTTTACGAACGGGTGCCGAAGAAAGCCCCGATCATTGTGCTCGACGAGTTCTCACCGCTGCCAATTACCTACAACAGCTGATCACCGCCGGGTCAAGCTCCCCAAAATTCCGCGCACCAGAGCGCGGCCTAGGGACGAGCCGACCGAGCGCACGACCGATTTCATCGCGGTTTCCGTGACAGTCTGGCGTGAGGAGGCGCGGGGTTTGGCTGTTGTGCGGGTTGGCGTCGACGAACCGCCGCCGAAATCCGGCAAGCGCCAGCCGCCGCCGGTGGTCTGAGGGGCTTCCTCTGCCTGTTTGGCCTGTTCGATTTCCGCCTTGTCCTGCGCCATCTTGCGCTGAAGGATTTCGTAGGCCGACTCGCGGTCGACTGTCTTGTCGTATTGGCCGGTGACAGGGCTCTGGTTGATCAGCGCACGGCGCTCTTCGGGAGTAATCGGGCCCATGCGGGCAGCTGGCGGGCGGACCAGGGTGCGCTGGACCATCGACGGGATGCCCTTTTCCTCGAGCGTCGAGACCAGCGCCTCACCGGTGCCAAGGCCCATGATGGTGTTGTAGGTGTCAAAATCCGGGTTCGGGCGGAACGTGTCGGCGGCCACCTTCACGGCTTTGGTTTCACGCGGCGAATAGGCGCGCAGCGCGTGCTGAATGCGGTTGCCAAGCTGGGCGAGCACGGTTTCAGGTATATCGAGCGGGTTCTGCGTGACAAAAAACACGCCGACTCCCTTGGAGCGGATCAAGCGGACGACCTGTTCGACGCGTTCCAAAAGGGCTTTCGGCGCTTCGTTGAACAGGAGATGAGCTTCGTCGAAGAAGAAGACCAGCTTCGGCTTTTCCGGGTCGCCGATTTCCGGCAGGACTTCGAACAATTCGGACAGGAGCCAGAGCAGGAACGTGCCGTAAAGGCGCGGGTTCATCATCAGCTTGTCGGCGGCAAGGATGTTCACCGCGCCGCGGCCATCCTGCGTGGTGCGCATGATGTCGGCAATGTTGAGCGCGGGCTCGCCGAAAAAGCGGTCGCCGCCCTGCTCTTCCAGCACCAACAGCGAGCGCTGGATCGAGCCGACGGATTCCTTTGAGACATTGCCGTAGCGTGTCTGCAGTTCCTTGGCCCGGTCAGCCACGTGGGTCAGCATGGCCTGCAAATCTTTTAGGTCGAGCAGCAGCATTCCCTCTTCGTCCGCAATGCGGAACGCGATATTCAAAACACCCTCTTGCGCATCCGACAGGTTCATCAGGCGCGACAACAGAAGCGGACCCATTTCCGAGACGGTGGCGCGGATGGGGTGGCCCTGCTCGCCGAAAAGGTCCCAGAATATCACCGGGAATTCTTGATGGTCATAAGGCTTCAGACCAATCTGGTCGGCGCGCTTGACGAGAAAATCCTTGGTTTCACCCATGGCGGCAATGCCGGAAAGGTCGCCCTTGATATCAGCGGCGAACACCGGGACACCGGCGTTGGAAAAAGATTCGGCCAAGATCTGCAGCGTGACGGTTTTGCCGGTGCCGGTCGCGCCGGTGATGAGACCGTGGCGGTTGGCGTATTTCAGCGCAAGATATTCGCCCTTTTGAATGGAATCATCCGGCTTGCGGCTGGCGCCGATGAAAATCTTACCGTCTTGAAGCATAGGATGTTCCGATTCGCGTGCAAATGACC
This sequence comes from Rhizobiaceae bacterium, assembly GCA_041751995.1. Lineage (GTDB taxonomy): Bacteria > Pseudomonadota > Alphaproteobacteria > Rhizobiales > Rhizobiaceae > JANMEX01. The sequence goes on along the minus strand of JBGSHY010000046.1, from coordinate 12,218 downwards.
GTGTTTACCGCCGGTTGGCGGGCATTGCTGATATAACGGGCGTCCTTGAAATCAACAATGGGCAAGAAAATAACAATGGGATTGTCTGCTTGTTTTCGGGTTGCATTTTGTGCATATGACGTAAACGTCAAAATTTATCGGAGCTGCCAAAATGAATGAACTGATCGAGCGCATTGTCGCCAATGTCGGCCTTGAAGCCGGAAGCGCTCAAAAGGCCGTCGGCCTGATCCTTGGTTTCCTGCAGGCCGAAGGCCCGGCAGACCAGGTGTCCAAACTGGTCAGCGCCCTGCCCGGCGCAAGCGAAGCCATTGCCGCCGCCAACTACAAGCCCGGTTTCATGGGCGGTGTTATGGGTCTTGGCTCACAACTGATGGGCATGGGCCTCGGCATGGGTGAAATTACCGGCGTGTCCAAGGAAACCATCCGTTTCGCCCGCGAAAAGGCTGGCGACGGTCCGATTGACGCGGTTGTGGCGTCGATCCCCGGACTCGGCCAGTTCGTCTGAGTGCCCGCTGCATAATTCCCTCTGAACCGGCCACAACGCGGCCGGTTTTTTGTTGTTATAATGCCAGTTGCAACACGACGGATGCTATGATATTTTTCATGTTGCAACTGGAGTTGGAACAATGAACACCGTCATCCGCAAGATCGGCAATTCCGAAGGCGTGATCATTCCGAAGGACATTCTGGAGAGTTTGGGATTGAGCGCGGGGGACAGTGTTTCCATCGTCGCCGACAAGAGCGGCATCAAGTTTGTTCCGGAAAAAAATGATTTGGCGCGCCAGTTGGACGCCGCTCGCGAATGCATGGACAAATACAAGGTTGCTTTGCGTGAGCTTGCAAAGTGAGCGAGTGGATTTGGCTCAGCCGTGAGGCTGTTGACATATTTCATGAACAGCAACTGGGTGAGCATGGCGGACTGCCGGGAATTAAGGATGAGAACGCCCTCGAGGCGGCATTGGCGCGGCCAATCAACAAAGCGGCGTATGAAAACCCGGACGTGTTTGAACTGGCCGCTGCATATTTGTTCGGTATTGCGAAAAATCATCCGTTTTCAGACGGAAACAAACGCACCGCCTTTGTTGCCTCCTATGTATTCTTGCGGCTTCATGGCTACATTGTTGAAGCAACACAGGGCGAAATCGTCGAATTCGTCCTCGGCGTCGCCTCTGGTGAAATCGACGAAATCGGCGCGGCGATGTTTTTCCGCGATTACAGCAAACTTGTTGACGGAGTGTCCAAATGATAACAGCGCACGTCAAAGGCGAGCAGGCATTTTCAAAGCATGCGCTCAAGACTGGCGATGCCTTGCCAGAAAACGTCATCTGGATTGATCTCCTGAACCCCAGCGCGGAAGAAGACCGCCATGTGGAAATGCTCACCGGCATTGAAATCCCGACACGTGAAGACATGGCCGAGATCGAGGAATCCAGCCGGTTTTACACCGAAAGCGGTGCGCAGTATCTGACCGCGCCGCTGGTGCATGCGACCGGCTCGCCGAAGCCCGGCGTCAGCCCGGTGACATTCATCATCAGCGGCGGACAGTTGGTGACGGTCCGCTATGCGGCGCCGACGGCATTTGGCCTGTTTGAAACAAGAATGGGCAAGCCCGGCAACGAGTTTTGTGTTCCGGAAACAGACGGTCTCATGGTGATGATCGGATTGCTGGAGACAGTCACCGACCGGCTCGCGGACTTGCTGGAAGGTGTTGCGGGGCATCTCGACAAAGAGGCTGACGACCTGTTCGCCGACAACAAGACGCCCATGTCGACACCGCGGTTCCGCAGCGCCATGCGGCTATTGGGAACGCAGGGCGCGTTCCTTTCAAAGGTCGGGGAAAGCCTTCAGGGGTTGATCCGGCTGGTCACCTACCTGAACACGGAAAATGCCGAGACCGGCAAGAAGAAGGCAACCAAGGGGCGGCTGGCTGTGCTGGAACGGGACATGCACTCACTCACCCGGCACGCCGAATTCCTGTCGAGCAAGATCACGCTGCTTCTGGACACCGTCGTTGGTTTGGTGTCGGTTGAACAAAATGCCATCATCAAGATATTTTCGGTCGCCGCTGTCGGCTTCATGCCGCCGACACTGGTTGCGTCCATCTACGGCATGAATTTCCATTTCATGCCGGAGCTTGACTGGACTTTCGGCTATCCGATGGCGATCGGCCTGATGGTATTGTCTGCGTTGCTGCCGCTCTGGTATTTCCGCAACAAGGGCTGGCTATAAGCCCTCGTCATCGCTTTCAAACGAAGCAATCACCCATTCGTGGTCGTTCAGTGAAATTGCGTCACCTGCCTTCTTGCCAAACAGCGCGATGGCCATTGGCGAGACGTGTGAAATCTTGCCATGCTTGGCGTCGGCCTCGTCCTCGCCGGTAATTTTCCAGGTGACCTTCTTCTTGCCGTCCGGGGACACCAAATCCACCGACATGCCGAAGCGGATGACATCACTGTCAGGTTCCGGAATCGAAAGCTCGGCTGTTTCGCGGCGGTGCGACCAGTAGCGCAGGTCGCGTGCGGCCAGCGCAATCTGTTCGCGCTCGCCGGCGCCTTCCGCTTTGGCCATGGATTCATGCGCAAAGGCAATTTCAGCATCAATCATGGCCATGCCCTGACGGGTGACCAGATTGCGCGCCGAACTGACCGGGCGTTCGCCGACATCCGGCAATGTGCCGCCTTCATCGACGTCTTTTGTGAATGCGCTGCTCATGACCTGAAACCACTCCCGATTTTTTGTTGGCTTGATTTGTCGCACCCATGGTGCGGTCAGCCGTTGATCCTTGTCAAATGGGTCCAAGATTGGCAACGCGTTGGTGTCCCATAATGAAACGCTGATACTGGCACCGTTTGTGCTGCACCGAAGCAAATGGAGAGTGCAGATGCGTCGGCGTGAATTTCTGACAGGTATCGGGACAGGCTTGGCGATGCCGTTCCTGATGGGGCGGGCTAACGCACAGGCGCTGCAGAATGCGTCGATGCGCGGCTCAATCGATCCGACGGATTTCGGCTTCATGCCGGATACACCGGATGACCAATCGCGCAAGTTTGCCGAAATCCTCAATGCGGCTTCTGCAACCAACCAACCGATTTTTCTGCCTGCCGGGACATTCCGTATTTCCAATATGGCGCTGCCAAAACGGGTGCGCATTACCGGCGTCCCGGGCGCATCGCGCATTGTCTATGGCGGCGACGGGTTTCTGTTTTCGGCAGAGAGCACGGAAATCCTGTTCATCGAGGGCGTAACGTTTGACGGGGCAAACCGTGCCCTTTCAGATCAGGCGCAGGGGCTCATCGAAGGGCGGCGGGTGCCAAAGGTCTTGATCGACAATTGCGAGATTGTCGGCAGCACCAAGCATGGCCTGGTGCTGGAGGCATCAGCGGGACGAATTGAGCGGACATCCGTTTCCGGTGCGGCGGATGCAGGGATCTGGAGTGTCGAGGGCTCGGGCGTGACGATTGCCGGAAACACGGTCAACGACTGCGCCAATGGCGGCATTCTGGTGCACCGGTGGACGGAGGCTGCCGACAGCACCATCATTTCTGGCAACCGCGTCGAGCGGATCAGTTCGCGGGCGGGCGGGACCGGGCAGAACGGCAACGGCATCAACGTGTTCCGCGCCGGCAATGTGCAAGTTACGGGCAATCAGGTCTCGGATTGCACTTTTTCCGCCATCCGCTGCAACAGCGCCAGCAATGCGCAGATCATCGGCAATAATTGCCGCGATTCGGGTGAGACAGCGATTTACGCCGAATTCAAGTTTGCAGGTTCGGTGATCGCCGACAACATTGTCGATGGCGCAGCCAACGGCATTTCGGTGGTGAATTTCAACGAGGGCGGGCGGCTCGCCACAGTCTCCGGCAACATTGTCCGCAATCTCTCGACGAAGGGTCCCTACCCGGCCGAAGGGCTTGGCTTTGGTAACGGCATTTCGGCAGAGGCCGATACGGCGATCACCGGCAACACCATCGACGGCGCGCCGAACATCGGCATTGCGCTCGGCTGGGGCCCCTATTTGCGCAACGTGTCGGTGACAGGCAACGTCATAAGGCAAGCGGGCGAAGGCATTGCGGTTTCTGTTGCTGACGGGTCTGGCAAGGCGGTGATTACCGGCAATGTTTTCGACCAGATCGCCACAGGCGCGGTGTTCGGACATGCCTGGGACAAGATTGTCACCGGTGACATGGCAAAGCATGGCAATCAGGGATTTGCCAACGTGACCATTGATCGGAACGAGGCGAACTGATTATCGCTGCGTTCCGCCGGGCGAACGGAAAGCAAATTGACTGATAATGACCTTCGTGTTGCAGCAAGCCGCCTATTCGACGCGCTTGCCCTGCAGGAGGGCGAGATCCATCTGCATCTGGCGCAGGACGTTTTCCTGCGCGTCGAGCATCTTCAGGCGCGTGACACAGGCGCGCAGCACTTCAAGAGCCTCTTCGGCCACACTCGCCGTCAATGTGTCAGCCATATCCAGCGGCCTGACGGAATTGTCGGCAGAACTCATATAGCGTGCGCGCAAGCCGTTCCGCTCCGACCGGACTTCGCTGATCACATCTTCCAGGCTCTTGTCGAGCCGCTCAATTCGCAGATCATCATTTTTGAGATCGCGTTCGGGACTGCGTGCCTTGAATGCCGCTGATGCCATGCCTGCCTCCTCAATCGGAACGCGCCGGAGTTGACAGCCGAGCGCGCAAAGGCTGTCCTCTTCGCAGCCGGTTCGCGGATTGTGCACAAGGAGTGTTAAGCAAAAATTGCAGCTGACGAAATAACGCAACCAAATGTATGCTGAAGTTGCAGACGCCCTCGGCCAAGGCGCTGACTTGGAGAAATCGCCGGAAACATCTGGTCTTACGCGAGCGGGCCTGAAGGTCTGAAACGCCCGACTTCAATCTTGTTCCAGTTGCGGAACCCCTTGTTGGCGGCGGTGCGATAGGTTTCTGATGCCTCATCCTTGCCGAACTGTCTGGCCAGCAATGCATTGACCATGGCAATCGCGCCGCGTTCAGAGCCGTCGTCGCATTTGAGCGCGATGCCGAGGCCGAGTTCCGGAATTGCCGCCGCATATACGCCCTCGGCGCCGACTTTTGCGAAAACGCGCCCGGGGGCAGCTTGCATGATTTCGGTGCAGGCCCGGCCTGTCCCGGCCGTGTGCCAGGGTTCGGCCATGCAGGCGTCAATCAGGCGGTGGGCGGCCTTGGCGCGCTCTGGACCCAGGCCGTTGCCAGTCGCCATTTTGGCAAATCCGAGCGCCATGGCTTCCAACGGAATTGCATAGGTCGGGATGGAGCAGCCGTCGGTGCCGCATTGGTCAACGGAATGCGCTGCTCCGGTGACACTTTCCATGGCATCACGGACGGCGTCCTGAACCTTATGGCCCAACGCGACGTAGCCATTTGTTTCGATACCTTCATGGCAGGCGAAGCACAGAAAACCGGCGTGTTTACCCGAGCAATTGTTATGAACAGCGAGCGGCTTTTTGCCCTGCTCGACGAATTCGATCAGGTTAGCCTGGTAAAATGGCCAATGCGCGCCGCATTCGAAGGATTCTTCGGTGATGCCTGCCCGCGCGAGCATGGTGCGGGCAGTTTCGATGTGGCCGTCCTCGCCATTGTGCGAGGCGCAGGCGAGCGCGAGTTCCCGGTTGCCGAACATCAGGTCATCCGCCGCGCCGCTTTCGACCAGCGGCAGCGCTTGTATGGCCTTGACGGCCGAACGCGGAAACATGGGCCGGGCGACATCACCGATGGTCAGGACCGCCTTGCCGTCGCCGTCAACAACGGAAACCGCGCCGCGATGGCGGCTTTCGACAACCGCGCCGCGCAAGACTTCAACCAGAACCGGATTGTCCATCTGTCTCTCCTGAATATAGCTTCCTGCTTGCCGCAAACGATTGCTGGCGGCAAGGCGGCAGAGCCATGATTTTTCTTGATTGACTGATCAATCAATAATAATCCTCTCCTCTTTCGGAGGTCTGAATGCCAAAAATTGGAATGGAGCCAATACGGCGCCGCGCGCTGATTGACGCGGCAATTGCGGCGATTGGCGACAGGGGGGCGCTGGATGTGACCGTGTCCGACATTGCCGGGCGCGCGGGCGTTTCGACGGCGCTGGCCCATCATTATTTTGGCAACAAGGAACGGTTGCTGGAGGCTACGATGCGTTCGTTGCTGACAGAACTTGGTGAAGATGTACGCGCGTGTCTGCAGTCGTCCGAAACGCCCCGCCAAAGGTTGGCGACGATCATTGACGTCAACTTTTCCGAAAAGCAGTTTGCGCCTGGCACCGTGGCCGCATGGCTTGCTTTCTACATGGAAGCCCACCGCACGCCGGCGCTTCAGCACCTCCTGACGATCTATGCGCGGCGTCTGCACTCCAATCTGATGTATGCGCTAGTGCGCCTGACAGACCGCACCGCTGCCGGCGAGATCGCCGAGGGAATCGCTGCTTTGATCGACGGGCTCTACATCCGCCGCGCGCTGAAGAATTCCGGTCCGGACCGGGCAAGCGCCATTGCGCTGATTTCCGACTATGCCGACACAATGCTGGCCAAGAAACTTTGGCTTTCCAGGGGGAACTGATCGATGAGCCGTCCGAACATTTTGATCATCATGACCGACCAGTTCAACGGGACACTTTATCCCGATGGTCCGGCTGACTTCCTGCATGCGCCGAACTTGAAAGCGCTGGCCAAGCGTTCGGTGCGGTTTGCCAACACCTATACCGGATCGCCGCTATGCGCCCCTGCCCGCGCCTCATTCATGAGCGGGCAATTGCCATCGCGGACCGGGGTTTATGACAATGCGGCAGAGTTCCGCTCCGACATTCCGACCTATGCGCACCATCTGCGGCGGGCGGGGTATGAGACAGCGCTTTCTGGCAAGATGCATTTTGTCGGGCCGGACCAGCTTCACGGGTTTGAAGAGCGGCTGACGACCGACATTTACCCCGCTGATTTTGGCTGGACGCCGGACTATCGCAAGCAGGGCCAGCGGATCGACTGGTGGTATCACAATCTGGGTTCGGTGACCGGCGCGGGCGTGGCCGAGATTTCCAACCAGATGGAATATGACGATGAGGTGGCGTTTTTTGCCAACCAGAAGCTTTACCAATATTCGCGGGTTTCGACCGACGCGGACCGGCGGCCATGGTGCCTGACGGTATCGTTCACGCATCCGCATGACCCATATGTGGCGCGGCGGAAATATTGGGATTTGTACGAGAATTGCGCCGAACTGGAGCCAACAGTTGGCGAGATGGCGTTTGAGGACCAGGACCCGCATTCCAAGCGATTGATCAAGGCATGCGACCACGAGAGCTTTGATATCAAGCGCAGTGATGTGCGCCGGGCGCGGCAGGGCTACTTTGCCAACATTTCGTTCATGGACGAGAAAGTGGGCGAGTTGATCGAGACATTGCGGCTGACGCGGATGCTCGACAATACGATCATTGTTTTCACCTCGGACCACGGCGACATGCTGGGCGAGCGCGGACTTTGGTTCAAGATGAGCTTCTTTGATGGCTCGGCGCGGGTGCCGCTGACGATTGCCAGGCCCGGCATTGAGCCGCGGCTGGTGACGGCGCCGGTCTCGACGCTGGATGTGAACCCGACGCTGGCCGATCTGGCGGGTATTGATATCGGCGAGATCATGCCGTGGACGGACGGGGAAAGCCTTGTGCCACTGATGAAGGGCGAGGCGCGGACTGCACCGGTGCTGATGGAATATGCGGCGGAAGGAAGCCAAGCGCCTCTGGTGTGCATACGCGAGGGCGACTGGAAATTCGCGCATTGCGAACTCGATCCGCCGATGCTGTTCAACCTGAAGGATGACCCACAAGAGCTGACCAATCTGGCGGCTAATCCGGCGCATGCGGCTGATGTTGCCAAATGGATGGAACGGGTGCGGGCGCGGTGGGATTTGGATGCTTACGATGCGGGCGTGCGCCAGAGCCAGGCGCGGCGCTGGGTGGTGTATGAGGCGCTGCGCAACGGCGCATACTTCCCGTGGGATTACCAGCCGCTGCAAAAGGCATCCGAGCGCTACATGCGCAACCACATGGATTTGAACATACTGGAAGAGTCCAAGCGTTTTCCGAGGGGCGAGTGATGATCACGGTTTTTGGACGCAACACGTCGGTCAATGTGCAGGCGGTGATGTGGTGCATCGCCGAACTCGGGCTGGAACACGAACGGCTCGACTATGGCGCGGCGTTCGGCAAGACAGACATGCCCGAATACCGCGCGATGAACCCGCACGGGCTTGTGCCGACCATCAAGGATGGCGATACAGTGGTTTGGGAAAGCGCGGCGGTTGTCCGCTATCTTGCCTGCAAGTATGGAGATGACACGTTCTGGCCACGTGATCCGGGCAAGCGCGCTGCGCTCGACATGTGGGCGGAATGGATGCGCTCGACTATCTATCCGGACTTCATCTCGGTCCTCTTTATCCAGTTGGTGCGGACGGCAAAGTCCGCGCGCGATCTCGCGACTGTGACAGCCGCCGAAGTGCGGCTGAAGAAGGCCATGCCGCTGCTTGACGCGCGGATCGGCAAAGGTCCGTGGCTCGGCGGCGAAGCATTCACATTTGCGGACATCGCCTGCGGCGTACAGTTGCACCGCTACTTCGTGCTCGATCACGACCGCGCGGACGTTCCGAACCTCAAGGCCTACTACGAACGGCTGCTCTCCCGCCCGGCCTATTCAACCCATGTCGCGGTTTCGTTCGAGCCGCTTCGCCATCCCGAGGCCTGAGCACAATGACGTCCGGCAAACATTTCTTTACTCCTCCGACCGCACTTGAGGCCGACTACGTCATCGTCGGGTCCGGCTCGGCTGGCTCGGCACTGGCATATCGCTTGTCCGAGGACGGCAAATACACTGTCGCGGTGATTGAACTTGGCGGCACGGACTTCGGGCCGTTCATCCAGATGCCGGCGGCGCTTTCGATCCCGATGAGCATGAAGCGCTATGACTGGGGCTTCAAGACCGAGCCGGAGCCAAACCTGAACAACCGGCGTCTGGCGACGCCGCGCGGGCGGGTAATCGGCGGCTCATCGTCGATCAATGGCATGGTCTATGTGCGCGGCCACGCCAGGGATTTCGACCATTGGGCCGAACAGGGCGCGAACGGCTGGTCCTATGCCGACGTGCTGCCGTACTTCCAGCGGATGGAGAATGTCGAGGGCGGCGAAGAAGGCGCGCGCGGGCGTTCCGGGCCGATGCATGTCAAGCGCGGACCGCGCAAGAATCCGTTGTATGGCGCATTCGTCGAGGCAGGTCGCCAAGCCGGGTTTGAACTGACTGAAGACTATAATGGACTGAAGCAGGAGGGCTTTAGCGCCATGGAGCAGACGACGCACAAGGGCGTGCGCTGGTCCACGGCGAATGCCTATTTGCGCCCAGCCTTGAAGCGGGGAAATGTCTTCCTCGTCAATGGCTTCGCGCGGAAAGTGGTGATTGAGAATCAACGCGCCGTCGGTGTTGAAATCGAAGCTCACGGGCAGATTCAGGTCGTCAAAGCGCGGCGCGAAGTGATCCTTGCCGCCTCGTCGATCAACTCGCCGAAACTGCTGCTGCTTTCCGGCATCGGACCGGCTGCCGAACTCAAGGCGCTTGGCATTGATGTGGTGGCGGACCGGCCGGGCGTCGGCAAGAATCTGCAGGATCATCTCGAGGTTTACATCCAGCAAAAATGTATCCAGCCGATCACGCTCTACTCGCACTTGAACTGGATATCCAAGGGCGTCATCGGCGCGCAATGGCTGTTCACCAAGACGGGCATGGGCACGACCAACCACTTCGAGGCCTGCGCCTTCCTGCGCTCCGCGCCCGGCATCGACTATCCGGATATCGAGTATCACTTCATCCCGGTCGCCATCCGTTATGACGGCAAGGCGGCGGCGAAGAGCCACGGGTTCCAGGCGCATGTCGGGCCGATGCGTTCCAAGTCGCGCGGGGCGGTGTCGCTGCGCTCGGCCGACCCCAATGACAGCCCGAAGATATTCTTCAACTACATGAGCCACGAAGACGACTGGCGCGAGTTCCGCCATTGCGTGCGGCTGACGCGCGAAATCTTCGGACAGAAGGCGTTTGACCTTTATCGCGGCGATGAAATCCAGCCGGGAAGCCATGTGCAGAGTGACGAACAGCTGGATGAATTTCTGCGCCAGCATGTCGAAAGCGCCTATCATCCGTGCGGCACATGTCGCATGGGCGCAAGCGATGACCGCCACGCCGTGGTTGATCCTGAAACGCGGGTGATCGGCGTTGAGGGTTTGCGAGTGGCGGACTCGTCGATTTTCCCGCAGGTTACCAACGGCAACCTCAACGCCCCGTCGATCATGACGGGCGAAAAGGCCGCCGACCATATCCTGGGCAAGACACCCCTGCCCCGTTCCAATCTCGAGCCGTGGATCAATCCGCGGTGGCAAGTTTCAGACCGCTGAGGAGACCATCATGCGCGCACAACCCAAAGGCTCCCACTATGTGAACGGCCGCTTCATTGATGACGCCGCTGGACCTGTCCTCGAAAGCATCTATCCGGCTACTGGCGAAGTGATCGCACGGCTGCATGAGGCGACGCAGGCCGTGGTCGATCGGGCCGTTGCCGCAGCGCAAGCGGCGCAGCCGGCATGGGCGGCGCTGAAGCCTGTCGAGCGCGGACGTATCTTGCGCAAGACTGCGGACATCCTGCGCCGCCGCAATCAGGAAATCTCCGAGATCGAAACACTCGACACCGGCAAGGCCATTCAGGAAACGACCGTGGCCGACCCTGCCTCGGCTGCGGACACGCTGGAGTTCATGGGCGGCGCGGTGGCGGCGTTCAATGGCGAGATGATCGACCTTGGCGGGCCGTTCGCGTACACGCGGCGCGAGGCCATCGGCGTGTGCGGCGCTATCGGCGCGTGGAACTATCCGATTCAGGGCGCGGCGTGGAAATCCGCACCGGCTCTCGCCATGGGCAATGCGATCATATTCAAACCGTCGGAAAACACCCCGCTTTCCGCATTGGCTTTGGCCGAGGCCTATGAGGAAGCCGGGCTTCCGGCAGGCCTGTTCCAGGTCGTTCAGGGGCGCGGCGCTGTCGGCTCGATGATCGTCAATCATCCGGGCATAGACAAGATTTCGCTGACCGGTTCGGTGCCGACCGGCATGAAGGTGATGGCCGCTGCCGGCGGGCAGATGAAGCATGCGACCATGGAGCTTGGCGGCAAATCACCGCTGGTGATCTTCGACGACGCCGATCTCGAAAACGCCGTTGGCGGGGCGATGCTGGCGAATTTCTATTCGACCGGTCAGGTCTGCTCCAATGGCACGCGCGTTTATGTGCAGCGTAATTTCCATGACCAGTTTGTCGAGCGGCTGATCGCGCGCACCAAGGCGATCAAGATCGGCGACCCGATGGATCCGGACACGCAGATGGGGCCGATGGTCAGCCTTGCCCAGCGCGACAAGGTCAAGGGCTATATCGACATCGGCCAAGCCGAAGGCGCGACGCTGGCCCATGGCGGCGGCATTCCGAACATGCAGGGCTTTGAAGGCGGCGCGTGGATCGAGCCGACGGTGTTCACCGGCGTGACCGACCAGATGCGCATTGCCCGCGAGGAAATCTTCGGGCCGGTGATGGCTGTCTTCTCGTTTGACGACGAGGACGAGGCAATCGCGCGGGCGAACGACACGGAGTTCGGCCTGTCCGCTGGTGTCTTCACCAGGGACATGGCCCGCGCCCACCGCGTGATCGGCCAGATCAAGGCAGGGTCCTGCTGGATCAACAATTACAATCTGGCCCCATCCGAAATCGCCTTCGGCGGCTTCCGCAAATCCGGCATCGGCCGTGAAAACTCCATCGAAGCGCTGCGGGTCTACAGCCAGATCAAGACGGTATATGTTGAGACCGGTGATGTGGCGAGCCCTTATTGAGGGGCTTGCCTGACTTCAGTCCAGCAGTCCATTTTGCCGGTAATAATCTAGCCGCTTCGGATGAAGCCAATACCCATCTTGCGCATGTGAAACTTCGTTGCAGAGGTGGAACTTCTCTTCTCGAAGTTCGTAATGATCATAGCCGTGTGCTGTTAGTTCTGACCTGAGACCCTGAACCTCCTCCAGATTTTGGTAGAGTCCGTTCCAGGCAGGAGACGGACGAATGAAGCGATCACGGTTCACGGAACAACAGATCATCGGCATTTTGCGGGAGCAGGAATCCGGAGTGAAGACGGCA
>JBGSHY010000045.1:0-55364 GCA_041751995.1 Rhizobiaceae bacterium | reverse complement strand
CGCACCGCCCGAATTGCGCGCGCCGCGCCGTCCCCCGGCCGCCGGAACTTCGGTTTCAATCGTCACATCATCGCTCATCAGGTCAAACTTTCATGTCCGCGCGGTTCAAGGCCGCTGCCTGTTTGTCGCGCCATTCTAGTTGCGACGCAACGGCCCACAAGCCCATCAGCGCCCCGGCGTGGCGCAGGGGCGACAAAATCGAAATGGGTTCCGTCGCATTCCATGTGGCCCAAGTCGCTTTCAGGCAGTGTCTTTTGTTTTAACCAACAGATAGTTATAGACATAGGCAATCGCCCCGCATGCAAGGACCTATTCCATGGCTGACGACGAAATCATCCTCTCCGAACTCTCCGACGACGAACTTGTGCAACAGATGCACGACGACCTTTATGATGGTCTGAAGGAAGAGATTGAAGAAGGCACCAACATCCTGCTGGAACGCGGCTGGGTGCCTTATGATGTGCTGACGCAGGCGCTGGTCGAAGGCATGCGCATCGTCGGCGAGGATTTCCGCGACGGCATCCTGTTCGTGCCGGAAGTGCTTTTGTCCGCCAACGCCATGAAGGCCGGTATGTTCATCCTTCGCCCACTACTCGCCGCCACCGGCGCGCCCAAGCAGGGCAAGATGGTCATCGGCACCGTCAAGGGCGACATCCACGACATCGGCAAGAACCTGGTCGGCATGATGATGGAAGGCGCAGGCTTTGACGTCATCGACCTTGGCATCAACAATCCGGTCGAAAACTATTTGAACGCCATCGAAGAGCACAAGCCGGACATTCTCGGCATGTCGGCGCTTTTGACCACAACGATGCCCTACATGAAGGTCGTCATCGACACGATGAAGGAAAAGGGCATCCGCGACGATTACGTCATCCTCGTCGGCGGCGCGCCGCTCAACGAAGAGTTCGGTAAGGCCGTGGGCGCGGATGCCTACTGCCGCGATGCGGCAGTGGCTGTCGAGACCGCCAAGGACTACATGAAGCGCAGGCACAACGCGCGGGCGTGACGGGCTTTGAAAAGCGCCGGGAATTGAGCATGGTTCAGCTCATCATGTCGGCTCAGCCGTTATCGGCTTGAAAACAAGGCTATTGGTTCGTAGCGCGGCCCGGTTGACGGATGAACGGCACGAAGGATCGGGAACGGCATTCAACAGTTTTTAACGACCGCACAGGTGCGGTCGTCAATATTGTGGCATGTCAGCCTTGGAACGAAGGATCAGTTGATCGAGTCTTCGACAGCATCAGCCGTTTGATTGACGTCTTTGCCCACACCGCGCACGGTGTTGGCGCACGAAGCGGCAAACAGGGCGGCAACAAGAGCAAAAACAGTGAGAAAACGATGATTGGTCATTGGTCGGTTTCCTTTTTGTTGGTCAGGTAGTTGTCGATGGGTGACAGTGAGTCGATACCACAACGCATGAACTCGGAAAAAGTTCGAATTATTGCTTGCGGCGCAATTGCGCGCGAAATCATCGCAATAAAAGACATCAATGGGCTCGACCACATTGATCTCAAATGCCTGCCTGCCATCTGGCACGTCTATCCGGCGAAAATCGCCCCCGCGATGCGGCTGGCCATTGCAGAAGCCCGCGAAGAGGGATTCACAAAGATATACATCGGCTACGCTGAATGCGGCACCCAGGGCGAACTCGACAAGATTTGCGCTGAAGAAGGCATAGAGCGCATAGCAGGCCCGCATTGCTACGCCTTCTTTACCGGCACGGAAAAATTCATCAGCGAGGCGGAAACCGAGTTCACGGCCTTTTATTTGACTGACCTGCTGGCCCGCCAGTTTGAAACCTTCGTCATCGAGCCGTTAAAGCTAGAGCAGCATCCAGAGATCAAACAGATGGTCTTCGGCAACTACACCAAGATCGTCTATTTGGCGCAAACCGTCGATGAAGCGCTTCAGTCCAAGGCCAAATGGGCGGCGGATTATCTTGGCCTCGACTATGAATACCGCTTCACCGGCTATGGCGATCTCACGCCTGCCTTGAAAGCGCTCTGATCTGTAAATATCTTTAAAAAACCGCAAGTTCCTTGCGCGTTTTCACCAATTCGTCACGACTGGCTGTGAATATGCCCGCGTGGAGGACTTTGCACTTGTTTTCGCCTGAAAATCCGGAGATTGAACAAACCATCATGGAACCGGATATGATGGCAGAAGACACTGCGCCCAAGCGGAAACGGTCGCACAGGCCGCTGTCGCGCGTGCTGCGCGATTTCGCGCACAAGCATGAAGGCGATGTCAGCCTCGGGTCTTTGCGCACGGCCTTGGGCGACCGCAGTTTCGCGGCGCTGCTGGTGGTTTTCTCCTCAATCAATCTGATCCCGATCCTGCCGCCCGGCTCAACCCTGGTCTTCGGCATCCCGCCGCTGATCATCGCGGTGCAGATGATCCTCGGCCATCAAAGCGTCTGGCTGCCGAAAGTGATCTTGAACCGGTCCTTCAGGGCGGAACGGTTCAAATCCATCATGCGCTCCATCACGCCACGCCTGCGCCGGATTGAACATTACATCAAGCCGCGCTTGTGGCCGTTTCCGGTCATGCTTGGCGAGCGGTTGGTTGGCGTGCTGTGCGCCCTGCTGTCGATTTTGGTCATCCTGCCCATTCCCGGCGCCAACTGGATACCTGCATTTGCCATGGTGTTGATGGGCCTCTCGCTGTCTCAGCGCGATGGTGTTTTGCTGACACTCGGCCTTGGCATCGGCGTCGGATTTCTGGCGTTTTTGGTGGCCATCGCCGGCACGGTTTCGTCTTTTGCCCACGGCTTTTTCTGATTGAATTGCGCCTTTTTGGCTGCAATAGCGACATGTCGCATATAGGCGTCGCATTTTGAGTGAACGGCGTCGTGCCGCAACAAGCTCAAACCCCAGCTTGACTGCACCTTCCACCCGAACCGGAGCATCATTCATGGCTGACCTGATTATCGTCCATTGGCGCGATATCCCTGCCCAAGTCATCGTCAAAAAGGGCCGCCAGACGGCCAAGCGCGAACTGCCGCTGCGCTTCACCGAAGCCATCGATATGTGCGCCATGCGCACCGGCGCCGGCGATACCGACGCGTATCTTGCCGAATGGCGCAAAGCCGCTCCGATTGCTGTTTCCGATGATCTGGAGGCAGAGGCCGAAAAAGCCCTTGCTGCCATTGATGCCGAATACACCCATGACCGCTTGGTGGCGCTGGTCAAGGCCGGAGGCTCCAACAATGTCTGATGTCGCCGCCAAGCCGGTTCCAGCCAAAGCTGCAGTCGCCAAGAAGCCCGCCCCAAAGCTTGAAATCGGGCCGGTCAATTTCTCCGCTGACGGCCGCAAGCGCCGCGCGCTGACCATCCGCTACTGGTCGATCCGCCATTCGCGCTTCCTCGAATGGTTCTACAACCGCTTTTCCTCCACCCTGGTCAAAATTCATCCGCTGTTCGCCAAAATCGGCTATGACCGCGCCGAACGCCCGGTCTCGACCCTGGAGAAGGGCGTCAAGGGCTTCATGTTCGATTGCCGCATGTGCGGCCAGTGCATTCTGTCCTCGACCGGCATGTCCTGCCCGATGAATTGCCCCAAGCAGCTGCGCAACGGTCCGTGCGGCGGAGTACGCGCCAACGGCAACTGCGAAGTCATCGCCGACATGCCCTGCGTCTGGGTCAAGGCCTGGGAAGGCTCGCGCAACATGGCCAGTGGCGACAAAATTCTTGATATCCAGAAGCCGGTCAGCCAGGCGCTGCGCGACACGTCATCCTGGCTGCGCGTCACCCGCAAGGCTGCTGAAGAAAAGTCCCCATCATGATTGCAGACGTAAATCCCGTTGATCCGAGCCTGCCGCTTGACCCCCTGCCCGGCCACTCCTCCCGCGGCCGTTTGGAGCGCATCCTGCGCCGCGGTGAATTTGCTGTCACGGCCGAACTCAATCCGCCGGACAGCGCCGACCCGCGCGAGGTCCATGAACGCGCCGCCATATTCGACGGCTGGGTGGATGGCATCAACGCTGTCGATGCGTCCGGCGCCAACTGCCACATGTCGTCGGTCGGTATCTGCGCCTTGCTCACCCGCATGGGCTATGCCCCGATCATGCAGATCGCCTGCCGCGACAAGAACCGCATCGCCATTCAGGGCGACGTGCTCGGCGCTTCCGCCATGGGCGTGCAGAACATTCTCTGCCTCACCGGCGACGGCGTGCAGGGCGGCGACCAGCCGGGTGCGAAACCCGTGTTTGACCTTGATTCCATGTCACTGCTGGAAACCATCAAAATCATGCGCGACGAGGCCAAATTCCTCTCGGGCCGCAAGCTGACCACGCCGCCAGCCGTGTTTCTCGGCGCGGCGATCAACCCGTTTGTGCCGCCGTTCGATTTCCGGCCGCTGCATTTCGCCAAGAAAATCCGCGCCGGGGCGCAGTTCGTCCAGAGCCAGTATTGCTATGACGTGCCGCTGTTCCGCGAATTCATGAAGCGGGTGCGCGACATGGGCCTGCATGAGCAGTGCTACATTCTGGTCGGTGTCGGCCCGCTGGCGTCAGCCAAGACCGCCCGCTGGATGCGCTCCAATGTGCCGGGCATCCACATTCCCGACGAAATCATCAAGCGCATCGAAGGCGCGGACGACCAGAAGGCCGAAGGCAAGCGGCTGTGCATCGACATCATCAACGAGGTCAAGGAAATCGAAGGTGTTCAGGGCGTCCACGTCATGGCCTACCGGCAGGAAGAATATGTCGCCGAAATCGTCCACGAATCCGGCATCCTCAAGGGCCGCCGCCCATGGATGCGTGAAGCCCGCCGCGATGAGGCGCAGGTCGTCGAACGTCTCGAAGGCCTGCTGCACCGCGACGCCGTTTCGCCCGAAAACATGGCGGCGAAGGCCGCGCACGCCGAATGAACCACAGAATTTGCGATTGATGAAAATCGCATAACCATATAAAGAAATCTTTATGTCTTCTGGAGAACGTCAATGACCCGCACCATCGTTGCCTCGGCAACCCGCGAAATCATCATCGGTTTTGACCAGCCTTTCTGCGTCATCGGTGAGCGCATCAACCCGACCGGCCGCAAGAAACTGGCGGCGGAAATGCAGGCCGGCAATTTTGAGACTGTGATCAGGGACGCGCTCGAACAGGTCGCCGCCGGCGCGACGATGCTCGACGTGAACGCAGGCGTCACCTCGGTCAACCCGAACGAGACCGAACCGGGCCTCCTCGTCCAGACCATGCAGATCGTGCAGGGCCTTGTGGACGTGCCGCTCTCCATCGACAGTTCGGTCTCAGCCGCGATTGAAGCCGCGCTGAAGGTCGCCAAGGGCCGCCCGCTGGTCAATTCGGTCACCGGCGAGGAAGAAAAGCTCGAAGCCATCCTGCCGCTCTGCAAGAAGTATGACGTTCCGGTCGTTGCCATTTCAAACGACGAGACCGGCATTTCGATGGACCCGGATGTGCGTTTCGCCGTCGCCAAGAAGATCGTCGAGCGCGCCATGGACTACGGCATCAAGCCGCATGACATCGTGGTTGATCCGCTGGTGATGCCGATCGGCGCGCTGGGCGATGCGGGCCGCCAGGTCTTCGCTTTGCTCTATCGCCTGCGCAATGAGCTCAAGGTCAACACCACCTGCGGCCTGTCGAACATCTCGTTTGGCCTGCCCCACCGCCACGGCATCAACGCCGGCTTCATCCCGATGGTCATTGGTGCGGGCATGACGTCTGCAATCATGAACCCCTGCCGCCCGCAGGAAATGGAAGCCGTCCGCGCCGCAAACGTCTTGAACGGCACAGACCCGTCCTGCGAACAGTGGATCAAGACTTACCGCGATTATGCGCCTGCAGCGCCAGGCGCTGCGCCCGCTCCCGCAGCCGCGCCGACCGCCGGTGGCCGCAGGGGTGGCCGCGCCGCCCGTGTTGGCGCATAACAGCAGATGAAAAAAACCAAGGCGGCTTTGGCTGAAATCGGACTGCACGCCCCGCTG
The DNA here is from genome assembly GCA_041751995.1 of Rhizobiaceae bacterium. GTDB lineage: Bacteria > Pseudomonadota > Alphaproteobacteria > Rhizobiales > Rhizobiaceae > JANMEX01. The sequence continues at coordinate 49,415 of JBGSHY010000045.1, read as the reverse complement.
GTCATTGCCCAGCGGATGTCCCGCATGATGCTGCCGGGCGCTTTGAGAACCGCCGCTGACACGGCGGAAGACAGCCGCATGGTGGAAGAGAAAACCAAGGCGACCTTTGATGGCATCGCCGCCATGCAGTCCGAGATGACAAGCCAGATGATGACCGCCTGGTGGGGCATGGCGTTGGGCAAAATGCCAAACATGAAAAAGGCTGCCGACGACATTGCCTCGGCAGGGCTGAAACCGGCCCGCAGCACGATCAAGGCCAATGCCAAACGCCTTTCCAAGCGAGGAATGAAATGAGTTTGGCCGGAAACGGTTGTGCCTATGCGAGCCCCGTGACCATATCAAAGGCCGCGATGCTCAAATACGCCCCGGCAAACGCCGCGCCGTTTCCGGCAATAAACGCATCAGCCGCCCCCGGCGACAGCGCATTCAGCACCAGCATCGCCGTTGCCGAACCGAAAATGCTGACCGCCAGATATTGCGGATTGCGCATCCACGGCCCTTTGGCCACACGCACGATGAAGAAGCTTGAAAACAAGGCACTGAGGATTATGTCCGGCATGGCAGCCTCCAACGCTGGCGCAGTATCGCCGGGCGGTGCGAAGACATCCTTAAAGCGGACATCCAAAATGGAAGCATTCCCGGCATGAGCAATCCGTCCGATCCGCTTGTCCTGTTCATGCCGTCGGGCAAACGCGGCCGTTTTCCCAAAGGCACCGCCGTGCTGGAAGCTGCGCGCCAGCTTGGCGTTTATGTCGAAAGCGTCTGCGGCGGGCGGGCGACGTGCGGGCGCTGTCAGGTCGAGGTGCAGGAAGGCAACTTCGCCAAGCACAAGATCGTCTCGTCCAACGACCATATTTCCGAGCGTGGCCCGAAAGAGCTGCGCTATGCCGAAGTGCGCGAGATCGCGCCGAACCGCCGCCTCTCATGCTCGGCAACCATTCAGGGCGACCTCGTCATCGACGTGCCACAGGATACGGTCGTCAATGCGCAGGTGATCCGCAAGGCCGTCGGCGACCGCGTCATCGAGCGCAATCCCGCTGTCCATCTTTGCTATGTCGAGGTCGAAGAGCCGGACATGCACAAGCCGCTCGGCGACATGGACCGGCTGATGGTCTCGCTTGAAAAAGAGTGGGGCTACAAGAACCTGGAGGTCGATTTCTACCTCCTTCCCCAGGTCCAGACCATTTTGCGCAAGGGCAAATGGGGCGTCACCGCTGCCATCCACAAGGATGTCGAGAGCGACAAGCCGCGCATCATCGCGCTGTGGCCGGGCCTGCACAATGAAGCCTATGGCATCGCCTGCGACATCGGCTCGACCACGATTGCCATGAACCTCGTCTCGCTGCTGTCGGGCCGCGTCGCCGCCTCCGTCGGCATGCAAAACCCGCAGATCCGCTTCGGCGAGGACCTGATGAGCCGCGTCTCCTACGTGATGATGAATCCGGGCGGCGCGGAGGCGATCACCAAAGCGGTTCGCGATGCGATCAACGCGCTGGTCGATCAGGTTTGCGAACAGGGCAACGTCAAGCGCACCGACATTCTCGACGCCGTGTTCGTCGGCAATCCGGTCATGCATCACTTTTTTTTGGGCATCGACCCGACCGAGCTTGGCGGCGCGCCGTTTGCGCTCGCCGTCTCCGGCGCGGTCAAGGGCAAGACCTCCGACATGGGCATCCCGCTCAATGAAGGCGCGCGGCTCTACATCGTGCCGTGCATCGCCGGCCATGTCGGCGCGGACGCTGCGGCGGCGACCCTGTCGGAAGGCCCCGACCGGCAGGATGACATGATGCTGCTGGTCGATGTCGGCACCAATGCCGAGATTGTGCTTGGCAACCGCCAGCGCACTGTCGCCTGTTCCTCGCCCACCGGCCCGGCTTTTGAAGGCGCGGAAATCTCCTCCGGCCAGCGCGCCGCACCGGGAGCCATCGAACGCGTGCGCATTGACCCGGAAACGCTGGAGCCGAAGTTCAAGGTCATCGGCACCGAGCAATGGTCTGACGAAGACGGCTTTGTTGAAAGCTCGGACAAGACCGGCATCACCGGCATTTGCGGCTCGGCGATCATCGAAGTGGTCGCGGAAATGTTCCTGTCGGGCATCATCTCCGAAGACGGCGTGATCGACGGTGCGATGGCCGCGCGCACCCCGCGCATCCTCGAAAACGGCCGCACCTTCTCCTACCTTTTGCATGACGGCGCGCAGCGCATCACAGTCACCCAAAACGACGTCCGCGCCATCCAGCTCGCCAAGGCTGCGCTCTACGCCGGCATCAAATTGCTGATGGAAAAGCTGGACGTCACCCACGTCGACGAAATCCGCTTCGCCGGCGCGTTCGGCTCCTTTATCGACCCGAAATACGCGATGGTCTTGGGCCTCATCCCCGACTGCGACCTTGCCCGCGTCAAGGCCGTCGGCAACGCCGCCGGCACCGGCGCGCGTATGGCCCTCCTCAACCGCACCCACCGCCGCGAGATCGAAGCGACGGTCGCCAAGGTCGAGAAAATCGAAACCGCACTGGAGCCGCATTTCCAGCAGCTGTTCGTCCATGCGATGGCGATGCCGAATAAGGTCGATGCGTTTCCGGAATTGGCAAAAGCAGTGAAGTTGCCGGAGCGCAGGGTGGTGGAGATGGCCGCGGATGGGTCGAGCGGACGGCGCGGCGGGAGACGGCGTTGAGCAGGATGGCCGAGTAATGCGGTAGGGGTTGGCGCAGTTCGTCAAATCTTGCAGATCGACGTTTTCGCCAGCAGAGAAAGCTAAAAAATAAGTCAATCAATCATTGGAACTAAACTAAATCGCCGAAGATCAAACTTCGTCACTAGATTTCTGGGACCGCAATAGTTCTCCATTAGAAGGATCTAAAATGCGACCTCCAATTATCGATCCATCCTTTCCAGTACCGTCAAATCTCACATTACGATCCAGACGATCTACCTTTACAGCGAGGTCAGTGATTATTTCAAACATCTTACCTTGAACGCCATTTATCGCGCTTTGTGTTTCTTTTAAAGCTTCAAATTTTATTTCAGACTTCATTTCCCGCGTTGACGCTTCCAATTCGCGAATTCTCTTATCAAAACCCCGCATCAAATCGGAAAATTCTCGCTGGCTTTCCTCCAACATTTTGATCCTTTCAAACGCCTTCCCGACATTTGAAATCATGTCTGCGAGTTCCAATACCTTATTCATCGCCCCCGCCCAAAATTCCTATCAGGTTTTTTTTTACATACGCTCGCGTTTCCTTAATTGACCTTACTGTCTCTAAAGCTCTATTGTTCAGGGAAATGATATTTGCTCTATTCCAAGCGTTTTCACTTGCGAAAAAGCCGACTGAAAAATCAGATTCATTTTCCAAATCTTCAAAACTGCTTTCTTGGAATGAAATTCCATCATCATCTGTCAATAGGAGTTCTTTTTTAACCAAAACATCCTTGACCCTAACTTCTGATAGGAGTTTGTCGACGACTTTTTCTTCAAAGATCGGAGCACGAAGGCCTGCGATGGCATCCGGATTATTACTGAAGTAGTCGTAAACGGCCTCTTCCTGACCCTTGTGTTGGCGGGCTTGGTCATACATGGCGCGCTGCAATTCCTGCTCAGTTACTTCTACACCAGCATTCTGGCCGATTTGGGAGAGCACAAGGCCAAGGCGCACACGGCGCTCAGCCAACTTGCGGTATTCGGCGCGGGCGTCTTCTTCCGTGGTTTCTTCGTCCGCGAAGGTCTTCCCTCTGCCTTCGAGTTCACGTGTAATCTGCTGCCAAATGCTATTGAATTCGGCATCTACAAGCTTTGACGGCGATTCGAACCGGTGCATAGCATCCAGCTGATCGAAGAGCTGGCGCTTTACCTTCTGGCGGGTGTGCGAACCATACTGGTTTTGGATTTGCTCAAGGACCATTAAGCGTAGGCGTTCAATCGACTCGATTCCGAGCTTCTTGGCTAGTTCGTCGTCCAGCACTAGCGGCTCTGCAGCGGCTACGGACTTTACGCTGATGTCGAACGTGGCGGCCTTGCCAGCGAGATTTGCGGCACCGAAGTTTTCAGGGAGTGTGACATTGATCTGCTTTACATCGCCGACCTGAAGACCAACTAGTTCATCGTCGAAGCCCGGAATGAACTGATTTGTGCCCAGAACAAGGTTCGCGCCCTCATGCTTACCGCCTTCGAAAGCAACACCTTCAACCTTGCCCAGGCAATCGAACTTAACGCGATCGCCTTTGGCGGCCTTGCCCTTCTTTTCCGTGTAGGTCTTCTCCGAATCCGCAATGCGATTGATCTGCTCTTCAACTTCCGCGTCGCTGATTTCAACAATCGGGCGGACAATCGTAATCGACGACAATTCGGCAACTGTGAAGGTCGGTAAACCTTCATAATTGGTGTCGAACCAGAAATCAGCCTTCCCTTCGAGGTTCTGGCCAGCTTCCTTTTCGTCTTCCGTCTTAACGATTTTGGGTATTATGGAAGCCTTCTCGCCGCGGCCTGTTGGAATGGCTTTTGCCTGCTCGCTGATGATTTCATTGACCAACTCGGCTATGAAGGACTTGCCGTACATCTTGCGCAGATGCGCAGTGGGTACCTTGCCGGGGCGGAAACCAGCGATCCTGGCCCTGCCACGCATCTTAGTTGATGGTTCAGTGCGGCGCGATTCCATATCGTCCTTGGTAACCGCTTGAAAATTTTCTACGAGCCAATCCCTGTAACCTCGGCTCGCCAAAAACGGCCAAACGACTTCGCCTTCGATATCCTCCCAAGTGTCGGGCATATGGGCTCCAGTTCGTCTAAACACGTGAGAATAAGGCAGAACTTTCCCTAACACTATACACCTGAAGTAAACTGCGCAAATAGAGTTTAAAAATGGAAAACCAGATTAATGCTCAAAAAGCTTTGAACGAGGTCTGGTTGTCGTCGATTTTTGTGATCATCCAACTCGGCGCGTTCCCATGTATTCCTTAGAAAGGCAACGACCCCATGCGCGCAGTATATTACACCCAGTTCCGCCAGCCTCCCGTCGTCACCACCCTCCCCGATCCGACGCCAGCTCCCGGCGGTGTGGTGATCAAGGTCGAGGCGACGGGCCTTTGCCGTTCGGATTTCCACGGCTGGCTTGGCCATGACTCTGACATCCACCTGCCGCACGTTCCCGGCCATGAACTGGCTGGAATCATCGTCGCCACCGGCAGCCGAGTCTCGCGTTTCCGCGAAGGTGATCGGGTCACCGTGCCGTTTGTCGGCGGCTGCGGGCATTGCCATGAGTGCCATACCGGCAACCATCAGGTCTGCGAAAACCAGTTCCAGCCGGGCTTCACCGCCTGGGGGTCATTCGCCGAATATGTCGCGGTCGATTTTGCCGACACCAACCTCATCCACCTGCCCGAAAGCATGGACTCCGTCACTGCCGCCTCGCTCGGCTGCCGCTTCGCCACGGCCTTTCGCGGCATCGTCGATGTCGCCAAGGTGCAGCCGGGCGAATGGGTGGCGGTGCATGGCTCCGGCGGTGTCGGCCTCTCCGCCATCATGATCGCCGCCGCGTGCGGCGCAAATGTCATCGCGGTAGATCTGGATGACCGCAAACTGGCGTTGGCGCGCAACATCGGCGCGGCCGCCACGATCAACGCTGCCGAGACCACGGACGTGGTGGGCGCGATCCGCGACATCACCAAAGGCGGCGCGCATGTGTCGATGGATGCGCTCGGCTCGCCGACGACCTGCTTCAACTCCATCGCCTGCCTGAGACGCCGGGGCCGCCATGTGCAGGCAGGGCTGATGACCGGCGTTCATGCCTCGCCGAGCATCCCGATGTCGAAGGTGATTGCCCATGAGTTGCAGGTCCTCGGCACCCACGGCATGCAGGCGCACCGCTATGATGCGATGCTGGCGATGATCGCAGCGGGGAAACTCAGTCCACAAAAGTTGATCGGCAAGCACATCACGCTGGATGACGCGCCCGCCGCGCTGATGGCGATGGACCGGTTCGACGGGCTCGGGATCAGCGTGATCACGCAGTTCTAAACTGGGCGTAACGCCGGAAGCTAATCCTCCGTGTCTTTCGCCCCACTCTTTTCGATCCCGACCAGCGTGTGAACAAGACCTGCCTGCGGCGCATTGGCCGGATCATCAAACAGCTCTGCGGCAGCAGCCTCACCGACAGCACTGGCATGATATTTCAAAATCAGCGCCAACAATTCGTCATGCGTGGTGAGAAGCCCCGACGCTGTCACGCAAAGGCCATCCGCGCCAAGCATCTTGTTGGCCTTGCGCGTCCAGCGCGCAGCGCGCGTCAAGCCAATTGAAGCTTCGGTTTCGGGAGCAACTTGCAGCACGATGACCGGCTGCTCCTGCATCTCCCACACAGTAACATTCTGAATGTCAGACCATTTGATGATGGCTTTGGCGAGCCGGGTATCGAAAATCCCTTCCAGGCTGACTGTAATGACGGGTGACTGCGGACCAAATATTTTGATGATTGTGTAAACTGAAGCAAACCCGAAAATGAGCGTTCCTGCATAACCGGCAATGGATGCCACGCTGACAAAAGGAAACGCGCCGCCAAAGGCAAGCGCTGCCGAAACGCCCGTCATGACAATGGCGAGCAAGCCAAGGCCTGCAAGTTTCAGCCGCGAACTCTTGATGGACACGATCTCCGGAATATCAGCCATCGCGGTGCTCCCGAAAGCAAAACGCCCTCACCAGCGAAACTGCCCCAGACTGGTCTTGCCTGCAAGCATGCTGGCAAGACCGAAGGCTGTTTGGAGCGCTGCGGAACTGAGGGTCAACGACTCACTCCGGCCAGATGTATTTGCCGCGGGCCCAGCCAAGCTGTGCACCATCGGTCATGACCTGGCACCAGACATTCGGCTTTTTCATCTTCGAATATTTCCAGTTGGCCGAGCCGCCGGCATCGACGCGGAAGGAGACGTTGGTGACGATGTTCTTGCAGCGGCCGGTCATCGATATATTCGCGCCGTCAGCATAGGCATCGATGATCTGGGAATAGGCTGACGGCCATTTGCGGACCTTCAGCGTGTCTGTCGGCGCGAGATTGATTGCCGTTCCCGGCCAGAAGGCCGAGGCGGCGGCAGGTGCGGCAACGGCAAATGCAATGGCGGCGGAAAGTGTGGCAGTGATGATCTTGTTCATGGCGGTGTTCCCTTTTGTTTCGTCCATGAAAGGCAAACTAATCATGCGCTGCTTTATTGGGGCTGAACAGGTGGTTCATATGCCGTTCAGACATTTGCCCTCTCCGCGTAACGGAGAGGGCAGTCTTGATGATCACTGCTTGATGGTGATCCGCCCCTCGACCTTGGCGTCGACGGTGCCAAGCTTCTTGACATAAACCATCACGTCGTTGGCCACGAGTTTGCCGCCGCGCGCGTCAACCAGCACTTTGCCGCCAGTCAGCGACGTGAACCCATCGCCGCCGCCAAGCACGAAATCATTGGTGGCGAGCTTGTAGGACGCGGCATCATCAAGCGGCTTGTCGCCGACCATCGCCGTGACCACACGGCTTCCGGCAGGCTTGGTGACATCCACTTCAATCTTCATGCCGGAGAGCTGGGCAAAGCGCCCTGCTCCGTCCTCTATCTTGGAAACACCGTTTTCCAGAGCCTCGCGAAGTTGCTTGCCGGTCACTTCGACCAGGACCGTGACGTTGCCAAACGGCAGTTCGGTCAGGATGTCCTTGCGGCTGATGTCGGAGCCAGCGGCATATTCCTTGTCGGCGCGGATGCCGCCGCCGTTCATAATCGCAACGTCGGCGCCCGTCACATCCCGCATCGCGTCTGCAATCAGGTTGCCGATTGCAGCCTCCTGCGTACGCACCACATTGCGGCGACTGTCGAGCCCGTTGGAGGTCTTGCCGATGACCACGTTCAGTTCATTGTCGAGTTGCTTTTGGTAATCCTCGACCACTTTCATGGTTTCCGGATCCGGTGTCACCGAAGCGGTGTCAATGAAGCGGAAGTTCGGTTCCCATTTCACGGACCGCTTGCCGTCTTTTTCTTCAACCGTCACATTGAGGTCGATCGGAACCAGATAGTTGGCGTCAGTCGATGTGTCCACATAGGCAGTGATGCCATTGTACTGAACGACCAGATCATGGTCGTCACCCGAAAGGATCACGTCAAACGCCTTTGAGGCCATCATTTTCTGGTCGTCAGAATGCGGCGCCTGCACCAGTCCAACAACAATTTCCGCGCCGTCCTTGCGCGCCTGCTTGGCAGCCGCAATGGCGGAATCGGACGTTGCACCAAATTTCAGATCGCCCGAAGACGAGACTTGCGGCGTGGTGTCCTGCGCCACCGGAACGATGGCCACCTTGACGCCGCCGACTTCCTTCATCATGACGCCGCCGAGGCCTTCGATGGCCGAACCATCCGCCTTGGTGACATTGATCGCCGCCCAGGGATATTTGGAGCCTTTGAGGCGCTCCATGAACAATTCCGGCCCGAAATCAAATTCATGGTTTCCCGGAACTGCCAGATCAAATGGCACGATCTCGGTGAGTTTCACCATGTTTTCGCCCTTGTCGAGGCCGGACAGGAGCGATGGCGAGAACATGTCGCCGTCAAACAGATAGAGCGTGTTCGGATTGGCAGCCTTTTCCGCGCGCGCAACTGCGTTCAGCCGCGCCACGCCGCCACGGGCTTTCGATCCGTCAAACTTATAGATATCGCCAACCCCGAGCAGCGTGATCTTGACGTTTTCCGCCTGCGCTGCCCCGGCGGACAAGGCAAAAGCTGCGGCGGCCAGCAGGCTGTTTCGGACAGTTTTGAAAATGGTCATGACATGCTCCGTTAGATGGAATTCGATTGCCGCCCCTCTTCAGCTAAGCGCTGTTTTCAGGGCATTGCAATTGCAATATTTACGGCGGTCTAGTGCGCACGAATGACAGGCAAATGACCGCTGGCTGCGGTTCAGGCAACGATCTTGCGCGCCAGAAACCTGAGCAGCATGGCCAATGCCAAGCAGCCAATCGCACTCCCGATTGTTATCGCCGGACTGGCGTTGGGCTCGTCGCGCAGATATTGCGCCAGAGTCAACGCCGCAAACAGGATGGCGGTCACAATCATCAGCCACATCAGGCCGATAAAGCTGGCGTGTGCGAGTGCGCGCGAGAATTCCATTGCAACCCCGTTTCCCTGAAGTTCAACCAAGGATGCCATAACCGGCGAGCAATTCATATTGCGACATGCAACACACACCCCTTTTCACCGGAAAAACTTTGTGCCACAAGGGTTTTCCGGTGATTTTGGCATAACGACAAGCCTTGACCTTGCCTTTGTGCGACATGTCACCCCAACCAGTGTCAGCCACCTCAGGTCAAAATGAACGGCAAGCCCGGCGTCAAGCGCTCCATCGTTTTCTTTCTCGTTCCCGATTTTTCGATGATCGCATTTGCGACAGCAATCGAGCCGCTGCGCCTGGCGAACCGGATGCTTGGCTATGAATCATACAAGTGGCGATTGTCATCTGTTGACGGAAAGCCTGTTCACGCATCCAACGGCGTAACCTGCGCGGTGACGACATCGCTGGAAGAAGAACGCCGCATGATGATGGGCCCGGACAAGCCCTCGATGATTTTCGTCTGCTCGGGGGTCAACGTCGAGAAATACAACAACAAGTCGGTTTTTGCCTTCCTGCGCGAGGAATACAATCGCGGTGTTTCGATTGGCGGTCTTTGCACCGGGGCGCACATTCTTGCAGCAGCCGGTCTGCTTTCGGGCAAACGGTGCGCCATCCATTGGGAAAACCTGCCGGGCTTCTCTGAATCCTTCCCCAAGGCCAATGTCTTCGCCGATTTGTTTGAAGTCGATTCCAACATTTACACCTGCGCTGGCGGCACGGCGGCGCTGGACATGATGGCCAAGCTGATCAGCGATGACCATGACGACAATCTGGTCAACCGTGTCTGTGAACAAGCCCTGACCGACCGGGTTCGCAGCCCGCAAGACCGACAGCGATTGCCGCTTCGCGCGCGCCTTGGCGTTCAAAATTCGAAAGTGCTCTCCATCATTGAATTGATGGAAGCAAACTTGTCTGAACCGCTGTCTTTGATCGATATCGCCGATCATGTCGGCTTGTCACGACGGCAGATCGAGCGACTGTTCCGTCATGAGATGGGCCGTTCACCCGCACGCTACTATCTGGAGATCCGGCTCGACCGCGCACGGCATCTGCTCATTCAATCATCACTGCCTGTGGTTGAAGTCGCCGTCGCATGCGGCTTTGTTTCGGCTTCGCATTTCTCGAAATGCTACCGCGAAATATATGGCCGGTCGCCTCAGCAAGAGCGGTTGGACCGCAAGGCCCCACTCGCCGCCTGACAAATTCTTCAGCCCGCAACATCTTTACAACTTGGCGGCGTTATTCCGAAACTTTTATTTATCGATTTAACGGCAATCTAAGCGGGTTGCCGTATGATTGCGCTTAGACTGAAATTTCAGGAACCCCATATGATCGCGCCTGTGTTAGAGCGACTAGCCAAAGAACCGATCCAATCCGGTGTGATTACCGGATTCGCCGCGTTGGGTTCGGCCGCGATCATCAATATCTGCTCGCAGTATCTGCTGGGCAGCGCCAGCGCCCCCGGCACGTCCGGATTTCTGCTGGCTGCTGCGGTTTCGGTGGTCGCCGGAACAATCGCCGCCTATCGCGCATCGATCAAATGCCGTGTGAGCGCTGCTGATCTCGAATTGGCGGAGAAGCTTGCGCTGGGAGACTATTCCTCCTGTGTGCGCCAGGGCGACGCCGAATTGTCACCGATGGCCTTTGCCCTCACCACAATAGCCGAAAGGCAGCTGCAGATTGACACCGCGCAGGCGCGGTTGAACAATGACGCCTCGCTTCGCCAGGACCAATTGTTTTCGGCGCTTGACTGTGTTCCCGATGAAGTTTCCGTCTATGACAGACAGGGCTTGCTGGTTGCCACCAACAAGGCCTTCAGCCGCCGCTGCAACATGATCGGCGCCGTCGTTGCGCCGGGGATGCTGCATACGGAAGTTTTGAATGCTCTGGCCAAGTCGGTCGGCGCAGCGCTGCCGATGAATGAGCGCGACTCCTGGTTCAAAATGCAAGCCGAACTGCGCGCCGACTCGCTGCAGATGGAGAAACCCGTAAAGTTCACGCGTTTCGACGGCACCCCGGCAACACTTTTCGTGGAGAAGACCGCTGAAGGCAACCAGATCGAGATCATCCGCAGCATTGCCCACGAAGCCGAACTGGAAGAGCGGGCATCCCGTGCGGAACGCGAGGCTTCGGCCGCAGACCGGATCAAGGCCGTCACCCTCTCGCGCTTGAGCCATACGATCAGAACGCCCATGACCGGTGTACTCTCCGCAGCAGAACTGATGATGAAATCAGATCTTGATCCGGTTCAACGCAATCGCCTCGACATTATCCGCCGCTCCTCGAGCACCTTGCTCGGCGTGGTTCAGGACATGTTTGATCTGGCCGCCGAAGCTCAGGAAAGCGCCAAGACAAAAGAGCAACCGAGGGAAGACAAGCCAAGACGCGTTATCCTTTATGCCCCGCGTGAAGGCAGCATGGATTCGGTACGGGATCAGTTGATCGCAGAAGGCTATGAGGTCGCCTTTGCCGAAAGCGCCCGGCTGGCCGCAGAGGCATCCATGCATCTTTCGGCCTCAAGCCGCCCGATTGACATGATTATTGTTCCGGATTCTTCGCATATCGATGAAATTGCAGCGGAGTTTACCAATCGCTCGATCAAGGAACTGCCGCCGGTTCGCGCAGCAAGAGACCTGGCCTTGGCAATATCGCCGATTTCAGTGTTGGAAGACGTGGTTGCAGCGGTCAACGAATCCGGCAGCCAGGCAAAATCCTCGAGGCTTCCGATGGCAGTTGAAATTCTTGTCGTTGAAGACGACGACGTGAACCAGATTGTGTTTTCGCATGCGTTGAATGCTTCCGGCCACCGCTATGTCATTGCAGGCAACGGACAGGAGGCTCTGGAAATCGTAGCGCAGCATTGCCCGAAGCTCATCTTGATGGATGTCTCCATGCCAGGCATGAACGGCATCGAAGCCACCCGCCGCATCCGCGACATGACCGGCGGGATGGACGTGCCGCCTGTGATTATCGGCATGACCAACCACTATCTCGCCGGCGACAAGGGCAAATGCCTTGCCGCAGGCATGAACGACTACACAATGAAGCCCGAGGCAGCGTCGATCCTCGAAAACAGCATCGAGACCTGGCTTTCAATGCCGCCAATGAAAAAGGCCGGCTGAGCTACAGTCCACCTTCTATTTTCACGATCGAGTAAGATGAAGCGCGAACAGTTGCTCGGCCATATTCGCAACTGATTTGAACCTTTTCCGTTTTGCCCACGACCCATGGATAACCGGCGGATTTGCCGCTGGTTTGAATACGGAAGGGCAATTTCATGAAAACCGCTTCTCATGTTCTGATCGGCGTATCGCTGGCCACAATGCTCATTTCCGCATTCACCATGAGCGAGACCATGGCCGGAAAAGGCAGCGCGGCCCGGACACTCGCCAACAAGGGTGGCAGCGCGTCGATTGCGCAACTCATGACACCTGTTTTGGTGTCGGCTCCCGCAACCACCTGACCGCCGATCCCGGCAGCAGCGGCATGAATTTCACGACGCCTTAGCTGCGCGGTTTCGCATTCTCCGGGTCATACAGCGGCTCGTAGCCGACACCGGCCACCACCACCGGATAGCGCTCGCCGAAATACTCGATCTCGAATGTGTTGCCCTTCACCGCCTTGTCGTGCGGCAAGTAAGCCAGCATGATTGTCTTGCCGATGGTCGGACCATAGGCCATCGAGGTCGAGAACGAGCGGCGGCCAAGGCTGTCGATGATTGTGTCGCCGGTCGCCGGATTGAGGATCGGCACGGTGCCGACGGGATAGCGCTTCACGCCCTTGGCATCGACATTGGCTTCCATCGTCAGCGTGCAAAGCTTGGCCACCTGATGCGGCAGGGCGCGGTGGGCAATGTTCGCCGCCTTGCCACGGAAATCCGCTTCCTTGACCTTCGGGCGCTGCAGATCGGACTCGATGAGGTTGTATTCAGTCAAAAGATCGGCGTTCTGCAGGCGAAGACTCTTTTCCATACGGCGCGTGTTGGCATAGGTCTCGACACCGAACGGCATCACGCCGACGGCAGCCAGCGCATCCCAGACCGGCAACGCCTCATCGTAGCGCATATGGAGTTCCCACCCCTGCTCGCCGACATAGGAAATGCGGAAAGCCGTCACATCCGTACCGGCAATGCGCAGCGGCTTGAGCGCTGCAAACGGGAAGTTTTCCGGATCAAGCGCTGCAGGGTCTTCAACAACCTTCTTCAGGGTGGCGCGGGCATTCGGGCCCCAGATGCCGAGCGTGACGAGTTCGCTCGAGCGGTCGGTGACGGTTATGTTCCAGCCTTTGTCTTCGGCCAGACGCTTGATGTAGAGAAGATCGCGCGGACCGGCATCGGCGCCATCAATCACGCGGCAGCGGTCGGCCATGCGGATGACGGTCAAATCGGCACGCACCATGCCGTGATCGTCGAGGAAGTGGGTGTAAATGCCCTTGCCGATATTGCCATCGCCGCCGATTTTCGCGGCACAGATCCATTCCATTGCATCGACATGGTCCGGACCTTCCACATCGAAAATGTAGAAATGCGACAGGTTCACCATGCCGACGTCTTCGCTCATCGCCAGATGTTCGGCATTCGAAACGCGCCAGAAATGGCGGTTGTCCCATTCATTGGCGCGCACCGGAATGCGGTCGCCGTACTTTGCAAGGAGATGCTCGTTGGCAGCGTAGCCATGCGCACGCTCCCAGCCGCCAAGCTCCATGAAATGGCCGCCCAGCGCCTTTTCGCGCTCATAGAACGGCGAGCGCTTGATGTTGCGGCCGTTGCCGAACGGCTCGCGCGGATGCACAGCCGGATTGTAAACCTTTTGAGCCGTCTCGTAGCAACGCCCGGCGATGAACTCTTCGGTCAATTGATGATCGTAAAAGCGCGCGTAGTCGAGTTTGGCATGATCGTATTCGGTGCGGCCATCGGTCATCCAGTCGGCAATCAGCTTGCCATAGGCCGGGCCGTCCTTGACCCAGATGGCGACGCAATACCAAAGGCCGCGCACCTTGCGGCTTTCGCCACACGACGGGCCGCCATCAGCAGTCACCTGCAGTAGGCCGTTGAACGAGCGGCGCTCGTCATAGCCAAGTTCGCCAAGGATCGGTGTCAGCTCAATGGCGCGCTCGAGCGGCTCGATGATATGCTCCATGTCGAGATCGCGCTGCGATGGCGACAGGCGGGACTGTTCCTTCTCGAGGATGTCACGCGGATGGCAAAGGCGCGGGTTCTTTTCCTCGTAATAGCCCCACTCGATCATGCCGCCTTCGGACGTGGTCGGATCGCCCGTGTCGCGCATGTAGGCCGAGTTGCCCTGGTCGCGCAGCAGCGGATAGCCGATGTCCTTGCCGGTCCCGGCAAACTCTGTATAGGGCCCGAAGAAGGTCAGCGGATGGTCGATTGGCATGACGGGTAGGTCTTCGCCAGCCATTTCGGCAATGAGGCGGCCCCATATGCCGGCGCAGACCACGACATGGTCGGCCATGATCGTGCCGCGGTCGGTCACCACACCCTTGATGCGGCCGTTTTCAATCACCAGCGACTTGGCCGCAGTGTTGGAGAAGGATGTGAGCTTGCCGGTCTTTTCGGCTTGATCGACCAGCTTGCCCGCCACGGTCTGCGAACGCGGGATGACGAGACCTGCATCCGGATCCCAAAGACCGCCCTGCACCACCGACTCTTCAATCAGCGGGAACTTTTCCTTGATTTCCTTCGGGCTGATCAGGTGCGAGCGCGAACCGAATGCCTTTGCGGAAGCAACCTTGCGCTTGATTTCATCCATGCGCGCATCATCGCCGACACGGGCGACTTCCAATCCGCCGATGCGCTCGTAATGGCCCATCTTGTCGAAGAAATCGATGGAATAGAGTGTGGTCCAAACCGACATGAAGTCGTGGGATGCCGTGTAGCAGAAATCGGAGGCGTGGGCTGTCGAACCGATATCAGTCGGGATGCCTGACTTGTCGATGCCGACAATGTCGTCCCATCCGCGCTCAACCAAATGATGCGCAATGCTTGCGCCCACGATGCCGCCCAGTCCGACGATGACGACCTTCGCCTTGGTTGGAAACTTGGCCATTGCACGCTTCTCCATCTGAAATGTGAACAGCACATTATTGTTCCCGCCGTCACAGGCAAAGCCTGTTTGCGACATGCGAAGCGAAAAGGCGCGACGGCGGTGAAAATCGCGGGATCAAACGGCCTTGGAAACGGTCCGGAGCCCCGCAAACCATGCAATGGCCGCAGGAAGCAGCAGGAGCAGCAGCGGCGTGAGGTATGCGCCGTGAATGCGCGTATCGGGCAGCGGAAACAGGATGAAGCGCCCGATCACGCCGGCAACCAGCGCGATGATCAGTGCATCTTCGCGTGAACCCAGCAATGCAGTCCGTGCCCGAAGCCAGACCCACACGGGCAACAACAAGCCGATCACAGCCAGCCAAGACGTTTCAGAAATGGTGCGCACCAGCCCGATAGCCAAAGCACGGACATAGACGGCGGCCGAAAATGCCGGATGGAAGCCGTCCATGGTCAGTTTCTGCTCCGTTGTTGAAAACACGAAATGCGCCCAGAAGCCGGGATGATTGGCCGCGTGGGTGACCAGCGGATAGGCGATGAGCGACGCCGCAAACGCAGCGACGATTGGCCAGGCCTTGACCTGAAACACCAGGATCAGGACCGACCAGGCCGCCAAGAACACCACCGTGTCCGACCGGACCAGCGTCGCCAGAAACAGGGAAAGTCCTGCAAGCCAGAGCTTTTGCCGGTCATAAAGGTACAAGCCAAATGACAGGAGCGCCATGAAGAAGGCATCTGGCGAACCGAGCCGGGCGGCATCGGCATAGCCGGATATCAGCATGATGCCGATCACGGCGGGTGCGAAGGCAAATGCATTTCGGCGGTAGAGCCACAGCAGGAAGACAAGGCCCGTGGCTGCGGTAGAAACGGTGGAGATGAGCCGCATGGCGCCAATATCGCCAAAGGCGGGCGCAAGGGCCGCGGCGATCTGGATGTAAAGCGCCTTGACCTTGTACATGCCGAGCATCGAAACGAACGCATCCGGATTGGCGAACTGGTGCGCACGGTAGGCGTCGCTGCCGGTGAGCGCGGCAAACTGGGCTGCATCGACCATCTGGCGGACACTCTCAAACGCGTGCGCGTGGAGGCCTGCAGCATCATGGAACCGCGGTTCGGCAATCGCCGCCGTATAGGCGATCAGATCCCAGTTGGGTTGCGGGTAGACAATCGAAATCAGTGTGACACCGGCAACGAACAGCGCGAACAGCAATCCTCCAAGCAAGGCCGAGTTGGCCGCCATTGCTGACGCAAGCCAGCTGGGCAGGTCAGCAATCCGGTTCACGACGCCATCCCTGCCTGCTCCCGCTGTCAAAGCCATTGTTCAGCCCAGCTTGCTCATGATGAAGTCCTTGACGATGCCGGTGATGCCTTTGCCGAGCAACTTGTCGAGCGCATCAACGAACATGTCAGCTTCGGCCATCGTGCAGATCAATGGCGGCTCAAGGCGGATGACGTTGCGGTTATATTCGGTGAAGGCCACCAGCACGTCATGGTCTTTCAAAAGCAGCGCACCGACGAAGCCGGAAAGCGAGCCTTTCAGCTTGTCATCGAGCATGGCAATCATCGGGCGCAGGGCCAGCGGCAGCGTCTGCGAGAAGTCGTGGAACTCCAGCCCGACCATCAGCCCAAGCCCGCGCACATCCTTGATGATCTTCGGATATTTCGCCTGCAGCGCCCTCATGCGGGTGAGCAAATGATCGCCGACGCGGGCCGAGTTTTCGATTAGGTTTTCATCGTAAAGCACGTTGAGCGCTTCGATGGCCGTGACACAGGATTCGCCAATGCCGCCAAACGTCGCCTGTGCGTGGATCATCGCGGTCTTCGGCGTGCCATAGGCCTTCATGTAAACCTTGCGGCTGGCGATCATCGCACCAACTGCAGACTTGCCGCCGCCGAGCGACTTGGCCAGCGCCGTCACATCCGGAATGACGCCGTAATGTTCGAACGCATAGAACTTGCCGGTGCGGCCATAGCCGCACTGCACTTCATCTGCGACCCAGAGGACGCCGAATTTGTCGCACAATGCGCGCAGCTTCTGCCAGTATTCTGCAGGCGCCTGAATGATGCCACCGCCGCCCTGAACGGTTTCGAGAACGATCGTGCCGATCTTCGGGTCGGAGGCGAACAACTTTTCGACCGCGTCAATGTCGCCGAACGGAACCTTCAGCACATTGTCGACAAGCTTGAAATCGCCGCGGTAAAGCGCGCCGTCGGTGATCGACAAGACACCCTTGGTTTTGCCGTGGAACGAGTTCTCGGCATAGACGATCTTCGGACGGTCAGGTCCGGCAGCGCGTTCGGCAACCTTGATCGCTGCTTCCATCGCTTCGGAACCCGAAGAGCCGAGGAACACCATGTCGAGGTCGCCCGGCGAGCAGGCGGCAATGTTGTGTGCCAGTGCGGCGGCATATTGCGACATGAAGGCGATAGCGATTTCGTGGCGCTTTTCTTCCTGAAATTGTTTGCGCGCCTCAAGCACGCGCGGATGGTTGTGGCCGAGCGCCAGCGAGCCGAAACCGCCAAAGAAATCGAGGATCTTGCGGCCGTTCTGGTCGTAGTAATACATGCCATCGGCACGCTCGATCTTGATCTTGTGGAAGCCGAGCAGCTTCATGAAATGCAGCTGGCCCGGATTGATGTGGTTTTTGAACAGCTCCATCATCGACACGGCGTCAAGCGCCTTGGCGTCCGCCACGCTCATCAGTTTGGGTTTGTTCGCCATATGCATCGGGGCCATTTCCGGAGCGTCAATTTTCATGCGGTCGGCAGTTTCTGCCACTTTCACGGTCTGGTTCAAAGTCGTCTCCATCATTCGGCGGCAATGGCGTGGGGCGTACCCTGCGCAGTGGCGGATTTCTTGGCGCGGTATTCCGAGTAGGCGGCAATCAGCATGTCCTCATCGCGGTACTGCGGCGCCCAGCCGAGTTCACGCTTGGCCTTGGACACATCGAGCAGGCAGTCCTCGTCGGCGATGAGATACTGCTCCGGATCCATGATCGGCATGTTGAGCAAATCCAGGAAATCAAGCGTGCGCTTCACGGCCCAGCCCGGAGTCGGGATGAGCAGCGACTTGGAGCCAGCATGCTTGATGAGATCGCCAAGCAGCTTGCGCACCGACGGCGGGTTGAGCGAGCCGAGATTGTACGCCTCGTTCGGCACGCCAGCCTTGAAGCCGGCATAGGCCGCAGACGCGCAGTCGAACACCGAGATGAACTGATACGGGTTCTTGCCCGATCCGATCATCGGCACAGGCAGATTCATGTCGATCAGCTTGAACAGTTTTTCCAGAATGCCGAGCCGCCCCGGACCAATGATCAGACGCGGGCGGAACAGCGAGATGCGCATGCCCTCCTTGCGCCATTCGGCGGCGAGTTCTTCGGTCTTGAGCTTTGAAAGCCCATATTCGCCGAGCGGCGAAACCGGGTGATCTTCGGTCATCGGCTGGGTCACCGTGTGGCCGTAGATCATGTCGGTAGTGAAATGCACCAGACGGTCAGCCCCTGCCCGCGCCATCGCTTCGATGATGTGGACCGTGCCGTGATAATTGACCGGGAAGAAGAAGTCGTGCCGCTTGGCGCGCACCTGGATCGGCGAGAGCATTTTGGCCGACAGATTGTAGACCATGTCGTCAGCCTTGATGCCGACGGCGAACACCGAATCCTGATCGGTCACGTCACACTGGGCGAACTTGACCTGGCCATAATGCTGCAGCGGGCTCTTGACGATGTCAGCGACCAGCACGTCGTGGCCGTCAGTCGCCAGCAGCGGCGCAAGGTGACGCCCGACAAACCCGTCTCCGCCGAATATGATGTGTCTCATGACTGAACTCCGGAAATCTTCGAATTGGAAACGGAAAGCTTCTCGTCCGTGCTGTGGCCGCCGCTCTGGGCAATCAGGATCGTACCGACGCAGATGAAGGCGATGCCGGCGATCTTGTAGGCGCCGATGTCTTCCTTGAAGAGAAACCACGCGGCAAACGCGACCACGACATAGGCAAGGCTGAGAAACGGATAGGCGAACGACAGGTCGACCTTCGACAGCACAAACAGGTGCGAGGCCATCGAGATGACGAACATCACAAGACCGGCAAACACCCAAGGGCTGAACACGGTCTGGAACAGGCGCGGTATCAGCGCCGTCGCATCAAGGCTGGCACCAATGGTCAGCATGCCCTGCTTGAGCATCACCTGCGCGGCGGCGTTGGTCAGCACCGTGAAGAGAATAAACGGAATGTATTTTGTCATCCGAGCCCTGAACCCTTTGTTTCCCCATATCCTGGATAGCCGGACGGTTTGAGGATCACGTGTAAGAAATATCTAAAATTCGAAGCGTCTGCCGGGATTTGCAAAATTAATCCAAACCCGTAACCTTAACGCCCTGAAAGCTGCATCGCGGTGCGCTGCCAAAAGCCCGACAAAAACGCCGCATCGCGCAGCACTTCCAGCCGCTGCCAATCCGGAAACGAGGCATCAAAAGTGGCGGGCGACATGCGGCTGTCCTTGTACGGATTGACAGCCCCGCCGCAGCCGATGGTCATGGCGTCCAAGAGGTCGAGCAGTTGCAGCGTGGATTTGCCGCGATGCGGAAAGTCGAGTGTGAGCGTATATCCGGGTCGTGCGAACGACAGGATCGCCGGAGACTTCATCGCGCCGAAGCGCTTGATGACAGTCAGAAACGAGGCATGGCCGGCATCGCGGGAAACCTGCAGCATCTGCGGGATCACCCGCCGCGCCGCTTCAAACGGAATGACGCTCTGGTGCTGGTGCAGCCCGCGCGGACCGTAGAGGCGGTTCCAGTTCGCCACACCGTCAAGCGGGTAGAAGAACGGATTGTAATGTGTTGTATTCACTCCGGTTTTTCGCCCCTTGGCAAACCGGTACAGCGTGTTGAACGCACGGACGCTGAGGCCGTTCAACGCGCTGATGGGAGGGGCAAACGGCACGCCGATTTTCGCATTTTTGTGCGGGACAAACGCACTTTCCGTATGGTTGCCCGTAAACAGCAGCCCCCGCCCGGCATCCTTGCCGCTGGCCAGTTGGTCGATCCACGCGACCGAGTATTCATTGTCCAGATCCATCCGCTCAGCCACATCGAAATAGGCTTCAATGGAACCGAACGGCGTCACAGTCTCGGCGACATTGACGCCCGGCACTTTCATCATCCGGATGGCCGCGCGGGACATGTGTCCTGTCAAACCCATGCCGCCGATGGTCGCGGCGAACAGGTCTAGATTTTCTTGTGCCGAACACTTGTAGGTGTGACCGTCAGAGCGCGTCAGGTCCAACCATTCGATATGGCAGCCGAACGAGCCGCGCAAGTGATGGTTCTTGCCATGCACATCATTGGCAATCGCCCCGCCGAGGGTCACATGCTTGGTGCCCGGCGTCACCGGCAGGAACCAGCCAAGCGGCCCGGCGTGGAGAATGATGTCGGCGAGCGACGTGTTTGCACTTGCCTCAAGCACGCCCGTAACCGCGTCGAACTGAATGGCAGGTTTGGCAGGTTCGATAATGGCAGCGCCGCCACGCACTGGCAGGCAGCTGTCACCATAGCTCTTGCCATTGCCGAAGCTGAGCTGAGGGCCCGCCGAAGGCGCATCGGAAACAGCAAAGGTTCCGCGATGGACGCGCCCGAAACTCTCAAGCATTCTGCTGCTCAAAACGCCGCCGCTGCAACCAGCAGCGCCCCCGCCAGCACCATCACCTGGCTGCGCCAGTCGGACAGGATGAACACGACCGGATCTTCATGCATTTCGCCGCGCCGCGCCAACACCCAGATGCGCAGCGAAAGATAAAGGACGATCGGGCACAGCATCCAGATCAGGTAAGGCCGCTCATACAGCAACTTGACCTGATCACTGTCGATATAGAGCGCCAGAACCAGCACGGACGAGAACGTCGCAGCAATTCCGGATTCGGCCAAAACCTGACGGTCGGTGACCCGGTATCCGCGCCCGGAAATCTTGCCCTTGTCAGTCTCGGCGGTCGTGTCGAGCTCGACGTAGCGCTTCACCAGCGCCAGCGACAGGAAGAAAAACACCGAAAAGGCAAGCAGCCAGAACGAAACTTCAATCTGCGTTGCCGCGGCTCCGGCGATGACCCGGACGGTGTAAAGCCCGGCAAGCGCCAGCACATCAATCAACAGCATCCGCTTGAGCGCGGCGGTATAGGCCGTCGTCAGGACCGCATAACCGGCCAGAACCAACTGGAAAAACAGCGGCAAATAAAGGCTGACCGCAGCAGACACTGCAATCAGGGCCGCCGCAATCATGATCCCGGATGAAATGGACACCGTGCCAGCGGCCAAAGGCCGGTTGCGCTTGGTCTTGTGGCGACGATCCGCATCCAGATCGAACAGGTCATTGATGATGTAGATGGCAGATGCCAACATCGAGAACGCGATGAAACCCAACACGATGGCGACAATGGTCGCCACGCGGTCCAGATCGTTGGCAAGCACGGCAGGAACGGCGATCAGCACGTTCTTCGCCCACTGATGGACGCGCAGCAGTTTGAGCAGAGTCTTGAGCGATTGTTTCGGCCCGTTGAATAAAACGGTTCCGTTGGCCGCCTGATAGCCGGCGGCAACACGGTCCGGCGCCACGACAATCACATTGGAAGCGGCGTCAAACACCTTGATGTCCTCGCGGCTGTTGCCGGCATAGTCAAAGCCGCCATCGCCGAAGGCGGCAACCAGCGCATCGCGCTTGCGCGATGACGTGAGATTGATATCGCCCTCAGTCGCCATCACCTGATCGAAAATGCCAAGGTGCGCCGCCACCGCATCAGCATAGGCTTTTGGGCTTCCCGTCGCCAGTATCAGTTTGCGGTCATTCGCCTTCTCGGCACGCAAAAAGTCAATGAATTCAGTTCGGTATGGCAAGAGTGACGCATCAATAGTGACGCGCTTAGCCAGTTCCTGCTTCAGCCGGGCTTTTCCGCCAAGCAGCCAAATCGGCACCAGAAACAAAATGAGCGGGTTCGCCTTGAAGGCGCGCGCAAGGGCTTCCCACAGGAGATCGGTGGCAATCACCGTCCCGTCGAGATCGACAGCCAAAGGCAGGCTGTTGCGATGCGTGCGCGCTTCCATGGGCGCAAACTAGCATCGACAGTCAAAAGAAGCATGAACAGCGGTTTTGGAAACCCGGCTTTTGGAAAGACGGTAAACGCAATGAAAAAGGCCGGGAATGACCCCGGCCTTTCAAACCACGCGGCGAAGATGGATTACTTGATGACGCCTGCGCCACCGGCGATTTCAATGGTTTCCGAACCGGTCAGCGCCTGACGGTCGCCGTTCGGCATGGTTACGAAACAGCCTGCGGCACAAAATTCAACGGATTCTCCGGCGCCAATGGTCATTTCGGTCTTGTCTGCGCCTTCGGTGACAACAATCGTCTGCGGTTCTGCATCGCGATTGATAATGCTGGCGGCGGAAGCTGCGCCCGTCATCAACAGCACCGAAACAAGGGCAACACTGAATTTCTTCATTTTCGACCGGCTTTTTTAAGCCGCCTCTCTGAACATTGCGGGACATCCCGCGTTACCTGCACTCTATAGAGCCATTCACCTGAACGCCACCTGAACAGCCCGTTCAGCTTTTTCGCGGTTTGGCCCTTGGTGGCTTTTCCGCTTCCTTGACTTCGGCCGGGTGCGCGGCCTCTGCAGGCTTTGCGGCAAGGCGTGTAATGCTGATATCCTGTTTTGGATAGGGAATTTCAATCCCCTCCTCCTTGAATCGCCGCATTACGGTAAACCGCACGTCATTTTGCACAAGTGGCGACTGGGTGATGTCGGCCAGATGCACACGAAGGTCAAAATCGAGCGAAGACGCGCCAAATGCCCTGAACAGCACAAACGGTTCCGGCGATTTCAGCACCATCGGATTGGCGCGGGCAATATCCAGCAGCAACTGCTGCACCTTCACCGGATCGGAATTGTAGGCAACGCTGATCGGCATGTCGACGCGGCCGAGCTTGTTGCGATGCGTCCAGTTGCCCACGGCGGCATTGATAAGCTCGGAATTCGGCAGGATCACCGTCTGCTTGGAGAAGGTCTCAACCTCGGTCGCCCGAACGGAGATTTTCTTGACGATCCCCTCGGTCGTGCCCGCCACAATCCAGTCGCCCACCTTGAACGGGCGTTCGGCAAGAAGGATCAGGCCGGAAACAAAGTTCGAGACAATGTTCTGAAGTCCAAATCCGATACCCAGTGACAATGCGCCCGCGACCAGCGCAAGGCTCGAAAGGTCGATGCCCGCGGCGGAAATACCGATCAGCGCGGCTACCGCCATGCCGGCATAGCCGAAGGCTGTCTTGATGGAATGGCGAACGCCGGAGTCGATCTTTCCGCGCGACAGGATGCTGCCGTCGAGCCAGCGCTGGAACCATCGGGTCAGGACGAGGACGAAAATGAATGCCAGAATGCCGGTCAAAACGCCGACCAGCGAGATTGTCACTGAACCCACGGTGAAGCCGTTTACGGCCTTGTAGATCCAGGAACTGATGTCCTCCCAGCGGAACCGCCATTGCAGCAAGATCAGCGGAATGCCGATGGCGATCACCAACAGGTTGATCAGCAGGCTGATCAGAACGCCGAACCTGTCCAGCGCGACATCTTCGAGGCTGTATTGGCGTGCGAGCATCTGGCCAATGCCGGAATTGGCAAACGCCCCTTCGGCCTGCAGCGACCGGGCGCTTTGAAAGCCCAGATACATGGTGCTCATCAACGCGCCGGTGATGACGATCTGCTGGGTCACAAACCGGGCCAAGCCGATGTAGCCAAACCCGGCAGCAATGAGCGGCAAAAGGCCCAAAAGAAACAGGACGGTCCTGTATGGCCGGTCAAACGGGCTTTTGAGGACGCTTTTGCCTGATGGCCGCACCAGGCTGATCATGACGACCAGAAGCCCGACAAGCACCGTCGCGCCGAAGCTTTGGGCAATGGTCAGCGACAGCGGTGAACCGAGCGTTTCGTTGACGACCGCCAGAAAGCCGTCAAGGCCAGTGACAAAGGCGGTCGCGGTGAACAAATAGACCAGAAACTGCGCCGGTTTTGCCTCGACATGAACAAGACGCCAACTGCGCAGCCTTGGCGAAAATACTGCCTTTGCCAGCCTGTAGATGAAGAAAACCATCGCGACCATTGTGAAAAAGCTCCACATCAGTTCGCGAATATCCGTCCTGAGCACCTTGAAGTAATCGAAGAGGAAATAGGTCACCGCCAGAAACACGGCAAACGACGCGGATGGGATCAGCGTCGACCAGAACGCCACGGACAAGCGGCTGAGGTAGGAAGGCTCCTCGATGGCCGGGTCGGCGGTGTAGAATGAACCGAAAAGCCGCCGTCCGCCAATAAACATGAAGGCTGCCGACAGCAGCGCGAAAAAGCCGGCGCCAAGAAACGAACTCCACTTGAAGCGGGTGACAAAACTGAACCAGGATTTGACCGTCTTGGACAGCGAAGAAACCTCTGCACTGGCCTCGTCCAAAGTCTGCGAACTGAAAACACTCGTCACTTCGACACGCTTGCTCAAATCCGCGGCAAACAGATTGCGGCGCCTTTCGGCGATATTGTCGATGTTGCGGCTGATCGCGACCGACAGATCTTCGGTTTCGCCGAGCGCGACATTGATCGCGGCCTTCTCGGCCGTCAGGCGCTTGCGCTCTTCGACCACTTCCGGCGCTTCACTCAAACCGGCATCTGTTGGTGCCGGGCCAAGGTCGGTCAGCCGCTTGTTGATTTCGTTCAGGCGCGGCCGAAAAGCGACAGCCACATCCAGCACAGACTTGACCATCGCATCCAGATCAGTGCGGATCTGAACCAGCTTGGCATCGTCTGAGGATGCAGCCTCAATGCGCGCGCTTGCAGCGTCAGCCTTGACCTTCAGCGCACTGAGCAACTGACGCTGGTCACTGATCAGGTCCGCCTGACCGGAAGCAACAGTCGCGGCGAGCATGGAAATCGCCAGCATTGCGCTCGCAATCAATCGCCAAAACTGTCGCATTGTGCCCGGAATCATCGCGGTTCCCATTGTGGAATTTCTTGTTAGAAGAGCGTAACGCAGACGGCAAGGCGCGCTTTGCTTTCGCCAGTCAGGCGCAGACCGTTTAAATCCGCGAACAATGTCGCTTTTTTGGCTTCACACCGGCAGCGTTCCGGTCCAGTTTCGGATTGAAACAACAACAATCCGCAAGCATCCCATTGGCCGAATATTCCGCATTGCAGCTTTTGAAAAATGCCTTGTCCGGCAACACCGGATGGAAAGAGGTATGGCGCAAACCCGAACCAAAGCCGGAGTATGATGTCATCATCATCGGCGGCGGCGGGCATGGACTGGCGACCGCCTATTATCTGGCCAAGGAATTCGGCATTACCAATGTCGCGGTGGTCGAGAAAAGCTGGCTCGGCTCCGGCAATGTCGGACGCAACACCACCGCCATCCGCTCCAACTATCTGCTCGACGACAACCAGCACTTCTACGAACTGTCGATGAAGCTGTGGGAAGGCCTTTCCCACGAACTGAACTACAACGTCATGTTCTCGCAGCGCGGCGTCATCAACCTTGGCCACTCGCCCGCGCAGATGGACGCCTACGCCCGGCGCGGAAATGCGATGCGGCTGAATGGCATTGATGCCGAATTGTTCACCCGCGAGGAAGTGGCAGGCATCCTGCCCGGCATTGACATGAGCCGCACAGCCAGGTTCCCGATTGAAGGCGGCCTGATGCAATGGCGCGCCGGCACTGCCCGCCACGATGCGGTCGCCTGGGGCTATGCGCGCGGCGCCGACCGGCGCGGAGTCGATCTGATCGAAAATTGCGAAGTCACCGGCTTCCTGCGTGACGGTGAAACCATCACCGGCGTCAAGACCGTTCGCGGCGACATCCGCGCCAAGAAAGTTGCGGTCGCAGTCGCAGGCTCCACCGGCCATGTCCTGAATTTGGCAGGAATCGACCGTTTCCCGATCGAAAGCCATGTGCTGCAGGCTTTTGTTTCAGAAGCGTTGAAACCCGTCATCAACACCGTCGCCACCTTCGGCGGCGGGCATCTCTATTTCGGCCAGACCGACAAGGGCGGCATCATTTTCGGCGGCGATATCGATGGCTACAACAGCTACGCCCAGCGCGGCAATCTGCCGATTGTCGAAGACGTCCTGTCCGAGTTCGCCAACCTGTTCCCCAATCTTGCCGGCGTGCGCCTGTTGCGCTCCTGGGGCGGCATCATGGACATGTCCATGGACGGGTCACCCATCATCGACATCGGCCCCCTGCCCGGCATGTATCTGAACTGCGGCTGGTGCTATGGCGGCTTCAAGGCGACCCCCGGCTCGGGCCTCTGCTTTGCCCATACCATCGCCAGGAACGAGCTGCACCCGCTGATCAAGCCGTTTGCGCTGGACCGCTTCAAGACAGGCCGCATGGTCGACGACAAGGGACAGGGCGCAACGCCCCGCTGGCATTGACATGCGGATATCCTGCCCCCACTGCGGAACCCGCGACCTCGCCGAATTCTACTATTGGGGCGATGCCACCCGCACCATGCCGGAACTCGGCTCCACGGACGAAGCGGCCTGGCTCTCCCACGTCTACGACCGGCCCAACCCGCGCGGCCGCCACAAGGAACATTGGCAGCATCTCGGCGGCTGCCGCGCTTTTCTGGTTGTTGAGCGAGATACCGCAACCCACGAAATCTTCAGCGTGATTTTCGCCCGCCATGCCAAAACGGAGGCCTCCAAATGAGCTTCCGACGCATCAGCACGTCCGGCAAGGGCAAGCGGCCGGTCAGCTTTACATTCGATGGCAAACGCGTCGCCGGATATGAGGGCGACACGCTCGCCGCGGCCCTTTTGGCCAACGGCCACATGGTGCTCGGCCGCTCGTTCAAATACCACCGCCCGCGCGGGCTTTTCGCACCCGGCAACGCCGAACCGAATGCGCTGGTGACCTTGATCCGAGGCCCGTTCCGCGAGCCCAACATCCGCGCCACAGAAGTCGAGATTTTTGACGGACTGGTTGCCGAAAGCCAGAACCGGTTCCCGTCGCTGCGCTATGACATCAGCTCCTTGAATGGCCTTGCCGGCAAGCTGTTTTCCGCCGGCTTCTATTACAAGACCTTCATGGGTCCCGGCATTGGTCCGTTGCGCTCGACCAAATTCTGGATGCTGTGCGAAAAAATCATCCGCCGCGCTGCCGGGCTTGGCCGCGCCGGACTTGCGCCGGACCCCGACCGCTACGACCGTGTCAACGCCTTCTGCGACGTGCTGGTGATCGGCGCAGGCGAAGCCGGGCGTGAAGCGGCAGAGACGGCCGCCAAGGCAGGCCTTCGCGTCATCCTTGCCGATGCAAATCCGCCGTCTGATCTTTCAATAGAAGGCGTGCAAACCCTTTCCCGCACCTTTGTCTGGGGCGTTTACGACGGCAACACCTACGCCGCGACAGAGCGGGTCGCCGACCACAAGTCATCCCGCACGCCCGGTGAGCCGCGTCAGCGCCATTGGGTGATCCGCGCCAAAACGGCTATCCATGCCACCGGCGCAACCGAGCGGCCCATCGTGTTTCCGGGCAATGACGCACCGGGCGTCATGCTCGCATCGCTGTTGTCAGACCTTGCTGCCCGATCCATTGCACCATCCGGGCCGGTTTGTCTTTTCACCAACAATGACAGTGCCTATCAAACAGCTGCGGATCTCGCCGGACTTGGCGCCAAAATCACCGCCATCATCGATGTGCGCGCAGAAGTGTCCGCTCCAGCCAAGGCCCTGGCAAAAGTTGCCGGAGCAGAGTTGATCACGGGCGCCGCCGTGAGCGGGACCGAGGGTACGAACGCCTTGACGTCCATCAGCTTCCAGCCGTTTGACGCGAACGCAAATGCGTTGACAGGCGAGCCGCGCAAGATTGAATGCGCCATTCTCGGCATATCCGGCGGCTGGTCACCAGCAATCCAACTGGCCTCGCAGGCCGGCGGCAAACCGGTCTGGAGCGAGCCTTTGCAAGCCTTTCTCCCGCCAGACCCAGCGCCGGGACAGGACTTCCACGTCTGTGGCTCCGCAGCAGGTGTGTTCGGCCAAGAGGACGCCAAAGCCGACGGTGCGCGCGTCGCGGACATCGCCGTTGCCAAATTGGTGGGCATACCAATCAAAACAGCGCCAGCGCCAGCCAGCGACCCCGTCTACTTCGCCGCACCGGTCCACGAAATCCGTGGCGGTTCAAAATCGCAAAAGGCCTTCGTCGATTTCCAGCATGACGTCACCGCCGACGACATCCGCCTCGCCAACCGCGAAGGCTTCTCCGCGCCCGAGCACATGAAGCGCTACACCACACTCGGCATGGCGTCCGAACAAGGGCGCAACTCGGCAATTCCGGCCCTCGCCATCCTCGGCGGCGAACAGGGAAAGTCGATTGCGCAAACCGGGACCACCCGCTTTCGTCCGCCCGCATCGCCTGTCGCTTTCGGCGTGCTGGCCGCCGAACGCTATGGCGACCTGCAGCCTGACCGCCGCACGCCGATGCACGACTGGCACCTCGCCAGCGGCGCAACGCCCTATGCAGCAGGCCTGTGGCACCGCCCGATGATCTATGGCCGGCCCGGCGAAACCATCGAGCAGGCTTACGTGCGCGAAGCCCGCGCGGTGCGCATGGGCGTCGGTATCGTCGATGTCTCGACGCTCGGCAAGATCGACATCCAGGGTCCGGACGCCGGCAAATTCCTCGACCGCGTTTACACCAACATGTTCTCCAATCTCGCTGTCGGCAAAGCGCGCTATGGCCTGATGCTGCGCGAGGACGGCCTCGTCATGGACGACGGCACGACATGGCGCCTTGGCGACAACCAGTTTCTGATGACCACCACAACGGCAAACGCCGGCAAGGTCATGCAGCATCTTGACTACTGCCTCGATTGCCTGTGGCCGGATTTGAAAGTGCACCTCACTTCCGTCACCGACCAGTGGGCCGGCGCGGCACTCAGCGGGCCGTTTGCCCGCAAGGTTCTGGAGACCTGCGTCGAGGGGACAAAAGTGGACACCGATGCGCTGCCGTTCATGGGCATCGTGCACGGCACGATCGCCGGCCTGCCGGTCATGATCTGCCGCCTCTCTTTCTCGGGCGAACTGGCCTACGAGGTCTATTCCGGCGCGGGCCACGGACAGGCCGTCTGGGACGCGTTGATGCAGGCCGGCAAGCCGTTCAACATCACGCCCTACGGCCTTGAAGCGCTCGGCACGCTGCGCATCGAAAAAGGCCACGTCACCGGCGCCGAAATCGATGGCCGCACCACGGCGCATGACTTGCATCTGGAATGGATGCTTTCAAGGAAGAAGCCCTTCATCGGCCAGTCGATGATGAACCGCCCAGGCTTGACGGACGAAAACCGGCTGTCACTTGTCGGCATCCTCTCCTCAAGCGGCAAGCCGATCTCCGGCGGCAGTCGCATTGTCGAAGAGGATGAACTGACCGAACCGGCGTCAAGCCTCGGCCACGTCACCGCCGCCTGCTATTCGCCGGCGCTGGAGAAATACATTGCGCTCGCATTGGTGAAAAACGGCAAGAGCCGTATCGGCACAACGGCCTTCGCCACCGCGCCGCTGACCGGCCAGCATGTGCCAGTCGAGATTGTCGATTGCCACATGTTCGATCCGGAAGGGAGACGCATGCATGTCTGACCGCGCCTCCCCCTTGGGTCCCGATTTCAAGCCCGGCCAATATGGCAACCTCGCGGATGGCATCGGCGTTCACCTGAGCGAAACCGCTTTCGGTTTCCTCGGCGAAATTGCCGCCTTCCCCGATGCTTTGGACAAAATCGAAAAGCGGGTCTCGTCCGCATCAAAGTCAGAAGCCGCCGCATTCAAGATCGCCGCAAACCGCTGGTTCCTCGCCGGACCGGCGACTCTGGCCGATGCGGTCCGCGCGAAACTGAAGCCTGCGGATGGCTCACTCGTCGACCTCACCCATGGCCGCACCGCCTTGCGCATCTCCGGCCCCAAGGCAGAATGGGTGCTGTCAAAACTCTACGCGATCGATTTCAGCCCTGCGACCTTCGCGACAGGAACCGGCCTTTCGACCGCGCACCACAGCATCTTTACGCAAATTTACCGACGTGATGCGCAAACCTTCGACCTGTTCGTCTTCCGCTCCTTCGCCCGCTCGTTCTGGCACACGCTGCAAAGGGCAGCGGAAGAGACGGGGTATGAGGTGGTTTGAAAGCGCGAAAAAATTCGGGGACAGTTTACTTAATTCATTGCGCGGGGTCAGACGATTTATACAGATCGGCGGTGAATTAAGTAAACTGTCCCCGAATTTCAGGCACGACGGCTAACCGCCACCCTTCTGCGCCACCCCTGCCACATAAGTCTGCGCCACGGCCCGGTCGTCTCCCATCGTCTGCAGCAGGAACAACTCTTCCGACAGCGTCGTCACCGTTTCCATCCGCAGCCGCATCGCCGACGTCGCCCTTGCGTCGAGCACGATAAAGTCCGCCTCCGTCCCCGCCGCCAGCGTGCCGATCTTGTCTTCCATCGACAGCGCCCGGGCATTGCCGAGTGTCATCTGGTAGAAGGAGCGAAGCGGATGGTAGCGCTGGCCTTGCAGGTTGAGCACCTTGTAAGCCTCATCCAGCGTCTTCAGCATGGAATAGCTCGTGCCGCCGCCGATATCAGTCGCCACCGCCACGCGCACATTGGCCTCCCGCAAGCGCGCCATGTCGAACAGGCCGGAGCCGAGGAACAGATTGGAAGTCGGGCAGAACACCGCGACCGATCCGCTTTCGCGCATCGCCCCCGTTTCGCGTTCGGACAGATGGATGCAATGGCCGAACAGGCTCTTCGGGCCGAGCAGGCCATATTTTGCATACACATCCGTATAGTCGAGCGCGTCAGGATAGAGTTCGCGCGTGAAGGCGATTTCGGCGTGGTTCTCCGACAAATGCGTCTGCACCAGACAGTCAGGGTGTTCGCGCGCCAGCGCGCCCGCCGCTTCCAATTGCTCCGGTGTCGAGGTGATCGCAAAGCGGGGGCTGATCGCATAGACCTGCCGCCCGCGCCCATGCCATTTTTCGATCAACGCTTTCGAGTCTTCGTAACCGCTCTGCGCCGTGTCCAAAAGTCCCGGCGGCGCGTTGCGGTCCATCATCACCTTGCCGCCCGCCATGCGCATGTTGCGCCGCTCGCTCTCGGCAAAAAACGCCTCTGCGCTTTCCTTGTGGACCGAGCAGTAAGCCACCGCCGTCGTCGTGCCGTGGTTGGTCAATTCGTCAAAGAAGCACCGCGCGATCCGTTCGGCGTGGCTGACATCCTTGAACTTCTGCTCTTCGACGAACGTGTATTTGTTGAGCCATTCCAACAGAGCCCCGGCATAGGAGCCGACCACCTGCATCTGCGGAAAATGGATGTGCGTGTCGATGAAGCCGGCGACAATCAGGTTTGGCCGGTGATCAATGTGTATCGCTTCGTGGAAGCCGCGCATGACGCTGGCATAATCGCCCTGCGCTGCGATAATGCCGTCAACAACCGCCAGCGCACCATCTTCTATGTAGCGGTAGCCGCCGCTTGCCTCGCCATCCATCGGCTCGTCGGTAAAGTCGAGCAGCCGTCCGCGGAAAATCGTGACCGTCATTGGCTGGCCGTGCCAGTTGCAGCTTCATACCAGGCGACAATCGACTGCCGCTCCTCCGGCGTTATCTCGGTGATGTTGGCCGGCGGCATGGCATGCGAGCGTCCGGCCTGCAGATAAATCTGCAGCGCGTATGAGGCAATCCGGTTGTCATCATCCAGCATCACGCCCTTTGGCGCATGATAGATGCCTTCCCACACCGGCTCGGCCGCATGGCACATCGAACAGCGCCCCATCACCACATCTTTGGCCGCCGCGAACTCGGCGACCTCCGTCAGCTTCGGCGACACAAGACTCGCCTGTTCGCCCGTCAAAACCTTCGGCGTTGTCGACAGCCAGATGATGATGATAAACAGGATCGCCGAGACCGCCCAGATCCAGTGCGGATTGCCTTTGCGGGCATGCACAGTGTTGAAATAATGCCGGATCAGCGCGCCGATCGGGAACACCAGCGAAGCGATGACCCAGTTGAACTCAGTCCCGAACGCCAGCGGATAATGGTTCGACAGCATGAAGAACAGCACCGGCAGCGTCAGGTAATTGTTGTGCAATGAGCGTTGCTTGGCGATCTTGCCGTACTTTGGATCCGGCTTCCGTCCGGCAATCAGGTCCGCCACGACGATCTTCTGGTTGGGAATGATGGTGATGAACACATTGGCCGACATGATCGTCGCCGTGATGATGCCAAGATGCAAAAGCGCCGCGCGCCCGGTGAACAGCTGCGTGAAGCCCCACGCCATGAAAATCATGAACAGGTACAGCAAAAACAAAAGAAGCCAGTCATTGTTGCCCAGCGGTGATTTGCACAGGAAATCATAGACAAACCAGCCGGCAAAAATCGTCAACACCGAAATGCCGATGCCCTGCAGCGGCGAGATGTCCAAGACGTTCTTGTCGATCAGGAACAGCCCTGCCCCGGCGTAGTAAACCACGCACAAGAGCGCAAAGCCGGAAAGCCACGTCGCATAGGACTCCCACTTGAACCAGGTCAGATGCTCCGGCATCTCCGCCGGCGCCACCAGATATTTGCGGATGTGGTAAAACCCGCCGCCATGCACCTGCCACTCTTCGCCATGCGCCCCGGCGGGCAGGTTCGGCGCTTGCCGCAAGCCAAGGTCGAGCGCGACAAAATAGAAGGATGACCCGATCCAGGCGATCGCCGTGATCACATGCAGCCACCGCGCCGCAAACGAAAGCCATTCCCAGAAAATTGCAAAATCGAGCATGTTCAGCCTGTTCCGTCTTTTCACGACAGTTTGCAGGCTTCCAGGTCTTTTACAATTGCAAAATCGAACTCAGGCGACGTTTGCCAGTGGCAAAGACTGACGCACCACCATGGCGTTGCGCTTGACCGCTTCTTCGAAATCATCGCGGATCATGGCGCCGGAATAGAGATAGCCCTGAAAAGCATCGCAACCATGCGCCAGCAGGAATTTTTCCTGTGTCTGAGTTTCGACATGCTCGGCGACAGTCGAAAGACCGAGCGCTTCGGCCATCGCCAGAATGGTCTTGACCAATGCCATGTCCTTCGGCCGGTCCTGCATCACCTTGACAAACTTGCCGTCAATTTTGACCTCATCGAGCGGCATGTCCTTCAGGTGCGACAGTGATGAAAAGCCGGTGCCAAAATCATCAAGCGACAAGCGGATGCCCGTCGTTTTCAACCGCTCCATCGCCTTTACGGCGTTATCGCGGTCTTTCGAGATAACCTGCTCGGTCAACTCCAAAGTCAGCCGCGCAGGCACAATCTTGTGCCGGGCAATCAGCGTGCGGATTTCATTGACGAATTCGTCATTCAGGAATTGTTGCGAGCTGATGTTGACTGCGAGTTTCAGCCCGGATTTGACTTTGTCTGATTTCCAGGCGGCCAACAGCTTGACCGCATGCTCCAGCACGAACTTGCCGATTTCCGCCGCCTGGCCGCGTTGTTCGGCCAATCCCATAAACTTGTCAGGCGTCAACATGCCGAGCGTCGGATGATTCCAGCGGATCAGCGCTTCCGCGCCGATGATTTTGCCGTCCCGGTCGACCTGCGGCTGCAAGCGCAACACCAGTTCCTTGCGGCTGATCGCCTGCTTGAGGTCTTCGCCGATCATCAACTGATCGCCCGACTTTATGTCGCGGCCCTGTTCAAATATCCGGTACGCATTCCGCCCCGATTTTTTGACCTCATACATGGCCGTGTCAGCATGTTTGAGAATGTCATCAACCGATTTGGCGGCGCCATCGAAAGAAATTGCTCCGATTGAGGCTGATGATCCAGCGGTCACCTTGCCAAGATCAAAGTTCTTGGCAAGAGACACGAGAATTTTTTCAGCGATCATCGCCACCTTCTGGTTGGCCACAGATTTTTCCCGGCCCAACCCTTCAAGAAGCACGACGAATTCATCGCCCGCAAGACGGGCAACCGTATCATTGCGGCGAACGATTTTCTTCAAACGCTTGGCCACCTCGATCAGCATCAGATCGCCGGTTTCATGGCCGTGGGTGTCATTGAGCAGCTTGAAATTATCGAGATCGATAAACAAGACCGCCGCGCATTCATTGCGGCGGGCGCAACCGGCAATCGTCTGCTGCAGACGGTCGAGCAGCAGGCGGCGGTTCGGCAACTGGGTCAGCGTGTCATTGTAGGCAAGCGAACGGATTTGCGCCTCGTCCATCTTGGATGCCGTGACATCCTGCAAATATCCATGCCAGACAATCCGGTCATTGCCTTGAAGCTCCGGAGTGGCCTGCACCTTCAGCCACTTGGCCTTGCCTCCGTCTGTCACCACCCGGAATTCATGAACCCACTGGGTCATGCCCTTGCGGGAAGCCCTCAGAGAGCCGTGGTAGCTTTCGATGTCATCGGGATGGATGATGGTGAGAAAACGCTTCAGATTGAACTTTTCCCCGTCCTCATTGCGGTCCAGAAGATCGCGGAATCCAGGGGAGGAAAAGACAACATCAAACTCGCCGCCCGGCTTGCGTTCAAGTTGGAACAAACCGCCGGGCACATGCGAAGTCAGCTTTAAAAGCCGCTCCTTTTCCTGCATGCGCACCATGATGTCGGTGGTCTCGCAAACCGTGCCTTCATAGTGGCTCGGCTTTCCGGTCTTGGGATCAAACACGACCCGGGCATTCTCCGTGATCCAGATTGGCTCGCGTGTTTTGTGGCGGAATATTTCTGACGTAAAATTGGTGATCTTGCCGCCGCGCTCAATCACCGCGCGAAATTCGTCGCGGCGTTTGGGGTCCAGGTACCACTCTGCGGCAATGTCTTTCACACCGTCGAGAAGCTGTTGGGGTGTCTCATAGCCGTTGAGTTTCGCCAGCGCGGAATTGGCAAACAGCATCTTGCCGTCAAGCAAGGACCGGTAAAATCCTTCTCCGAGGCTTTCGATCGCTTCGGCCATGTCGAGGCTGGCGCGCTTCGCGGCGGCTTTGACGCGCCTGTACCGCCCATAAAGCCAGGCAGACGCGGAAATCGCCAAAAGGCTTGTTCCGGCAAAAAGACCATCCAGTCCCGCAAGTGAAGCAAATTCAATCGTCACGAAACACCCCTCTTCGTGCAACTTTTTGCAGACAGGGGTTGCGTATTTGCTAATTCACACCAATTCGCTGACTTTGTTAGATGGTTTGGTCAACAATTGTTAAACATACCAAGGCCGGACGGCTTGCCGCTGTGCCTATTTGGGAGCCAAGGCTGCCTTGGCGCCGGCAACTGCCAAATCGCTCATACCAACACCGCCAAGATCAACCGCGTGCTTCAGCTTGGAGCGCATGCGCGGCTCCCAGAATGAGCGGATATGTTCGGAAATCCCGGCCACTGCCTCGTCCTGCGGATAGGGTTTGAAGAAGTCCGCGATCTGGTTGACCATGCGGATTGTGTCCTTGTCGTCCATCAGCCTGCCGTCCCTGCTCTGTCAAAAATCATCAAACCGCCTTGCGCCTTTGTCGCCACGGTCAAACCGGCCTTGTGCGCCAGGCGCAAAGCAAGCGCACTCGGCGCGGAGACACAGGCGACAAAGCCTGCGCCAATCGCCGCCGCCTTTTGCGCCATTTCCACGCTGAACCGGCTCGAAAGCACCAGAAATCCAGTTCCCGTATCAATGCCC
Organism: Rhizobiaceae bacterium; assembly: GCA_041751995.1. Taxonomy (GTDB): domain Bacteria; phylum Pseudomonadota; class Alphaproteobacteria; order Rhizobiales; family Rhizobiaceae; genus JANMEX01. The sequence continues at coordinate 13,531 of JBGSHY010000045.1, read as the reverse complement.
TGCCGTGCCAGCGCTCCGGCCAGCTTGTCCAGCGCATTGTGGCGGCCGATGTCTTCGCGCACCAGCCTAACGGTGCCATCCATGGCGCAAAACGCCGCCGCATGGGTGGACTTGTTGATGGCATTCATCGGTTGTCGAACCTTGAGCCCGTGCAAGGCTGCAAGCACTGCAAAGGTTTCCGGAATCACGGAATTCACATTGCGCAGCGGCTTCATCACCGCGTCCAGCGATTGCGCGCCGCACAGGCCGCATCCGGAGCGGCCGGTCAAGGTTCGCCGCCGCCCTTCGGCACGCTCGAGTTTTGCGGCATCAACCTTGATGTTGACGATGTGGCCGTCGGCGATTTCCGCAACGCGGATGTCTTCGATGTCAGATAGTCCGTCCGCAATGCCTTCGGTGATGCTGAACCCGACCGCAAAATCCTCGATGTCCTGCGGCGTCGCCATCATCACGGCAAAGCTGTTGCCATTGAAGAGAATGTTCACCGGTGCTTCGTCCGGCAGGTGCCAGATCGCGGGCGCTTCACCTGATGGCGTGACAAGCCGTCCGGTGAATGCCGGCGACGTGTCAACTTCCATCAGTTCGGCTGGAAGACCCATGACCTATTCCGCCGCCTGCACACGGTAGTGCGTTTCTTCCTGCCGCTCATGCGCTTCCTGCCAGTCGGACGGCCGGTTGGAGCGAGTCACCTGCACTGCCGTCACCTTGTATTCCGGGCAGTTGGTCGCCCAATCAGAATATTCGGTGGTGACAACATTCGCGCCGGAAACTGCATGATGGAAGGTCGTGTAGATCACGCCCTGTGGCATGCGTTCGGAGATTTCGGCCTTGAGTGTCGTTGCCCCCATGCGCGAACCGATTGACACATAGTCGCCGTCGGCAATGCCACGCTCTTCGGCATCGAACGGATGGATTTCCAAGACGTCCTCTGCATGCCAGCGCGAGTTTTCGGTGCGGCGCGTCTGCTGGCCGACATTGTACTGTGACAGGATGCGGCCCGTCGTCAGGATCAGCGGGTACATGCGCGTGACGCGTTCGGCGGTCGGCACATATTCGGTGATCATGAAGCGGCCCTTGCCGCGCACGAAACCGTCTACATGCATGATTGGCGCGCCGTTCGGGAACTTGTCATTCACCGGCCACTGCAGCGAGCCTTCGGTGTCCAGCCGCTTGTGCGAAACGCCATTGAACGCCGGCGTCATGAACGCAATCTCGTCCATGATCTCGGCAGCGTTGGCATACCCCATCTCGTAGCCCATCGCGCGGGCGAGCTTGACCACGATCTCCCATTCGGAAATGCCGTTCTTTTCCTTCATCACCGGACGCACGCGGTTGATGCGGCGCTCGGCATTGGTGAAGGTGCCGTCCTTTTCAAGGAACGAAGTGCCCGGCAGGAAGACATGGGCGTAAGCTGCTGTTTCGTTGAGGAAAAGATCCTGCACGACAACACATTCCATCGCCGAAAGCGCCGCTTCCACATGTTTGGTGTTCGGATCGGATTGGGCAATGTCTTCGCCATGAACGAACAGCCCCTTGAACGAACCGTCAATGGCGGCGGCGAACATGTTGGGGATGCGCAGACCCGGCTCTGCTGACAGCTCCAGACCCCACTTCTTTTCAAACGAGCCACGGACTTCGTTGTTCGAAACGTGACGGTAGCCCGGGAATTCGTGCGGGAACGAACCCATATCGCACGATCCCTGCACATTGTTCTGGCCGCGCAGAGGGTTGATGCCGACGCCCTCGCGGCCGATGTTGCCGGTCGCCATCGCAAGATTGGCCATCGACATCACCATGGTCGAACCCTGGCTGTGCTCGGTGACGCCAAGGCCGTAATAGATCGCGCCATTCCCGGCATTGGCAAACAGGCGCGCGGCTTCACGCAGCGTTTCCGGCGTCGTGCCGATGATCTCGGCCAGCGCTTCCGGCGAGTTGCGCTCTTCGGCCACAAATTCGCGCCAGCGGTTGAATTCCATCAGGTCGCAGCGCTCGTTGACAAACTTTTCGTCAACAAGGCCTTCCGTGACGATGACATGCGCAAGCGCATTCATCACCGCCACGTTTGTGCCCGGACGGAGCTGGATGTGATGTGCCGCCTGAATGTGCGGCGAGCGGACGAGATCAATCTTGCGCGGATCGGCAACGATGATCTGCGCTCCCTGACGCAAGCGCTTCTTGAGGCGGGAGGCAAACACCGGATGCCCGTCCGTCGCATTGGCGCCGATCAACAGGACCACGTCGGCCTGTTCCACCGACTTGAAGTTTTGCGTGCCGGCCGATGTGCCGAATGTCTTCGACAGGCCATAGCCGGTCGGCGAATGGCAGACGCGGGCGCAGGTGTCGATGTTGTTGGTCTGGAAGGCAGCGCGGATCATCCGCTGAACGACGTAGACTTCCTCGTTGGTGCAGCGTGACGAGGTGATGCCGCCGATCGAATCCTTGCCATGTTTGGCCTGAATCGCCTTGAACCTGTCCGCTGCAAAATTGATCGCCTCGTCCATCGAAACCGGACGCCACGCATCAGTGATCTTCTCGCGGATCATCGGCGTGGTGATGCGGTCCTTGTGGCTGGCGTAACCGAAAGCGAAGCGGCCCTTGACGCAGGAGTGTCCCTCGTTCGCGCCGCCATCCTTGTCCGGAACCATGCGGATGACCTGATCACCCTTGAGTTCGGCATTGAACGAGCAGCCGACACCGCAATAGGCGCAGGTCGTCTTCACCGTCCGGGTCGGCACGCCGTGATCGACGACGGATTTTTCCATCAGCGTCGCCGTCGGGCAGGCCTGCACGCAGGCGCCGCAAGACACGCATTCCGAACTGAAGAAATCATCGCCGTACATGCCGGGCGACACACGCGAGTCAAAGCCGCGACCCTGGATGGTCAGCGCAAATGTCCCCTGCGTTTCCTGGCAGGCGCGAACGCAGCGCGAACACACAATGCACTTGGACGGATCGTACTGAAAATAGGGATTGGACGTGTCCACCTCGACCTTGGATTCAAAGTCCCAATGGTTCTCGCCCTTGAAGCCGTAGCGCACATCGCGCAGGCCAACCACGCCCGCCTGATCCTGCAATTCGCAGTCGCCATTGGTCGAACAGGTGAGGCAATCAAGCGGATGGTCCGAAATATAAAGCTCCATCACCCCGCGCCGCAACTTCTCCAGCCGCGCCGTTTCCGTATGCACCACCATGCCCGCTCGCACCGGCGTGGTACAGGAGGACGGCGTGCCCTTCACGCCCTCGATTTCAACCAGACACAGGCGGCAAGATCCGAAGGGCTCGAGACTGTCGGTCGCGCACAGCCTTGGAATTTCACGGTCAATCATCGCCGCCGCACGCATGATCGACGTGCCTTCCGGCACAGTGACCATGGCGCCGTCGATTTCGAGAGTGACCATTTTTTCGGACACGCGGATCGGAGTGCCGAAATCTGTATCGTGATGGAGGCCCATGTCAGTGCTCCTTATTCGGCTGCGACAGCGTGCGGGGCACGGTCGAAATCTTGAGGGAAATGCTTGAGCGCCGAAAGCACCGGCATCGGCGTCAACCCGCCCATGGCGCACAGTGATCCGTCGGTCATCACCTGGCAAAGGTCCTCGACCAAAGCGACGTTCTTGGCAACGTCCACGCCGGCCAAAATCTTGTCCATCGTCTCGCGCCCACGTACCGCGCCAATCCGGCACGGCGTGCACTTGCCACACGATTCAATGGCGCAAAAATCAAACGCGAACCGCGCCATCTCGGCCATATCGACCGTGTCGTCAAACACGACAATCCCGCCATGGCCAACCATCGCGCCTGCCTGAGCCAGCGTCTCGTAGTCCATCGGCAAGTCCAGCATCTTTTCGCTGACATAGGCACCCAGCGGCCCGCCAATCTGCGCAGCACGGAACGGCTTGCCAGTCGCCGTGCCGCCACCAAAATCTTCCACCAGTTCGCGGATCGTCACGCCAAAAGCCTTCTCGACCAGACCACCCTGTTTAATATTGCCGGCTAGCTGGAATGCCAGCGTGCCATGCGAGCGGCCCATGCCGTAATTCTTGTAGGCCGCAGCGCCCTTGTCGAGGATCAGCGGAACCGATGCCAGCGTCAGCACATTGTTGACCACGGTCGGCGCGCCAAACAGGCCTTTCAGCGCGGGAATTGGCGGCTTTGCGCGGACAATGCCCCGCTTGCCTTCAAGGCTTTCCAGCATCGAGGATTCCTCGCCGCAGATGTAAGCCCCCGCGCCGCGCCGTACATGCAGATTGAAGGCCTTGCCCGACCCGCCGACGGACTTACCCAGCCAGCCGCGTTGCTCCATCACGGCCTTGGCCGCCTTCATCGCCGCAATCGCATCCGGATATTCCGAACGGATGTAGACGTAACCCTCGGTCGCACCCGTCGCGACGCCGGCGATGATCATGCCTTCGATCAGCATGAATGGATCACCTTCCATCACCATACGGTCAGCAAAGGTGCCTGAATCACCCTCGTCAGCATTGCAGGCGACATACTTCTGCGTACCCGGCGCCTCGAGCACGGTCTTCCACTTGATTCCTGCAGGGAACCCTGCCCCGCCGCGTCCGCGAAGGCCGGAGTCCAGCACTTCCTTGACGACATCACCTTGCGCCATGCCAAGCGCCTTCTTCAAACCAGCCAGACCGCCATTGGCTTCATAGGCATCCAGATCCAGCGGGTCGGCCAGACCGGCGCGGGCAAAAGTCAAGCGCTCTTGATTTTTCAGATAGGGAATTTCATCGGTCAGGCCATGTGCCAAGCGGTGAGGGCCGCCAGTCAAAAAGCCGGCATCAAACAGGCCCTCGACATCAGCCGCTTCAACCGGCCCGTAAGCCATGCGGCCCGCCGCCGTTTCAACCTCAACCAGCGGCTCCAGAAAAAGCGCCCCGCGCGACCCGTTGCGCTTGACCACGACATCAATCCCGCGCGCACGTGCAATCAGTTCAATGCCAACGGCAATCTCATCCGCACCCGCAGAAACCGCCGCGCTGTCTTTGGGAACCCAGACAGTGACACTCATTGTCCAGCCTCCTTCACGAGTTTCTCGATCTTGGCTTCAGACAGGCGTCCTGCCAGCTTGCCGTTCACCGTCGCTGCTGGCGCCATGGCGCAATTGCCAAGACAGTAGGTCGCCTCGACCGTGATTTGGCCGTCATCAGACGTATCGCCCAGTTTCAATCCGCGCGTGGCCAAAAACCCGTCAATCAACGCCATCGCGCCCATCGACTGGCAGGCCTCGGCCCGGCAAATCTTGACGACAACGGTCCCGGCCTTGGTGGTGCGGAAATCATGATAAAAACTCATCACCCCATGCACATCCGCGCGCGACAGGTTCAGCGCCTTGGCAATCACCGGCAAATCAGCTTGCGGCACAAATCCCTTGTGCTCCTGAATGTCATGCAGGATTTCGAGCAGCGCATCAGGCCTGTTGCCATGGGCAGCACAAGTCGATTGTGCGAGATCAAGATCAATCGGGGCGTTCATGCATCCTCCGGCAAGCGCTCAGAAATTCTGAAATCCGTCTAAGCTATCGCAAGGTTAGCAATCAAATTGGTTGTTTCTATTCCATTATAGACAAAAACTATAATGCCTGCGCCTGGAACTTAATTCCGGCCACTCAGATTTCCTGGCAGAACATAGGTCTGCGCAAGGGCGAGCATTTCCCGCACGACTTTCGGCAGCGGATCGCGGTCATGTGCCACCAGCCCGACCGAATGCTCCACCACCGGCGCCACCAGCGGAATGGCCCGGATGCGCCCTTCATCACCCATCAGCCCGATGAAAATCTCCGGCAAAACAGTTGCCAGTCCCGCCATCTGCACATGGGTGTAGAGATTGACGATGGAATTGCTCTCGAGCTCCGGCACCACTTGCGCGCCCGCCTTGCGGAATGCGCTTTCGATGATGCGGCGGTTCTGCATGTTGGGCGTCAGCAATGAAACCGGATGCTTGGCCGCCTCCGCCCATTCCACGCTTTCCCGATCTGCGAGCGGATGATCGTCGCGCACAAACAGCCGGTAGCGCTCCATGTAGAGCGGCTTGGAAACCGCCAGATCAATCGGCTCATTGTCGAGATAGGTGACGCCGACATCGATGGTGAAATCCTCCAGCGAGCGGCGTATTTCCTCCGAGCTCAGGCTCAGCACCGTAAACGACAGTTTCGGAAACTTCTTGCGCATCGCGTCTGTCAGCGGCGCCAGTGTCGGCAAGGCGGACGGGATCGCCCCGAACGTCAGTCGCCCAAGCGGCGCATCGGCGGCATGCGCAAGGTCCGAGCGCAGCCCGTCAACATTCTCCAGTATCGTCTGCGCCCATTTCAGCACCCGCTCCCCTTCGGCCGTCAGCCCGAGATAGCGGTTGCCACGCGTGACAATCGGCACGCCCAGCTCCTGCTCCAGCTGCTGAATCCGCCCCGACAATGTCGGCTGCGTCACCCCGCAAGCCTCGGCAGCGCGGGTGAAATGTTTTTCACGCGCAAGCGCGACGAGATAGGAGAGCTGGCGAATGTCCATGGATTGTGCCTAGCATATCAGGCTTTGGGCCGAAACGCCTTGCAAACTTCATCCCGCGTCTCCACCCACCCCGCCCCGATCAAATCCAGGCAATAAGGCACGGCAGGAAACACAGCATCAAAACACGTCTTGATCGAGGACGGCTTGCCGGGGACGTTGATGATCAGGCTCTTGCCGCGGATGCCCGCCGTCTGGCGCGACAGGATGGCGGTCGGCACTTCGCGCAGGCTGACTTGCCGCATTAGTTCGCCAAAACCTGGCAGTTCCTTTTCCAAAACGGCCTGCATTGCCTCCGGCGTCAAATCACGCGGGCTTGGCCCCGTGCCGCCTGTCGTCAGCACCAGATCACAATGTTCAACATCACAAAGCTCAATCAGTGTGTCGCGCACGCTATCCATGCCGTCTGGAATGATCCTCACCACCGGCTCCCAAGGCGATGAAATCGCCACCTTTAGCCAATCCGCCATCGCCGGCCCGCTCTTGTCTTCATACTCGCCGCGCGAGGCGCGGTCCGAGACCGTGACGATGCCGATTTTCACCATTTTCATCTCCTGAATACCCATTCCCTAACCAAAGCACGCGGCTGCGGCAACAAATCCTGCGCCAAACCAGCGCTCTGTCGGAAAATGGCTAGCAATAGCGGCTCGGCTTTGCTCAATTTGGCGAAAATGACAATCCGGAAACAAAATGTCCGCCATCCCCAACACTTCCAACCTTTTCTACCAAACCCGCCTGCGCCGCCCCATGCTCGACCGCGCCGAGGGCGTGTATCTGTGGGACACCACCGGCAAACGCTACCTGGACGGTTCCTCCGGCGCGATGGTGTCGAACATCGGCCATTCCAACCCGGTCGTGCTGGAAGCCATGAAGCTGCAGATGGACAAGTCGACCTTCGGCTACCGCCTTCATTTTGAAAATGAGCCCGCCGAACAGTTCGCCACCGCCATTGCGCGCCGCATGCCAGAAGGCCTCGACCGCGTGTTCTTTGTTTCTGGCGGCTCGGAAGCCGTCGAGAGCGCCATCAAGATCGCCCGCCAATATGCGGTGGCCAAAGGCCAGGCCTCGCGCTGGAAAGTGATTTCGCGCTTTCCTTCCTATCATGGCTCAACGCTTGGCGCGCTCGCCGTCACCGGCATGTCGCTGATGAGCGCACCCTTCTCGCCGATGATGACCGAGATGCCGAAAATCCCGGCCCCGACGGCCTATCTTGACCGCGATAGCCTCACCCACAATCAACGCGGCCTGCGCTACGCTAACATGCTGCGCGAGGAAATCCTGCGCCAAGGCCCCGAAACCGTGCTGGCCTTCATCATGGAGCCGGTCGGCGGCGCGTCTACTGGTGCACTTGTCGCGCCCGACAGCTATTATCCGCGCATCCGCGAAATCTGCGACGAGTTCGGCATCTTGCTGATCGCCGACGAAGTCATGACGGGCGCGGGCCGCACCGGCAAATATCTTGGCGTGGAACATTGGAACCTGCGCCCTGACATCATCGCCCTTTCCAAAGGCTTCGGCGCCGGCTACGCCCCGCTCGGTGCCATGGTCGCCAGCCATGAAATCGCCGAAACGGTCATTGACGCCGGAGGCTTCATCCACGGCTTCACCTATGCCGGCAATCCCCTCGCCTGCGCTGCCGGTCTGGCCGTGCTCGGTGAAATCGACCGGCTCGGTCTCATCAAGGCCGCCGAGGTTCAAGGCAACAAGCTCAAGGCAGAACTCACCAAGTTGATGGACCGCTATCCCTTCATCGGCGACGTGCGCGGCAAAGGTCTATTGCTGGCCTTCGAACTGGTTTCAAACTGCGATACGATGGAGCCATTGCCCGTCGCGATGAACGCGCATCTGCGCCTCGTCGACCTCGCCTACGAACGCGGCCTGATCATCTATTCGCGCCGCACCCGCGGCGGCCGTCTCGGTGATCACTTCATGGTCTGCCCGCCGCTGATAACGACAGATGCGCAGATCGGCGAGATCATGCAAATGCTTACTTCAAGCCTCGACGCCTTTGCGGCTGAGAACCATCTCCCGGTTTCTGGAGCCTGAGATGAGCGACCCCGTCATCATCACCTGCGCCCTCACCGGCTCGATCCACACGCCTACGATGAGCCAATACCTGCCCGTCACGCCGGACCAGATCGTCGAGGAAGCCGTCGCTGCGGCAGAGGCCGGTGCGGCCATCATTCACCTCCATGCCCGCGATCCACAGACTGGCATGCCATCGGGTGATCCTGCCCTGTTCATGAACTTCCTGCCCCGCATCAAGGCACGCACCAATGCAGTGCTGAACATCTCCACCGGTGGCTCATCGCGCATGACGCTCGACCAGCGCCTTGCGCCCGCAAAAGCCGCCAAACCGGAAATGTGCTCGCTCAACATGGGCTCGATGAACTTCGGCCTGTTCCCGATGCAGGATCGCCACACGGAATGGAAACACGACTGGGAGCCGGGCTTTCTCGAATCGACAAAGGACATCATTTTCAAGAACACGTTCAAAGACATAGAAGGCATTCTGGACTCACTTGGCGAACAGGATGGCGTGCGCTTTGAACTCGAGGTCTATGACGTCGGCCACCTGCAAACCCTCGCCTACTATCTGAAAAAAGGCCTGATCAAGCGCCCGGTTTTCCTGCAGTTTGTCATGGGCGTCCTCGGCGGCATCGACGCGTCGCCGGAAAGCCTGATGAACCTCAAAGCCGCCGCAGACCGCCTCATCGGCGATTATCATTTCTCGGTTCTCGCCGCCGGTTCGCGCCAGTTCCCGCTCGGCACAATGGGCGTCATTCTCGGCGGCAATGTCCGTGTCGGGCTGGAAGACAATCTGATGATTTCGCGCGGCGAACTGGCCAAGTCCAACGCCGACCAGGTGAAAAAAATCCGGCGCATCATCGAGGAACTCGGCCACACGATTGCAACGCCGGATGAAGCCCGCGCGCGGCTCGGGCTGAAGGGGATTGCCAATGTGGCATATTGAAAATTTCGCTCCGCTGATCTCACCACTTGCGGGGGAGATGTCGGCGCAGCCGACAGAGGGGGGCGCCTCGCGCCGAGCCTTCGAGAATGGAGTATCCTTTTGAAAGTCATCTTCGACGAATCCCAAAAGCGGCACTACCCGAAAATGTTCCTCTCCTCTGGCGCCGCCCAGCCCAACCCGGAAGTGCCGGAACGAGCCGATATCTTGCTGAGAGCCGCACGCGAGGCAGGGCTTAAGCAGGAGACGCCGCATGATTATGGTCTGGCTCCGGCCGCGGCCGTGCACACGCCGGAATACCTCACCTTCCTGCAAACGATCTACGAACGCTGGCAGCGAATTGAAGGTGCATCACCGGAGGTGATTCCGAACATACACCCCAACGGACGAGGCGGCTCATATCCGGCATCTGCTGTCGGCCACGCCGGCTACCACATGGCTGACACCTCCTGCCCTATCAATGCCGACACCTGGGGCTCGGCGCTGCGCTCCGCCCACACCGCCACCCATGCCGCCGATTTGGTGGCCCAAGGCGAACCTGCCGCCTATGCGCTTTGCCGCCCGCCCGGCCACCACGCCTATCAGGACATGGCCGGCGGTTTCTGCTATCTGAACAACGCAGCCATCGCCGCCGCCAAACTGCAGCGCCACGGCTCCCGCGTCGCCATCCTTGATGTCGATCTTCACCACGGCAACGGCACCCAAGGCATATTCTACGCCCGCGATGATGTGCTGACTGTTTCCATCCACGCCGACCCGATCCGCTTCTACCCCTTCTTCTGGGGGCACGCCGACGAGCGCGGTGAAGGACGGGGTCTTGGTTACAATCTGAACCTGCCGCTGCCGCGCAAAACCGGCGATGGTGGCTTCCTTGCAGCGCTCGACATCGCCATGCAGCGCCTCAGCGCCTTTGCGCCGGACGCTTTCGTCATCGCGCTTGGCCTTGACGCCCACGAGAGCGATCCGTTCGGCGGCTTGACGGTCACCACCCGCGGCTTTGAAGCCATCGGTTCACGCATCGGGGCGGCTAAACTGCCATCCGTGATCGTCCAGGAAGGCGGCTATCTGAACGAGGCGCTTGGAGCGAATTTGGCATCGTTTCTGAGCGGGTTCCGCGCAGGTTCCGGGCATGTCTGAGCCAACCATCCGCCGCGCAACGCGGGAAGATTTCCCGCACATTATGCGCATGATCCGCGAGTTGGCGGTGCACATCAGCAAGGGATTTGTGCCGAAGGTCTCGCTCGAAATCCTCGAAGCCGACGGCCCCTTCGGGCGTGACCGGTTCCGGATTTTCGTTGCTGAGCTGGATGAACGGGTCATCGGCTTTTGCCTCTACACCTTCGCCTTTTCCGGATGGCGCGGCAAGACCGGGCTGTTCATCGAAGACCTTTACATCGACCCCTCCGCGCGCGGCGCAGGTCTCGGCAGAAAGCTGATGGATGCAGCGCTGGAAGCTGAGGCGAAAGACGGGATCAGCTACATCAAGCTCGAAGTCAGCACCTCCGACCAAGCCGCCATCGCCTTCTACCGCAAGTCCGGCTTCACGCTTTCAGATACCGAAGCCATCATGTTCTTCGACCGGCCGGAAGCCTGAATTTCACAACTGAACCCGCCGGAAAAAAGTGGTGGGTGCGACAGGGATCGAACCTGTGACCCGCTGATTAAGAGTTTGTGCAATCGGGCGAACCATAGTTGAACATGCCTTCTCATTTTAGTCTTTATTTTCAGCTATATAGCTGCTAAATGTTGAACATCGCAGCACATAGAAAATCACTCAAAAACACGTGATTTGAGAGACTAAGATGAGACTAACGGACCTACAGATTCGGAAAATAGGGTCGCCGGACAGGGGACAGAAGACCTACTTCGACGACATGCTGCCGGGATTCGGCATACGGGTTTCCCAAGGCGGCACGAAGTCTTTCGTTGTCATGTCCGGCAAAGACCGCAAGCTGAAGACGCTGGGCCAATACCCGGAGCTTGCCCTAAAAGACGCCAGAACAGCTGCCAAGCAAGTTCAGAGCGATATCACCTTTCACTTGCCAAGATCGAATGCCCTGCCCGCGATTGGTTTTGTCGAAGCGAGAGGACGTTTTCTTGCGGACAGCGAATTGCGAACCAAACCGCGCACCATCGCGGAGTACAGCCGCCTTCTCAATCGGCATTTCAGTTTTGACGGCAAGCTCCAGGAAATCACCCGAAGCGACATCATGCAGGTGATCGAAAAGTTCAAGAATACACCGGCAGAACGCCAACATGCTTTCGTCGCCATCCGCACCATGATGAACTGGTGCGTGAAGCACGGCATGTTGGAGACAACACCCGTGCCACGCCTTTCGTTCAGCGCGCAGGCGAGATCAAGAATACTCTCCGATGATGAACTGCGAAAAGTTTGGCTGCGGGCGTCAAGCTTTGGCTATCCTTATGGTCGCATCCTTCAACTCCTCATTTTGACCGGACAGCGGAGAAGTGAAATTGCTGGCTTGCGCCGCAAGTGGATGCGTGAAGACGCAATCGTATTTCCAATAGGCTTCACCAAGAACAAGCGCGAGCACACAATACCTGTTGGTAACCTCACCCGGCGGATCATTGAAGCGTTGCCGAATGAAACCGAATATCTGTTTCCGTCCCGCTTGTCCGATGACTCGCCATTCAACGGATGGTCGCGATGCAAACGGACCTTTGATGAACCGCTAAAGATTGCCGAATACACGCTTCATGATTTGCGGCGCTCCTACAGCTCCAACATGGCGCGTTTGGGAGTGCCGATCCACGTGACAGAAAAATTGCTCAATCACGTTTCCGGAACGGTGAGCGGCATTGCAGCGGTTTATAACCGCTACAGCTACATGGAAGAAATGCGCCAAGCCGTCGCCACTTACGACGCCCATCTGCAAAAGCTTCTGGATTTGTGATAAACAGCCCCTGCCCGGGGTTTGTCACCTTGAGCATCGCGATGCTCCCAACATGGGAGTTATCGTGATGAGGATATTATCGAAACGGCAGTTGAAGGAGTTGGTCCTTTATTCGCCACAGCATGTTGCACGCCTCGAGGCCGCTGGCCAATTCCCCAAAAGGGTACGGCTTGGCCCCAACAGGGTGGGATGGGTTGAGGATGAAATTTTGGATTGGCTTCGGCAGCGCATCAATCGTCGAGACATACCCAACTGACACTCCTGCATAAGGAGAGGGGTGGCCGAGGTTCGAACATCGCGCCACCCCATTTTTTCCCGGAATGTGATACAATTGAGAGATGGAATACGTCCCAATTGAAAACGATTTCCGACTTGCACTTGGCGCACAGCCTGAGGATTTCGCCCAGGCACTGCTTCGAGCCTACCAAAACGCAACCAGAATTGCAGTTACCGAGCTTCCTGTCATCAAGTGGTGACAAATGGGCAAGTGTGGTAGGATTCAGGCATGTCAAAAACACCAAACACAAGTGACCGACCAAGCATGCTGATCCCGGCAGTGGACGAAGTTCCGCGCATTTCTGATGCAGAACGATCAGCCTTGCGAACCAGCCTTGGCAAAGCCAGCACCGCTATCGCTTCCGGCAACTTTGAGGTGCTGACGCCGCAATACTTGCGATCAGAATTTGACGGCATTTACTTCAATGGCAAGAGCGATGCCGACTTGGATGCTGATCTGGCAATGAGTGGCGTGCATCATGCCTGATTTATGCATTTCACCATCAGGCGATCCCCACAGGCCAGAAAAGACATCCGCGACTTCTTCCGCTATTTGCGCAGCGAAGCGGGGGAGTCGATTGCACTGAAATATTTAAGTGCGCTTGAGCACGATTTGCTCCATCTCATCGCCAAAAATCCGCATGCCTTTTCAACCTTTCACGAAACCGGCGCACCTTATCGCGCCAAGCTGTTCAAGCTCGCCAGCACGACCTATTGGATCTGACCTGAGACCCTGAACCTCCTCCAGATTTTGGTAGAGTCCGTTCCAGGCAGGAGACGGACGAATGAAGCGATCACGGTTCACGGAACAACAGATCATCGGCATTTTGCGGGAGCAGGAATCCGGAGTGAAGACGGCA
>JBGSHY010000044.1:0-9276 GCA_041751995.1 Rhizobiaceae bacterium | reverse complement strand
TGCTGACGCAGTTGTCGCCGAGCCGGAAGCTGTCGAATACGTCCGCGTTTGCGACGCATACGGCGCTGGCTTCTTCTACATCCCGGGCACCGAAACCTGCCTCAAGATCGGCGGCTACGTCCGTTACCAGATCGATTTCTCCTCGGAAGACAACAATACCAGTGAACTGGATGGCGGCTGGCGCAAGAAGGCCGTTGCCGACCTTCAGTTCACCGCGTCTTCGGACACGGAAATGGGCACCCTGACCTCGTACATCGAAGTCTCGACCACCGTTCATTCCTATTCGGATAACTGGACGGATCGCATCTATGATGTGAAAGACCAAGACAGCTCATTCGGCGTCGACGCTGCCTGGATTTCGCTCGGCGGCCTGACCATGGGCTACACCGACACCACGTTTGATGGCGGCATCAATGGCGAATTCGACGCGTTCGGCGGCCACTATGTCCACTTCATGCGCTACACCTTCTCCGGCGGCAACGGCTTCTCGGCCACGCTCGCTCTCGAAGAAGAAGACTACAACTACGATTACATGCCGAATGTTGTCGCCAAGGTCGCTTACTCGGCCGGCAGCGTAACCGCAACGGCTTGGGCTGCTTACGATGACGACGCGCTCGGCGCCGGCTCCGATGAGTTCGCTCTCAAGGGCATCGTGTCGTTCAAGGCTTCGGACGCTCTGACCGTTCAGGTTGGTGCAACCTACAACTCCGGCGCAAACTTCTACGACAACGGCTACGAATGGTCGCTCGGCGCTTCGGCAATGTACCAGGTCAACGAAAAGCTGGCTTTGACAGCCGGTGGCCAGTATCTTGCTGACAGCCTGTCCCTCGCCGGTGCTGACGACTTTGCCCTCGGCATGGTCGTCGACTACACGATCGTCCCGAACTTCACCGCCAAGCTGGCTGTGAACTACAAGGACGGCGACAGCTACGGTAACGGCGTTGTTGACGGCTTCCTGCGCTTCCAGCGCTCGTTCTAATCCATTCCAACTTCGGTTGGTCTGAAGCAAAACCCGGCAGGCAACTGCCGGGTTTTGTGCTTTTGTGCAGCCCCCGTCTGCTCACGCCTTGGCTGAAGGCGATATGCCGCTGCAACCGCGCTTGATTTCCCCGACACGAGCGGTTTGAATGGCGCATGCGGCTAGCGTTCCTGTTCAAGGGCGCGTCAGGACGGGGTTTTCGAATAATGTGCAATTGGAAAAACTGGATCTGGCCGGGCGTCGTCACCACGGCCTTTTTGACAGCGTTGACTGGCTGGTTCTGGGCAGGTCACGTTCATCATGATCTCGGACTGCGGGCCGGCGACCAGCTGCGCGCCGGGCAGCCGTGGGCAAAAGTGCAATTCAGCGGCCGCGATGGCTTCATTTTCGGCATTGCCGAGAATGAAATCCAGCAACGCGAGGCTGCCAACATCGCGCGTTCCACCTACGGTGTGCGCGCCATCGAAAACCAGACAACTTTGCCGCCAAAAGCCGATCCCTTTGTCTTGAGCCTAGTCAAGGAAGGCGAGGGCGTCACGCTCAAGGGCAATTATGCCAGCACCGAAAGCCGGATGGCGCTTGTCGCCGCCGCCGAAAAAGCCATGCCAGGCATCGCAATCAAGGACGAATTGACCCTCGCCGCAGGCAAACCAGATGGTTTCGACGTGCTTGCATCCTTCGGCGTCAGCCAACTCGCCGATTTGGCCAGCGGCGAAGTTTCGCTGTCCAATCTCGACTATTCGATCAAGGGCAAGCCCGCCGATCTGTCCGCTTATGAAACGTTGACAACAGGGGCATCCATGCTCCCCGGCGGCGGCGCGCTGAAAACCATGGAATTCGCCTTGCCGGAACTGGGCAAGCCTTATGAATTCGCCGTTGTAGTGGATCAGGCCTCAATCAATCTGACCGGCTATGCGCCGTCTACAGACGTGAAATCCGCAATCGAATCAAAGGCAAAGGAACTGTTCGCAGGCAAAACGGTCAGCAGCGCGCTCAAGCTCGCGGCAGGCGCCCCTGACGGCTTTCCGGAGGCCGTTATGTTCGGGATGGGCCAAATAGCCGGACTCGGCAACGGCTCGTTTTCGCTGTCGGATCTGAATTATGCGCTAAAGGGCACATCAGTCGACACGGCAACCTATGAGGGAATTCTGAAAGCGTCGAAGGATGATCTGCCCGCCGGAATGACCGTGTCCAGCATGGATATTGTTGCCCCGAAAGCGCCGGAACCCGCACCCGCCGCAGAACCGGTCGCTGCTTTTACGCCGACACCGGAAGCCGCAGCCTGCGAAGCCTTGATTGGCGCGCTTTTGAGCCAGGGCCAGATCAATTTTGAAGTGTCGGAAGCGGTCATCACGCAAGATTCGTTCGAACTCCTGTCCAGGATAGTTACTGCCTTGAACAGCTGTCCGGGCACGAAAATGGAGATTGGCGGACACACCGATACGGATGGCGACACAGGCACCAACCAGTCACTGTCGGAGGCGCGCGCCAACGCCGTTCGGGACATGCTGATGAAGGCTGGTGTCAACGGCGCCAACCTTTCAGCCAAGGGCTATGGCTCGACAAAGCCGATCGCTGCCAACGACACAGACGAAAACAAAGCCAGGAACCGCCGGATCGAATTCCGGCTGGTCCCATAAAGGATTGAAATCATGATGTATTTAGCCGGAAAAATCTGGATTCCCCTCGTGGCCGCGCTGTTGGTCGGCCTCTACGTCGGCTGGACAACTGCCGCGAAGAAGCGCTGAAGGGAACCATCATGCCCATGTTTCTCATTCAATCGGCAATCCTGATTGCCATCGCTTTCGTCATCGGCTGCATCCTCGGCTGCCTGTTGCGTCGCTGGTTTGGCGCAAACGAAACGGCGGTTCCGGGTGCTGCCGCCATTACGGCTGTCGCTGCCGCACCAGCAGTAAAGGCGGTCCCGCTCGCTCCAGTACCCGCCGCTTTACCGGAGCCCGCACCGCTTATGGCTGCCGCCGTTCCCGTCGTTGAAAACCAAGAAACGCCGAAGGCAAAAACCGCACCTAAGGCAAAATCTTCAGCCAAACCCAAGGCAGCAGCAAAGCCAAAAGCCGTAGTTGCTGCAGCACCCGCAAAAACTCCCGCTGTCAAAACGGTCGGCAAGCCTTTGCCAAAGCCAAAAGCCGGGAGGAAACCATTGCCCGCAATGCTTGCAGCGCCGATCGGCGGCAAGCCGGACAATCTCACCTTGATCAACGGCATCGGCAACGTTATCGAAAAGCGGTTGCACGGCATGGGCGTGTTCCATTTCGCGCAGATCGCCGATTGGACCAAGGCTCAGGCAGAGAACTTCTCCAAATCCGTCGGCTTCCCCGGTCGTGCCGAACGCGAAGGCTGGATGAAGGAAGCAGCGCTGTTCGCAAAGGGCGGCACAACGGATCATGCCCGCAAGGTCGAAGCCGGAGCCATACCGACCAGCCGCAAATCAACGACAGCAGAAAAAGGCGGAGCTGCAAAACCACCAAGGAAGAAATAAGCTGTTGAAATCAATGAAGTGGCCGGATTTATCCGGCCTTTTTCAGCCCTGATTGGCTTTCGTCAAAAACGCCGCAATCCGCTCGGGCAGGCCGGCGGTGTCCAAATGCGGCGCGTGGGCCTGGTCCTTGACCGTCACCATTTCAGCACCGGGATGCCGGGTGCCCATTTCGCGGAAGATGCGATCCGACAGAAGCCGGGAATTTTCGCCGCGTATCACCATCAGCGGCATGGCGCCGAATCCCGCATATTGCGGCCAAAGCGCGGGCAGGGGCGTCTCCGGGGTGAGAGAATTGAGAGATTCCGCGATGCGGGGATCAAAGTCTGCAACCAGCCGCCCTTTGGAATCTTCGCGGTATATCGCGCGCGCATGGCGCATCCAGTCTTCGTCAGTCAACGCGCTGAACAGTTTGCCATGCACGCCCTTCTGGATCTCAACCGCCTCAGTCCAGTCTTTCGGTTTCGGCGCGTTCTGTAAATAGCGGCGGATCAGCATCAACCCATCCAATTCCAGCTCTGGCCCGATGTCATTGAGCACAACGGACTTGAGCGCCGCCGGGCGCATGCCGGTGAGAAGATGAAGGATCAACCCGCCGCGCGACGTGCCGATGAACGAGGCGCGTGCCACGCCGAGCGCCGCCAGTCCTGACAGGACGTCCTCGGCCTCTGTAACGACATTGTACTCGGCAATATCGCGGGCATAATCCGAATGGCCACGTCCGCGTGAATCGATGGTGATGACGCGAAAACCCTGGCCAGAAAGATGGACGGCCAAACCATCAAAATCGCGCGAATTGCGCGTCAATCCCGCAAGGCAGACGACCGTCGGCAAAGTGGCGTCATTTGGCCCGTATATGCGCGCATACAGGCCTAGGCCGTCATTTGAAGAGAAACGGAAAGGCGTAAATGCGTCGCTCAACTTTGCCGCCCGTTCACCAGATCACCCTCGATATTCACCTTGCCGCCAAGGCGTGCCTTGTAGACCTGATAGTTTTCCATGATCCGTTGAACATAGTTGCGGGTTTCCGTGAAGGGAATGCGCTCAATCCAATCGACGGCAAAATCGACGCTCTTGCCGCGTGGATCGCCGTATTTGGCCACCCACTCGTCAGACCGGCGCGGACCGGCATTGTATCCGGCGAAGGTCAGGATGTAAGAACCGTCGAACCTGTCGATCTGCTCACCAAGAAAATGTGCGCCGAGCGTTGCATTGTAGGCTGGATCAACTGTGAGGCGGGCGCGGTCATATTTCATGCCGTTGCGCCCGGCAACTTCCTTGGCCGTCGCGGGCATCAGTTGCAGCAAGCCGAGCGCGCCGACTTTTGAAACAGCACCGTGATTGAACTCGCTTTCCTGCCGCGCAATGGCGTAGGCAAGCGCTTTGCCGGAACCGGCAATATTGGCATCCTGCGGAATCGCCCCAAGCGGATGCGACAGCGCGCCGACATCAAGCCCGCGTGCAGCGGCAATCTTGCCGACTTTCAGCGCAGTGAAGTGGTCGCCATTCTTGCCGGCCTGATTGGCCAACAGCGCCAATTCGCCGACGCTGTCGAGTTCATCTGCCATCGCATAATAAAGCGACCGTGCGCGTGTGCTGTGGCCGACCGTATCAAGCCTGCGGATGGCGGCAACCGCTTCGCGTGATTCGAAGTTGGCCCGGTCCTGTGCGGATGGCTTGGGGTAGGGAATGTCGAGCGTGTTCGCGCCCAGCTTTGCTGCTGCCAACTGGCCATAGAAATTGGTGCCGTAATGCGCCGCACGCCGATAGGCATCCGCACTGTTGACACCCGCTGCGTCTTTCGCGCGGCCGAGCCAGTAATAGCCACGCGAAGCCGATTGCGGCTTGGAGGAATATTCCAGCAATTTGGCAAAATGCGCCGCCGCAAGATTTGGATCTTTCAGTGCGCGCAAGGCAATCCAGCCGGCATGGAACTCGGCTTCTGCCGCCGAAGCAGGCGATTCCGCTGCATGCATGGAGGCGGTCTTGTAGGCGAGCTTGACATTGCCGCCATCCAATAGCCCGCGCGCAATGATGCGCCGCTCGGTCCACCAGGCGTCCGGATCGATCAGGCTGTCCTTGTCCCGCGGCGCGGTGGCCATGATGGCGGCAGCGTCTTTCCAGTTTTCGGTCTTGCGCAGATACATGGCCTCGGCGAACAGGAAGCCTGCGCTTTTCTGCTGCGCGGCAGGCACTGCCTTCAGGAGGGCGGGCGTCTTGACATCCTTGCGCAGCGCCGCAGACCATGCCTTGAACAGCGAAGACGCACCCGCCAGCGCCGAGACGCGGCCCGCAGAGGCGGCGCGCCCATCGTAAAGCATGGTTGCCATGCGCATGTAGTGGTCTTCGCGGGTCAAGACGGTGCCGAATTCCGACAGGATGACCTGCTCGTCTTCGGCCTCCATCTTGGCGGTTCGCCACAAGGGGGCGAGCACCGCGCGGGCGTCTTTCGGATTGCCTGTCGCAACAAGCGCGCGGGCAAGAATGGCCGCGCCGAGCGCCGTCTGCGGCTTGGAGCCGCCGAAAGCGGCAATCACATCCGCGGGCGCGGGGTTTTCGCGAAACAGCGCCTTCTCCGAATTCTTGCGCAACGCTGACAGTCCCGGCCAGCCGGGCAGTTCAACTGCCGCTTCGGCAATTTCGGTGGACGGCACGGTTTTGTCGCCGGACAGCGCAATCGCCCACTGCAGGATGTGACGGTCGAGCGTGCCCTTGGGCATCCGGTCGCGGATGGCGCGTGCGTTTGCGAGGTCATCCGCCTTTAGCGCATCAAGGCCTGATTTCAGCGCACTTTTTGACGCCGCCGGATTTGCCGACGCCGGAATGGCGGCCGTCACAGCCGGATCGGTCCCGGCGGCCTGCACCGGTATAGGTGCGGCCGTGCCCAAAAGACTGGCGGTGAGGGCGATCAGTGCAAAACGCTTTGACATGGCTGTTACCTGCAGAATGCGCATAAACTTTCAAGTTAGAGAAAAGGGGTGAAAGCAAGGTTAAACAAAGTGTTACCGTGTTTGTTCAAATGCCTTGCGTCGTTCATCAGACAGACTTGCCCCCCGAACGCGGCAAGACTATGGTGCGCCGCTTTCCAAAGGCCGGAATGAATGTCCGGGCCGCAACTGACGCCAGGAGTCGACTGACATGCTGAAGGGTTCCATCACTGCGCTTGTGACGCCGTTTGACCGCGACGGGCGCTTCGATGAGAAATCGTTCCGGAACTTTGTCGACTGGCAGATCGCGGAAGGTACGCACGGACTGGTTCCGGTCGGCACCACCGGTGAATCGCCGACGCTGTCGCATGACGAGCACAAGCAGGTTGTTTCGACTTGCATAGAAGTCGCTGCCAAGCGGGTTCCGGTCATTGCAGGGGCCGGGTCCAACAACACCGAAGAGGCGATTGATCTGGCCCGCTATGCCCAAAAGGCCGGCGCGGACGCCATTCTCGTTGTCACGCCCTATTACAACAAGCCCAACCAGCGCGGCCTTTACGCCCACTATTCGGCCATCGCCAAGGCCGTCACCGTGCCGATTGTCATCTACAACATTCCGGGCCGCTCGATCATCGACATGACGCCGGAAACGATGGGCCAGCTGGTGCACGACTTCAAGCACATCATTGCGGTCAAAGACGCCACCGGCAAAATCGAGCGCGTTTCCGAACAGCGCATCACCTGTGGTCCCGATTTCATTCAGCTTTCCGGCGAGGACGCTTCGGCGCTCGGCTTCAACGCCCACGGCGGCGTCGGCTGCATCTCGGTGACCTCCAATGTCGCGCCGCGCCTTGTGTCTGAATTCCAGACGGCCATGCTCAACGGCGATTACAAGAAGGCACTTGCCTACCAGGACCGGTTGATGCCGCTGCACAAGGCGATGTTCATCGAGCCCAACCCGAGCGGTCCGAAGTATGCGCTGTCGAAGCTTGGCAAAATGGAGAACGTCCTGCGCTCGCCGCTGGTGACCATCGAACAGTCCACCGCAGACAAGATTGACGCTGCCATGAAGCATGCGGGTCTGATAAACTGACGCAATGGTAAAAGCTCCCGTCACACGCAAATACGCCGCGGAAAACCGCAAGGCGCGTTTCAACTATGAAATCACCGACACGGTCGAGGCAGGCATTGTGCTGACCGGAACCGAGATCAAGGCCCTGCGTCTCGGCAAGGCCAACATCGCCGACAGCTACGCCAGCCACGAGGATGGCGGGCTGTGGATGATCAACAGCTACATTCCGGAATATTTGCAGGCCAACCGCTTCAACCACGAACCCCGCCGCCGCCGCAAACTCTTGCTGCACGCCCGCGAAATCGCCCGCCTTGCCCAATCGACCGAGCGCGAAGGCATGACCATCATCCCGCTCGACGTCCACTATAATGACAAAGGCATGGCCAAGGTCACCCTCGGCGTCGCCAAAGGCAAGAAACTCCACGACAAGCGCGAAACCGAAAAGGAACGCGACTGGTCACGGGAGAAGGGGCGGCTGCTGAGAGATCGCGGTTAGGTCGCGGCTTAGACAGGCGACGCGAAGGCGAACGGAATGATGGCGACGAGCGCGATGAACTGCGTGGCGTTGTATGCCATGCCACGCCAGTGCAATGCGCGCAGCCGATGAACCGCCTGCGCATCTCCAGCGTCCCGGGCATGCATTTCTGCCTCCATCCGCCGCAGAAACCAACGACGCGCAGCGATGGCCAGCGTCCCGACCATAGCCAGGCCTATGGCGAAGGCCGACCGGCCGGCGATCCCGAGGGCAGCGACTGCAATGACGGAACCGATGCCAACCAACTTGAAATGGAAGCTGAGCAGATCCCGGAACAGTTTGGTGACAATGGGATCTTCGAACTTTGCAAGTAGGAAAGTCGGCGATGAAATCAGGAAATATAAGGTCGGCAGTAGCACTGCGACCAAGCCGGCGATGGAAATTGCATCGGGCGACATGGCGCAACCTTGCTTGCTTGAAAACGCGTTTAATCTAATTCGGCGTCAACCAAGCCGCAATCAGGCTAAACCGCTTTTACAAATCCACCTCGTCCACCACATCCTGCTCATACCGGCGCGGCGCAGGGCGGTCTGACGGTGCGCGGCCGATGTCTTCTTTCAGTGTGATCAGGTCGACGAAATGGTCGCACTGGCGGCGCACGTCGTCGGAGACCATGGGGGGCTGGCTGGTGATGGTGGAGACGACCGAGACTTTGCGGCCTTTTCGCTGGAGCGCTTCGATCAGGATGCGGAAATCGCCGTCGCCGGAGAAGATGACGAAATGATCGACCACATCGACGAGGCTCATCGCATCGATGGCGAGCTCCATGTCCATGTTGCCCTTGATCTTGCGGCGGCCCATGGCGTCGGTGAATTCCTTGGTGGGCTTCGTCACCAGCGTGTAGCCGTTGTAGTCGTGCCAATCGACCAGCGGACGCAGCGGCGAGTAGTCCTGATCCTCGACGATGGCGGTGTAGTAGAACGCGCGGATCAGCCGCGCGCGGTCGGCGAAGAACTCCAGCAGCTTGCGGTAGTCGATGTCGAAGCCCAGCGTCTTCGCGGCGTTGTAGAGATTGGCGCCGTCGATGAAGATTGCGAGTCTCTCTTCCTTGTAGAGCTTATGCGCGTTCGCCATGGTGAGCCTCCAAAACCGATTCAAACATGAAAGGCCGTCCTGGGCGCGGCGGGCCAAAATGCCCGGCGCGTGCCCCCCGTCCCCCTTCGTAGGGCACCCATAATATCGGTAACACGGCCAGGAACAACGGCGATCGGCATGAGCATCTACATCGCCCTGGGCGCGAACGTATCGGGCCCGGCCGGGCCAGAT
>JBGSHY010000043.1:0-10554 GCA_041751995.1 Rhizobiaceae bacterium | reverse complement strand
GGCCATGGCGCGCGCGGCGATGCCGACGGGCGGCTTCTGGCCGGCAGCCTGCGGCGGCTGGCCCTTCGGGCTGCCGAAAAACGGCATGTCATCATCGTCAAAAGGGTCGGACATGTTGGGTATGTGGTGTGATTCGGGCTGAAAGGCAAAAAGATGTGAACGGAACGGCAACACGGCTTCGCCGGGTGACGATTGCCGAGCAGCCGTTTTGCGCCGGTCAGTCCGTCAAATGTGCTTGGTCAGCGGGACCGATCCGCTTGGAATGCGACGCCCGGCGCTGGGCTCAATTGCCGCCTTTGGCAAGGAGACTTCATCAACCGAGGCGTAGTCGAGAAACTCATCCATGAAGAAGGCCAGCAGTTCGGAGCGGGTGTTGATACCCGACTTGTGATAGACGGCGCTGAGCTGCGCCTTGACCGTGCCTTCGCTGGTGTTGCGCATTTTGGCGATGTCGGAAATGCGTGAACCGCGCAGGGACAAAAGCGCGATGTCGCGCTCCGCCGGTGACAGATTCCATACCTTGAACTGCGCGTCGATGATCTCATCAAAATGACCGCGCAGGCAGGCGAGCAGCCGGGCCTTTTCGTCGTCGGCGCTGTGCAGCGCTTTCAGTTCGCGGTAGGCTAGGCGATAGCCGAAGAACAGCATGCCGACGGCCAATGCTTCAACGACCAGGTGAACGGATTCCACCGCACTGATCTTGGCGTTGTTGATCATTTCAAGGTGCCATTCATAGACAATGTCTATGCCGAACACTGTACCGCAGAAAACCTGAATGCCAGCAATCGCGGCAAGAAAATTACGGTCTTGCCGGGTCGCCGAATTAAACCTCGGCATATTCTGTTCCTCCCAGAACGCATCCGGCAAAATATTGCCCGACGTGTCCTCCCAACTCCCGATACCATACTCGTCAACCTTTGGCCAATTTCCATAAACCAAAGTGCGAAATCGCCCTCGCAAGAGAATTGACTGGCACAGGCCGCAATTGCCAACCGCGTCATTCTGTCACCTGCTTATGAATGAGGAGGGCTCGATTGGCGGGTCCGATTTCCCTGGGGGGGAGATTCATGAGAAATTTGAGAAAAGCTTTGGCGCGCGGCTTGGCGGCGACCGGTTTCATTGCGGCCTTGTTTGCAGCAGTAGGCGTTTCGTCGGCTGATGACGAAGGCAGCCTGACCAAAAGCCTCGCGGATGACCTGCGGGAAGGCAAAATCAGTGTTGAAGGCGACCATGCTGCCGTCATGGAGCTGATCGTCAAGCGCAACATCCCGATCCCCTACAGCTATATCGAGTCGCTGATGCGCGCGCCGAATGCGTTCGGCCCCGGCCCGGCCTGTGTCGTTTGTCATTCGTCGAACGACCCGGCCAAGAGCTACCGCGGGCTGGACCTCTCGACCTGTGACGGCATCAAGGCGGGTTCCACGGAAGCGCCGGCGCGGGCTCTTTTCACGCCGGGCAAGGATCCGAAGAAGGAAATCATGGGCCGCCGCCTGCGCAA
This sequence comes from Rhizobiaceae bacterium, assembly GCA_041751995.1. GTDB lineage: Bacteria > Pseudomonadota > Alphaproteobacteria > Rhizobiales > Rhizobiaceae > JANMEX01. The sequence continues at coordinate 9,056 of JBGSHY010000043.1, read as the reverse complement.
CAACCGCATGCCGCTTGGCGTTCAGTTCAACGTGCCGACGGACAGCCCGCCGATCATCGCCATCCGCGACTGGATTGTTGGCGGCGCCAAGAATGACGACAATTACCAGAAGAACATCCAGCCGCTGTTCACAACGGCAAATGTGTTCGCGCCCGATACACCTGCTTGCACCGAATGCCACATGTCGAACCAGGAGCCGCCGAGCTTCCACGAGCTCAATCTCAGCACTTATGAAGGCGTGATGCTGGGCGCGGATTCGGTGGCCAAGGGTGTCGAAAACTCGACCAAGGTGATCATCCCCGGCGAACCGGAAAAGAGCGGCGTCTATCAGCATCTGACCGAAGACCGCATGCCTCCGGGCATTGATCCGACCGAAGACCGCGATCATCCGAACACGCAGATCCTGTTCTCCTGGGTGAAACAGGGAGCGCAATGCAAGTAAGCCTCAGCCGCAGGTCATTCCTGATGCTAGCCGCCGCCGGGACGTTTGTCCGCCCGGCGGCGGCTTCGCCCTTGTCTGGTCCCGCCTTGCAGTCTCTGGGCCGATGGAAGACCGGCAATACGACGATCAGTCCGCTCGCCGCCAATGACGGCCGCATCCACTTTTGCGGCAACAAGACGTTTGGATCGATTGATCCAGCCAAGGCGTCGATCCTGTGGGAAAAGCCGCTGGAAGCGGACATTCCCGCCGTCTTCAAGCCGCGGCTTGGCGGCGGGAAGCTTTTGATTTCCAGCCAGAAAGGCATCACTGCCTATTCGCCAGAATCGGGCGAACGGATTTGGCACTATTCCGCGCGCACACAAACCGGCGTTCCGCTGGTGGGACCAACAAGTGTTTACGCCGGCGATGGCCACGAGATCATCTCGCTCGATCTGGCGACCGGAAAGGAGCGCTGGCGGCATGCAGGCGTTCCGGACACGCTGGCCAACTATGCACCGGCGCTTGCCGGAGAGCGTGTGTTGGCCGGACCGGGAGACGGGCGGCTTTATGCCCTGTCGGAAGCGGACGGGGCGCTGCTCTGGGAGACCGACCGGCGCGAAGAATGGCAATATCTGCGGCAGGTTTACGTCAGCGGCGATATACTTGTGGCGGGCAGCTACAAGGAAAAATTGTTCGGCATTGACATCAAGGACGGGCGCAAACTTTGGGAGTTCAACGCCGGAAATTTCATCAACTCGCATCATGTAGCGGATGAAACGGCCTATCTCTGGTCGCCGACCGGTTGGGTCTACGCCATCAATGCGAAAACCGGCTCGGTGCGGTGGCGGCATCAAACAACGGATTATGATGAAACGGAAAGCAACTGGGCATCGCTGATGGCTGAGTTGGTGACCCATGACGGCAGGCTGCTGGCGCTGGACATGGCGGACACGCTGCATCTGCTGGACCTGAAGGACGGCAGCGAAACGGGGCGGTATTCGGTCGGTGATCCTGTCCGCCATGCGGTGTTGCCGGTTTCCGGACAAGGGTTGGCGTTTCCGCTGATGAGCGGCGAAGTGCTTTTGACCCACATGCCCTGAATGCAAGTATGATATTTCCGGCGGCATACGTTTGCGGAAGGCATGCTGCCGTGGTGCGCTTTGCCGACGCGCCCGCTGCCGGCAATTCTACGTGGCAAAGCAGGTGTGGATTTCGCCACGGAAGGCGATGCCGGAGCCGTCCCTTCACGGGCTTGTGAACCGAACTGCCGTCAAACAGGCAGTGCGGGCGGCAGATTACAATTATTTAATGCCCATTTCCGCCGGTCCACGTTACCTTAGGGTCTGGACCGACTGATTTCAGTGAAATGAAAAACAACTGACTTCAATCTGCTGCGTAAAACTGTTTGAACGGGCTTCAGCCTGTCCTGCGCGGTTTTCTTTGCATATTTTTGCCGTTTGCCCGTCATTTCATCGAAATCAAAAGGTCCAGACCCTAATTGCAAATCAGAAGCCGTCTGTTGTGGAGCAGTGCATGAAAGTCTGGAAACAACTGGTCCTTGCTGTCGCGGTTTTGGCAGGCGGTGCAGCGGCGGCGGCGCGGTTTGTGCCGGGGGCGGACCAGGTGCTGGTCAACGCCGGCATGCCCAAGGGACTGGTTTCCGCCGTGGCCCCTAAAGTTGATGGCCAGAAAAAGACGGGGACTGCTCCGCAAGGCGGGCAGGGGCAACAACAGCAAGGACAGGCAGCGCCGGGACAGGCGCAAGGCGGCAATCGCCGTGGCGGCGGCGCTGTGCTGGTGACGGTTGCGCCTGCGGCAAGCGGTGTTGTGAATGACCGGCTCGAAGCCATCGGCGACGGTCAGGCGATCAAATCGGTCACGGTGATGCCGGCTGTCCCGGGCACGCTTGCGAGCGTTGATATCCAGTCGGGCGCCAAGGTGGAGGCGGGAACCATTGTTGCCAGGCTCGACAATTCCAGCGAGACGATTGCAGTCAATTCAGCCAAGCTGGCGCTTTCAAGCGCCGAGGAAAAGGTGGCGCGGTACAAGGGGCTGCAAAGCGTCACGCGGGTCGAGCGCGATGAAGCGCAGCGCACGGTTGATGAAGCGAAGCTCGCGCTGGAGACGGCAGAGCTGAATTTGCAGCGGCGGATCATCACTGCGCCTATCGGTGGCATTGCGGGAATTGTCGCGGTCAATCCGGGTGATAATGTCACGACGCAGACACAGATTGTCGCCCTGGATGACCGTTCGGAAATCCTGGTTGATTTTTGGGTGCCCGAGCGTTTTGCGAACGCGATTGCTGTGGGTGCACCGGTGGAGGCGAGCGCGATTTCGCAGCCGGGCAAACTGTTCAAGGGTTCGGTGGCGGCGATCGACAACCGGATCGATCCTGCGAGCCGGACGATCCGTGTTCGCGCGCAAATTCCAAATGCCGATGATGAACTGCGCGCCGGGATGTCGTTTGCCGTGTCGATGAAGTTTGCCGGTCAAACCTATCCGGCGGTGGATCCGCTTTCAGTCCAATGGGATTCCAAAGGGTCCTATGTCTGGCGGCTGAATAAGGACAAAGCCGAGCGCGTGCCGGTCCGCATCATCCAGCGCAATCCGGAAAATGTGCTTGTGGAAGGCGATATCAAAGAGGGCGACCTGATTGTCAGCGAAGGCATGCAGAGAGTTCGGCCCGGATCGCAACTGACTGTCGCGGGCGCAAAACCTGAGGGCCAGTCATGAGCGGCGGGACAGAGCCTGACGGCACGCAAGAGCCCGGTTTCACCGCGACTTTTGTCCGCCGGCCGATATTGGCGCTAGTGTTTAATGCGCTGATCGTTGTTGCCGGCCTTGCTGCCTATTTCGGCATCGAAGTGCGTGAACTGCCGCAGGTGGATCAGCCGGTGATAACAGTGAGGACGGACTTTACCGGTGCTTCGCCGGAGACCGTGGACCGCGAGGTGACTTCGATCATCGAAGGCGCTGTGGCGCGGGTGGGCGGGCTTAAATCTGTATCCTCGCAGTCTTCGTTCGGCTCCAGCCGTGTGACGCTCGAATTCACGCCATCGACCGATGTGGATTCGGCATCCAGCGATGTGCGCGATGCGGTCGGCCGTGTGACCAACAGCCTGCCGGACGGGGCGGACGATCCACGCATTGTGAAGGCGGATTCAGACAGCCAGGCGATTATCCGCATGGCAGTGACGTCTTCCACGCTTTCACTGGAAGACCTGACGCTGCTGGTCGAGAACGAGATTTCGGACCGTATCGCCTCTGTTGAAGGCGTCGCGGACGTTGAAATCTACGGCAATCAGGACAAGATTTTCCGCATCGATGTGGATCAGGCGAAACTGGCAAGCCGTGGCCTCACCATCGCATCTCTGGCCACGGCGCTTGGCAACATGACGTTTGATGTGCCGGCAGGATCACTCACCAGTCAGACGCAGGCGATTGTGGTCCGTGCCACGGCTGAAATTTCCACCACGCAGGAATTCGAGAACCTTCAGCTGCAAGACCGGGTGCGGCTTGGCGACGTGGCGAGCGTGACGCTCGGGCCGAAGGACGGGGCAACATCGCTGCGTGCCAACGGACAACAAGGCGTCGGACTTGGCGTTATCCGCCAGGCGCAATCGAACACGCTGAACATTTCGGAAGGCGTTCATGCCGCCGTAGATGACATCCAGAAAGCGCTGCCAGAGGGCACGAAAATCACCATCACCAGTGATGACGCGGTATTCATTGACGGTGCAATTGACGAGGTGGTGCGATCGCTCGTTCTGGCGGTGCTGATCGTGGTGGCGGTGATCTTCGTTTTCCTGCGTGATTGGCGTGCGACATTCATTCCGGCCATCACGATGCCGGTCGCGCTGATCGGCACGCTGGCGGCAATTTATCTGGCGGGGTTTTCAATCAACATTCTGACGCTGCTCGCCATTGTTCTGGCGACCGGCATGGTGGTGGATGACGCCATTGTGGTGCTGGAAAACATTGTGCGGCGGCGGACCGAAGGCATGGGGCCGCGCGCGGCGGCGGTGATCGGCACGCGCGAGGTTTTCTTTGCGGTGGTGGCGACAACGGCGACGCTTGCTGCGGTGTTCCTGCCGCTTTCGTTCCTGCCGGGGCAAACGGGGCGGCTGTTCCGCGAATTCGGTTTCGTGCTGGCGTTTTCGGTCGGGCTTTCTTCGATTGTCTCGCTGACGTTGTGTCCGATGCTGGCTTCGCGCATGCTTGGCGGCGAAATGAAGCGCCACGACAAGGGCGTGATTGCCGCAACGGGCCGCCGGCTTTCCGGATTTTACCTGCGGACATTGGGTTATTGCCTCAATGCGCCGTTGATCGTGGTGGCGGCCGGATTGGTGTTTTCGGCTGTTGCCTACGGTGTGTTCACGCAGATTACGCAGGAACTCACCCCGCGTGAGGACAGGTCCGTAGCCTTGATGCGCGTTTCCGCGCCGCAGGGTGCGAGCCTTGATTATACGCGGGCGCAAATGCGGCTGGTGGAAGACAGGCTACAGCCGCTCATCGACAGCGGCGAAGTGGAGAATATATTCTCGATCAGCGGGCAAGGCGGGTCCAAGAATTCCGGCTTCATGGTGCTGACACTGGCAAAATGGGACCAGCGCGAGCGCAGCCAAAACGAAATTGTCGCCGAAATGAACAAGGCCGTCGCCTCCGTGCCAACGGTGCAGGCAAACGCCATTCAGCCAAACAGTCTTGGCATTCGCGGCGGCGGCAATGGACTGCAGGTGGCGCTGGTCGGCAATGACTTCGGGAAATTGTCGGAAGCTGCGCAGCAGTTGATCGACGTGATGAATGAATCCGGCGAGTTTGAGAGTGTTAGGCTGAACACGGAAGCGACGCAGGCGCAACTGACCATTTCGGTAAACCGCGAGCGGGCATCGGATCTTGGCATCGATATTACAGGGCTTTCGACTGCCTTGCAGGCGCTGCTCGACGGTCGTTCGATCGGCGAGGTTTATGTGGACGGTGTGGCGGTGTCGGTGACGATCCTGTCTTCGTCCAACCCGGTGAATGACCCGACGGACCTCGAAAACATTTTCCTGCGTACCAAGGACGGGCGCACGGTGCCGATGTCGACCATCGCCTCGCTGGAGGAAAAGGCGGTTGCGCCATCTCTGTCGCGTGAATCCCAGCTTCAGGCGGTTTCGCTTTCGGCAAACCTCAAGGCCGGGGCGACCCTCGGGCAATCGCTGGCGCTGGTTACGCAGATGGCCGAACCATTGTTGCCTGCCGGAGCACGGGTGGTTCCGCTGTCGGAAGCTGCAGTGCTGCAGGAAAATTCGGGGGGCATGGCGACGACGTTCGGCTTTGCACTGATCATCATTCTACTGGTGCTGGCCGCGCAATTTGAAAGTTTTGTCAGCGCCGTGATCATCATGGCAACCGTGCCGCTCGGTCTTGCCTGCGCTGTCCTGGCGATGGCGCTGACCGGCAGCACGCTGAACATCTACAGCCAGATCGGACTGGTGATGCTGGTTGGCATCATGGCCAAGAACGGCATCCTGATCGTCGAGTTTGCCAACCAGTTGCGTGACCGGGGGCAAAGCGTGCGCGAGGCAATCGAAAGCGCGGCGAGGATCCGGCTGCGGCCGGTGATGATGACCATGATTTCCACGGCGCTTGGCGGTCTGCCGCTGGTTCTGGGCGAAGGCGCCGGGGCGGAAGCGCGCATTGCGCTCGGCTGGGTGATTGTCGGCGGGCTGGGGCTGGCAACATTGGTGACGCTTTATATTACGCCTGTTGCGTACCTGATGCTGGCCGGGCTTTCGAAGCCTCATGCCGATGAAGTCAAACGGTTACACACGGAAATGCAGGAGGTCGGGCATGTATCGCCGGCCGAGTGATATCACCTTCTTGTGATTGGACGTAACGGGGGCAGGACCCAATCTCTTTTGCGGGGGCGTTGAAATTTATAGGCAGCCAAAGGGAGTTAAGCCATGACAAAGCCGAACATCACGCAAGACATGATCAACGCTTATGACGAATACACCCACCTGACGCTCGACCGGCGCGGCTTCATGGAGAAGCTGGCAAAACTTGCAGGTTCCGGCGCTGCCGCTGCGACAATTGCGCCGATGTTGGCCGCCAGTTCTGCGCAGGCCGCGATTGTTGAAGAGGCCGATGCGCGGCTTGAGACATCGGACGTGACCTATCCCGGATCCGGCGGCGACGTGAAGGGTTATCTGGCTCTGCCGAAAGAACGGACCGGGAAATTGCCGGGCGTCATCGTGATCCATGAAAACCGGGGTCTTAACGCCCACATCAAGGATGTAGCGCGGCGGATGGCGCTGGAGGGGTTTGCAGCACTGGCGGTGGATTTCCTGTCACCTGCCGGCGGCACGCCGGAGAATGAAGACACCGCGCGGGACATGATCGGCAAGCTTGACGGCGGCCAGACGACTGCCAATGCGGCGGCGTCGGTGGCGTTCCTGAAAGCCCACGAGGCGGTCAACGGTAAGGCAGGCGCGATCGGCTTTTGCTGGGGCGGCGGGCTGGTGAACAGCCTAGCTGTGTCTGATCCGGGACTGGCGGCAGGCGTTGCCTATTACGGCCGGCAGGCGGCGGCAGCTGATGTGCCAAGCATCACCGCGCCTCTGATGCTCCATTACGGCGGACTTGATGAGCGCATCAACGCTGGCATTCCGGAATTTGAAGCGGCACTGAAGGCGGCTGGCAAGAGTTACGAGATTTTCGTCTACGACGGCGCCAACCATGCTTTCAACAATGACACGTCCGAAGCCCGCTACAACAAGGCGGCTGCAGATCTGGCGTGGAGCCGGACGGTGGAATTCCTGAAGAAGAATGCGGGATGACAAATTGCCGGGCGGCGCAAGCCGCCCGTTGCCGTCCCATTTTACTGAACCGTGAAGCGTGAAATCCCGCCGGCGGCGACTTGCATCTTGTTGAACGAGTCGCCGACGCCAATGGCGCCTGCGCCGATGTCCCAGCAGCCTGCCGTGACAGTCCAGCTCATGACGCCGCCTGGCGGAATGGACTGGCCGGATGACAGCCGGTTGAAGCCGTGGCTCATCGCGTCGCATTCCGACAGATTGACCGCATTGAATGTGTAGGACGTCTGGTTTTCGATCTCGATCGTGCCGGTCGGCATGCCATCGCGGATCAGCGGGCCGCCGTCTATGGTGTTGCAACTTGCCGCGAGCAAGGCTGCGGCGAGAACGGTTGGAATGCGCAGTTTCATGTTGTCCCCCTTGAGTGCACAGGTGCCCGGCAACCAAGAGAAGTGCGGAGGCGCAAACCAACGCCTTCGTAGCCTGTTCCCCAGTTGGAGCCCCCGCTGCAATCTGCCACAAGCAACAATTGACGCAAGGGCAATTGTTGCTTGGCAACTCGCTCTAGGCGAGCGCCGCCTGCGCCGCCGCAAGCCTTGCAATCGGAACGCGGAAAGGTGAGCAGCTGACGTAATCGAGGCCGGTGCGGTGGAAGAAGGCGACGGATGCCGGGTCGCCGCCATGTTCGCCGCAGACGCCGACTTCGAGGTCCGGCCGCACGGATTTGCCCTTTTTGACAGCCATATCGACAAGGAGGCCAACGCCCTTCTGGTCGATGGAGCGGAACGGGTCATGCTCGTAAATGCCGGCTTTCAGGTAATCCGGCAGGAATTTGCCGGCATCGTCACGCGAGAAGCCGAGCGTCATCTGCGTCAGATCATTGGTGCCGAAGGAGAAGAACTCGGCCTGACCGGCGATGCTTTCGGCCACCAGCGCGCCGCGCGGGGTCTCGATCATGGTGCCGATCATGTAGTCGATGCTCTCGCCATGTTCGGCGAAGACCTTTTCGGCAGTCTTGCGGATGATGGCGGCCTGCAGGTTGAATTCGCGGACAGAGCCGACCAGCGGCACCATGATTTCGGCCTTGACCACGGACCCTTTGGCGCGGGCATTGAGTGCAGCTTCGAGAATGGCGCGGGCCTGCATTTCGGTGATTTCCGGATAGGTGATGCCGAGCCGGCAGCCGCGATGGCCAAGCATCGGGTTGAACTCCGCCAACTCCTCGACCCGCATGCGGATCTTGCCGACGGACACGCCCATCTGCTGCGCCATCTGGCGCTGGCCGGCCTCGTCATGCGGCACGAATTCATGCAGCGGCGGGTCGAGCAGGCGGATGGTGACCGGCAGGCCGTCCATTTCGCGGAACAGTCCTTCAAAGTCGGCGCGCTGGATCGGCAGCAGTTTGGCCAGTGCCTTGCGGCGGCCGGCTTCATCGTCAGCCAGGATCATTTCACGCATCGGCAGGATGCGCTCGCCTTCAAAGAACATGTGTTCGGTGCGGCAAAGACCGATGCCGGTGGCGCCGAATGCGCGGGCGATTTTCGCCTCTTCCGGGGTGTCGGCGTTGGTGCGGATTTCGAGGCGCTTGTACTTGTCGGTGAGTGCCATCAGCTCGCCGAAATCGCCGGAGAGTTCAGCGTCGCGCGTGTCTACCTTGCCGGCATAGACTTCGCCGGTGGAGCCGTTGAGCGACAGCCAGTCGCCTTCTTCGAACACTTCACCGCCGACGCTCATGGTGCGGGCTTTCATGTCGACATGGATGGCGCCGGCGCCGGAGACACAGCATTTGCCCATGCCGCGCGCCACGACGGCGGCGTGCGAGGTCATGCCGCCGC
>JBGSHY010000042.1:0-19445 GCA_041751995.1 Rhizobiaceae bacterium | reverse complement strand
CGCCGGAGCCGGCGCTGGTGTCCTATGGCGCAGCGCAGCTGGCGCGGCGGCTCGGCCTGCCGTTCCGCACCGGTGGTTCGCTGTGCGGCTCAAAGGTTCCAGATGCGCAGGCAGCTTACGAAAGCGCCAACACGCTGAACTCGACCATTCTGGCCGGCACCAACTTTGTGCTGCACGCCGCTGGCTGGCTCGAAGGCGGACTGGTCTCGTCCTACGAGAAATTCATCATGGACATTGACCAGCTCGGCATGCAGCAGAAGTTCGCCGCCGGTGTTGACCTGTCCGACAACGGTCAGGCGATGGATGCCATCCGCGAGGTCGGTCCCGGAAGCCACTATCTCGGCTGCGCCCATACGCTGGAGAATTTCCAGACCGCGTTCTACGCCTCGCCGCTCACGGATAACAACTCTTATGAGCAGTGGCTGGCCGAAGGCGAACAGCGGATGGAGCAGCGCGGCAACACGCTGGTGCGCAAACTGCTCGAAAGCTACGAAGCCCCCGCGCTTGATCCGGCCATTGACGAGGCGCTGACCGCGTTCATCAAGCAGAAAAAAGACTCGATGGCTGACGCCTTCACCTGAAGGAAGCCCGAAGATGGCCGGGCTAAAGTGGCCAACATGATCCACGATGAAGTCTGGCGGAGCGCATTCCGCGAGACGGACAAAAAGCCATGAGCAGAATCGAGCGCCTCACCGATGCGCTCGATGTTTGCGGGCTGGCGGTTCGCGGTGTCTTGAATTTTGAGGACGGCGATGCGCCGCGTCTGGGCGGCGGAATTGCCAGATCCATTGTGCTTGTCGGTTACGCCGGATCGACGATCTGGCAGCATTTTACGAAATGGCTAGACGCGAAAAACGTCCGCCCCATTGACCCGCTCGACACGTGGTCGAAAGAGGTTATCGGCGCTACGGCAGCGGCGGTTGGCGGCCATGCCGTCTTCCCTTCTGACAAGCCTTATCTGCCGTTCCAGCAATGGGCAATGGAAGCCGAAGGGCTCAAACAGTCGCCGCTGGGCATGCTGATCCATCCGGTCTACGGCCTGTGGCACGCCTGGCGCGGGGCGATCCTTTTCGATGATGTGACGTTGAGTCAAAAAGTTGAGAAGTTGAGTCACCCCTGTGATGCGTGCATTGAAAAGCCATGCCTAAGCGTTTGTCCTGTTGATGCTTTTTCCGGAGACGGTTACGCAGTTGACCGCTGCCGCAGCCATCTGGCGATACCGCAAGGACAACCTTGCATGGGCGATGGCTGTCTGGCGCGGCGAGCGTGCCCGGCCGGGCGGGACTATATGTATGTGCCGGAGCAAATGCGGTTTCACATGGATGCGTTTGCCGGAAATTAATTTTCCAATCCACCCAAGGAATGCCATGATCGCTTCGTCTAAGGATTTATGGATGCGGTGAGCGGGATTTCCTTTCTTGATGACGCCAGCCTTGTGCGCAAAGCGCAGGATGGCGACCGTTCGGCCTTTGGCGAGCTTTGCGACCGGCACTACCGGCTGGTTTTCCAATCGGCCTGGCGGCGGGTTGGCAACCGGGCGGATGCCGAGGATGTGGCGCAGGACGCGCTGATCAAGATGGGGCAGGGCCTCAGGAATCTGCGCGATGCGGCGCTGTTCCGCGGCTGGCTGCTCAGGATTGTCATCAATGCCGTGACTGACCTGCAGCGTCGGCGGAGGTCCGAGCGGATCGGCGTCGCAGCCTTTGTCGCCGAGGGTGATACGGTCTGGTTCGAGGAGGAAGACTCGAAGGACCGCGACGCTGCCCTTTGGAAGGCCGTTCGCCGGTTGCCGGACAAGCAGCGCGAGTCAGTGCTTCTGGTCTATGCCGATGAGATGAGCCACCGCGAGGCAGCCGTTGCGATGGGCTGCGCGGAAGCCACAGTATCCTGGAACCTTCACGAGGCGCGGAAGCGCCTCAAATCCCTTCTTTCGGAGGACGCCCAATGAGCGATCCCGATTTCAACCTCGACCGCCTGTCCAAACGCCCGGCTCCCGAGCCGCGCCCGTCTGTCGCCATGCTGGCCAAGCGCGACGCTTTGGCGGCGTTTGACGAGGCGATGAAAAAAACTTCTGCCGTACCCCAAGGATCGGAAAGGGCCTCGCGTCTTTCTCATGTCGCAACCAAATTATGGAGCCGCATGATGAACACGAAATTCCTGTCCGGCACGGCCATCGCCACGCTGATGATCGCGCCAATCGCCGGCATAACCGCTTACCAACTGATGCTGACCCGCGATGGCGGACCGGCGCTGGTTGGTGAAATCGGATTGAAGAAGGATTCCACAACCGTCCAGCCCGGTGACAACAAGACCGTTGCCACCGATGAAGCAACGCCTTTGGCGCAGCCAAAGGCTGAACCGGCAAAGCCGATCGATATTGACCGCAAACGCGCAGAAGGCGCAGACGCGGCAAAGGCCAAGTCCGAAGTGGATGCGATTGCGTCCACGGAAACACGGCTTGACGCCGGGCGGCTTAACGGCGGATCAGCGGCGACCGTTGCCGAGGAAAAATTGGCGATGGACGCGCCCGCCGCCGCGCCTGCGCCAAGCGAGAATTTTGCGGTCATGAATGACACGGCGGCGGCCAATCAGGCTGTCGGCCTTGCCGCGCCGGAAGCCGTCATGGCGCCGCTGCCGGGATCCCCGGTGATTGAGCGGGAAAGCCGCGACAAGTATCCGGAGTTCAAGTCGAACAATGTTGTGGCCGTTGCTGAGCAGCCGGTTTCGACCTTCTCGGTCGATGTCGATACATCCGGCTATTCGTCGATGCGGCGCACGCTCAACATTGGCGGCATCCCTGATCGCGACTCCGTGCGCATCGAAGAGCTGGTCAATTACTTTCCCTATTCCTATGCCGGACCCGAAAAGGCCCAGGATGCGTTCAAGGCCAACGTGACGGTGACGCCGACGCCGTGGAACCCGAACACCAAATTGCTGCATGTCGGCATCAAGGGCTACGACCTGCCGGCAGCCGAGCAGAAGCCTGCGAACCTGGTGTTCCTGCTGGATGTTTCAGGTTCGATGGACGAGCCGGACAAGCTGCCGCTTTTGAAATCCTCGTTCCGGCTGTTGGTCAACAAGCTGAAGCCGACGGACACGGTGTCGATCGTCACCTATGCCGGTGACGCGGGCATCGTGCTGGAGCCGACCAAGGTGGCGGACAAGGCGAAGATACTCTCCGCCATCGACACGCTGCAGCCGGGCGGTTCGACGGCGGGCGAGGCAGGCATCAATGCGGCCTACGCCCTCGCGCAAAAAGCCTTCGTCAAGGATGGCGTCAACCGGATCATGCTGGCGACGGACGGCGACTTCAATGTCGGCGCGGCATCTGATGAAGACCTGAAGAAACTCGTCGAGGAAAAGCGCAAGACCGGCGTGTTCCTGTCAATCCTTGGCTTTGGCCAAGGCAATTATCAGGACAATCTGATGCAGACGCTGGCGCAGAATGGCAACGGCATCGCCGCCTACATCGACACTCTGTCGGAAGCCGAAAAAGTGCTGGTGCAGGAGGCGACCGCGTCGCTGTTCACCATTGCCAAGGATGTGAAAATCCAGGTCGAGTTCAATCCCGCACGCGTCTCCGAGTACCGCCTGATCGGCTATGAAACCCGCCACCTCAACAACGAGGATTTCAACAATGACCGGGTGGACGCAGGCGACATCGGTTCCGGCCACACCGTGACGGCGATCTATGAAATGACGCCGAAGGGCGCACCCGGGCAGCTTAACGATCCGCTTCGCTACAAGACGAACAACGAGCCGGACACCTACACGACCTCGACCGGCGAGTATGCGTTCGTGAAAATCCGCTACAAGCTGCCGAACGAAGCCGTCAGCCGTCTCGTGACCCAGCCGGTGACGGACCAGAATGCGGTGGCCGATCTTGCCGCCGCGCCGGAAGACGTGCGCTTTGGCATTGCGGTGACGGCCTTTGGCCAGAAGCTGCGCGACGAAGATGCAACGGCGAACTATCCGCTGGCCGACATCGAAAAGCTGGCGGCCTCGGCCAAGGGCACCGACGCATTCGGCTACCGCGGCGAGTTCATGAAGCTGGTGCGCCTGGCATCGGGCTTGCTGCCGAACTGAACCAAGTGTTCACCAGAAGAATTGGCCGCCTTCAAGGGGCGGCCTTTTCATGGTTCACGGTAGCGCAGTGCGTCCACGACGAGCCGGAAAGCGGGGGATGCCTGCCGGCGCGTGGGGAAATATAGGTGATATCCGGAAAAGGGCGGGCACCAGGCCTGCAGCACCCGCACCAGCTTTCTGGCCTGCAAGAGTTCGCGGACAATATCATCAGGGACAAACGCAATGCCGTTGCCGGACAACGCCGCCTGGACAATCAGGGCAGACGAATTGATCACCGTCTGGCCTTCGACCCGCACGGAGAATTCGCGGCCATTCTCGTCGAATTCCCAGGCGTACAGTCCGCCTTGCGTGGGCAAGCGCATGTTGATGCAATTGTGGGCCATCAGGTCGGCAGGCTTTTTCGGCATGCCATGCTTGGCGAAATAATCAGGCGAGGCGACGGCCGCCATGGAGAGCTTTGGCCCGACACGCACGGCGACCATGTCCTGCGCCACCCTTTCGCCGAGGCGGATACCGGCGTCGTACCGTCCTTCGACAATGTCGACCAGCGCCTGGTCAACCGTCACCTCCAGATGGATGTCCGGATAGTCACGAAGCAGCGGCGCCAGTTTCGGCCACAGGATCGTCGTTGCGGCGTGCTCTCCTGCGGTGATCCGGATGGTGCCTGCCGGACGCTCGCGCATGGCGGAAACGGCAGCAAGCTCAGCGTCAATTTCTTCAAAGTGCGGTCCTATGGACTGAATAAGCCGCTCACCCGCCTCCGTCGGGGCAACCGAGCGGGTGGTGCGTGTCAAAAGGCGGACTCCCATCCGTTCCTCCAGCGCACGCACTGTCTGGCTGAGCGCCGACTGCGACACGCCGAGGAGTGAAGCCGCCCGGGTGAAGCTTTGTTCCCGCGCGACCGTAAAAAGCACGAAAAGGTCATTGTAGTTTTTCTGAACCATTCATTAGCCAGTCTAATAACCGCATACGCATTATACCGTCTAATCCAAGTCGGGCAGCACTGCTACAAAGAACGTCAGAACAGATCAGCTGCCACCCGCCGTATGGTGGGCGGCTTTATCCGCATATTTTTCGGGAGAGCAACGATGGAAATGCGTCAAATCGGCAGTCTCGAAGTATCGGCCATCGGCCTCGGCTGCATGGGCATGACCTCTGCTTATGGTCCGCCGGCCGACAAGGCCGAAATGATCGCGTTGATGCGCGCGGCGTTTGATCAGGGCGTGACATTCTTCGACACGGCCGAAGCCTATGGCCCGTTCGCCAACGAGGAGCTGGTCGGTGAGGCCTTGCTGCCCATCCGCAGCAAGGTGGTGATTGCAACAAAATTCGGTTTCGACATTGACCTTGCCACCGGCGCACGGACGGGCGGAACCAACAGCCGGCCAGAGCACATCCGTCAAGTGGCGGACGCTTCGCTGAAACGCCTGAAGACGGACGTGATCGACCTGTTTTACCAGCACCGCGTCGATCCGGCTGTGCCGATTGAAGACGTGGCCGGGACGCTCAAGGCGTTGATCGCGGAAGGCAAGATCCGGCACTATGGCTTGTCGGAAGCGGGTGCGGATACAATCCGCCGCGCCCATGCGGTTCATCCGGTGACTGCCGTGCAGAGCGAGTATTCTCTGTTTTACCGGGGGGCAGAGACAGAAATCATCCCGGTTCTGGAAGAGCTTGGCATCGGGTTCGTGCCGTTCAGCCCGCTTGGCGCCGGATTCCTGACCGGCAAGATCGACGAGACGACCACGTTCGACAAGACCGATTTCCGCAACATGGTTCCCCGGTTTACTCCCGAGGCGCGCAAGGCGAACATGGCGCTGGTCGAGGCGGTCAAATCGGTGGCGACACGAATGAGCGCCACTCCCGCCCAAATCGCCCTCGCTTGGCTTTTGGCGCAAAAGCCATGGATTGTCCCCATTCCAGGCACAACCAAGTTGCACCGTCTGGAAGAAAATCTCGGCGCTGCAAACGTCCGTTTGGGGACGGCAGAGCTTGATGATATCAATCGGGCGCTATCCAAAATCCAGCTCACTGGCGAGCGGCTGCCTGAGGCGGCTTTGAAAATGACCGGGCTGTGAGCGCCTGAACGGAGACAGACATGCAAATCTGGCAAAGCGGATCACGCCCGTCCCGGCAGGGACCGGCAGACTGGTTCACCGGCAGGGTTCGCGTTGACCCGCTGCTGGATGCCGAGGCTCCGGCCCGGGCATCGTGCGCGTCAGTCACGTTTGAACCCGGTGCGAGGACGGCGTGGCATACACACCCTTTGGGGCAGACTTTGATCATCACGTCAGGGGCCGGTTTCGTCCAGACCTGGGGCGGGCCGCTTAGGGAGGTGAGGCCGGGCGATGTCGTCTGGTTTACCGCAGGTGAAAAGCACTGGCATGGCGCGTCCCCGACCGCGGGCATGACCCATATCGCCGTCCACGAAGCGCTCGACGGCAAAACGGTCGATTGGCTCGAGCAGGTTTCCGCCGAGCAGTATCCAAAAGCCTGACCGCCTCTCCGTCAGCGCCAAAAACTGAGGTTTTCATGTCTGTTTCCGAAACAACGGCACACCCGCACAATCCGCTGCTTGGCGTCATCCTGATCGCCAGCGCGGTGGCGGCGTTTGCCTGTGTGGATGCGATGACCAAGCATTTGGCGAGCGCCTGGAATGTGCCGCTGGTGGTGGCCGTGCGCTACATCGTCAACGTCTTGGCGTTGGCGGCGATCTATCTGCCGGGGCATGGTCTGGCTATGCTCAAGACAAACCGCACGGGCCTCGTCTTCGTGCGCGGGCTTTGCCTGTCGGCCGCCTCGCTTTTCGCTGGACTTGCGCTGACTCGGATGCCGGTGGCCGAAACACTGTCGATCATCTTCCTGGCGCCGTTCGTGGTGATGGTGCTTGCCATTCCGCTGCTTGGCGAAAAGGTCACGGCTGCAGGCTGGCTTGCCGCCATTGCCGGGTTCTGCGGTGTGCTTCTGGTGGCGCGGCCTGGCGGCGGGCTTGATCCGCTCGGTATTGCCTTTGCGCTTGGCTGCGCGTCGGTGACGGTCGGCTACTATCTGCTGTCGCGCATTCTTGCCAAAACCGAAAGCACCATGGCGATGCTGTTTCATACGGCGCTGATCGGCGCGGTGCTGTTCGGCGCTTATCTGCCGTGGTCGCTGAAGGGGCCAATGCCGGGCGGCCTGGACCTTGGCCTGTTCGTGCTCATCGGTCTTACGGCAACGCTGGGACATTATCTGTTCACCGCAGCGTTCCGGGTAGCTCCGGCCTCTGTATTGGCGCCGGTCAATTACCTGCATCTGTTCTGGGCGGGTGTGGTCGGCTACCTCGCCTTCGGCCACATTCCCGCGCCGCTCAGCATTGCCGGCATGGCGCTGGTCGTCGTCGCTGGTGTGACATCTGCAATTGTCTCCAACCGGAAAAAGGCGGCGGCTACGAGTGCAGGCTTGCCTGATCCGGTAGAAGTTTAAGGGCGATGATCCGACGATTCATCCAATTCAACGAAATCGAGGAAACACCATGAACAAGCGCAAACTCGGCCAAGGCCTTGAAGTGTCCGCCCTCTCACTCGGCTGCATGGGATACGGAAAATCCCGCGAGATCGAAGACCGCGCCGAAATGATTCAGTTGATCCGCGATGCGGTCGAGCGGGGCGTGGATTTTTTTGACACGGCGGAAATATACGGTCCGCACTCCAATGAGGAAATGGTCGGCGAAGCGCTGCAGCCATTGCGCGGCAAGGTAAAAATCGCCACCAAATTCGGCTGGAATGTCGATCCGGTGACCGGCGAGAATTTCGGCGGGCTGACCAGCCGCCCCGAACGCATCCGCGCAGCGGTCGAGGGCAGCCTCAAGCGGCTGCGCACGGATCACATTGACCTGTACTATCAGCATCGCGTCGATCCCGATGTGCCGATGGAGGATGTCGCAGGTACGGTCAAAGACCTGATCGCGCAGGGCAAGGTCCGCTGGTTCGGCCTGTCGGAGGCCGGCGCTGAGTCAATCCGCCGCGCCCATGCCGTACAGCCGGTCGCCGCGCTGCAGAGCGAATATTCGCTTTGGACGCGCGAGCTGGAAGCGGAAATCCTGCCGGTTCTTGAGGAACTGGGCATCGGACTTGTGCCCTTCAGCCCGCTTGGCAAGGGGTTCCTGACCGGCAAGATTGATGCGGCCACACAGTTTGCCGACAACGATTTCCGCGCCAAAATTCCGCGTTTCGCTGAGGAAGCGCGTGCGAAAAACCAGGCGCTGATTGACCTGATCCGACAGGTCGGCGACCGCCACGGCGCGACACCGGCGCAGGTGGCGCTGGCATGGCTGCTTGCGCGCAAGCCTTGGATCGTGCCGCTGTTCGGCACGCGCAAGCTCAGCCGGCTTGAGGAAAATCTCGGCGCGGCCAATCTGAAGCTGACGGTGCAGGACATGGACGACCTCAGCACCAAGTCCGCTGAAATCGGCGTGGCAGGCGCACGCTATCCCGATGACATGATGAAAATGTCCGGGCGCTGATCGAAACGTTAGACAGTGGCTGCGAACAATTGCTTGACCAGATCCGTTGCCGGAAAGGATTTTGTCATCATCGGTCTTGCGGCGTTGATATAGGTCTTCAGGCTGTCCATGTCTGTCGGAGCGGTGGCGTAGCCGCTGATGATCGCCGGCAACCTGTCCGACAGGCTGCGCGACGCCGGGTTCAGGTTCGAGACGGCAACCAGTCCGGTTGGCGGGCAATCGAGCAAGGTCAACTTCAGATCCGGGCGGTGTTTTGCCAGAATGGCAACGACTTTCCAGACGTCTCCTGCCCAGTAATGCCGATATTTTCGATTGAGTTTGCCTTCCGTGCCGTCGCGGTTTGTCATTTCAAAGTTGGGCGGCAGGCAGTCGTGCAGAAGCACGATCGAGCGCGAATGGCAGAGGCGCTCGGTGTTGATGAAATCGCGGAGCAGGAATTCGTAGTGGTGCATGCCGTCGAGAAAAGCCAGGTCAATCGAACCGCCGGTAATCGCGCGGACGTCATGCGCTGCAAAGAAATCGTCGCTCGGCATTTGATAGAGATGGCACTGCGGCTTCCTGCCGATAATCGGGCGGTTGATCCGGAAATCCGGGTCAATGGCAATGGACGCGCAGTCGATTCGCTCTAGCGACGCGCCCTCACAGGTGCCGATTTCCAGATAACGGCTTGCAGCGAGGGCTTTGGAGAGCCTTTCGATATAGTCGAGATAGTGCACGCCGTCGTGGTGGATCAGTTCCTGACCAGCCGGGTCAGTCACCGTCGCCTGATATCGGTAAAACAATCCTTTCAGCATTGAAATTCTTTCCATTGGCTGAAGCGCAGTTATCATTGCATTTCAGGGATATGTGCGATTCAACCATCTTTCACCACTGTATTCCCAATTCAACGCCCGCCGCGCAAATTCAGCGCAAATGGAGACTGATAAGTGAGTGATCTCTCTGAACCCGTCGATCCCGGCATGCTGAAATTTTACAAGGCGCTCTCGGCGGAGTCGCCGCCGGAGGCTGCCACGTGGCCTTTGGATATACAGCGGTCCGCCTGGAATGGCGTTTGCCGCAAATTCCGCGCGCCGATGCCGGAAGGCGTGGCGGTCGAGGACCGGGTGCTGAACGGCGTGCCGTGCCAGATTTTCAGGCCGGAAGGTGAGGGGCCGAAACCGGGCTTGATCTATTTCCACGGCGGCGGCTGGGTGCTGGGCGGGCCGGACACGCATGGCGACATGTGCGCGGAAATGGCCAAGGGCGCCGATTGCGTGGTGGTGCTGGTGGATTACCGGCTCGCGCCGGAAAACCCGCATCCGGCGCAGCTGGAGGATTCGCTCGCCGTTTTGAAATGGCTGCGCGACCATGGCCGCGAGATTGGCATGGACCCGTCCAACATCATCGGAGGCGGTGACAGCGCGGGCGGGCAGATGACGGCCGGGCTTTCGTTGTATCTGCGCGACCACGCAATGACGCCGCTGAACGGCATGGTGCTGATCTATCCGGTGCTCGGCAATGACTGGAACACGCCGTCCTCGCTGCGAAACGCCAATGCGCCGTGCCTGACACGCGACGAGATGATCTATTTTCTCACCGCGTTCATGGGGCCGGAAGGCAATCCGAACTGGACCGATCCTCTCGCCGCACCGCTTTTGGCGCAAGACCTCGCCAACCTTCCGCCCGCCTTCATCACGGTCGCAGCGCACGATCCGCTTTATGATGACGGCGTGAATTTCCATGCCCGGCTGCTCGCCGCCGGCGTGCCGTCCGAAATCCGCAAGGAACCGGCGCTGGCGCATTCCTACATGCGCGCCCGGCAGGTGTCGGAGCCTGCTGCGGCAGGGTTTCAGGCGATTGTTGAAGCGATCAAACGCCTCACGCGAACCTGACGGCATAGATCGGCGGCAGCGAGTTGCTGACGGTTGACCAGTGGTCGCCCTGATCTTCGGTGACATAGACATTGCCAGTCGTTGTGCCGAAGGCGAGGCTGTTGCCGGTCTTGTCAATGGTCAGCGCATGGCGCAGCGCAATGTCATAGGCGTGGGACTGCGGCAATCCGTTGCTTAAGGATTCAAATGATTTGCCGCCGTCGCGGGTGCGGGTGACGACCAGCTTGCCATCGACCGGAATGCGCAGCTCATCCTTGATGCCGGGCACGAACCATGCGGTGTCCGGCTCATTTGGATGTACGGCCACCGCAAAACCAAACGATGACGGCTGGGCGTAAATTTCGGTCCAGTTTTTCGAACCGTCGCTCGAAACAAAAATGCCGTTGTGGTGCTGCACCCAGAGGCGGTCGGGATTGGACGGCGATTGGACAAGTAGATGCGGATCCTGAATTTCAGGATCGCCAGCCTGTTCGGGCGGCATGAATTCGGCGCGCATGCCGGTCGCGCGGCATGCCCAGCTTTCGCCGCCGTCGTCCGTCTGCCACACGCCGCCGCAGGACACCCCGACACGGATGGTCCTGGAAGAGCGCGGATCAACGCAAATGGAATGGATTCCGGGCAGTTCGCGCCCGCCGCCCATCCAGCGCTTGCGCTTGGGTTCATCCCACAGCGGACGGTTCAGTTGCCACGTCTCACCATGGTCTTCAGACTTGAACAGCCCACCCGGAAGTGTTCCGCACCAAATCACGCCGGGCTCATCCGCTCCGCCGGTTTCGAGTGCCCAGATCAGGGCTGTCGCCCAAGGCAGGTCCTTGCCCCAGCCGTCTGTCGAAATCACATCGGCGGGTTTTTCCGGATAGGCCGGGGCCGCAATCTCTTGCCAGCCATCGCCCTTGTTGCGGTGCAGTTTCACGCCGAAATGGCCATGGTCGAGTGCTGCATAGGAATAGCCAGAGCGGGGATCATGCAGCGCGAGCGTGACATTGTCGCCAAGGAAATCGACGTTTGAAACTGCCCATCCGGACCCGCTGCGCGAGGCGGTGAACAGACCCTTGCGGGTGGAAATAAGCATGCGGTCGCTCATTGGTTTTCTCTCGAAAATTGTCAGCCGCCGGACAGGGCCTGCAGCACAAAAACTTCGCTGTTTGATTCAACCGGATCGCTCAACCCGTTGCGATCAGATACGATTTCGCCATCGACGATGATGCCCATGTGACGGCGCAACGCAAACTGCTCGTCGACGACATAGGATTTCAGCCGTGGGTTTTCGGCAAAGATTTTGGCCAGAACCTCACGCACCGTGTGCCCATCAACATCGACCGCGGGGCAGTCGACATGGCGCATCAGGTTGGCGGTGAAGATCACTTTGGTCATGATTCATGGTGTGCCAGAATGCCGCAGTTTTCAAGTGCTGCAGATTTTGAACGCTGGACATGCCGGTGACCATGCCTGCAGATTCATGACCCGTGGGTCGGGTAAAAGGACGTGTCTTGCCCCGTAAAGCGTTTGCGCTCTTCCGCCAGGCATTTTGCGATCCACTCGTTGCTGGGCTTGGAAAGCATGGGGGCACTGCCGTCGAACATGACTGTGTCGGCGAACTTGCCCAGTTCATAAAGCGCCGGCGTAAAATGGACGCCGTGAATGCCGATATAGCGGGCGTGGCAGGCGAACGTGGAGAGCCGTATTGCGCCGCGTTCCAGACACGCAATCCAACGCGCAGAATCCTGACTGGTGAATTTGCAGTCCCAGCCCAGCAATTTATAGAAAGCTCTGATTTTATCGTGGTCCCGCACTTTATAGTCAGCGTTTCTTACGAGATCGAGGTAGCCTGAGCGGAATGTTCGTTCAGCGGCCCACGATTTCCGGGTCATGGCAGCGCCCCAATTTTCATGCATGGGCATGAGTTCGGTTGACCGCCGGCGCTGTTCCTCCTTCTTTGCCCAGAGATTTCCGCAAGCCGAGACATAGCCAATCCTGTCGTCTTGACGCGCAAACCCGAGGAGCTGTGTTGTCACTTCGATGAAATTCGGTGACAGAACCAGGTCGTCTTCGAGTAGAAGACAGGCTTCGGCTCCAAGCGTTTCAAATACATGCGTTTCTGCGCGTTCATAGTTGAGTGCAATTCCGAGATTTTCAGAAGAATGGACGATGTCTCCCCATGGGATGACGGCCTTGAATGCACTTATGCAGGCTCGTATTTTCTGGGGCGAGGCGACAGCAGCGTCTTGATGCCTGCTCAAATGGCCGTCCTGAAAAAGCGTCACCTTGTCATTGACAGACAATTGTGGCCGTAAACTCTTGAGAACTTTCGAGAGATACTCGGGTCTGTCGAACGAAAGTATGGCAATGTGAAAGCCGCACGGCTGGCGATCAGCCTCCGCTTGTTGCATGTCCCCCGAAAATGTACGCAAAAACGCGTCGCCAACGCGTTTGAACAAATCCATGTTGTGTCTGCCAATTTCCGCCAAAGCCGTTGTAGCGGCAAAAATTGGTGCGGGTCAAAGGCTTGGCCCCATTTCGATTTTTGAGCCATCCGAGAAACGTGAAAAGCGGAAGCGTGACAAATCGTGATTGGGCGGCTTTCCCCGGACAAGGTCCGCGACGACGCGGCCGATGCCCGGACCAATGCCAAAACCATGGCCGCTCATGCCGGTTGCGATGACCAGTCCATTAATCGATGGCGCATAGTCGATGACCGGCACAACGTCGGGCATGCTGTCGATCATCCCGGCCCATGCCGTTGCGATTTTGGGGCGGCCAAGCGACGGGAAGGCCTCGGCAAAATGGTCCTGCATTCTTTTGACGGCCTTTGTGTTCGGCGCTGGGTTCAACACCCGCATATGCTCGAACGGTGACTGTTCATCCGCCGACCATTGGCGTTTGGTGAACCACGCGTCTGGATAGCCGCGCGGGGCCTTGATTTTGTAGCTGGTGCCGAACGGATTGGCTTTCAACTGGGGCAGGAATTTCGGCAGGCGGCGGAATGC
This sequence comes from Rhizobiaceae bacterium, assembly GCA_041751995.1. Lineage (GTDB taxonomy): Bacteria > Pseudomonadota > Alphaproteobacteria > Rhizobiales > Rhizobiaceae > JANMEX01. Next base: position 6,000 of record JBGSHY010000042.1, on the reverse strand, counting down.
GTCGGGGCCGATGAACAGTTCGTGGTAGTCTCCCAGCGCCAGCGAGTAGCCGCCATCGGCGCGGCGGCGGAAGGCGACGTCGTGGTCAACCGCGCCGCCAGTGAAAAACTCCGGCATCGGCACGGTTGCGGCCACCGTCGCGCAGACGGAGAGCTGCGGAATTTCGATGCCGTGGTTGCGCAAAAACAGCGATGACCAAGCCCCGCCCGCAAGCACCGCGTGATCGCAGGCGATGCGGCTCTTTTCGGTGACGACCCCTGCCAGTTTTCCGTCCTGCACATCAAGCGAGCGGACGGCGCAGTCTTCGATGACAGTGACGCCGATACGGGCCAACGCGCGGGCGAGGGCAGGGACCGCGATCCACGGCTCGGCCCGGCCATCGGATGGGGTCCACAGCCCGCCCTTCCAGTCGGCCTTTGCGTCCGGCAACATGGCGGAGACTTCGGCGCGGCTGAGAATTTTGGTGTCAAGCTGATGCGCAGTGGCATGTGGCAGCCAGCCTTCGTAGCTTTCCATATCCTTGTCAGAATTGGCGAGATACAGCACACCGCTCTGGCGAAAGCCGATATCTTCGCCGCAATCCTTTGCCAGACCTTGCCAGATGCGGTTGGCTTCGATCATGATCGGCAGCTCAGCCGGATCGCGGCCCTGCTGGCGCACCCAGCCCCAGTTGCGCGAGGATTGTTCGCCCGCAATGCGGCCTTTTTCGCAGAGCACGACCTTCTGGCCGGCCTTGGCGAGATACCATGCCGTCATCACTCCGATGACGCCGCCGCCGATGATGACGGTGTCGGCTTTGGCGGGCTGCGGTGCGGAAAATTGGACGGGGGATTCGGCTGTGATCGGGAACATGGCGACAGATTGTCTGCGCCCATTGCCGCGGTCAAGCCGTCCTGCCTCGCATCTGCGGCTTTGGCCCGCAGGACCATGCGGCCAGTTGCCCCAATTTACGCACGGCGCTACGGTTTGCCAAAGGAACCGGAGGATTTACGACATGGCGGAATGGTGGCGCGGCGGGCTGATCTACGAGATTTATCCGCGGTCGTTCCGCGACACCAATGGCGACGGCATCGGCTACCTGAAGGGCATCACCGAAAAGCTCGGCCATGTCGCTTCGCTCGGCGTTGACGCCATCTGGATCGCGCCGTTCGCCAAATCGCCGCAGAAGGATTTCGGTTACGATGTCTCCGACTACCGGGCGGTTGATCCGCAATTCGGCACAATCGGGGATTTTGATGCATTGGCGGCCAAGGCGCATGGGCTTGGCCTCAAGGTGCTTATCGATTTTGTCGTCAGCCACACTTCCGATGCGCATCCGTGGTTTGCCGAAAGCCGGTCGTCTCGCGACAATGACAAGGCCAACTGGTATGTCTGGGCCGACATGCAGCCGGACGGCTCGCCGCCCAACAATTGGCTGTCGGTGTTCGGCGGCTCGTCGTGGCAGTTCGACACGCGGCGGCGGCAATATTATCTGCACAATTTTCTCAAGGAGCAGCCGGATTTGAACTATCACAATCCGGATGTTCAGGACGCCGTGCTGGCCGACATGCGCTTCTGGCTTGAGCGCGGGGCAGACGGGTTCCGGCTCGATGCGCTAAATTTTGCCATGCAGGATCCTCTGCTGCGGTCCAATCCGGCGGCAGAGGACCCTTCGCTTTCCGAGCAGCCGCTGGCCAACCCCTACGCCTATCAAACCCACCTTTATGACAAGAGCCAGGATACGCTCTTGCCTTTCCTGCAACGGATGCGGGCGCTGCTGGACGAATTTGGCGCGACGACCAGTGTGGCGGAAGTCGGCGACGACAGCGTGCGCACCATGAGGCTGATGGCTGATTATGCCGGCTCGGGCGACAAGGTGCACATGTGCTACGGATTCGACTTTCTGAGCCCGGTCTGTACGCCCGGGCATTTTGCCCAAATCATCGAACGGTTCGAACGCGAGGCCGGCGGGTCGTGGCCTTGCTGGGCGTTTTCCAACCATGACGCCATGCGCCATGCCTCGCGCTGGACGGAAGATGGCGGCGATCCGGCGGTGACGGCGCGGTTTGCGGCGGGGCTGCTCATGGCCTTGCGCGGTTCGCTTTGTCTTTATCAGGGCGAGGAGCTTGGCCTCACGCAAGCGGACATTCAGTTCGAGGATTTGCAGGACCCGGCGGGCAAGACCTTCTGGCCGGACTACAAAGGCCGCGACGGCTGCCGCACGCCGTTTCCCTGGGACAGTGCGCCGAACGCCGGTTTCGGCGCGGGCAAGCCGTGGCTGCCGGTGGAGAAAGCGCATCTGCCGCTGGCGGTGTCGCGGCAGGAGGCGGATGCTGGTTCAACGCTGAACTTTTACCGCGAGGCGATCCGCATCCGCCAAGGCAGCGCGGCGCTGAAGCTTGGCAGCATCGAAATCATTGAAGTCAGCGATGACCTTTTGGTCTGGCAGCGCAAGGCGGACGGCGAGACCATCACCTGCGCCTACAATTTCGGCGCCGAGCCGGTGCCCGCGCCAACCGGTGAGGTTTTGCTGTCGTCAGGAAAAGGCGCTGCGATTGAGCCGCGCGGGTTTGTGTGGGTGCGGGGGTAGGCGGCTGACGATCTTGTTGCAGGTCAATCCGGTTTGCGTTCCGGAGGTTATGCTGGATTGAATTTTTGATGAAGGATTAGCCCATGCTGACCTATGATGTTTCGGCAAAACGTGTGGACAGCCACGGCAGTCTGGCGCAGGCCAAGCAGGCGGAGATTACGCTCGACACGGATATGGCTGGCCGTCTCGATGCGTTCAATCCGGCAGAACTGTTTCTGGCGTCGATCGCCGCCTGCATGATTAAGGGCATTGAGCGGGTGACGCCGATGCTGAACTTCGACCTGCGTGGCGTCACTGTCAGCCTGCACGGCGAACGGCAGGACAGCCCGCCGAAAATGGTTTCAGTCACCTATGTGCTGACCGTCGACACCGACGAAAGCGACCAGCGGCTTGAGCTTTTGCACAAGAATGTCCGCAAGTTCGGGACGATTTTTAATACGGTGGCGGAGGCGGTCGCCCTGACAGGCTCTATCCGGCGGAAGACTTGATTGCGATTTGACCCTAGATTGCCGCCAGCATTCCCTGACCGTAGCCACCGATCAGGATGATGGCGATGTATCGTGCGATCTTTGCAGAGGCGACGATTGCCAGAAAGAAAACAAACGGCACGCGCAGAACTCCGGCAACCAAGGTCAACGGATCGCCGATCAGCGGCACCCAGGAAAGCAGCAGGGACCAGAAACCATATTTGCGGAACCACAATTCCGCTTTGGCCATTTGCTCCGCGCTTACCGGAAACCAGCTTCGATCCCCGAACCGGGCGACATGATGGCCCAGCAACCAGTTGACGCATGAACCGAGAATGTTGCCGATGCTGGCAACAACAAGCAGGGCCATCGGGGAATGGCCGCTTGCCAGAAGCGCAAACAGCACGGCCTCGGATTGTGCGGGGATGATCGTTGCCGCCAGGAAGGCGGCAAAGAAGAGCAGGCTGTATGCGGAAAAAGGGTCCAGGGATCACACCCCTTGGGCTTGCCCGCTTACCCCCGCCGTCCCTTGCGCTCCCTGCGCACTTCGGTGCCTTGTTCCGCAGCCGCCTTGTTCCTCATCGGGCCGATCTTCTCGACCACTTCGGCGACCGTCGGGCGCGAGCGCTTGTGGTGGGTGTCGATGGCGTGGCGCATGGCGGCGAGGTGGTTGTACGAGGTCCCGCAGCAGCCGCCGATGATCCTTGCGCCGCCGTCGATGGCGAGGCGCGCATATTCGCTCATCAGTTCGGGCGTGCCGGAATAGAAGATTTCCGAGCCGCGGAATTCGGGGATGCCGCAGTTGCCCTTGACGATGACGTTGGCGTCCGGCGCAGCGTCGGTCATGTCGAGGAGGCTCGCCAGAATGTCGGATGCGCCGACGCCGCAGTTGGCGCCGACCGCGAACGGCTTTTCTGACAGCGGCGCGGCAACCTTGTGGATGTCGCGCGGGTGCATGCCCATCATGGTCTTGCCGGCGGTGTCGAACGAGGCGGTGAAGACGAACGGCATGTTTTCGGCAATCGCGGCCTCGGACGCCGTCTGCATTTCCTCTGGCGCGGACATGGTCTCGATCCAGACGACATCAATGCCGCCCGCCTTCAACCCGCGGATCTGCTGGCGGAAGGCATCGACCGCGTCGGCATGGGTGAGCGCGCCGAGCGGCTCGAACAATTCACCGGTCGGGCCGACGGAGCCGGCGACAATCACCTTGTGATCGGCCTTGTCGGCGACCGAGCGGGCGATTTTTGCCGCAGCCTCGTTGACCTCGAACACCTTGCCATCCAGCTTGTGCAGCTTCAGCCGGTGGCGCGTGCCGCCAAAGGAATTGGTGAGGATGATGTCCGCGCCCGCCTCAACAAATTTGCGGTGATGCGCAGCAATCTTGTCCGGATGCTCAAAGTTCCAGACCTCCGGCGCCTCGCCCGCCTCCAGCCCCTCGGCAAACAGGTTCGTCCCCGTCGCCCCATCAGCCAGCAGCACGCCTTTTTCATTGAGCAGGTCTTGGAGCGGATGGGACATGGGACAGGGCCTTGTGAATTTGGGATGGAGATAAGGATATAAAGAAGTGTTTATGTGTTGTCAAAGGCGGACGTGAGATACTGCGTCGTCGCTTCTTTTACTTCGTCATCGTCGGGCTTGTCCCGACGACCCAGACTTGTTTCCGGCGATGAGCGCTTGAAAGTCTGGGTCCTCGGGACGGAGCCCGAGGATGACGAACACTGGAGATTCTTGCGTAAGTCAGAAGTTGTCGAGCGAAAGCCGACTTCACATTCCCCTTGCCTGCCACCCGATTCCGCCGCAATCTCACTTGGCGGCATCACATCTCGGGAGGACACCATGCCCATCAAGTTGCATCCAGCCATCGACAAAGGTTTCAAAAAAGGTTCCAAGACATTTTCCGGCGGCACGCTGAAGTGCCACTGCGTTTCTGATCCGGTCACGGTCGAGATTTCCGGCCAGGTTGTGCACAATCATGCCTGCGGCTGCACCAAGTGCTGGAAGCCGAAGGGGGCGATTTTTTCGATTGTGGCAGTGGTGCCGCATGGCGCGGTGAAGGTGAAGACCGGAGCCAAGAAATTGAAGGTGGTCGACGAAAACGCCCTTATTCAACGTCATGCCTGCACCGCGTGCGGCGTGCACATGTACGGGCCGGTAAAGCGCAAGGACCATGCGTTCAACGGGCTGGATTTCATCCATGTCGAACTGTCGGACGACAAGGGTTGGCAGGAGCCGCAGTTTGCTGCGTTTGTTTCATCGGTGATCGAAAGCGGTGTCGCTCCTTCGGAGATGAAAAGCATCCGCAAGCGGTTCGAAACGCTGGGGCTTGCGACCTACGACTGCCTGTCGCCTGCGCTGATGGATGCGCTTGCAACGCAAGCGGCGAAGAATGCAGGCGTCAAGCCGCGGAAGTGAAAAAGGATGGCTCCGGCCTTCCCCGCTTGGGGAAAGGCTTTAGAGCCTAATGCCCCCTTACCCACCCCGCCACCTCATTCGCTTGCACACTCGCCCCTCTTACCAGCGCATCAAAATGCCTCGTCAGCGTCCTCACCGGCTCGATGGCATTCAGCACCAGATAGAGGCCGCCCATATACACCGCGGCGCGGGTGCTGCCGAAGACGGTGTAGGGGGCGGAATAGCGGGTGCGGGCGTCGTAGAGGTAGAGGCGGAAGGACGGGTACAGCTCGTCGAGGAGTTTGGCCATGTGGTCGAGCTGGTCGCGGCGGGCGGATTGGCTGAGGCCGGCGAACTGGCCGCGGCTCTCTGCCAGAGATTCGAGCGTCTGGCGCGGCATGCAGACTTCCATGTCGGTGTCAGGGCGGCGGTTCCAGGCGAGGCGCAGGTCCGTTTCGCCTTGGCGCGAGACGGCGTTGCGGCCGGCGTGGCGCGCCTCGAAGGCAATCAGCGCCGGGGTTTTCAATTGGTCGGGCAGGGTAGCCGGGACATAGCGGATCTTGGTGCCGG
>JBGSHY010000041.1:0-12797 GCA_041751995.1 Rhizobiaceae bacterium | reverse complement strand
GCTGCAGGCGGCGGGTTTCGTCCAGCCCGAGGCCGCGCGGATTGCCGCGCAATTCGAGAATGAGCCCTGAAAATGCACCGCTTGCGGCCGCCTCCTCGGCGATCCACAGTGCGTCTTCCGTGCGTCTGGCCGCCGCGGTGAAAAATTGACCGGGCTTCAGTCCCGTGAGGCCCGCAACGCCGGGCAGATAGGGTATGCCGGTCTCGTTGGCCGTTGCCGCCGCTGTCAGCCACAATAGCGGCATCCGGCCTGTTCCACCTTGCGGGATGGCCCTGCTCATCAGGCAGAGCGCAAAGCCGGACAGGCTGGCGGTATGGCGGGTTTGTGTGCAGCGCAGTTCTGTCAGCGCCGCTCTTTGCAGCCCGCCGCCAAGCGCGGCATCAAAGGATGCGATGCCGGTTTGGATCAGGTCCGGGCCTGCCTGGGCGGGCCGCTGCTCCTTGCAGGACTGCACGAGGGCCGGGCCTGCGTCCGGGTCTTTCGCCGCCAGCTTTGCCGCTTGCGCACAATTGCCCGGGGCCCCGTCCAGCGTTTCCGCCGGGCGACCCTCGATGCGTGCGATCTCGTGGCGCAGAAAGGCAAACCTTTCCCGCGCCATGGCGGATGCGTCCATGGTTGATGCCTGCGCTGGAGAAGCTCTCTGACACCCGGCCTGAAGCCGGCACGCCACGCCTCTCATTTGTTCATGTTATGTTCCTATAGATTCCAGAGCGGAGTTGGAGAGTCAAGCAGGAATGTATTCCTGCTATCGGAATCCATCCTGCAGGCGCCACCCGCAGCGCTTTCAGACAGGAAAACTCAATCAGGGAAAAACTGGAGAATGCCCACGCGGCCGGAGCCTTTTGCCTTGCCATCCGAAGGATGCTCCACCCCGTCCATTACAGGCACCTCAGCAAAATCAAACGGGCTGATGCCTTCAAGACAGGCGGCATTGACGCCAAATTCGTTTGGATCGGAGCGACGCTGGTGATGGGTGTAGATGCCACATCTGGAGCAGAAATAATGCTTCGCGGTGTTGGTGTTGAATTGGTACTGCGTCAGCGCCTCTTCGCCTTCGAGAAAGCGGATGTCACCGACATTGGCCGATATCGCGACCGCGCCGCGCATCCGGCAAAAAGAGCAATTGCAGCGCCGGGCGGTGCGGAGCCCGCCGGATAGTTTCACATGAAAGCGCACCGTACCGCAGTGACATGCGCCGTCGATTTCAGTGATGTCCAGATCCATCCTGCCCTCTATTCCTCGACGGTCCGCGCTTCGGATGGCAGCAGGATCGGAATGCCATCGCGCACCGGATAGGCCAGACGGGCAAGGCGCGAGACCAGCTCATTGCGGTCGCGGTCGTAGGTCAGATTGCCCTTTGTCAACGGACAGACCAGCAGTTCCAGCATTTTCGGGTCGATTTCGGTCGGCTTGTGATCAGGCATCGGCAAATCCCCGCAATATGCCATTGTGCGCCGTGCGGGCTTGCACCGTCAAGCGGCGTGATCAACCCGGTTCATTAGCCGGTGAACAATCTATTGACTCAATCGTTTTTACTGCAGCGTAGAGCCGGTCTCGCCATTGCGCGCCAGCATGATTTCGGTGATCGCTACCAGGGTCTCGGCACGGGCTTTCAGATCCGGTGCTTCGAGCAACGCCTGCTTCTCCGCCGGGCCGTAAGGCGACATCATCGACAGGGAGTTGACCAGCATGACATTGTCCGCGCGGTTCACGCTTTCCCAATCGGCATCCATGCTGTTGGCTTCAAGGAAGGATTTGAACGCCTTCAAAAGCGCGCTCCGGTCAACATCCTTGCCGTCTGGGGTTTCCAGATCACCGAGAAATGGCGTGATGTGCGCCTGCCGCCATGGCGTTTTCACAGCCGCTTCCTCAACCATGCGAAAGCGGCATACGCCCGCAAGCGTGAGGTGATAACGGCCATCACCCGTCTCGGCAAACGAAGAGATCCGGCCAAGACAGCCGACGTTGCACAAATTGTTTTCACTGCCATCAAGCGCGGGCTGGATCATGCCGATCAGCCGGTCGGTCGCCAGGGCATGGTCGATCATCGCCAAATAGCGTGGTTCGAAAATGTTGAGCGGCATTTGCCCGCCCGGCAAAAGCAGGGCACCGGACAGTGGAAACAGCGCGACGGTTTCCGGTATGTCGTTGGCGTTCACATATGAAAAATTGCCGGCCCGCATGAAGCGCACTTCCTTTTCAACTCTCCCATCAGATGGGGCAGGCCGCGCCAAACTCAAGATGCCGGCGCGGATCCCTCACGCATCAGGAGAACAGCACGCCGGACAGCTTGCGCCGCGCGGCGAGCGTTGCCGGGTCCATCGGCCCCCAGGCTTCAAAAAGCTGAACCAACTGCTTGCGCGCACCGTCCTCATTCCAGGTCCGGTCAGCCTTGATGATCGCAAGCAGGTGATCAGCCGCCTCATCACGGAACCCTTGGGCATTGAGGATCATGGCAAGGTCGAATTGCGCCTGATAATCCTTCGGATTGGCCGCAAGCCTTGCCTCCAGCGCACGAGGGTCACCCATCTTGGCGGCCTGTTCATGCAAGGTGATCTTGGTTTCCGCTGCAACGACCTCCACAGCCTTGCGCTTGGCCTCCGGTACGGTGGCCAAAACTTCGCGCGCTTGGTCAAAATCACCGGCTGCAATCAGGCATTCGGCAAGGCCGGCCAGAGCCTTTTCATTGTCCGGATCCTGCGACGCGACAGCAGAGAACACCTGCAGCGCACCTTCCAGGTCGCCAGCCGAAAGGGCGGCCTTGGCTACAGTCAGGGCAGCCGCCACGTCTGCGGCACTTTTGTCGGGGCCCGCCACCTTGTCGATGAATTCGCGGATCTTGGCTTCCGGCTGCGCGCCCATGAAGCCATCCACCGGTTGGCCATTCTTGAAAGCAATAACAGCAGGAATTGACTGGATGCCAAGTTGACCGGCAATGGCCGGATGATCGTCAATGTTCATCTTGACCAGCTTGACACGGCCACCCGATGTATTGACCACTTTTTCGATGATGGGCGTCAACTGCTTGCACGGGCCGCACCATGGCGCCCAGAAATCGACCAGCACGGGCTGCTTGCGTGATTCGGCGATCACGTCCTGCGGGAAAGCCTGTGTCGACGTATCCTTGACGTGACCGCCGGTAATTGCGCCCGTTTCCGCCGCCGCAGGCTGTTGATTGTACTGGCTCGAGCCGTAGCCCGAAAAGCCGCTGTAGGGATTGTCACCGCTCATGATCATGGCTCCAAAGGAGAAAAGATGTTGCCGCTCAATTCGGACTTTCTGCGGTCAATTTCAAGATGACCGGATCGTGTCCTGTCGCTTTGAGGAATTTGACCAGATCGCTTGATGCAATCGAGGTTGTCGCCGTGTTGATCAGCGGATGGCAATTGACAATGGCATGGCTCATCAGCCCGGCATCAAGAAAAACCCTGACCTTGGCCGCAGTGTCATTGATCGGACCAAATGCCGTCACTGCGCCAGGTACAACGCCGAGAAGATCGATGAGCGCCTCCGGCTTGCCGAACGACACCTTGCTGGCCGCGCCAATCACATGGTGGATGGTCTTGAGGTCCACCGCCGCCTCTTCATCAACCGTCAGAAGGAAATAATTGTCCTTCTTGTCTTTCACGAACAGGTTCTTGGTATGCCCGCCGTCGATTTGTCCGCGCAGGCTTTGCGAATCAGCCACCGTATAGAGCGGCGGATGGGTCACGGTTTTCACGGAAATGCCCAGACCATTAAGAAAAGCGAACAGGTCTTCCGGGGTTTTCGGGGCGCTTCTATCAGACATGATCATTCCATTGGCTGGCTTGGGGCTGGCTCGAGACTGGCGTGCAGCGGGCAGCGACCCTGTAACGCTCTCGCCGCTCTGTCTCAAGCAGAATCCAGAAAGTGCCATTTTTGCTGTTGCATTCCAAAGTCTCTTCGGCCATATAGCCCGCGCTGCAGCTGAAAAAAGCTGCTCGAGCGGGTGTAGCTCAGGGGTAGAGCATAACCTTGCCAAGGTTAGGGTCGAGGGTTCGAATCCCTTCGCCCGCTCCAGTTTCCTTCGATGAAGGATCAGCAATCAACAAGCCGCCGCAAGGCGGCTTTGTTGTTTCTAAGCCAAGCGGGAGATTGCTTTTCCCTGCTGTCAGTGCAATTCGGTCACAGCCCCCTTGTCGTTTGATTGATTGATTTCAATCTGGATATGAAATCCGCCAACCAACGGAAGTCCTGACATGACCGAAACATTTGACATTACACGTTCTCCGCTTGCCCGCTGGACCGGTTTTGGCGGCCTTCCGGATTTTGCCGCCATTGCCGACGAAGACTTTGTTCCCGCTTTCAAGGCTGCGATGGCTGTTCACGAAGCGGAAATCGATGCGATTGCCGCCAACCCTGCGAACCCGACCATCGAAAACACGCTGGCGGCGCTGGACCTCTGCGGTGATGCGCTTTCCCGCATTTCGTCAATCTTTTGGCTCAAGGTCGGCGCGCACTCCAATGATGTGATCGAAACCATCGAGCGCGAAATGGCCCCGGCCCTGTCCCGCCACTATTCCGCAATTTCGATGAACGCAAAACTGTTTGAGCGCATTGACCGCCTTTACGAAAACCGGGCATCGCTTGGTCTGGATGGCGAAACACTCCGGGCGCTTGAAAAGACCTGGAAAGGCTTTGTCCGCTCCGGCGCCAAACTCAATGGCGAAGATCAAAAGCGACTTGCTGCAATCAATGAGCAGCTCGCGTTGGGCGGTGCAACGTTCGGACAAAATGTCTTGGCGGACGAAAAACAATGTGCGCTGGTGCTTGAGGCCGGGCCGGACCTTGATGGTCTTCCCGGTTGGCTGACCGGCGCGATGGCAAGCGCAGCATCCGAGCGCGGCCATGAAGGCAAATATGCCGTTACCCTTTCACGCTCGATCATGGAGCCATTCCTGACCTTCTCGACACGCCGTGATTTGCGTGAAAAGGCGTTTACGGCCTGGACGCAGCGTGGTGGCAATGAAGGCTCCAATGACAACCGGCCGGTCGTTGCAAACACCCTGAAATTGCGGGCCGAAAAAGCCGGACTGCTCGGCTACGAAAGCTTTGCGGCCTTCAAGCTAGACGACACGATGGCCAAGAAGCCGGAAGCGGTGAACGCGTTGCTTGCCGATGTCTGGGGGCGCGCGGTCAAACGCGCCCGCGACGAGGAATTGGCGTTGCAGGAGCTCGCGGCCCGAGAGGGCGCAAATCATGAAATCCGTCCGTGGGACTGGCGGCATTTTGCCGAGAAGCTGAAGGCCGAGCGCTACGCGTTCAACGACGATGAAATCAAGCCGCATCTGGAGCTTGGCCGCGTCATTGACGCCTGTTTTTCCGTTGCCACCCGTTTGTTCGGTCTCACATTCGAAGAGCACAAGGGTATCACCGCCTGGCATCCTGACGTGCGGGTCTTTTCCGTGCGCGACAAGACCGGCGCGGACGTCGGACTGTTTCTGAGTGACTATTTCGCCCGGTCCTCCAAGCGTTCCGGCGCATGGATGAGCGCCTTGCAGGACCAGTACAAATTGGCAAACGGCTCCAAGCCAATCATTTATAACGTCATGAATTTTGCCAAGACCTCCGACGGCAAGCCGTCGCTCTTGTCGTTTGACGAGGCGCGCACGCTGTTCCACGAATTCGGCCATGCGCTGCACGGACTTTTGTCTAACGTCACTTGGCCGTCTTTGTCCGGCACTTCGGTCTCGCGTGATTTTGTCGAATTGCCGTCACAGCTTTATGAGCACTGGTTCACCGTGCCGGAGGTTCTTTCCACCTACGCGCTGCATCATGAAACCGGCGCGCCGATGCCGAAGGCACTTCTCGACAAGCTGAAGGCCGCGCGCAACTTCAACTCGGGTTTCCAGACCGTGGAATTTGTCTCTTCGGCCATCGTTGACATGGATGCGCACCAGAGCGGAACAAAGGCCGATCCACTGGCGCGCGAAGCGGAGGTCTTGGCCTCACTTGGCATGCCGGATTCCATCGTCATGCGCCATCGCACACCGCATTTTTCCCATGTCTATTCCGGCGACGGCTACTCGGCCGGCTATTATTCCTACATGTGGTCGGAAGTGCTCGACGCTGATGCGTTTGCGGCATTCGAAGAAACCGGCGATCCGTTTGACAGCGCGACCGCCGAACGGCTGCACCTGTTCGTCTATTCCTCCGGCGGGTCGATGGACCCGGAAGACGCCTACAAGGCTTTCCGCGGCAAGATGCCGAATGCCGACGCGATGCTGGCCAAGCGCGGGCTAATCTAGGGTTGGTTGAGATCAAGCCGGTTTCAGCATAGGTTTTTCCGGGGCGCAGATCCTTTTGGCAAGGAGAATGCGTCATGTCCGAAGTTGATGTGGTGATTGTCGGGGCTGGGGCGGCTGGACTGGGCGCCGCCAAGACCTGCCGCGAAAAAGGTCTGAGCTTCAAGCTGCTTGAGGCGATGGACCGGATCGGCGGACGGGCGCACACCTCCTCTAAACATTTCGGGGTTCCGTTCGACATCGGCTGTGCGTGGCTGCACGCGGCAGACCGCAATCCGTTTTATCCTGAGGCGCAGGCGGCGGGGTGGACGCTGCAGTACCACGACATGGCGCTCGACCATCTCTATTTCGGCAAGCGCAAAGCCGAAGCATCAGAAATCGCCGACATGAACCGCGCCGATGCAACGCTGGCTGCCGCACTTGATGTTTATCAGGGGTCAGATGACCGGCTCTCTGCGGTGGTTGGGAAGGGTCACGGCATGCGCGCCGTCGCCACCTATTCGGGGCCCATGGATTTTGGCCAGGATATTGACGAGATATCAGTTGCCGATTTCAAGCGCGCCGCAAATCTTGAACCCAACTACTTCACCAAGGAAGGTTTTGGCGCGCTGGTTGCGCGCTGGGGCGCGGATGTGCCGGTGGAGTTGTCAACGCCAGTCAAGCGGATTGACTGGTCCGGCAAACAGATTGTCGTCGAAACCGCGCGCGGCAACGTGCGCTGCGCCCAAGTCATCATCACGGTTTCGACCGGTGTTCTGGCTTTCGGCGACATTGAGTTTTTCCCGGAATTGCCGCCCCGGTACACCGAATCCTTTTTTGATTTGCCAATGGGCATGCTGACAAAGATTCCGATCGAAATCTCGGGAGCACGCCTTGGCCTGAAACCGTTCGAAGATTTGCTGATCGAACGCCCCGCGCGGCACGACATGTATTTTCTGTGCTTTCCGTTCGATCTTGACCTGATGGTTGGCTTTGTCGGCGGTGATTTTGCCTGGGAGCTCTCAGTTGCCGGCGAACAGGCCGCGCGGGATTTCGCCATTGACCGGCTGGCGGGCATATTCGGGTCGGATGTGCGCAAATATGCCGGGCGTTCGATGATGACCAATTGGGGGGCGGAGCCCACAGTGCGCGGCGCCTATGCGGCGGCAAGACCGGGGCGGGCCGAAGCGCGGGACATCCTGTCGGAACCGGTTGACGGGCGCATTCATTTTGCCGGGGAAGCGCTGGCAGGACCGCTGATCCAGACCTGCGGCGGTGCGCGGCTGTCAGGCGAACTGGCCGGAAATCTCGTCGCTGCGTCGCTCACTCCCTGATTGGCGGCGACACTGATTCTGCCAATGATCAGACCGGCTAGCCAGAAACGCCGCCTTGGTTCTGTCCGGTTTGCCCGGTTGAAGACCCCCGTTCACCCACTGCAGCGCGCATTGTTGCAACAGGGTCCCGGTAAAATGGCAAAATTAGTCCGGAAAGTCCGGTTTTTGGTTGCATTCATCTCAACTTGGCCATTTTATCCTGCCAGCGACAGATTTATTCCGGCGCGGATTTGCTTGCGCCAAAAGTTTTGGGGAGTTTTTTAATATGCGGACAATGAAGGTCAGCCTGACTGCGGTTGCGATGACAACCCTGCTTTTGGCCGGGTGTCAGAGTGACCGGATCAGCAGGATCAACACGACATATGAGCCGCTTCCGGCAACCCCTGCAGGCAATGTCCAGCAAAGCCAGCTGCCCGCTCCCGCGTCGCCGCCGCCGGTAACGGCAACAACAACAGATCCGTCGCAGTTCCCCGCTGCGCCGACAGCACCGGGCGGCTTGGCTGCGCCAGCTGACGGAACACAGATTGCGTCTGCATCCGGTCCGGATGTCACCGTTGGCAGCGTTGCCGGCGTGTGGAGCGTTTCGACCGGCGGTCAAACCTGCAAGGTTGCAACGCCGCAGACCAAATATGGCCAGGGCTTCCGCGCCGGGCCGCTCAAGTGCCCTGGCGACATGGGCAACGTCAAATCCTGGAACGTCGCCGGCAAGCAGCTGGTGTTCTATGATGAAACCGGCGGCACGCTCGCTCGTCTCTACCAGTCCGCGCCGGGCAAGTTTGACGGCCAGACATCAGGCGGCGCCGCAGTCAGCCTGAGCCGCTGACATCAGCATGAAATCACGGCGGGATCAGTCCCGCCGTTTCCTTTTCCCAATCAGGTATCATCATGCCGGTCAATCCCGGAAACTCGCCGTCCGTCCGCGCGCTTTATGAGCACCGCGTCCAGTCCGGCGTGGTGGAAGCGGACGCGTCTCAGAGGGAACTCGCCGACCGTTACGACCATCTGATCGTTGAAATGGAAGTGTCCGGCACAGGCAATGTCAACGGCGCCAAGGATTCGGCGCTTGGATGGCTGTTCGCACGCAAAAAGCCGTCCAAACCTGTACGCGGGCTTTATGTCCATGGCTCGGTCGGGCGCGGCAAGACCATGCTGATGGACTGGTTTTACGAAATTGCGCCCGTCACATTGAAACGCCGCGCGCATTTTTTCGCCTTCATGCAGGACGTGCACGAGCGCATTCATGATCACCGGCAAAAATACAAACGCGGCGAGACGCGCGAGGAAGATCCGATCCCGCCGGTCGCCAGGGCGCTGGCCGCCAACGCGCGGCTTTTGTGCTTTGACGAATTCCACGTGCTCGACATCGCCGATGCCATGATCCTGTCACGGCTGTTCAAGGTGTTGTTCGAGGAAGGCGTGGTGCTGGTCGCCACCTCCAATGTCATCCCGGATCAGCTCTATCTCGACGGCCTCAACCGGATGCTGTTCCTGCCGTTCATTGATCTGTTGAAAGCCCATTGCGACGTTTGGAGCCTTGATTCCCGCACCGATTACCGGCGCGAGAAGCTTTCGCATTTCTCGGCCTACCAAACGCCGCTCGGCGACGCGGCGGATATGGCCATGGACGAGGCATTTTCGCTGGCGACTTCGGGCGAAGCCGTCCAACCGGTCCGGCTCAAGGTGCGCGGCCACAATTTCGACATTCCGGCTGCCAGCCTGTCCTGCGCACGGTTTTCGTTTGATGATCTTTGCGCCAAACCTCTCGGCGCGGCGGACTATCTCGAGCTTGCCAGCCGCTACCCCACCATTTTTATCGACCATGTGCCGACGCTCGAATTTGCCAGGCGCAATGAGGCCAAGCGCTTCATAATCCTGATCGACGTGCTGTATGACAACGGCAAACGCCTGTTCCTCTCCGCCGCTAACCCGCCGGATGATATCTACCGCGTGCCGCAGGGCTTGAAGATCGGCGAATTCACCCGCACGAGTTCACGGCTGATCGAAATGACCAGCGTGGAGTGGCTCGAGGGCTGGCAAAAACGCCAGGACAAGGCCATAAAATCCGCCAAGTCAGGAATTTTGGCAGCAAAATTGCCGGGGTCATCCTGATTTGATTGACGTTTACGTAAATCAAATTCAATCTAACCGATTGAAATCATTGATGACGAAATATTCAATTGTCTTTTCCCTGATTTAATTCTACGGAACGCGCGAAATTGCCGCAGGGCATTCTTGCGGAAAGTCTAAATTTGGTCCCAGGGAGATTTCAGGCCATGGCTCGCAACAAAATCGCACTCATCGGTTCCGGCATGATCGGCGGCACGCTCGCCCACATGGCTGGCCTCAAGGATCTCGGCGACATTGTCATGTTCGACATTGCCGAGGGCATGCCGCAGGGCAAGTCACTTGATATCGCCCAGTCTTCGACCATTGACGGCTTTGATTCACGCTTCGTCGGCGTCAATGACTACAAGGGTATCGAGGGCGCGGACGTCTGCATCGTCACCGCCGGTGTGCCGCGCAAGCCGGGCATGAGCCGCGACGATCTTCTGGGCATCAACCTCAAAGTGATGGAGCAGGTCGGCGCGGGCATCAAGAAATATGCCCCGAAGGCTTTCGTGATCTGCATCACAAACCCGCTTGATGCGATGGTCTGGGCGCTGCAGAGGTTCTCCGGCCTGCCGAAGAACATGGTTGTCGGCATGGCGGGCGTGCTGGACTCGGCCCGCTTCAAATATTTCCTGTCGGAAGAGTTCAAGGTCTCGGTTGAAGACATTTCGGCCATGACGCTCGGCGGCCACGGCGATGACATGGTGCCGATGATCCGCTACTCGACCGTTGCCGGCATTCCGCTTCCGGATCTGATCAAGATGGGCTGGATCTCCAAGGAAAAGCTCGACGCCATCGTTGACCGCACCCGCAAGGGCGGCGGCGAAATCGTCGGTTTGCTAAAGACCGGTTCTGCCTACTATGCGCCGGCTTCGTCAGCGATCCAGATGGCCGAATCCTACCTCAAGGACAAGAAGCGCGTTCTGCCTTGCGCCTCCTACCTCAACGGCCAGTATGGCGTGAAAGACATGTATGTCGGCGTTCCGGTGGTCATCGGCGCAGGCGGCGTCGAGCGCGTCATCGAAATCGAGATGAACAAGGCCGAGCAGAAGCTGTTCGACAAGTCGATCGCCTCGGTTGCCGGTCTTTGCGAAGCCTGCATGACCATCGCGCCGAACCTGAAGAAATAACCCGGAGCCGACCCAGATGAACATTCACGAGTATCAGGCGAAAGCCGTGCTGAAAGAGTTTGGCGTGCCGGTGTCTGCCGGTTACCCCGCTCTGACGGTTGAAGAAGCCGTTGCGGGCGCGGGCCAGCTGCCCGGGCCGCTCTATGTGGTCAAAAGCCAGATCCATGCCGGCGGCCGCGGCAAAGGCAAGTTCAAGGAACTGCCGGCAGATGCCAAGGGTGGCGTTCGCCTCGCCTTCTCGCTGGATGAAGTAAAGAAGCACGCTTCCGAAATGCTCGGCAACACGCTGGTCACCATCCAGACCGGCCCGACGGGCAAGCAGGTCAACCGTCTTTACATCGAGGATGGTTCGGACATCGAGAAGGAATTCTACCTCTCGCTGCTGGTCGACCGCGAAACGTCCAAGGTCGCCTTCGTCGTCTCCACCGAAGGCGGCATGAACATTGAAGACGTGGCGCATGACACGCCGGAAAAGATCCACACCTTCACGGTTGATCCGGCCACCGGCTTCATGCCGCATCATGGCCGCTCGATTGCCAAGTCACTCAATTTGACCGGCGATCTGGCCAAGCAGGCGGCGAAAGTCGGCGCTCAGTTCTACAAGGCCTTTGTCGACAAGGACATGGCCATGCTGGAAGTGAACCCGCTGATCGTCACCAAGGACGGCATGATCAAGGCACTCGACGCCAAGGTCAATTTCGACTCCAACGCGCTGTTCCGCCATCCGGAAATCGTCGCTCTCCGCGACGAGACCGAAGAAGACGCCAAGGAAATCGAAGCCTCGAAGTTTGACCTTGCCTACATCGCGCTCGATGGCTCGATCGGCTGCATGGTCAATGGTGCCGGCCTTGCCATGGCAACGCTCGACATCATCAAGCTTTACGGCGAAGAACCGGCGAACTTCCTCGATGTCGGCGGCGGCGCCACGGAAGAAAAGGTGACGGCCGCGTTCAAGATCATCACCTCGGACCCCAAGGTCAAAGGCATCCTGGTCAACATCTTCGGCGGCATTATGAAATGCGACATCATCGCCAACGGCGTGATTGCAGCAGTCAAGACCGTCGGGCTTACAGTGCCATTGGTGGTGCGTCTTGAAGGCACCAATGTGGAATTGGGCAAGCAGATCATTCGCGACTCAGGCCTCAATGTCATACCAGCCGATGATCTGGATGACGCGGCGCAGAAGATCGTCAAAGCGGTGCGGGGAGCCTGAGCCATGTCCATTCTGATCAATGCAAACACCAAAGTGATCTGCCAGGGCCTGACCGGTTCGCAGGGCACGTTCCACACGCAGCAGGCCCAAGCCTACGGCACCAAGATGGTCGGCGGCGTGACGCCGGGCAAGGGCGGGCAGAACCATGCCGAGACCGGCCTGCCGGTTTTCGACACGGTGCTTGAAGCCAAGCAGAAGACCGGCGCGACGGCGACCGCCATCTACGTGCCGCCGCCGTTCGCCGCCGACGCGATTGCCGAAGCGATCAATGCCGAAATGGAACTGATCGTCTGTATCACCGAAGGCATTCCGGTGGCCGATATGGTCAAGGTCAAGAAGCAGCTGGCTGGTTCCAA
This sequence comes from Rhizobiaceae bacterium, assembly GCA_041751995.1. GTDB lineage: Bacteria > Pseudomonadota > Alphaproteobacteria > Rhizobiales > Rhizobiaceae > JANMEX01. Next base: position 410 of record JBGSHY010000041.1, on the reverse strand, counting down.
GTCGCGGCTGATCGGGCCGAACTGCCCGGGCGTTCTCACCCCCAATGAATGCAAGATCGGCATCATGCCGGGCTCGATATTCAAGAAGGGCAATGTCGGCATTCTTTCGCGCTCCGGCACGCTGACCTATGAAGCGGTGTTCCAGACCACCAATGAAGGCCTTGGCCAGACAACGGCCGTCGGCATCGGCGGCGATCCGGTCAAGGGCACCGAGTTCATCGACATGCTGGAAATGTTCCTTGCCGATCCCGAAACCCACTCGATCATCATGATCGGTGAAATCGGCGGCTCGGCGGAGGAAGACGCGGCGCAGTTCATTCTGGACGAAGCCAAGCGCGGCCGTTCCAAGCCGATGGTCGGCTTTGTCGCCGGCCGCACGGCCCCTCCGGGCCGCCGCATGGGCCATGCCG
>JBGSHY010000040.1:0-60724 GCA_041751995.1 Rhizobiaceae bacterium | reverse complement strand
CCTCGATGGCCAGAACAAGCCGGCCCCACAATTTCTGCCAGACAGCCGGACCGAAGCGAAGTGCCCGATCGATCTGGCGTGCGATCACATCCATCGCCAAGGCGGCGCCGGTGTGGTCGATCGTCAATTCCATCGCGCCATTGTTCACCGTCACGCGCGGCGGCAGGTAGACGTAGACGATGAGCTTTGTCGTCACGACCCCGCCCATGCTCTTGTCCTTCGGTGTCCGGCCGGATGCTCCGGTATATACAGCCAGCACCGCCCCAACGCTCTCAACAGCGGTTGCGAGCATGTCGGCGATAGGATCGACCGGAGATTTCAGAACGCGCGCCCCCGCCCATGTCTGATCGATAAGCAAGCGTGCCGTGAGTTCACGGGTTGCGATGGATACAAGGCTCATTGAGGCACACAGATGCAAACGATGCGGCCAAGCCCATCATGCTCGGGCGGCCGCGTGATCCTATACTCTTTCCCGCCGGCGCGATCAGGAAACAAGATGATGTCCTTTTCCCGTGGCAGATCCTCAACGGATGCAAATTTCGATATGTCGTAGCTGACATGGACGCGAGTGCCGGCAATCGTCGGCTGGAAGCCGTCATACTGGCCGCGGTCAACAGGTGTCGCCAAGACTGGATTGAAATCCACGATGCCTATCATTTCGATAGGCTGGCGGGTGGAACTCGCGGCGCTTGAGAAGATCGTTCCAGCCTCTTGCCGAACGATATTGGTCCTTTCAGCATAGACATCGTCTATGACCTCGGAGACCATCTCCTCAAGCGCCGCGAATATTGATGACATCAGATTAGGTCCGCTTGCCCTTGATCAGAGCCTTTGGACGCTTGCAGTAATGAAGCGCATTCATCTGGGCATCGAGATGGATACCCTTCTGGTTCTGCATTTCATACTGGAGAGCGTAGAGGCGCTGGCCCATGGTGTTGACCGTTTCGATGTAGTCGGCCGGAGCGAAGACCGATTCGAACAGGCCGGGAACGCCGAGCGGCAGGATCTGGCACTTGTCGGTATTGATGAAGCCGGTGCCACCCACTGCACCACGGTAATTTTCCCATACGATACCGCCGAATTCGAAGATGCCGTAGGAACTGCGGTTCGGACCAATGTAGGCTTCGCGCAGGATCTGGGCTTCGTTCCAACCCTTGTAGGTATCACGGACTTCCTTGTGAGCCAGAAGGTCATCAAAGAAGTTGTCGCCGCAAAGGACGTGGATACCATCGAACGGAAGGCCGTCCAGGATGCCAGCCATCTGACGGATAATGCCCGCGCACTTCTTGCGAAGCACGCCTTCAGCCGGAGCAGCATTGTCCAGATCGAAGTCGATTTCAGCTTCAGCCGTAACACCGAACTCCGTGTAGAGATCGAGGTTGGCATCCGAAGAACCGGCCGGATAGGTGATCAGGCCGGAGATGGCGCCCATGCGGAGATATTCTTCAGTCACACCGAAGCTGTTGACGTGAAGCTGCAGGCGCTGAGACAGTTTGTTCGCAACCGTTTCAAGCTGCTTTTCAGTGCCAAAAGCGCGGATGTTCTGCACTTCTTCGGCATAGACAGCATCATTGATTTCGAAGTGCGGAACGCCGAAGTAGCGAAGCTCGCGCTTGTCTTTATCAATGGTGACGCCTGGACCGCCGCGCGGGGTGCTCGCAACCAAGATGAGCATTTCGCCCTTCTTTTCGATGGCGAACGTGGTGGTGTCGATTGACTTTGTCGAGAACAAGCCGAGTTCGCCGAGACGACCGGGCTTGAACTTGAGGTCAACCATTGCGCTCGACAGCGAGGTGGTCGAAAACGCATCGTTTTTGAAAATGTCCAACATGCGGATTCCCCCTTAGCGGACGATGATGCCGACGGCGGCAAGTTGAACTGCCTTCGCGGCTTTCTTGGCGTCATCGTTCACGGTTGCTTCGTAAACAATGATATTCTTGTTCACTTCAGCGGTGCGCGCGATGACGGCAGCGGTAACATCGGCGCTGGTGGCGTCGACGTCATAGAGGTTGATGACCGAAGCCACCTGTTCACCGGTCGCGCCGGTAGCAGGAGACGGACGGTATTTGCCGGAAGCAGTCACCTCGCCGAGCACAGTGCCCGCCTTGACGACGCCGGCACCCGAGACAATTACAACGTTGTCGCGGGAGTAATTTACGCCCTGCTCCGAAAGCAGGAACTCGGCCGAGTGACGGCCTTCAACGAGAGCGACCATTCGCGCCTCCTCTTAGAGTTTGTTCATTTTCGCGACGGCGGCTGCCATCGGATTTGACTTGCCCGCGCCAAGATCCGGCGCGTTCAGGTTTGTCGCCTGCGTTTTGGAGGCAAGATAGGCAGCCTCTGCAGTGGGCTTTTCGGCATCTGCCACCGGAGCCGGCTCTTTTGCCTTGGCGGTGTCGATGTCGGTCTTGACAGCGGCGAGAACCTTGGAGGCTTCCTCGCCGGACAGGCCGGTTGAGAAGGCAAGGAACTGTGCGGTTGCAGGCGCAGAGGCAGCGGCTTCGCTACCGATGATTGCCTGAATTCGCAGGTTTGCGGCTTTGGTGGCTTCAGCGCGGACCGTATCGAGGTCTGCGGTCTCGGCTACACCGCCGTTTTCAGTTTTGCTCATGTGGGAACTCCCTTTGTTGAGCGCAGTTGAGCGGCGGTTGCCGCCTTTCTTCAGGTCGGCAAGTATCGCTTCGAACTGACCAACACCGTCGGCCAGACCGAGAGCGACAGCGGCCGCCCCGACTTCGACGCCACCGGCGCCAAATTTCTCAATGACAGTCTCAACCGAGACGCCGCGGTTGCGCGCGACTGTCGAGATGAACACGTCGGCAAGAGCATCGACCCGCTTCTGGATCTGTGCTTTGCCGGCGTCCGTCTCCATGTCGACGCGCTTGTGCGGGCTTTGCGATGAGACAAACTCAAATCGCTTTTCACCCGGCTTTGGATCCCGTGTGCTGGTCGACAGGACAACACCGATCGAACCCAGAACGGATAGATCAGAAGCGACGATGCGGTCGGCCGCCGATGCTATCCAGTAAGCGGCGGAGCAGGCCATTCCCGACACAAAAGCCGTTATTGGCTTCTGACCGCGCGCTTCATAAATCATATTTGCGAATTCATCGCACCCAGAGGCTTCGCCACCAGGCGAGTCGATGTAGAGCGCAATCGAATTGACGGAGAAATCGTCGAGCGCGGCGCGGAAGTCTCGTGCCAGCGTTTCATATGAGGTTGCTCCGGAGATCTCGGTGAACAGGTTCGCCCGCTTGAACAGTGGACCCTGTACATAGAGAATTCCCGTTGTGTCACGCACTTTTGCGCGTTCCGCATTCGACATATTGCGAGAGCGGTACTGCTCCAGAAGCTCCGGAGTGACCTCGTTTTCACGGGCGGCAATCTGCAGAAGCTCGTCAAGCCGCTCTTGCTGCATCGCCCACTGTGCGGATGCTGCGATCGAGAGAAGGTTCATGTTAACCCCTGAAACCAGCGATGATGGCGCGGCGGCGGGGTGCAATACCCTTAACCGCGGCACATTCGCCTTCGAGTTGAGTGATCAGCGACTTGAAGGCGTCGAGATCCGGTTTGGCAAATTCAACACGGCGGTCACGGAAAACTACGACCTGAGCGCCTTCTCCGGCAACCATTTTCATGTACGCCGGCCGCAATGCCTTGAGGGCATCGCACGGGCTATAATCGTCACCGCCGAATAGCGCGTCGTAATCAATCGCCATCGTTTTCGCCCTCCAGACCGGCTTCCAGATCTGTGCCCAATTCCTTTTCGAGCGCAGTTGCTAAGTCGTCAGAGCCTTGCGGGTCTGTCTTGTCGGCTGGATCCCGAACACCACCTGTCTTGGACTTTTTCGGGTCGCGGTTGTTGTTTTGCTTAGGATCGTTCGGCGTCTGCAGTTCGGCATCCTGCCCTTCTTTGGTTTCCAGCATTGTTTCCGGAGACCACGGCAACGGCAGGCCCAATTCTTGATACAGAGCATTTTCTGCGGCTTTCTGGCGGGCGTCATCATCCCAATCAGTACCATATTCACCGTGAGCTTCAGCCAGCGTCAGAACGCCGACAGACTTTCGAACCTCAAAAGCCTTGGCGGTCTTGTAATCGTCCGCCTGCGGCCGCGCTGGACCGGTCCAAGTGGTTCGGGATACAAACTCACGCTCCCGCTTGAACGCCTCATATCCACCTGGGTAATCGATCTTTCCTCGACCAATACCTTCTTCGAGCACCATTCCAGCGGCCATTTCACAGAACGGCACGATGATATTTGCTCGGCGACGGAGAACCGTCATCCATTCGATAGCGCCGCCCATGCGGATTGACGAATACGTTGCCCCACGGAAGTCGCCGGTGCCTGTTTCATAGGAAACGCTGGCGCCTTGGCAAATTTCACGGAGCAGCCACTCATTGACCTTGTCCTGAAGCTCGCCCGGACCCTTTGTCTCGACGAAATCGAGTTCATCATTCGGGAAAAGGTGAGCAACGCGGCCGTGCTGCTGGAGATCGAGCTTCGCGCCGTCGTACCACTGACCTTTTGCCGTGGCGAATGCACCAGTGTCCAGTTCGGTACGGTCTTTGTCAGTGAAAAGGCCATCAAAGGCGGCAAGGCCGTCAATCTTGGTCTTCAAAGTCGCTGCGAACACCGCCTGTGTCAGCTTTTTGGTGACGACGGCATTGAAAACTTGGTCGTACTGCCTGATTGGGGTCATCACCGACGCAAAAACCGGCATACCGCGGGTGGAACCGAGGATTGGGTCTTTAATCAGGAAGACCAGCGGCCGTCCGTCTTGGTCATAGGCATCAAACCCGCGAGTTTCCCATCCAAGGGAGCCACGGACCTTGATCTTGTAGCCAAGGGGGAAGCCGTAACCATCAACCTTGACGCCGGAGTAGACGCCCTCGTATTCACTGGTCTCATTTTCCAGCCGTGCCGGCGGTATCAGGAGCAGCTTGGTGAGATAATTGCCACCGTTGCGGGTGAACATTGGGGCAAAGCCCAATCCCTCGCCGTAGACCAGATATGCGGCGTAAAGTACCTGCTGCATCTGGCCAAAGTTCATTTGGCCGGCAGCATCACACTCGACCGGCTTTCTCGCCCAGGTGCGGAAGTACCGCTCGAAGTCTCGGGCAAACTTTTGGCCACGCTCAGGGGTCCAACCAAGAGCATCAGTGTCTGGGCGTGATGCCATACGCAAGCCGGCGCCAACAACTGCACCGGTCGAGATCTCGACGATGCCCTTGATGAAACCAGAGTTCTGCAGGCTCTCTACAGAGCGCGCTGCGGCCTTGACCCACGCAGTTGACACATCCGCCTGCGGCTCGCGCAGGGTAGGCTGCCACGAGGCAAGGAAAGGCATGCTTTCGCCACGGAAATAGGCAGCGCTGGTCGACGGCTGGCTCCCCGCTTTGACGCGGACCCGCTGTTTTTGAACCTCAACCATTATCCACCATGAAGTTTTGAAACCAGATCCTTCAGGACCGGCTTCTGAGGCGCCTTAGCCTTGAGACTTTCATACCGCGCTCCAAAGTCGATCTTGATGAGCGACTTGACCGCGATTGCGTAAACAGTGGCATCGAGAGCTTCCGCCCGACGCCGATCGACACGGGCAAAGGTCACTTCCGGCCTGCCCGCCGTGTATTTGATCTCACGGCGCTCGGCCGTAAGCTGCACGAAGAACTCCTCCTCCAGCCCGTTTGAGAGCCGGATGGACTGAGGCGTCGTGTTTTCCAGAGGCAACGAAACCAGAATGTCAGTCTTGACCTGGTCGACGCCGATGATGAACAGGGTCGCTGTTCGGTTACGCCGGCGCGTTGTCGATGCACGAATGATTGGTCGAGGACCGGCTTGGCCCTTGATTGCCACAATCCGGCGGTGCTGCACCATTTCACAGTAGTCGTAGACCACTTGTGTTCTGTTGCCGTCACCAGAGTCGATACCGGCAGCATCAACGCCGATCTCGCCACCAAGCGGGTGTTTCCACTTGGTCGAGAGGAAGGCGTCAAGCTCATCCCACGTCGTTTTCAGCGCGGTGTTGCCGTAAATTACATGGAGCCCGAGGATATACCTGTGCTCCGGAGAGTGCCCGAGTATCACGCATTCGAGGCGGTCGACCTGTACGTCAACCCCGACCGTGATGTAGGCAACCTCCTCTGGGATCTCCTCCCGCCAGCGGAAGGTGTTGATATCCCACTTCACGCCGAAGCGCTCAACGCGAGCCATCAGCATGCTTTCCGAGGCGTAATTGACCGCCGTTGACCATGCCTTGCCGAGCACGGTGTTGAAAAACACCTGCATCGAGCTATCGCCACCGCGCTTGGACTGCTCATATTCCCTGACCAACTTCGGCCAAGCAGCATTCGCAAACTGCGAAATCAGAGCATTCAGCCGAAAGCCGGCGTGGTCTTCGATATGTGCAGCGGTCTGGCGCCAATCGCCATCCTCGACCATCTGAGGCTTGTAACGCTCCTCAGTGGTCACGCCGCAATGCGGACAGACGCAAACAACGGTCTCAGGCTTGCCCGGTATCCAGTCCAGACACTCCCAAAGCAACTCAAATCTGTCATTGCAGTGAGGACAGACGCACTCGAAAACGCGCATATCCGACTGGTTATACCGCTTCAGGATGAGCGATGTCGCCTCAAGCGTCGGTGTGGATCCCGTGACAATCTTGCGATCGGCAAAGGATGTGGTTCGCTTTTCAGCGAGGATCAGTGGATCACCTTCCTTGGTGACCTCCATGCCGTCCACTTCGTCACAGAACAAAACCTTGACGGTGTGGCGGCGTAGATTGCGCGGTGCACGGGCGGAAATCACCTTGAGTGATCCACCACCGAGCATCGTGCGGTTTGTCAGTGTGTTCCGGCCATCGAAGCGGCCGATACGCATAACTTCCCTGAGAACAGGGCTTTCCCGAAACATCGGGTCAATTTCGTCGACGATAATGCCGCGGGCGTCGTCGTCCGTCGGCATCAACAGCATGATGGGGCCCGGATCATTCACCGCATAGGCGCCGATACTGGCAACCAGCGAGATCGTGAACCCCGTTCGGGCGGACTTGATCACTGAAATCCGCTCGATGAGCGGGTCTCCGATCGCATCCAGAATGCCTCTCTGGAATTTCCAGAGCTTGATCCGACCAGGCGCTGCAGATGATTGCGCGCTCAGGCGGATGTTTTGCTCGGTCCAATCCGAGAATTTCAACAATTGCGGTGGCTGCAGCGCTTTCGAAACGCTTTCAGCCAGCAGATGAACAGCGCTACTTGCCACGGATCGACTTCTCCGATCCGCCGATAACCGACGCTTTCACTTCCTCTGACAAATCCTGCAGGATGTCCCTGCAAACCCGCTTGGCGGTCTCACTGTCGTGAGCAGTCAGGTGCGGTATGGTTGACCGCAACTTGCTCGGGATCGTCATCACAGCGGCACGCACGGCCGAAGCAAAGCCAGACCACGATGCCGACACCTCATCGAGCGTCAACACCTCGCCGCGCATCTTCAGCAGTTTCAACTGCGAGATCTCGCGTTCGGTCTTGATCTGCTCCGAACGAGCCTCGACCAGAGACGTTCCGCCCGATGATGCCCGGCCGGCCGCTTGCTCCCGAAGATGCCCGAGATAGGCATGCAGGGACTCGACCGGCATATATCCAGCGTCCGTCCGCTTGACGATGCCTCGCGTTTCAAGATCCCTAATTGTCCGCGCCGATACGCCGAATAGTTTCGACAGATCTGCAGCGGTGCAATGTGTCGGTATCCAAGATCCCGCGCGAGGACTTGGCTTTGGACCCTTTTTAACCACCGATCACCTTGAGCACATGCTTCAAGACACGCTTCTCAAGATCCCGCGTTACATACGCCTGAGCCGCCGGAACGTTTGGTCTGGACGGCTTTGCAAGTTCATTGGCGAGGACGGCTGCAGACAAGACTTTGAGGGGATAACGTGACTTGGTTGTTCGAACGACCACATGGCCATTCGCAATGAATGCGTGAGGGAACGTCCGGCGGACATTCCAAGCGGTTGCCTGGGCGCCGGCAGAAGTCCGGACCCATGCGGGATTGCCATACTCAGCCAGCATGACTGCCCTATCCGCGTTCCGGACAATGGCTGTCATCGACCCAGATGGCGATGCCTTGATGACTATGGTTCCGCCGGAAACACGCCCTTTCGGGACGCCGGTTGAAGCCGCAATGCGCGTGATGGACATCCGCCGCTGCTCGGCCGCATGCTCATTGAGCCCGCGCGCCGCTGCGATCCGGAGTTCCGGTGACTGCAGGGACTTGATCATCATTTCAAAGCCGGTCGCCTGATGGAACACGGCATCGATGTCAGACATGATGATCCTCAATTAAAACAGGCCCGATGGATTTCTCCACCGAGCCTGCCGGGGCCCAGAGCATGGCGGCTCGGGATCTCAAATTCTTTGACTGCATTCCCGAAATTCGCCTGATGAATGACCGGCCGCCCCCAATCGCAGAAGAACGGTCGGCTCCCGTGCCAGGCTGGTTCCCATCATCTCGGGCCTTCAGGCCGCTGCAGTCCGTCGGCCTCCCAAAGTGCGCGGGATTAGCTATGCACAAGCGTAGTGGGTGGAACCCCTCTTATGCAAATAAGTTCGGCCACAAACAGGGAGGCCGCGCCCCGCTCCAGACTTGGCGCAAACACGGTCCCTTAGCTTTTCGAGGGCGAGGGCGAGGCGAGGCGGCTTGTCTTGCCTGTCCTGCCATCCTGTCGCGTGTTGCGTGCTAGTGGCGAGAGTGCGGCGCGCTTGTCCTGTGTAGGCGAGGCTTGCCAGAGTGTGGCGCTATCATGCGAGCTTGCAGCACGTCGGCGAGTGTGGCGCGGCTTGTCTAGCTTGCTTGCTTGTGGGTGCATGTATGCCGCATTCCGCGAAGCTCTCCAACATTGCACGGGAGTCTGGTCTCATTACATGCCCGGCATTATATCTGCCAAGGCGCGCGGCTTGTCCTTAGCTCTCGTGTTGCAGCGTGTTTATATCTGGCAGCATTTGGGGAGAGCGTGTTATCTGCCCTTACATAAAAAAGCATTTTGCCTAGCTTTTTACATTTTTCATGTTGACATTAAGGGCGGCTAGGCGCATTCTGTATTTGTTGAAACGGCGCGCTTTGCGCCACACTCGAAAGAGACCAAGACCATGACTAAGCTAGAAGCCACACAAGCGCTTAAAGACCTCGGTTTCCGCGTTAAGTCTATCGGCGGTAACGGGACGGTTTACGTAGTTTCCTCTTTTGCCTTGGACTTCATCCAGACTGTTTACGGGGGAAACCTTGCAGCTTTTGCCGCGCGTTGCGTGCACGCTTTCAAGGCGGTTTGAGCCATGACAACGGAAACCGCTTTGAACCTTACCGGCATTGCGCTTGGCGCGGTCCTTTTCTGGGCTTTCATTGTTTGGCCTATCTGGGAAGCGGCGCGCCATCGCGACTATTCCGGACTCGGGCTTCCCTTGTTTGCCATTTGCGCCGTTGCGCCGTTTGTCCTTTCCGCCATGGGAGTCCAGTAACATGAAAACCCTTTTCGCGTCCCTTGCCTTGTCTGTTTGCTTCGCCATTCCCTGTCATGCCGAAACCGGCAAACCTATGTTTTGGCTTTTAGAGCTTGGCGCATTTGGCAACGGCAAGTTTCAACAGGTTCAAGCTATTGACGACTATGAAACCGCCGAGTCGTGCCAAGCCGCAACGCTTGTTCATGAGCTTCCGGAAGGCGTCTTCTTTGCCGCTTGTGTCCCTTTGGACGAACAAGCCGAACAAGCGCTCGCCGCATACATTGACAACGCATTCTATGGCCAAACAGGCGCGCCGCGCGAGTCTGGCCATTCCCTTGAAACCGCTATCTTGAACGAGTCCGGAGAGTGAAAGCCATGACTTATATCTGGTCATATGGTCACAAAAGCGCCGATGCGGCTTGGATTTCGTTGCAGTCCGATATCTCAGAATGCACGGTTTCCGCCTTTGAAGCGGCGCGCGCTTTGATCAAGGAAGGCGAGTCCTTTGACTTCGAAGCCTTTCAGGATTTGGGACAAGCGGTCTCCGAATGGATGAACGATTGCGATTCCGCTTTGACAGAATGGGCTCAGGCGCGCGCGCGGCATGATTTTATATGGTTTGGCTCATTCCCGGACTCTGGCAGCGTTGGCTTTGCCGTTAATGTTGAAGGCGCGCAATCAGATGCTGATTTGCAGATATCGGACTTGTCCGAATTGCCGCGCGGCTTCTCAGGCTTGGCGGTTTTGGTCAATGATCACGGCAATGTTTCCGCCTTTCAATGCACGCGCGGCAAACGGCGCGAATTGTTCTCAGTGGTTTGAAGGGATTTTGGCCATGTCTGTAACCATTAAGACAAACAAACAAAGCCGCGATTTTCTTTACTGGAATCAGATTCCGGCAAAGGTTTTGGCGGATCAATTTGACCATCTCAAAGAAGATGAAAACTTCGATGGGTTCATCAAATATCGCGGCAATTATTATCATGAAACGGACTTCATGCGCGCTCATGAGGCGTTCAAAGGCTGGGACGGTTACCTTTCCGACTCCTATTTTTCCGGAATCGTTTTGCGTATCGCTCAGGACGGCGAGTCCTACAAAATCGGCACCTATTATTCATGAACGGGAATGGAAAAATGCAAATCGAGACTTTCAAAAATGGCTTCTCAGTGACAAGCGAAAAGACCTTTCCAAGCGGTATGCATTGCGTTTGGCTCAGGGATTCGCGCGGCGAAATAGTCGATAAAGTCCGGTGCGATTCCGCAGGAATGGCGCGTGAATATAAAGCCGCGTTTGTCCGGATTGCCAAGGCTTCTAAATCATGAGCCCGCGTTTCGTGGTTATGCTTTACGATTTTGTGAATCTGCCAGATGGTTCACGGGAATCTTGCTGCAATGGCGAGCCCGATGGATTCAATGTTTGGCTCAGGGATAATGAGCCCGGCAATGGCGAGCCATTCGATTCAGTGGATGAATGGGACGCTGATTTTAAAACAGAAGATGCGGCGCGCCTTTATGCTGAAGCCTTAGCGGCAAAGTTTGAAACTGAGATTGATGAATATTGAATTGCAGTGGTTAAGGCTTGTCACTGGCAAGCCTTGCCCGATGCAATTAAGCATCTAACCCGCCGGATTGACCGGCAAACCTGAGAAGGATTCCAGAATGTCAAATCTTGCAATTGCAGACCGCCAGAACCTTGAAGCCGTCGCCGCCCGTGGCGATCTCACCGCCGCGCTTGCGCTGGCAATTCATGCCGTCGAAAAGCGCCATTCTATCCCCGTGCTTTCCAATGTCCTGTTGACCGGTCACGGCGATTTGTTGACCGTCACGTCAACCGATTTGGATTTGCAAATTTCCGTGCACATTCCCGCCGCCGCCGATCCGGCTTTATCGTTTACACTTCCGGCGCATCTGCTTTCCGATCTGGTCAAGAAAGCGCCAAAATCGGAATACGTCTCAATCATTCAGCCGGAATTGGTTGAATGCGAGCGCATGGAATGGGACGGCAAGTCCGGCAAGCAAATCGCCGTGAAGGTGATGGATTTCGAAGGCAACGCAACGATTGATTTTGAGCGCGCCAAATACACCTTGCAGCCGATTGTCGCCGCCGATTTTCCGCACCTGATAACTGAGAAGCCGTTCACACATTCCTTTGATCTGCCAGGCGTGGTCCTTTGGGATATGATCGACTCCGTTCGCGGCGCGATTTTGACCGAGGAAACCCGTTACTATTTGAACGGTATCTATTGCCACTCGATCGAGGTTGACGGCGAAATGATGCTTCGCATGGTCACAACGGACGGACACCGGCTTTATCGCCGAGATGTGGCAATGCCTGAAGGCGCGGCCAACATGCCGGGTGTGATCATTCCGCGTAAAACAATCGAGGTTTTCCAGAAGATCACAAAGGGCAAGGCGTGTCCGGAAACTGTCACCGTCTCGACCAATGAAACCAGGTTCAAACTCGCCTTTGACAACATCGAAATTCTGTCAAAGCTGATCGACGGCACATTCCCCGATTATCAGCGCGTCATTCCATCCGGCAATGAATTCACGGCCAAAGTTTCAGCGGCGTCCCTGCTGGAAGCGGTCGCCGGTGTTTCACTGATTTCCTCTGAGCGCGGCCGTGCCGTCAAATACACGTTCGGCGGCAATTCCGTGCTTTTGGAAGTCAAGAATCCGGATCAAGGTAATGCTGAAATGACCATTCCGTGCACCTTTGACGGCGAGTCCTTGAATATCGGATTCAATGCCGCATACATGGTTGAGATGATTGCCGAAGCCGTGCCGACCGGCGGCGATATCACAATCAAATTGCAGGATCACGCATCCCCCACACTTTTCACCGGCTCACGTTCCGGCTGGCTTGGCGTCTTGATGCCAATGCGCGTCTAGGAGCCTCACCAGCGAGGGGCGGCGCGCATTGCGCCGCTCTATACTCTGAAACCGTTAAACCCGCGCCGTGGCTCAATTCTGGGCGATTGGCGCAACACCTGAAAAGGATTGGACTATGAAAATGTTCTCGATTTTGTTGGCATGGGCTGAAGATGATGATGAACAAGGCACCTTTGGATGGTCCGGCCTTGCCGCTGATCTTGATGACGCGGAAATGAAAGCCCGCGCCGCATCGGCTGAAAGCAATAACGGCTTTGAAGAAAAGCCAGCGGCTTGCGTTGAATGCGGATGCACTGACAACGATGGAACGGACATTTGCCCCGATTGCGGCGGCAATATTGAAAACCCTGACTGTTCCGAATTTGAAGCGTCCGGACCTGTGCTTGATAGCATGGAGGGCTGCAATATGTGGGTCGCCCCTGATCTGCTTGCCGCGCTGATCAATGCCGAGTCTTTCATTTCCGGCTTTGAAGGCGATGAATTGCAGGAAGGGATTGACGAGATGTTGACCGCGATCCGCGCGGCAATTGCCAAGGCACAGGGAGGCGCACAATGAACGGCGCATTCATCCGGAAGGGCCACGGCTATGAAAACCACTCGACGCAAGGCCGCTGCACTGCATTCGACGATTACGATATCATTGCCTCGCCGCTCAATGGCGACGGCGACGACTGGTGTGCACCTTTCAGCGAAAAGGCGCGCGAGTCCCGCGTGTTTCCAGGCAAGAGTAGTAGCCCAGGCGTGACCTATGCAAGCCACTCGATCAAACTTGGCCGGTCGCGCGGTTACTCCCGTGGCGAATTGTTTATCTTGATGCACAATGGCAGCGGTCGAGAGGTTTTGGCCGTCCCGTCATTCTATGACCAGGGCGACCTTGAGGCGGCAATCTTGGCCATGCCTGAGCGCGTTCAATATGCCTTGCTCTATACAATCTGGAACACGGCAAGCAATGCCAGAACCGAAGCCATCGACAAGACCTCTTTTGATTGGCGCAAAGCAATTGTTGAAAAGCGCGTCAAACAGAAGCGCGTTAACGGCGGCGTCCGCGTGCAAATCATTGAGCCGTGGGAAGTCGAAATGAAAGCCCGCATGAAGGCCGAGAAAGCCGACTAAACCCCTCGCCGGTCGATCCGGCTTACCTGAAAAGGAGAATTGAAATGAGCCTGCAATTGAACCATGATTTGAAAATCACCTGCTACGGCTTGGCAACGGCCGAGTTTGAATCTCCGGCCGTTATCATGTTCATAAACAAGTTGGCGCGGCTCAATTTTGTTTGCACAAAGACCGACGACAAGTGGGCGACTGAATTTGATCATGAAATCGACCTTGCCAAGGTTCCGGCCTTTGCGGCGCTGATCCAGCGCGTTGTGGAAGCGGAAAAACTGCTTTCCGAAATGGTCGAGTATTACGACCACGATCTGAGCGAGTCTGGCTTCGATGGTCCAGGCGGATCACCGGCCAAGCGTTGCCGCCAGTTTCTGGAAGCCCGCGATCTTGCCGCCAAGGAAGGAGACGCAGCATGAGCGGCCGGTGGGATTGGAGCGGTCCAGAGGAAGGCGATACAATCGACCGGGCCGTCATTGTCACGTTCGACTTTGACGAGGTGATCGAGATCAAGGCCGGTAATCTCAGACAACGCAAGGCCACGGCAGCAAAGCTCGCCAAGTTGCTCAATGAGGCCGACGCTGAAATAATGAAATAACGGCACAAGCCGAACACTCGAAAGGAGAATTGAATTGCAGAGAATTTACACGCGCGTCGTGGTCGGTGACGAATTTTATGACCTGATGAAAGATGCAGGCGTCACCCGCAACGAACTGATCCGGCTTACCGGCCTTACCGGGATCGACATTGACCGGATTATCAAAGGCTCAAGCGACAAGCGGCCGCGCATGTCGGATCTTGTCCTGCTCAGTCTGTTGCGGGAGAAGCCCGGTCTGAAGTCTGTCCTGTTGGCAATTTCAGACACCTACCATGAAGGCGAAATTGGCACCTCGACCACCAGGTTCGAAAACCGTGCCAAGCAATTCGGAAGGGAGCAGTCCAATGATTGATCTGGGCATTTCGAAATTCGATGGACCGGTCCGGCTGATGCTTGGCAAGGCCAATCGCCACGGGCTTGTTACCGGCGCGACCGGCACAGGCAAGACCGTCACCCTGCAACGTCTGACAGAAGAATTCAGCCGCGCCGGTGTTCCCGTGTTCGCCGCCGATATCAAGGGCGATCTTTCCGGTATTGCTGCCTATGGAGACAGCGCAGGCAAGGCCGCACAGCGCGCCGCCGACATGGGCGGCCGCTTTGTAGCGGACAGGTTCCCGACGCGCTTCCTTGACGTGTTTGGCGATCACGGCGCTCGGGTGCAAACCAGCGTCCAGGAGATGGGTCCGGTGCTTCTGTCCAGAATGCTGAAACTGAATGACACTCAGGCCGGTGCTCTGGCAATTGCGTTCAAGATTTCAGAAGATGGTGCGGCTTGGATGCTCACCCTCGATGACTTGCGCTGGACACTTTCCGACATGCTGGACAACCGCGAGGAAGTCAGCCTGAAGTATGGCAACATCACCGCAGCCTCGATCAATACGATCCAGCGGCAATTGATGGCGCTGGAGGCTCAGGGCGGTCATAACCTGTTCGGCGAACCGGCGTTCGACATCACGTCACTGCTGGCCACGGATGCCTCTGGGCGAGGCGTTGTCACCCTGCTCCATGCCGACACCTTGATGGAAGCGCCACGGCTCTACGGTATGCTCCTCTTTTGGATGTTGACCATGCTGTTCCGCAAGCTGCCGGAAGTCGGCGATATCGAAAAGCCAAAACTGGTTTTTTTCTTTGATGAGGCTCATTTGCTGTTCAAGGAAGCGCCGAAGGAATTGCTGGAACAGATCGAGCGCCTGGTCCGCCTTATCCGCTCCAAGGGCGTCGGCGTCTATTTCGTCACGCAGGCCGTGTCCGATGTTCCGGAGACCGTTCTGGCTCAGCTTGGCAACCGGGTGCAGCACGCAGTCCGCGCCTTTACCCCGAGCGAGCAGCGTATGGTCAAGGCGGCCGTCCGTGCATTCCGGCCGCGTGAAGGGATCGATGTGGCGGCGCTGATCACCACCATGGGCGTTGGCGAGGCTCTGGTTTCATTCCTTGATACCAATGGCACGCCGGAACCTGTGCAGCATGTCCGGATCATTCCGCCATGCGGTCAGATCGGCCCTATCAGCGCGCTGGAACGCGATGCTTTGCTTGCCGATCAGAATGTCACGGAAACCCGCATCACGCAGCCACAGCAGGCCCACGCCTTTGAGAACCGGATGCGCGCGGCCAATGGTTTTGAGCAAAAGGCCGAGGGGATCGATACAACAGATCTCGGGCTCTATCGCAAGTATCTTCCGGCAATGGCGAGTGACGCCTACGACGCTCCGCGCGGCCAGTTGTTTGGTCTGATCTGTGCGGTGCTGGTTGGTGGTGCCGTGTTCTGGGCAATGGTTTGAAGGGAGTCGAATGATGGACACAACTAAAATTCTGGGAATATGTGAGAAAATCAATGAACTCGCCAAGCAGGGCGGCATGTCTCACGCAGCAATCGCAGAGGCGGTGGGAGTCCACCATTCTGTAGTTTCCGCACTGAACAGAGTGGTCAATTTTGACTGGAAACCAGTGAACCGCCAAGCCAGCGAACCTATTGTCATTGGGAAAGCCAAAGGGCCCAATTATATTCAAGCCCGCGAAAGGCGGAAGAAAATGCATGAGTTGCGGCTTGAAGGTCTGACGTATGCAAAAATAGGCGCGAAGTTTGGGGTAAGCGGCGCCCGCGCGATGGG
This sequence comes from Rhizobiaceae bacterium, assembly GCA_041751995.1. Taxonomy (GTDB): domain Bacteria; phylum Pseudomonadota; class Alphaproteobacteria; order Rhizobiales; family Rhizobiaceae; genus JANMEX01. Next base: position 44,532 of record JBGSHY010000040.1, on the reverse strand, counting down.
GTTGATTCATCGTTACACGTGGGAATCGGAGCAAGCCAAAACCTATGACAAGCGGGATCCTTTTTACAAACTTTATGAACTGGCAACGCGCACCCAGAATACCTTGAGAAACAACTATTCATACCGACAGGGCCGTGATCCGATCCCAATGGGCGAACCAGGTGATAGGATCATAGTGCTGCGATTTTTAGATGATTTCAAAAAAATGCACATTGATGATTTTACAAAAGAGATGCTGTCGTTTCCAAATTCAGGGCGGAATACAGTCGGTGAATTGATCTGGTTTGCGAAAGAATTGACGGAGAGTACTCCCGCAAATGTGGGAGCCGCTGGCTAGTCACCAGACCGGCACACCGAATTCATTCAACCCAAATGCTACCATCTCGGCGCCACGGTCGCGCCGGGATCGGAATGTCGACTCCGAAACCCCGTGACGCCGGCACCAGACTGAGACCTTGAATTTGCGATCGAAGCGGTTTGCCTCGACCGTTCCGAATACGTGGGCGAGAAGACACCGGCGCGCACCACCCTGCTTTTCGAGAAACTGAGGAATCCACCCCTTGATCTCGATGCCGTTTTTCAACCTCATTCCATAAAGCACGTTGTCTGATGCGGTGACCTCTTTGGCGCGGCGCTGGATTCGCGCGCGCATCCGGCCGACGGTGTTGGTGCCTTCCCGCCGCATCTCCCAGATTTCGCGCGCCTCATAGACATACGACGGCCAATTCGAACCGTGACCGCCTGGGCCAACCGGACCGGAGGTGTCGAACAGTACCTCAAAGGCGGCGACCAATTCAGCCTTGACCCTGTCGCCTGTCCACAAATCCATATCAATCCCCCGTAATAGCCTTGAACATATCGTCTTTTGCAGCGAATTCTAAGATCAACCGACACCAAGTTTCAGGGGATAACCCTTCCTTCTCGGCCCTTTTAATCAACAACGCTCGACTCGATACAGACAACGGGACGGCAACTAATGCTTCGGCACCATTATAGGGAAGCTGCCAAATCTTCCAGAGGTGCCGGATAGTCTCCGGTGATGTCCCGTCATTCAACTCTTTTGCGATTGCCACGGAAGTCCAACCCTGCCCGGTGCGATACCCAATGAAGGCGCACTTGGCATTGGTCCACTTCTCGACAATCAGGTTCTGCCCTCGGATCCTTTCGGTGACGTGATCCTTGAACCGGAATGGTTTTCCTACCGTTTTTTTGACCATCGTGACCGACCTTTGACCTCGACCTCGACTGGCTTCATTTTCTTGTTCTTTCGGCGGATATTGTTCTGGGCGCGCTCGGTCGCCTTTTCCGCAAAGAACGCGCCGATGCCAAGAATGTCTTCAACTGGTGCATCTTCTTTTTTCAGCGACCGGATCTCAGGCTGGAGGCTTACGACAAATGCTTTTGCCGCCTTCATTGCGTCGATCGATGATTGGAAAATCTGGGGCTTCTTCGAGATCGGATCTGAGAGGAGCTTGTAATTGTCCTCGTCAAACACTTTCCATAGCGCGTGATACAACGGGCCATGCGGCTTGCAATTCCATTGCGGGAGGTAGGTTTTTGAAGTCATCAGAGCAGCCTCCCCGTCGGCCTCATCGGATCTTCGATCAATTCAGGCACGGCGATGTGCTCATATCTTGTATAGTCCGGATTGAATTTCATGCGTGACTTCTCGTAGCTGGAGCCAAAACGAACCTTCAGTGCGCCGATTTCCGTGATGTCCTCGTCTGAAGTGCCGAAGACTCGGTCGATCATCTTGTGGTCTGAATCGCGGGAGGCAACCGAACGCTTCTCCTCTCGCCACTTCTTCAGCCGGTACAGGTACATGATAGCATCGTAGTCATACTGTGCAGCCTCGCCGCCATAGAGATCCCGCTTGATCGGGCGAGGATTGTCACGCATCGAGCCGCCGCCGTTTCTCTGGTTGAGCAGCAAAACAGCGGAGTTTGTTAAACCCGCCACGGCTTTGAGCGGTGTTGTCGACGCCCGAGCGCGAGCGCCCTCATCTCGTGCGGATTTGTCATCAACGGCAATTCTCATGATGTGATCGATCACAATGAGCGGTGTCTTCCCTGAGCGCTCATGCTTCCGGCAAAAGCGCTTGACCAATTGCGCAAGCTGGTTTGCGGTCTGGGTGTCGCATTTTATCAATTCGAACGGGACAGAATTGATCCAGCGGGAGTGGGTGAAAGCCTTTTTATATTCGAAGTCTTGGATTTCCCCGTTGCGCTGCCGCTTTGCCGAGATCCCGTATTCCTGTGAAACCATCTGCCGCATGCATTGGACGATCGACTGGTCGTAGGATAGGAAAAGCACGGGGTTTCCCTGGTGCAAGGCGTAGGCGATGATCTGCAGCACCATCGAGGTTTTGCCCTCACCAGAGGCGGCTAGGAGACCGTAGAGATTGCCACCCTCGAATGACTCCTCAGACAGAACTTCGCGGATCTCGGTGAAGTTGATCGGAACGCCTGAGACGTTCTTTTTCTTGACGGACTCGTTCAAGGAATCGAGATAGATGTCGCCGGCGGTGCCGATCTGCTTCTGGGATCTGGCAACGGTCGCATCAGCCATACGGGCGTCGATGCCGTCCAGTGCCTCCCAGAGATCCGGCATTGGCATATCCCTCGATGCTGTATTCATCAGATCATGTGCGATCGAGAACAGGGATCTCCGGATGGAATATTGCCGGATCGCTTTCGCGTAATCCGGAGCATCGCGAACCGTGACGGCCGAGGCGGCGAGACGAGCAACATAGGCACCCACGGTGAGATCGTTGCCAATTGTCTCAGTGTAAGAAATCGACGCCTTCAGCGTGACCGGTGACGCCTTGGAATTGGCGCCAACCATGATGGCGATCGCGTCGTAGATCCGGCGGTGAATGGCCTCGGCAAAGTCTTCCGAGGTGACCAGCCCGTCAACTGCGAGGAATGCGTCATTGTTGACCAGGATGGCACCAAGCAGCGCTTGCTCAGCCTCGATGTTGGTGAGGTTCTGCTCCTGACTCATGCATGGCCCCTGATGTAAACCCGAGAAACAGGGCACGGCTTGCCGGTTTCTATGTGCCGGCCGATATCAATGTACCGGGACGAAATGGCTTCTGACTGGAAGAAGTGCCGCGCAATGTCAGTGGTGTCGCAGCCTCTCTTGAACATGCTGTAAGCCTTGCGACATCTATGCCAGACAAAAACCGATATCTGGTGGACTGCGCCGGTGGTGTCTGTGATCGAATATTCCTCTTTGCCTACGTATGGGATCACAGTTTTATCCTTGTCTGAGCGCGCTTGGCAACGGTCTTGGCTTTCTTGTTGGCCTTGCGCGTCTCCTGGACCGTGTCGCCGCCATTGTAGAACCAGAGAAGGATCCCGAGGGCATCAGCCTCATTGTCATTTTTTGGTTTCCAGCCGCGCTTTTCACATTCTGAGATTACGCGCGTCTTGATCCATTCGCGGCGATCGTCCGGATCTTTGATTTCCTTTGGAGCCTGGGTGGCTTGAATGAATGCTTTCCTCCAAGCCATCGGAGGGCACTTGACGAGAGATATTGCTCCCTTCCAAGCACACCAGAAGTCGAGAATGTTAAACCACCCGGCGCGCAAATCCTTCGACTGCTCAGTGCCTATGGAATTGTAAGACTCGCCCTCGATCGCGATCCGGCATTGGTTTGGCGAGACGCCGTGATCCTTGAGTGTTTGGCTGATCGCTTGGCCATACCGAATATACACATACCCGTTCATGATCTTCTCGGTTGGTTTTTTCAGTTTCCAACTGCCATAGAAGATCTTGCCGTCATCAAGCCGGAGAGCCCACCCGGCGTTTGTAGATGGGTCAATTGCGAGAAGGTTCACCATGATCCGTTCATCCATCCAATGAAGTGAGAGACGCATGCGGCGACAAAGAGAACGGCGACAACAACGCCACAACCAAATGGCACCAGGCCATATTCTTGAATGAGTTCGTGGATCATCGGCGCACCGCCACGACTCCGCCATAACAGGCGGTTTTGACCCGGTTGGAAGTGTTGCCACCCTTGCCGCAGGCGCGATTACCGCTCCACTTCTGGAACACAATCACATGCCGGCCGCCGCGCACCACCACCACATCGCCTCGGCGAGCCTGAGAGCGCTTCACTGCCTTGCCGTAGTGCTTCCATGATGCAGCACGCAGCGAACCTGCAGGCGGGCGTTTTCCAGCCTTCTTGACGACATAGGTGAGCATTGCGCCGCACCACGGAATCCTGCGCGGGTCGATCTTCAGCATGGCTTTGAGTGCCTTGCGGTTCCGGACCTCGTGCATGCCTTCATATCGAGACATGACGGAGAGAAGATCGGCTGCATTGGCTATAGGTGTTGCCCCCGCAATGAATGCTGCCGCGAATATACCCCTCATAAATTTCATGCTGTTTCCTCTGCTTCATTCCCCCACGCCATCCAGCCATCTCGGGCCGGTCCGCGTCGATTGAGTTCAATCTTGGGGAGGTTCGGGAAATAAGCCTCGATCATCTCTGCGAAGATCTCAGGCTTGGCGGAATGCTCGCCAACCGGCGCTTCAAACACCGATCGCCATTGCGTGCCTGGTGCCGGCGCTGGAATGTTTCCGCGCGTGCCAACCAGAAGGATTTCATGCTCGCCGGTGAACCAGTAACCAGACCCACGGGCCTCGCCGGTGCGAGTCTTGAACCAGATGCACTGTGACTTGTAATCAAAGCCCCACGCTTCCATCACCTGAAGCGCATCCTTGATCATCGGCGAAGTTGCCCAGAGAAACAGGACGCTGTCAGTGGCAGCGATCGATCCGACCGGGCGGGCACAAATCACTTCGGTCGCGCTGGTCGGATAGTGATTGTCGGCCGAGCGATCCATGCCGGTTTCAGCGCTGTAGACGGCAAATTTCCACTCTGGATCTGCGTAGATCACACCGAAGTTTGCGTCCGGAAGATCGCGTTGTTTCTGCCCTAGTTCGGCCTCGCGCTCGGTCCGGCGGGCTTTCTTCTCGACCTGCTTGGCGGCGCGGATTTCCTTGACCACCTTGGCAAAGACCTTTGGGTCGGCGGACTTTACAATCCGCTCCTGCTCGGCGGCCGGAAGTGTCGCAATTTCCGCGGCGGCCGATAGGGTAACTGTGCTGTCAACTGTAGCAGTCTGTAGACCGGCGGTGCCTGAGTTGACCACCACCTTTGCCCGCTCAACGGATCTCTCTGAGACTTTCAGCATCTCGGCGGCGGCGGCGCTACTAATTCCGCCAGCCGGCGCCATTTCCGACGGCCTGCCAACTGTGAGCTTTGCCAACTTTGCGGCGATCATCGAACGCTGCTGGTCGGTCAGGTGGCGGCGGTGCAGGTTCTTTGACACCACATATGCCGCCGGATCTCGCCCAATAAAGTCGCAACGCGGGTAATCGATCAGCAATTCGCGGGCGATGGTGTACCGGTTGCGGCCGTCGAGGATCTGGCCATCCATGAACACGATGGGATCACGGACACCGTGGGCCCCAATATCAGCCTTCAGCCGGTCTCTGGCATCACCATCAATCATTGGGAAAAGGTTTGCGTACTCGGAAAACAACGCGCCAACCTTTGGCGCAACTTCGGTGGTCACTTCAGAAAGCATTGTGGCTCCATTTGTTGATTGGGAGGTCGGGGCAGGCGAAGACGTAACCTGCCCCTCCCGCAAAGACGCCTGCGGTCGGGCCTAAGCGCGGAGGAGGCGCCTAGTGAGCCGTCGTGTTCCCGGGATCAATTACGTCTGGGCCCGGGGCACTGAATGGATCGTCTTCGGTGGTGGATTCGTCGACCAGGTCTGAGACGCCGTCGTCTTCGCTGTCGCCATCATCGTCGTCGCCATCGCCAATTTCACCACGAGATCCTTCGAGGATTTCATCGCCGTCGGACGTGGCTTCGAGGCTGAGGATGAGCCGGCGTTCTTCGGTGCCGACAGCCATGCCTTCGAGGAACTTCTGGCCCTGAGCGCTGGCAATCGAATATGGATTTTCGCCGTCGCCCTGCCCGAGCCGGCCTGCCATCAGACCGCGCTCGTAAGCCTTCTCGATGTCCGGCGTCCGTTCATCAATGGCCGAGAACATATCAAGCTGTTCGGTGGTGATCGGGTATCCAAGAATTCGCAGATACAAGAACAGGCACTTCAGTTCCTCGACCGCGTCTTCCGACTTGCCAGAATTCTTGATCTTGATGGCACGGGCCGCCGCCTTGAGGTGGACGCCCTTGGCCTCGACAGACTTGACCACCGACTGGTGCTCATTCTTGGCTTCCTGGAAATTGTCATTGGCGCGCATCAGCTTCTGCAACTGGTGCGCATCCATCGCTTCCTTCGATGGGGTATTTTTGATCGCGTTAGACATGGCTTTTTCCTTATTGGTTAAGCTGCTGCTCTGGTTTTTCTGCTGGAGACGTAGCGCCGGAGGCTTCTGGCGTGGCGGGCGCAACCGCGAGCCATTGCTTGAAGTTCATCGGAACGCTTAAGGAGTTCGAGGTCGGTACAATCTTCGATGAGGGCTATCATCCGTTTGCCGCATCGAATGATTGGGTAGGCCCTTGAAACATCGCCAATTCCGGGAATGTGATCTTGCTCATCATCGTCCGCATCGACATCATATTTTCCGACAACGGACTTCATTTCGCGGCCGACTTCCCGGAAGGCACACACTCTGTAAAATTCGGCATCGGGACCGAAAATCGCCGACTTTGTTGAGACAAACTCATGGACAATCCAGTCGACGTAGACAGGGCTTCCAGATGAAAGTCTTTGAGTTATGAAGCCCCTAATTTCCTTACGGATAGAGTTCCCAGACATGATCAAATCCTTGTCGCTATGGCATCGTGGAGGGTGTCGATCTTTGCGATGAGCGTGCGAACCTCGCCGGCTTCTTCCGGCTTCAGGCCAGACAGGGTCACATCAAGATCAAATTCATTGAGTGTTGTGAGGTAGTCCTCAAATGCGCCGATGAACTGAGCGGATCGCCCCCACTCCTTCGGATCTCGACCGTTCAAAAACGCGAGCGGATCTGACTTTGGCTTCGGCGCGGCCTGCGTGCCGATCTCTGCCAGCTTGGTTACAGACGGCGGGGAATCGCTCTCGACCAAGGCTTCGAATTGAGCGGCTGGGATGTTGGCGACCTGAATCGCCGTGTCCTTTTGACGCTTGGAAAGGCCGGCCTGTTCGGCGGCCTCGGACCGGGTGATCAATGTACCGGTGCCGGTACTTAGATATTCACCCGACTTCCGGTCGCCACCCTGTTGCGGCTCAATCTGCTTCAACAATTCACCGGTTCGCCTGATTGCACGGTCGCGGATGCGGACCGCGTATTTCATCAGCGACTCGTCTTTGGACTGCTTGGCGTAAGACGCCAGTGCGGCGGCCTTGTCTGCCCATGTCTGGCACTCATCGATATTTGAGCACTCTGCAAGGGCGGTTTTTGCTGCCTCATACGTGCGTGGCAGGCTTGCGCTGTTCACATTCGGGAGAGTGGAAATCGCAAAATTAGACATCGATTTCCTCCCCTTCATGGATTGAGAGCATTTTTTCGGCGTCGAGATTGACGCCCTTCTGGTTGCCGAGAACGATGAGCTTTCTCCACCACTTGACCGGGATGGCTCCAGCCACCCGCCAACGTTGGACTGTCGACGGGTGGGCGGTGTCGCCCAGATAGCGGTGGATCTCGGAGTCCTTGCCCAAGGCAGAAACCAGCCTCGTCACATTGGCAATTTTCATGTTGATCCTTCGATATTGAATAGAATTTACATAAACCATGTTAGCGGAGAATAATTGCGTGTCAACATGATGCGTGTAACTATTTTCAGTAGAGTGTGATTTTTCACAGAGGAGGAAACACAATGGATGGAAAGGAGCCTTTTGAGCGGTTACGTGAAGCGAGGGAAAAAGCTGGCTTCGAGCGCGCAACACATGCGGCTTCGGCGCTCGGGATGAAGACGTCGAGCTACCTTGCCCACGAGAACGGGCAGAACAAATTCAGATACGAACATGCCGTGAAATATGCCAAGAAATTCAAGGTCAAACCGGAATGGCTGATGTCTGGCGAAGGCGATGGCCCGAGCGTTTATGTCACCGAATACAACAGCGACAGTGGAATGAGTTTTGGTGAAGCCGGCCCGTTTGGTGTGCCGGCCGACGGTATTCCCGAGATCGATTTGTTTGCCGGAATGGGTGGCGGCGGCCTAGCAACAGACGTCGTCACAACTGTTAACGGACAACAGATCGCTGCCGAGGCGGTGTCTGATTACTGGCGTGTTCCTGCTGGTTTTCTCGCTGCGATAAGAATGAAAACGAACCAGGTGGTAGCAATCCCGGTCAAAGGGGATTCGAACGAACCGACAATTCGAAGCACCGATATCGTCTTCATCGACGTGAAGCACAAACACCCGTCGCCGGATGGCTTCTATGCTCTGGCAGACCTTTTCGGGGAAATTATCGTGAAGCGGATCACCAGAATTACCCAGATCAGTGATCCGGAGCCAAAATTCGAAATCAGGTCCGACAATCCGAATCACCCAACCCGCATTGAAATGGGAGAAGATCTGCGCATTATGGGCCGCGTTGTGTTCAGGATGACCGCGATATGACCGACCAGACCGTTATGCTGTTGAACCTGCTGGCTATCGTGGTCAGCATTGGTGCTTCCTACTGGCTTCAAATCCCGATCTGGAAAGGAGCGCTGGCGATGCTCGCCGCCATTGTGGTCCCGATGATTGTTGACAGCACAAGCCCTGATGATCTCGGGGCAATCCCGGAGGCTGCTGGCTTGGTTGCCTACTTTGTGCTGGCCACTGCGCTCAAGATCAAATTCATTCACCAAGTCGCAATCTTGGCCGCTGCCGTTGTATCCGCGGTGATTTATGGGTTTCTGTTTATTCGGCTTTGATCGTCAACCTCGCGCTTATAGACTCTCATTTTCTGACTTTTAGACAGAGTCCAGTCTATCAAGACGTTCACTCTCATACCCGAGAGGTTCCGTCTTTTCCGTTCTGCCATATGCCGGCAGACCGCTGTGCTTTCAATTCCAAGTATCCCCGACTGCCTTTTTCACTGGTAGCCACACCATTCCCATGTATGAGAGCAGATCGTCGGTTCACTTCTCAGGACGCACAGAATCCAGTCGAACGGCGCCTAACCCGCTTGGACCGTTCCGGTGAGCCTGGCACCAGATAACCGCTTTGGAATGATCACCCGCTTCTCGGGGCGCTGAGGACATCCCTCAAAAACCATCAGCCGCTGACCGCTATTGTCTAAATCTTGCCGGGAGCATCCGAGCAGACACAAGATCTTGACAATTTCAGTCTCAGCGGGTTGCGTTTTTTCGTCGGGGCTTTTATACGACAGTTAGCAATTGGACTGTCAGCCCCTTCGCCGCTTAACCCGCTGCGAAGGTTTTCTTTTTGCTCTCCCAACACCCATCATGTCAAGACGTGTAACCAAGCAAACATTTTTGCGCTTATTTTACACAATCTGTGTTGACACCCTTCATGTAAATGTTATGTTCAGCCCATCCGAGCAATCGGCAGGGCACGAAGAAGCTACACGCTGATCTGCCCTGTTTACCAAAACGGGAGTTATTGCATGGCACGAAGCGGGGCTACCCACGACGAAATCTTGCGCGGTCGCTTGGCCCTGCATCTTCTTTTCCCAAAATGCGTCGCCCCAAAGGGTGGTGACAAGACGCCGCTCAAGATCGGCATCAGCAAAGAATTGTGCCGGCGTGCTCATGAGGCATATCCAGAGCTTAACCTCCGGATCATCAAGGCAACCCTCCGAGACTACACCACCGGCCACAAATACCTGGTCAACATGATCGCCGGTCGCCACCGGATCGATCTGGATGGCAATCCTGCAGACATGATCACGGCGGAGAACGAACGCGCCGCCAAAGAACGGATTGCTTACGACAGGCGTGTCTGGATGGCCAAGCGCAGATCGGCGAAGCGGTTTGCTGCTCTTGATGCTGTGACAGCCGGTGCAGCCGCTGGTGCTCATCTCGCCGAAGCCGCCAAGGCTCTCCACGCCACCGCAGCCAAACTGAAACAGCAGACAAAGTCAGCCATGATCCCCGCCGGTGACGCCAATGTCTGACGCACCACTCACCCGCGAATTCATCCTTGCCCGCATAGATCACTGGAAGGGCAAACTTGAACTGTCCGACATGATCGACAGCTTCGACCGTATGATGGAGGCGAAGTCTCAGGCGCGGGAGCGGGTTCAATATTACGAAGCGCTTCTCCGTGAAATGCCGGAGGTCGAGCAATGAGCTTCGAACACTCAATGAACGCCGACCAGCGAGAGATCGCCCGCTACGAGACCGCGCTCGAAAACCTACCGCTGGATGACCGCATAGAGCAGATCGAGAAGGCTTTGGCCGGACCGCTGCCGGACGGCGTGCGCGCCTATTTGCGGACGACTTACCTGAACCTCACCGATCCGGAGAGGGCATGAATGAGGATCCGTGGATCGAGGCTGAAGCCTTCAAAATCTGGCTGAAGTTTTCCCGAGCGCAAGAAATGTATGTGGCGAACCGGATGGCCGGCCGCCCTGCAAGAGAACCGATCAAGCGATGGACCGAGAGTGTCGCTTGGTCCGTCAAACAAGAATTTATCGCGGAAGCGATGGCAACCCAACCATGAGGAACCCAATGACTGAATTCCAATCAATCGGATCGATCGCAAACAAGGTCGTCGATCCTTGGCGCTGGTGGACCGAAGCCCTCGCCCACCCCGAACTGATCGGCGGTGTCGCCCTTCGCGTCCACGAATCCGAGCCGCAGCAAGGTTACTTCCGTGTCCGCAAGAAGGACTCACCATGGGAGCCTGTTGCGTTCTTCTATCCTGAAAATTCCGACACCATGATCGCCTACCGGTCTGGCAAGGAAGTGCGTGACATCAACGCACTTTGGACGTTCGCCTGCCGCAACCCGATCAGCTACGAAGCCTACGAAAAGGCAATGGATGGCAAGGGGTTTGCTGACGAGCCAAAGGCGGCGCCAGGTATCGGCGACAATTCCGAAACGGCCGATGACTACGAAAAGCTGCGTATCGAATATCTCGGCGAAAAGGAAATGGCCGAGGAGTTTCTGAAGAAGCCGGTTGCCACTCAGGATGATGCAGATCGTGCCGCGATCTGGGCAAAACGTCTCTCCGACATAACTAAGCGCGCCGAAGAATTTCACGGCATTGAAAAGCGCCCACACCTCGATGCTGGCCGCGCCGTTGACGAACGCTGGCGTGAACTGAAGGAAGAACCGAAGGCGCTATCGACCAAATTGAAGCGCAGCATCGATACCTTTGCGGCGGAACAGCGCCGGATTGAGGAAGCCCGAGCCCGCAAAGCACGCGAGGAGGAAGAAGCCCTCCGTATTGCCGCTCAGAAGAAGATCGATGAGGCAAAGGCTGCAGCCGAGGAGTCTCGGTACAAGAGCGACATTGCTGACTTTTTCGGCGAACCGAGTCCTGCCACCGTCGAGTTGGCTGAAAAGGCAATGGCCGAAGCCAAGGCACTGCAAGACGCTGCAGATCTGAAAGCCAAGGAATCGGTGGCCCAAAATTTCCAAGCTGGCCGCACCGGGGCAAAGGTCGCCACTCGCACATTCAAGTCGGCCGTCATCGAGGATTACGACATCCTTTTGATGGCCCTGAAGGACCGTGACGAGGTCAAGGAATTGGTCCAGTCGCTCGCCAATCGCGCTGCCAAGGCTGATTTCAAACTGCCAGGCATGCGGATCCACTCAGAAGAAAAGGTTGTCTGAAATGACTGAAGGCACGCAGGAGCTATCACCCCCAATCATCGTCGCCGTCCAGTTCGCGTTCGGCGGTAAGACCTACGACTACTATTCGCGGGTTCCGGTCGAGGTCGGCCAAACCGTGATCGTGAAGACGTCGCGCGGCGAAGCTGCCGTCACGGTTGCCGCGATCAAGAAATCATCACCTCTGGCACAACAGTTCATCGTCCGCGCCGTTGAGGCAGGAGCCAAGTCATGAACGCCATTGTCCAGCAAGAGCGAGTGCCGAAGTCGGTACTGATCGATATGTCGAACCGGTTCAACATGGAGCCGAACGCCTTTGAAGCCGTCGTCCGGGCGACGTGTATGCGCCCAGACAAGAACGGCAAGATCCCATCGAAGGAGGAGTTTGCGGCGTTCCTTTTGGTCGCCAAAAACTACAACCTCAATCCGTTGACAAAGGAGATCTACGCCTTTGCCGCCAAGGGTGGCGGGATTGTTCCAATCGTCAGCCTGGACGGGTGGGCAAACATGATCAATTCGCATCCGGCAATGGATGGTCTTGAGTTTGCCGTGGACCATGACGACAAGGGTGCGCTGTTCTCGACGACATGCCGCATCTACCGCAAGGATCGGTCGCGGCCAATCGAGGTCACCGAATACCTGTCTGAATGCAAGCGGCCGACGGAACCTTGGCAAATGTCTCACCGGATGTTGCGCCACAAATCACTGATCCAGTGCGCGCGCTATGCTTTCGGGTTCTCCGGCATTTACGATGAAGACGAAGCCGAGCGCTTTGCCGACATGCGTGAGGCATCTCCGGCAACACTACAGCAGCCAAAGACACCGGTTCCGCCGAAGCCGCCGGCAATAACGCATGCGTCAAAACCGGCCGCTCAGGTCACAATCGAAAACGAGCCGCAGAAGCCCGCTGAGCGCGTCGAGCAGCCAATCGATAAATTCCTTGGCACAGTCGAAACCTGGATGAACAATTCGGCGACAGACGATGATGTCGAGGTGGCTTGGTCCAATCTCGATGTTGAAGCCACCCTCACCCACGACGCCGACAGCCTGACAATCGCTCACGGCATGAAGCGCGATCGCCTCGACGCAATCAAGAAAGGACGCTGATCTTGTTCAAACGGTCATTTGGTTTTCTATCCGCCATGTCGGCAATCGTGGGCATGTCACTTGCTGCCTCACATCCGGTAAGTGTTGCTACCAGCGCTCCGGTTGATGAGCCCAAACGCAAGATGCGCAAGACGGTGGTGTCACGCGCGGAAAAGACATGGCGCTCCCGTCATCACGTTGCCACCCCGAACGGCGACCGCGAGGTTCGCCGCCGGCTTCGCCAACAGCGGGTTATTGCCGACAAGAAGCGATACTTCGAGCTTTCGGATTCGGACCAGCGGGAATTCCGCGCGCTCATTCACCCGCGCGGCTTGCTCCATAGCAAGAAGATGGCCCGCTTCTACGCCGAAGTGATCGGAGCGGTGTGATTATGGAAGCATCAAACCTCATCGAACCGGCGCTCAGCCTTCAGGCTCAGTCGTACCTGTTCCCCGTCGTCGTGGTGACACTTGTATTCAAGGCGTTGCCGGCTCCGACAGGAGATAAAGCAAATGGCTGAAAGAACAAAGATCGCGTGGACCGATTCCACACTCAATCCCTGGATCGGCTGCACCAATGTCGGGCCGGGGTGTGATAACTGCTATGCCGAGGCATTTGCCAAGCGCACCGGAAAGAATGCATGGGGCAACGACGCTCCAAGAGTTCTGACCAAGGGACCGTGGAACGATGTTCTGAAATGGCAGCGTGACGCCGGCAAGTTCTTCGCCGAGCATGGCCGCGATCGCTTAAAGATCAATGCCGACGCTCCTTTACGGCGTTTTTCATGAAGCAGGTCGGCGCACAACGTCCAACCGACGACATGATCCCGGAGGATCTGATGATCCGCCAATACCCGGAGGCATTGCGATGAGCCTTCACACCGGAGCCCGATCCCGCCTTTGGAAACCGACCGGCATCTATGATCCCGAGATGGATCTGCGTTCACCAAAGCGGCCGAAACCAGCCGAGCCAAAGCCGGCGCCCCTGCAGGTCAAGGCCGCGGTGCCAGCAAAGCCAAAACTCGCCGACATTCCAGGATCCCCAACCCGTCGCCTTCACGAGATCTGTGCGGAACGCGGGTTGGACGTCGGTGAGATTACCAGAGCCGACGGACCAAAGCGCCTTCTTGCCCCTCGCGTCGGCGTCATCCTTACGCTTGCAGCCGAGTTTTCACAGGACCGGCTTTCGTCTGTATCGCTCGGAAAACTATTCAACCGAAGCCACTCGACAATGATCTTGGCCTTCAAAACCCACGGGTGCCCATCGCGTGGGTGGCCAATACCGGCAGGAGATGAACTTGATAATAGGCGTTGAAGAAAGGGAACTGATCTACCGGTTCACGGTGCGCTGCAATCGCGCCGAGAACGCCCGCATCGAACGTATGGCGAAGGCCAAAGGCATGACTGCAAACGCTTTGGTCCAGCAGCACTTCGGCACCCTTCTCGAAAAGAAGCCGGTCGAATCGTCTCCAGCCACTCCAGCCGTCGCGGTTGATATCCGTGAAGACCAGAGCATCCCCGATGCCGTCATGGCTTGGATGGTCAAGAACATGAACCCGCGCGGCGAGGTCTCGGTCAATGCAAAGATGATTTCCGACTCCCTCGGGATCGAGCCTGTCAAATACTACAAGACGGCTTCACGCCTCACCTTGTCTAAGCAGATCAAGTTGATCCGCAAGGGCGGCCAAGGCGCCCTGTCTGTCTACCAGGTACTGAGGGCGTTCTGATGGCAAAGTCGACGGAAAAGTCTGATGCACCGGCCTTGCGGCTACGGATAACCACACGCGGCTTGGAGCCCGTCACATCGTTTGATGCAGAACGGCTGTCGTCCTACCGCCTTGGATCCGAGGTCTGGTGCACGCCGACGCAAGACCACAACATGAAACTTCTCCGGAAGTATTGGGCAATCTTAAACCGGGTGGTGAAGGACTGCCCGACGCCGTGGAAGAATTCAAAGCAGGCGTCATCAGCGCTCAAACTCGCCCTTGGTGTGACGGAAAACTTCAAAGGAGTCGATGGCAAATGGCGCGTTGAACCGCGCAGCCTGATGAGCCTCGATGCTCCGGAGTTCGAGAAGTATTTCGAGGATGCCATGGCCGTCCTGCAGGGCATCACAGGTGTCGATCCTCTCACGATGGAAGCTGAGGCCGAGCAGACCGACTACGCCACCCCAGAGCAGGCACCTGAGCCGGAGAAGCCCGAAACAACGGAAGCACCCGTCGAGCCGGCCAAGAACGAGCCGACTGCTGATGAGGCTGCGGTAATTATCAAGGAATGCGCGACCAAACTTTGGGATCTCGCCAACAACGAAACCCTGTCGGCAATGGACCGGCGCGGCTCTCTGGAGATGGCGAAGAATTCCTACAAAGACGCGCTGCCGAACAACCTTGATACCGTTCGATCGATTGTGGTGGTTACCGACAATTTGATTCGGGGAAAGGTGACGGCCGACCAAGCCAGAACAATGCTGTCCGGTTTTGCCGGCATGCAGGAAGTGGATTTCAAATGAGCTTTCGCGTGAACTACGGCGAAAACGCCGGCATCCGACCGAAGACAAAGCCCGCCAAGGATAGCGACTATCTCGCATGGCTGCACAAGTTGCCGTGCTGCATCTCCGGCCGCACGCCCGTCCAGGCCGCTCACCTATCGACAACAAACGTCAATTGGGGGCACTTCGGCCGAGGCAAAAGCCAGAAGGCGTCGGATCGATTTGCGCTCCCGTTACATGCTCATTTGCATGCCAACCAGCACGCCGGGAATGAGTTGGACTTCTGGAAACGGCACGGCGTCAACCCATACCTCAGCGCAGTTATTCTGCACGGCATGTTTTGTGACGGCATGGATCCAGAGATGGCCGGTGCCATTGTTGCCAGACTTCGCAGCAAGGCAACCCGAGACTTCATGATGGAGGAATTTTGATGGGCAAACTGAAACTGGACCCATGGCACGTCACCGTTGCCAAGCAGGTCGCGCTCCTGACAAAGCTCAATCTGTCCGCCAGCATCACGCGGCGCGGCGTCGTATTCACCCCTGTAAAACCTTGGCATGCGAGGAAACCATGAGCGACGACAAAGATTTCGGCCCTTGGATTGATTGGGCGGGTGGGCCGTGTCCAATTCCTGATGCGAAGGCGGGGGAGTATGACCTGAAATTCGTGGATGGCAACCCTTCTTCGGTGGTCAACAAGATTGCCGCATCGATGTGGAACTGGCGAGAGGGAGACGTAAATATTCCTATCATCGCCTACCGCGTCCGCATCCCCGCTGACGACTTGCTACGGCAGGCAATAGAGGCGTTGCGGGACTTGGAGTTTCAGTTAGACGGAACGCTGCATTGCATCAAATGGGAATGGGATGGCGACCAGCGGGAAATTGCAGAAATGGTCCGTGACAAAGCCCGCGCCGTCCTCACCGCATATGACAAGAGAGAGCAATCATGACACGTGAACACGCAATTGACAGCATAAAGGATTATCTAACTGCTGGCGGATTGATCAATCCTGAATATATGGACCATGATGCGGTGCGGGATTTGATACTTGAATGCCGTGATGCCCTCGAAGCATCCGAAGCAGCCCGCGCAAAGGCAGAGCAGGAACGGGATGCGCTGAAAGAGGCGTTGAAGCCGTTTGTAGTCGGCGATGAAGCTATGGCGAATATTCTTTGGGGCGATCTGCCAGACTGCGCATCAATGAAAATAACCACGCCGCTTGGTGCTGTTCGCGCCGCCCGCCGCGCATTGGAGGCAAGCAAGTGACCACCCGCCTCACCATATCATCCGCACAGGTGACAGCACTGGCTAAAGGCGCGGCCAAGGCAAACTGTGTTGCGGAAGTCAAGATAGGCGAGACAGTTGTGCGCCTTATCCCCATTGTTAGCGCACAGGATCAGCGGCCAATTGCCAAGCCTGTTCCGCGCCTTTGATTGGAGGAATGCCCCGTAAAATGCCACCTTTCGTCACTTGCCAGATAACCCGCCACGGAAAGCGCGTTTACTATTTCCGGCGCGGGAAAGGTGCGCGGACGCGACTGCCGCATTTAGGAGCGCCTGACTTTGACGTGGCGTATCTGGCGGCTTTATCTGGTGCCGGCATTCAGCGGACGGCAGTAATAGGTGCTAATAGCCTTCAATGGCTTGTCACCAGATACCGGACCTCGACAGACTACATCGGCCTGTCCTCCGCCACTCGCCGACAGAGGGATAACATTTTCAAGCACGTCGTCGAGGCGGCTGGCGACTACCCCTATAGAGACGTTTCCCGCTCGATGATTGCCCAAGGCCGCGAAGACCGGGCAACGACGCCGTCGCAGGCCAGAAACTTCCTTGATGCTATGCGCGGGCTTTTCAGGTGGGCGCTGGAAGCGGAGTTGGTCACAGTCGACCCGACTGTTGGTGTGAAAAATCCAAGGCGTCCAAAGGGTGGAGAAGGATTCCCCGCCTGGTCAATGGAAGATGTTGCCGCATTCGAGCGTAGATGGCCTACAGGCTCGCATGAGCGGGTTTGGCTATATGTGCTGCTCTATACTGGTCTTCGCCGTGGTGACGCAGTTTTGGTCGGCCGGCAGCATGTCCGGAACGGCGTGGCAACACTCAAGACTGAAAAGAACCATACCGAAGTAAGCATCCCGATCCTGCCGGCGCTTGCGGCAACGCTTGATGGCGGTCCTGTCGGGGATCTGGCATTCATCGTCGGCAAGAACGGAAGCCCGCTCACGAAGGAAACATTCGGGAATTACTTCAAGCGCGCCTGCGTTGCTGCCGGGCTCTCAAAGAGGTCTGCCCATGGGCTCCGTAAAATCGGGGCGACAATCGCCGCTGAGGCAGGGGCAACCGTTGCAGAACTTGAAGCCTTGTTCGGATGGAATGGCGGAGCGATGGCCTCGCACTACACAAAAACTGCGAACCGAAAGCAGTTGGCGGCTCAGGCTTCAGAAAAGATCAGGAACGCGCAAACCCCTCACCTTGTTTCCGCCGCCCCTCACCTGAAAAAAATACCATGAAAATCAAGGTGTTGCATACATCAGGAAAAGAGAATGGTGCGGTCGAGAAGACTCGAACTTCCACGAGTTGCCCCACAGCGACCTCAACGCTGCGCGTCTACCAATTCCGCCACGACCGCACGCACCGAAATGCCGGCTGGTAGTCCGGCGTC
Source organism: Rhizobiaceae bacterium (assembly GCA_041751995.1). Classification (GTDB taxonomy): domain Bacteria; phylum Pseudomonadota; class Alphaproteobacteria; order Rhizobiales; family Rhizobiaceae; genus JANMEX01. Next base: position 26,540 of record JBGSHY010000040.1, on the reverse strand, counting down.
GGCCATGTAGCAAATCGGTTTTGCCGAAACAAGCCCATAACGGACGGGCCGCATAAAATATCAAATGGAACATGCGGTCCGGTTTTCCGGGAACTGGACGAGGCAGGCGGAAAGGTTCATATCGACACCATGGATGGACAAGCAACCAACCCGCGGATGCGCCAGGACAGATCAGGCGGCTTTTGGCCAGTTGCCGAAAGCGAACCGGTCGAATGGCTGGTTTCGCAAGGGCTGACACCCTACCCCGATGCGCTGGCCTTCATGGAGTCGCGGGCGGACGCCATTCGCGCGGAAACGGCGGGGGAAATGGTGTGGCTGGTCGAGCACCCGCCGCTTTACACCGCTGGCACCAGTGCGGATTCCAAGGACCTGATCACTCCAAACCGTTTCCCCGTCTATGACGCGGGTCGCGGCGGCGAATACACCTATCATGGCCCTGGTCAGCGGGTGGCCTATGTGATGCTCGACCTGAAGCGGCGCAAGGAAGACGTCCGCGCTTTTGTCGCCGCATTGGAAAGCTGGATCATAAAGGCGCTGGCAAGCTTCGCCATCAAGGGTGAAGTGCGCGAGGATCGCGTCGGCGTCTGGGTTGTGCGGCCCGAAAAGGCCGGCATTGCGCCGGGTGTCCCTGCCGAGGACAAGATCGCAGCCATCGGCATCCGCTTGCGCAAATGGGTGTCATTCCACGGCATATCGCTGAACGTGGAGCCTGAGCTGGAACATTTCACCGGCATCGTGCCGTGCGGGATCGCGGCGCATGGGGTCACCAGCCTGGTTGATCTTGGCCTGCCGGTGACGATGGATGATGCTGACTTTGCGCTTTATGAGTCTTTTGAAGATGTCTTCGGACCGGTGTCGGTCAAAGATAGAACGTAAAGCCCCAGACAGCGCCGGCCGCATGCGCTGAAAAAGCTGCCAGTAGGCCGCAGAAAACCAGCACCCGCTCGCCCGGCGACATCGGATTGAGCGCATGGCGGGGCTTGACGCCCGTGCCGGCAGTGACAATCGACAGGATTGAAAACACAACGCCGACGACCATCAGCGCCTGATTGCTGAACCCGCCCATCTTGCCGACAAACAGCAATCCGGCCAGCAAAACAAACGATGCGACGCCTTGGGCCATGCGGCTGCGGAACACCTGACGGATCACCTGCCCGCCATCGAACTTCCAGACCGGCACGAGATTGCCGAGATTGAAGATCGCGCCAATGGTGCCAAAAGCGCCAACCAATGCGGCCAGAGCTGGATGACCGGCGTTGTAGATAGGTCCGTACAAAGAGATGGCCGCGATGACCGGGAATGCCGAGAAGCCCGCCCCCATCAGCGCAGAGAACCCGACTTCGAAATGGCTGTTGTATGGGCGCCCGCCAAGCGCGACCCCGCCCAGAAACGGGATGATGATCATGCGGGCTGACTTGTGACCCATGGCGCGGAACGCGAACATGTGGCCGGCTTCATGCAGCACGACCACTGCCGTGAGCATGGCGGACAGCATGAGCCCAGTGCGGGTCAGCCCGAAGAACGGCCACAGGATAAGCGCCGATACAATTGCCATGGCGATCTGCATCGGCAGTTTTTCAAAGATGCCGTTGTATTTATATGTTCCCGTCAATGCCCACTGTTCAAGCGCGTGCATGTGCCGCCGGTTCTTGAAATACCGGAATCCGAGAAAGGCAAAGCCTTTGTAATTGTCGGTTTCGGAAATCGTCGCTCTGGTCCCATCGCCATCAGGCGTCAGAACCACAGTTTCACTGTGATTGACCCAGAAGCTGCTGTGCAGCGACGTATCGTCAATGGTGCGCAGCGTGAAAGTCCGCCATGGATCGACATTCTCAAAGCGCACCATGCGCCGGATCGGCTGGCCGTCGCGGCCGTCGAAATTGATGGCGATTTCTGCTGTGTCCGGTGATTTTGCTTCGACGGAAACATAGGATCCGTCCCACAACGCATTCTCACCCAGCGGATAGAGTGCGGACCAGAGTTTTTCCGGCGGGGCGGCGATGCGCTTTCTGACAATGACCGCGCGCCGGCCGATCGGCGCGCCGATCAGGAACCAAATCAGGCCAAGATTGATGATGACCAAAAGTCCAAGCGGCAGCAAGTTTGAGACAGACATGGCATCACCCCCGTAACCCGTTTCAAGCTACCTCGCCGCATATGTCACTTCCGTTGCGTCGAACCCGACAATTGTAACGAAATGGCATTCAGGCGGCGGTCACGCAGTCATTAGGCGACGTTTGCGAGGATCTTCTGAAACTCGGGATGCAGCGAAGGCGATTCAGCTTTCAGGAAATCAATCAGCGCCCTTTCGACCGTGCCGAGATTGCCGTCGCGGTGAATGCGCCCGGCTAGCCATTCGGCTTCGTCGCGTGTGATGCGCTCGGCATCAGCGGTTTCAGCGTCAAAAGCCGCATTGCGCTCGGCAAACTTTTCTTCGACCAGATCGTCCTGCAGCCAGCGCATGCGCTCGGTCAGCGTTCCGTGCAGCATTCGCGACATAAACCCGCCAAGATCAGCGGACGGCGTCTCAAGAAAAGCATCGTGCGCCAGCGCTTTCTCACGGCTTTCGACGCGATAGCCTGAAGTCGCCATCATGAAATTGGCAATCGCCTTGACGAAGAGTTCATTCCACTCCGGATCATTGCCTGATGTAGACGTCCGGTCGTTCAGATTGAACATCAACTCGGCTTCAGGCTTTGTGACGGCAACATTGTTATGCCCGCCCATCGCGTAGAGAACGCGGCGCACGGCGGCTGTCGCCTCGCGGCTGATGCGCAACATGTTGTTGGCATCCATGGACGCAAGCGTGCCGGTTGGCTCTGAAATGGCAGACTGGACATGCGCCAGAACGAAATCAACAAACGGCGCAGGGGTTGATTTTGCTGTTTCCAGAACACGGACCATCAGTTCGAGTTCGGTGGCGCGTTCGATGCGGCCATCTCGAATGATCAGGCTTTGAAGCCAGGATGCGTTGGATTCGGAAAGATAGCCTTCCGGCGTTTCCTGATGGACGACATAATCGCAAACTGCCTCGATCAGGAAAACCGCCCATTCCGGGGCCTTGTCCTGACAGGCGCCGTCGAGCGCGAACAGGTTTTCGACTTCTCCACGCGACGACATGCCGTCCTGATAGACGTTGCGCCGCAAATACAAGACATCGTCAGCCGAAATCCGGTTGCGCGCCGCGATTGCCGCAATGCGCGGCTCCAACATCAATTCCGCCATGTTCCGTCTCCGCACGGGCATACCTTCATGCCCTTTCCCGCAAGGACGATACCAAAGCCGTTTTGCAAAAAAGATAAGCGGTATGGTTTCAGGATGGTTACCGATCACACACTGTAACGCCCAAGTGAAACTTGGTGATCAGATATTCCGTTACAGTGGCGAAAGATGCTTCGGGGAGAACCGGCCATGGCTATGACAAGCGACAAACCGCAGGGAAAATTGATCTACCGGCAGAACCGGTGGACACGCTCGACACATTGGGTCTGGGCGCTTTGCCTGTTTTTCCTTCTGTTCAGCGGCCTGCAAATCTTCAACGCGCATCCGACGCTTTATATTGGCAAACAAAGCGGCTTTGCATTCGACAATGCGGTACTGAAGATCAACGCGCTGGCGGTCGATGGCAAGGCGCAGGGCGTAACCGAAATTCTCGGATTCAAATTCAACACCACCGGAGTTCTGGGCGTATCCGGGACTGAGGAAAAGCCCGTCTACCGCGCTTTCCCCGCTGCTCTGACAATTCCCTCCTATTATGATCTTGGCACCGCCAGAGTAATCCATTTCTTCTTCGCATGGCTTTTGGTGGGAACACTGCTCGTTTGGGCCGCAGCAGGCCTGTGGAACGGCCACATCCGGCGCGATCTAGCCATTTCGGGGTCCGACCTCAAATCACTGCCCAAAGACATCGCGGACCACGCGCGGCTGCGGTTTCATCATTCCGGACGCTACAATGTGCTGCAGAAATTCGCCTATGGCGGCGTGCTGTTCATCCTGTTTCCGGCAATCATCGTCACCGGTTTGGCAATGTCGCCCGGCTTCAATGCCGCGCTTCCCTTCTTGAACGATCTGCTCGGCGGCAGGCAGACGGCGCGGACCATCCATTTCATCGCAATGTTCCTGCTGGTGGCGTTCTTCGTCGTCCACATGGCGATGATCTTGGCCGCCGGCCCAATTAACGAACTGAGGTCAATCATTACCGGCTGGTACCGCACGGACCCGGTCAATCACGAGGGGAGCAAGTGACATGACACAGGATGCAAACAGCAAGGTGAACATAGCCCGCCGCCGGTTTATCAGTGCTGCAACGGTTGGCGCTTCCGGACTGGCTCTGACTGGTTGCGATGCGTTTGACGGGCTGCTTGGAAGCGATGTGGCAGTGCGCAGGACGCTCGAGAAGGCCAACAATCTGACCTACCGCGTCCACCGGATGCTGCTGGGCGAAAACAGTCTGGCGCAGGAGTTCACCGAGGCCGACATCCGCCAACCTCAGCGGCCCAATGGGGTGACAGACCCGTCGGATGAAGACTATCGGCAGCTGGCCTCAACACAGTTTCGTGACTACAGGCTCGATATCGGCGGATTGGTGGACAAGCCACGGTCGTTCAGTCTGGCCGATTTGCGGTCCTTGCCATCGCGGACGCAGATTACCCGGCACGATTGCGTCGAGGGCTGGAGCTGCATTGCCAAATGGATCGGCACGCCTGTGGCGGCGGTTTTGGACCAGGTTGGCGTCAAGGACAGCGCCAAGTACCTGCTGATCGAATGTTTCGACACGATCGAAAAGTCACTGTCCGGCTCGATCAAATACTACGAATCAATCGACCTGATTGACGCGCGCCATCCGCAGACCATTCTTGCGTGGGGCATGAACAACGCGGACTTGCCGATTGCCAACGGTGCACCGGTGCGGATGCGGGTTGAACGCCAACTTGGCTACAAACAGGCCAAATACATCCGTAAAATCACGCTCGTCGACGATTTCAAGCCGTTTGGCGATGGAAAAGGCGGCTATTGGGAAGACAATGGCTATGATTGGTATGGCGGGATTTGAGCATGATTTGTCGCGTGACAATCATTGCCGCTTCAACTAGCTTGCCCCCGTCGAAGGCCCTCACGGGTTTTGACCACACGCGGGAGAGAGCCGGAAACGGCCGCCGAAGGGGAAATCGCCCGAAATCTCTCAGGCAAAAGAACCGTGTGCGGTAAAGACAACTCTGGAAAGTCGGGTTAACGCCCGCGCCGAAGGTGTAAGTGTCGCTGACAGGGTTCCGGCGGCGCGAGTCTCTCAGGCTTCAGACAGAGGGGCGGTAAGAGCGCGATCTTCGCGCTCAGCCGAACCGTGTCTGGAGACTGGCTTGGAAGCACAAGACCTTCGTGAACTGCCTCTGAAATCACTGCATGAAAAAGCTGGCGCCAAGTTTGGCGGCTTTGCCGGTTGGAACATGCCGATCACCTACCCGCTCGGTGTGCTGAAGGAACATCTTCACACCCGCGAAAAAGCCGGGCTGTTCGACATTTCGCACATGCAGCTGTTTGAACTGACAGGCGCAAACGCCGATACGGCGCTTGCGGCCACATGCCCGGTCGATCCCGCACTGATCGAAATGGGCGAGAGCAAATACACGCTCCTTCTCAATGATCACGCCGGCATCATCGACGATCTGATTGTCACCCGTTATGCGACCGACCGCTGGATCATCGTTGCCAATGCCTCGCGCGCTTCGGTCGATGAAGCCCAGATCGGTGGCATCGTCAAAAAGCATGGCTGCAGCCTCAAAGCGCTCGACCGCGTGTTTCTGGCCATTCAGGGCCCGACAGCCATTGCCGCCGCAAAAGCTGCCGGAATTGACGGCTCGGACCTGACCTTCATGCACGGCAAAGAGCAAGACGGGATGATCATCACCCGCTCGGGCTACACCGGAGAAGACGGGTTGGAAATTGCAGTCAGGCCGAAGGATGCCGAAGCTTTGGCAACGAAGTTGTTGGCGCGCCCTGACGTCGAATGGATCGGCCTTGCGGCGCGCGACTCGCTGCGGCTTGAATCCGGACTTTGCCTCTATGGCAATGATATGGATGAGGCGACCACTCCAGTTGAAGCGTCGCTGCTCTGGCCAATCCCGAAAGCCCTGCGCGAAACCGGCACTTTCAATGGCGCGGATGCCTTCCGTGCGGCGCTTGCCAAAGGCGCGTCGCGAAAGCGCGTCGGCCTGAAGCCGGAAGGCCGAATGCCGGTTCGCAACGGCGCCGTCCTGACCGATGCTGACGGCAAGGAAGTCGGCATCATCAACTCCGGCGGCTTTGGACCGACTGTCAATCATCCGGTAGCCATGGGCTACGTCAACAAGTCCGCGCTCGACACGGGCGCGCCGCTATTCGCTGAAGTGCGTGGGAATAAAATTCCGGTCACAGTGGCTTCCCTCCCTTTCACTCCCCATCGCTACGTCAAAGGATAATCCGATGAGCAAAACCTATTTCACCGAAGACCATGAGTGGCTCCGCGTCGATGGCAATGTCGCCACCGTGGGCATCACCAAATATGCGCAGGAACAGCTCGGCGATCTCGTTTTCGTTGACCTGCCTGCAACCGGCAAAGCCGTGACCAAAGGCGGCGCGGCTGTTGTTGTTGAATCCGTCAAGGCGGCATCGGATGTGTATGCGCCAGCGGATGGCCAGATCACCGAAGTCAATTCGGCCCTTACGTCTGACCCGGCCATCGTCAACGGTTCGCCGGAGGCGGATGGCTGGCTGTGGAAAATGACCCTCGCCAATCCGTCTCAGCTCGACGGGCTGATGGATGAAGCTGCTTATCTGAAATTGGTCGGGTGATCGCAAAATGACAGCCCCTTTTTCCTCACGGCACATCGGCCCATCCGACGCCGACCGCAAGGCCATGCTCAAGGCGCTTGGCGTCACTTCGGTCGAAACCATCATCAGCCAGACCGTCCCCGCCAATATTCGCTACGGGCAGGATCTGAATGTTCCCGATGCTGCATCAGAAGCTGAGGCGCTCGCCGAACTGCAGGACAAGCTTGACCAGAACAATGTGCTGAAAAGCTTCATCGGCCAAGGCTATCATGGCACCAATGTGCCGCCGGTCATCCAGCGCAACCTGTTTGAAAACCCGGCCTGGTACACGGCCTATACGCCCTATCAGGCAGAGATCAGCCAAGGGCGCTTGGAGCTGTTGTTCCACTTCCAGACGCTGGTCTGCGAACTGACGGGACTGGATGTTGCGTCAGCCTCATTGCTCGATGAGGCGACGGCCGTTGCCGAAGCGGTCGGCATTGCGGTGCGCCACCACAAGGGTGAGCGCGACCGGATCATCATTGCGGGCGCGTTGCATCCTCAGGTGACAGACGTCATCGAAACCCGCGCAGGGCCGCTTGGCCTGACCATTGATTGCGAAAACATCAATGCCAGGACCGCTGCGGTGATCGTGCCGTGGCCGGACACGTATGGCGTCTACGGCGACTTTGCCGCAACCATCAAACAGGCCAAGGCCGCGGGCGCGCTGGTGATTGCGGTTTGCGATCCGCTCGCCCTCGTTGTTACGGAAAGCCCGGCTTCTTGGGGCGCGGACATTGCCGCCGGCTCAATGCAGCGCTTTGGCGTGCCGATGGCATTCGGTGGTCCGCATGCTGCTTACCTTGCTGTGACCGACGGGCTGACGCGCCTGATGCCTGGACGTCTGGTCGGCCAATCGGTCGACACCAAGGGCCGCCCGGGCTACCGGCTTGCCCTGCAAACTCGCGAGCAGCACATTCGCCGCGACAAGGCGACATCGAACATCTGCACCGCGCAGGCGCTGCTTGCCAACATGGCAGCAGCCTATGCCGTCTGGCACGGCCCGGATGGCCTCAGCGAAATCGCGACCCAGGTCCACAGCCTCGCCAGCCGCTTTGCCTCTGCCGTGACCGAAGGCGGCAATGCTGTCGTTGGCCACACGTTCTTTGACACGGTGACAGTTTCAGTGCCGGGCCGCGCCAACGCGATTGCGCAGGAAGCCGAACGCGGCGGGCGCTTTGTCCGGCCGCTGGATGCCGACCGGGTGGCCGTGACGTTCGATGAAGCATCAACGGAACTCGATGCGTTTGAGCTGGCCGAATTGTTTGGCGCGTCCACACTTCCGGCTGACGCCGAAACACGGCTCCCCGCCCCGCGCACCGGCCATTTCATGACCCAGCCGGTGTTCCATGAAAACCGCTCGGAAACGCAGATGATGCGCTTCCTGCGGCGATTGGCAGACAAGGATTTGGCGCTGGACCGGGCCATGATCCCGCTCGGCTCATGCACGATGAAGCTGAATGCTGCCGCAGAGATGATGCCTGTGTCGTGGCCATCGGTCGCAAATCTTCATCCGTTTGCTCCGGACAAGAACACCAAAGGTATCCGCGAGATGATTGCGGAACTGGAAAGCTGGCTGTGCGAGGTGACCGGATTTGCCTCCGTTTCGCTGCAGCCAAATGCCGGCAGCCAGGGCGAATATGCCGGGCTCCTCGCCATACGCGCCTATCATGCTTCGCGTGGCGACAAGCACCGCACCGTCTGCCTGATCCCTTCGTCTGCCCACGGTACCAATCCGGCCAGCGCGACGATGGCCGGCTTTGACGTCGTCGTGGTCAAATGCACCGACATAGGCGAAGTCGATGTCGATGACCTGAAGGCCAAGGCAGCCCAACATGCCGAACGGCTGGCGGCATTGATGATCACATACCCATCGACGCATGGTGTGTTCGAAGAAACCATCAAGGACATTTGCGCCATCGTTCATGACCATGGCGGTCAGGTCTATCTTGATGGCGCCAACCTCAACGCGATGGTCGGCCTGGCCCGCCCGGGTGATATTGGCGGCGATGTCTGCCACATGAACCTGCACAAGACCTTCGCCATTCCGCATGGCGGCGGCGGACCCGGCGTCGGGCCGATTGGCGTTGCTGCGCATTTGAAGAAGTTCCTGCCCGGCCATGTCACACGCAAATCACGCAAGGCGGTCTCCGGCGCTCCCTGGGGCAGCGCGGGCATTCTGGCGATCTCTTGGATGTACATGCGCATGCTTGGCCCGGACGGCCTGCGCAAGGCTTCCGAAAACGCCATCCTGTCGGCCAACTACATCGCCGCGCGGCTGTCGTCGCATTTCCCGGTTCTCTACAAGGGCAAGAGCGGACGCGTTGCGCATGAGTGCATCTTCGACTTCCGCCCGTTCAAGGAAACGGCCGGTGTCAGCGTCGAGGATGTCGCCAAGCGGCTGACTGACTATGGCTTCCATGCACCGACCATGTCGTGGCCGGTTGCAGGCACGCTGATGGTGGAACCGACGGAGTCTGAACCCAAGGTCGAACTGGATCGCTTCTGCGATGCGATGATTGCCATTGCTGCGGAAATTCAGGCCGTGGCTGATGGCAAGATGTCAAAGACGGATAATCCGCTCATCAACGCGCCGCACACGGCAGAGGAAGTGACGGCAGACGTTTGGGATCACCCCTATACGCGGGCGAAGGCTGCATTTCCGGGAGGGGCTGATCAATCTGCGGTCAAATACTGGCCGCCGGTGTCGCGCATCGACAATGTCTACGGCGACCGCAATCTGGTTTGTTCCTGCCCGCCGATCGAAGCGATTGCGGTCTGAGCAGCATTCAAATTGAAATGGTCAAAAGCCCGGCTTTTTGTCGGACTTTTTCTTACAGCGACGCAACCAGCTTCAGGTTTGCCTGAATGCGTGGATTGTTCGGCATGTTTGATGCGGCTTCCTTGAACAGCTTGGTCGCCATTTTCTTGTCGCCGCGCAGCAAGTAGGAATAGCCGTAGTTCGACACGATCTGCGGCTTGCGGCCAGTAACCTTGAACAGTGCTTCGTAGGCGCGATCAGCAAAGTCGAACCGGCCGAGTTCATCATAGGACGCGGCAAGGCCCATCCAGGCCTCCGCGTCGTCGGCGCTCATTTCAACCGCTTTACGGAAATGCTTTTCAGCCAGACCGTAATTTGCGTCGAGGAATTGTTCTTTCCCGAGCACGGTTTCCTTGGCCACTTTTGGTTTCGAATTGATTGATGTGGTCTTTGTGGAGTCAACACCCGCCGTCTGGCAACCAGCCAAGGCAACAGTTATCGCAAGCACCGCCAAGCGGATCTTAATCATAGACGCTTCCCCTGTGTATCCCGCCCTTTTCGGGTCGTTTATGGGGACACTCTACGCCGGGGGTTTTAAAGGACGCCCAACAGACGTGCTTAAGATTCAGTCACTTGAATAGTAAGGATTTTCTTGGATAACGAACGGTATCAAAACGGCGGGTCAGCCGCCGTTCGACAGGCGGGCAACGATCGGGATGACCGCAATCAGCATGACTACAGGCAGGATGCACATGGTCACTGGCACCGACATTTTAGCCGGAAGCGAGTGTGCTTTTTCTTCTGCGAGGGACATGCGCTTATGCCGCATTTCATCGGAAAACACCCGCAACGCGCCACCGAGGCTCGTGCCCAGTTCCCGCGACTGCTGAAGAAGGGTGGCGAATGAGCGCACCTCATCCAGTCCGAGCCGGTCAGACAAGGCTTTCATCGCATCATCAAGCGAACGGCCAGCGCGCAATTCAATCGACAGCAGCGACAGGTTCTGGCTAAGGGACGGATAGGTTTTGGTGATTTCGCGCGAGACGCGCTCAATCGCCGCTTCAAGGCTCATGCCGGCATCGGCGCAGACAATCATCAAGTCCATGAAGTCCGGAAAGCCATTCTTGTATTCACGGACTTTCGCCTTGACCTGCTGGGCAAGCCACATGTTCGGCCCGAAATAGCCCAGACCGGCGGCACCCGCGATCACTGTCCAGCGGCGCATTGACGCCATGTCAGAGTAATAGATGTTCATGACCGCGTAGATGGTCAGAAATGCGAATGCCAAAAGCAGGATGCGGGCGACGAAGAAATAGCCCGGCGCTTTCGGATCCATGTAGCCTGCCTGGATCAATTTGGCGCGCAGGCGGGCAACGGTTTCCGGGTCGCCCTTGGCATAAAATTCCTGCGCCTTTTTCAGCGTCTTTTCCGAAAGAATGATTTCGGCCTTCTTTTGCGTCTCCCTGGTCTCCGGTCTTTCCAGGTCAACCAGAGGTGCAAGGCGCAAACGCTTCTGAACACCGCCGCGTTCGGTCCGGCTGTTGGCAACCCAATAGACGACGATGAACAGACCCGTGGCAAGCATGCCAACCGCGACCGGAATCATCGAGTCAGGGGCGAGGGATGAAAGGAGGAACTGAATATTTTCCATGCGTCAGAACTTGAAATTGGCCATGCGGGCCATGATGAAGTTGCCTAGCCCGAGCCAGAAACCGGCAAAACCGAGCAATTTCCAGGTCGTGTCATATTGCGTGGCTTCGCCATAATAGTCCGGCATGAACACCAAAAGCACGCCCATCAAGAGGCACGGAACGGCTGTCAAAATGTAGGCGGACGCCCTGCCCTCCGCAGAGATCGCGCGGATCTTGCGGCGCAGTTTGCCGCGCTCGCGGATAACCTTGGACAGGCCGTCGAGGATTTCGCGAAGGTTACCGCCGGTCGACGTCTGGATGGAAACAGCCGTGATGAACAGCGGCAGGTCTTCCTGGCCGACGCGGTCGTACATATTGGACAAGGCTGTCACCATGTCTGCGCCATAGGTGATTTCATCAGCGACCAGACCAAACTCCGTGCCGATCGGATCCGGCAACTCGCGTCCGACCATGCTTAGCGCCACAGGAACCGGATGACCGGCTTTCAAGCCGCGGGTCATCAGGTCGAGTGCTTCTGGCAATTGTGTTCCGAAAATCTTGTGCCGCTTCTTGCGCATGCGCCGCAGCGTCATGAACGGAACCAGCAACACCAGCGCCGGAAACGCCATCGCTGCGTAGAGATTATGACCGGTTTTGTAGGCGCCGAAAATGCACAGGACCAGGGCGACAACTGACGTGATGCCAAGAAACTTCGGCATCGCCATGGTGACGCCGGACTGGATGCGCAATTGATGGAGGGACTTGAAGGACAGCCAGGAAAAGCGGCCTTCCTCAAGTCCGCGTTCCTTGCGCAGTTGAACCAGCACGTCGCGCTGGGTCATGTCTTTCTTGGAAACCTGCATGCGCCGATTGATCGCCTCGCGGCGGTCGGCCTTCTGCGCAACCAAAAGATAGGCCGCCTCGGCAATCATGATGCCGCAAATGGCGGCTGCCGCATAAACGAGATATATGGAAGATGATCCGCTGAACATCATCAATCCTTCGGCCGGCCCGGCTCAAAGTAGCCGCCGGGAAATTCTATGCCCATGGCTTTCAGATGTTCGAGAAAGCGCGGTCGGATGCCGGTCGCTTCGAAATGGCCGACAATCCTGCCGTCGGACTCGGTGGCCGTACGCACGAACTTGTAGATTTCCTGCATCTGGATCACGTCGCCTTCCATACCGGTGATTTCGGCAATGGAGGTGATCTTGCGCTTGCCGTCGGACAGGCGTGTCAGTTGGACAATAAGCCCGATGGCCGACGATATCTGGCTGCGGATGGATTGAACTGTCATCGGCATGCCGGTCATGCCAAGCATCTGTTCAAGGCGCGAAACAGCATCACGCGGCGTGTTGGCATGGATGGTCGCCATTGAGCCTTCATGGCCGGTGTTCATGGCCTGAAGCATGTCGAACGCTTCCTCGCCGCGCACTTCGCCGAGGATCACGCGGTCAGGCCGCATGCGCAGCGCGTTCTTGACGAGGTCACGCTGGCGGATTTCGCCATTGCCTTCAACATTGGCCGGACGTGTTTCCATACGGGCGACATGCGGCTGTTGCAGTTGCAATTCCGCCGCGTCTTCAATGGTGATCAAACGCTCGTCGTCCGGAATGAAAGCGGACAAGGCATTGAGCATCGTCGTCTTGCCGGTGCCGGTGCCGCCGGAGATGATGGTGGTGATACGTGCATTGACGGCGGCGGCGATGACTTCCGCCATCGGCTGTGTCAAGGCGCCGAATTCGACCAACTTGTGCAGGCCGAGCTTGTTCTTGGAAAACTTGCGGATTGTAACCAGTGGGCCGTCAACGCCAACCGGGCGGATGGCGGCGTTGAAACGCGAGCCATCAAGCATGCGCGCATCGCACATCGGCTGCGATTCATCGATGCGGCGGCCGACGGCAGCGACGATCTTGTTGACGATGCGCACAAGGTGAGCTTCGTCCTTGAACGGGATGTGAACCGGCACCAGCTTGCCGCCGCGCTCCACGAAGCAGTTCTCATGCCCGTTGATCAAGATGTCGGAGATGGTTGGGTCCTTGAGCAATGGCTCGAGCGGGCCAAGACCAACCATTTCATCGACGATGTCGTCAACAAGGGCATCCAATTCGGCCACGTTCAGCGCGAGGCGCTCTTCCCGAACCTGCTCGGAGACATAGGCGAGGATTTCGCGGCGCACATCCTCAACCGGCATGCGTTCCAGGGCGGGAAGATTGAGCTCCTCGATTAGCTTGCGATGCAGCCGGACCTTGGCGTCAAGCACGCGGTCGTTGGCCCGGGTCTGCACCGGTGCGACTGCGGCAGGCGCTTTCGGCTCCATGTGAATGGAGCGTGGTATCTGGACCGCCTTGGACTGCTCGACTTTGGCTGCGGCCTTGCTGACCGACTCGTCGGTCGGCTTCTTTTGCAGAATTGAAAACCGGCTTGACATGCTCATTCCCCGAAATCCCCAAACCGGTGTTACCCGGCCTTCCTCAAGAATGATTTGCCCATTTGCATCAGGCTGCGCTTGCGCGTTTCAACAACGGCCACCTCTTCCGGCAGAATGATTTTGCGCAGATCCTGAATGACATTTGCGTTCGGATCGATCTGATGCAGCGGAACACCCCGATCAACAGCTTCGCGGACCAGACGGTAGTTGTTTGAAACGCCACCGACAAAATGTTCGCCCAGAACTGCTTCGACATCAGCCTGCCGGATGCCATTCTCGAACGTGCGCTTTTCAAAGCGGTTGACAATCACATGCGGCTTGGTTTGCTTGTTCGTGTTGTGCAAAATGGCCTGGATCAGGCGCTGCGTATGGCGAAGGCACGGCACGGTCATTTCGCTGACGATGTAGAGTTTGTTTGAGCCAAGCAGCACGGTTTCCGTCCACGGGAACCATGTGCGCGGCATGTCGATGACGACATTGTCGAAGTAGGCCGACACCAGGTCCAGCATGCGCACAACAACTTCGGCGTTGAACGAGCGCATTTCCGTCGGCTGAACCGGCGCCGCCAGGACGCAGAGGCCGCTTTCATGCTTGGACAGCATCACATCAAGCAGATGGCGGTCGAGACGTTCCGGCTGGTTTTCGATTTCGGTGATGTCAAAACGCGGCTCGAGATCAAGATATTCCGCGCAGACGCCCTGCTGGAAGTTCAAGTCGACGACACAGGTTGACGAAGCGCGATGGGCTGAATTGTGCAGCAGAAACGCGGTTTCGATCGCCATCGTGGTCGAGCCGACCCCGCCTGCAGCCGGCATGAACGTGTATATCTGCGCTTCGGCGACTTCGTTCTTTTCAGGACCCTTGAGGGCGCGGATGCAGGAACGGACCAGATCCGCGGTTGAAATCGGTTTGACCAGAAAATCCGAGACCTGCATCTGAACGAGAATGCGAACGGCCGCCGCATCGAACTCTTGCGTGACAACGACGACCGGAATTCGGCTATCGAGCCGGCGCATGATGCGCTGCAGTGACTCCAGCTCATCGATCTTGCGCGTGTTGAGGTCAACAACCGCGACCGCACATTCCATTTCCTGCAGATCGCCGCGCAATTCGGTGACGTTCTTTTCAATGACACGCAGCTCGATGCGGTCGGCGGATGCAAACGCCGCGCGTGTTTCCTGAACAAACGAGCTGTCCTGCGATACGATGGCAATGCGCTTTGATGAATCTTCGCTCATGTCCCTGCCCTGTTTTTCTTTTTGATTACGGGTTCGGTGTTGCTGCCGGCGCGGGTGTGCCCGGAGTGGCCCCGCCATCGCCGCCACGATCACTTGGAACGGTCAGGTCCGTGTCTTCGACACCTGCCGGCCATGGATCGATCACCTGCAACGCTGTGTTGACCGCAATTGAGTCACCGGCACCGAGCGAAAGCCCTTCGGTGCGCGCGTAGTCATCCTTGGCGCAACTTGAAAGAAACGCTCCGGCGGCGAGAGCTGATACTATGAGGATGCGGTTCATGGTTGGTCGCCTTTCAATTCGCGTCGGACAGGTCGAGGAAGTGACCGGCGCCTGGCGTTGCCGCCAATTTGGCCGAGCCGCCCTTCGCGCGGTTGGTGTCCGAGACTTTTATCTCGTCAACATTGTCGCCAAACAGGTCGGCATTGCTTGGAGGCAATGTGCTGTCAAATGGCGTGGCGGTTTTCTTGGATGGATCAATCGGGCGCACCAGATGCGGCGTGACAATGATCACGAGATCAGTTTCGCGGCGCTGGTAGCTTTTGCTGGAGAACAGCGAACCAAGAACGGGCGTTTTGCCTGCACCCGGCAGCCGGTCGATGCCGACATCGTTGAACGTCTGCAACAGGCCGGCCATCATGAAGCTCTGGCCGCTCTTGAGATCGACAGACGTCTGCGCGCGGCGGACAACAAACCCCGGGATCGAAATGCCGTTTGGTCCCTTGTATGAGGACGTCGTGTCAATTGCCGACACTTCCGGTGCGATATCCAGCGAGATCAAGCCATCGGCAAGAACCGTCGGCGTGAAGTCAAGGCTGACGCCATACTTCTTGAATTCAATGGTGACCGCACCGCCCGTCTGTGCGACCGGGATCGGAAATTCGCCGCCAGCAAGGAAGCTGGCCTTTTCGCCGGAACGGGCAATCAGGTTGGGTTCGGCAAGGCGACGCGCCAAACCACGGGTTTCAAGCGCATCGATCTGGGCATCAATCTGAAGGCCGCCCATGACGAACTGGCCAATGATCTGGCCGGCTCCGGCAAGGTTTTGCTCGGTGAAGCCATCGAACGCCGCCTCAACGCCGCCAATGCCCTGAATGAAGTTGGCCCCGGCTTTCACGCCGAGTTTGGTGATCGACTGGCGGTTGATTTCTACGAAGCGGACCTGGAGCTGAACCTGCTGCGATGAAGTGATGTTGACCGAGTCAATCACGTCATTGCCTTCATTGAACTGCTTGGCGATCTTCTTGGCCTTTTCGGCCCCTACCTTGTCTTTTGCCGCACCGGACAACACGATCTGGCCGTTGGCTGACGACGCCTTGATGTTCGAATCGGGCACATTCTGCTGGATCGCCGCGTTCAGCTGCTGGGTGTCGTAGGTCACTTCGACATCGACGGAGCCGATCAGCTTCTTGTTTTCGTCAAACAGCGCGATGCCGGTGGTGCCGAGCTTGTGGCCGAGCACGTAAAAAGACTGGTTGGTGAGCGGCGTGACGTTGGCGACTTCCGGGTCACCTACGACAATTTCGGCAAAGCCCTGATCGAGCCGGATTGTTCGCGGCTTGCCCTTGGCGATCTTGATTGACCGTGTTTTGCCTGCGACCACGTTGATGACGCCGTCATCAGCATAAGCGCCAGTCGTCATCACAATCGGTGTGGCCAGTCCGGCTATCGCCAGACCGATCCCCATCCACTTACCCAATCCCCGAGCCCGCATGTCTTGCCCCTAGTTCCGTTTCGCCGCTATTTCAGCGATCAGTTGTTTTCGCCTGTCGGCGTTTTGATCTGGTTGCCTTGTTCATCGATAACCGAGAAGGTTTCTTCCACATGACCGCGCGTGACGATCAAAGACTTGTACTTCGGCCCTTCATTCTCCAGCGACAGGATTGACGGAGTGGCCAATGTCGACGCTGCGACCGGTTTGGCTTCGTCCTTGTCGAGCGTTGAAGAAGAGAATGTTGCGTTGTTTGCCGCAGCTGCATCACCGGCCGAACGAAGCAACAGGTAGAGCGTGCCCAGTTGCTGGGCGAGCGCCACTTTTTGCGCATCGTCAGTGGAAACTTCGACCGTGATTGAACGGGCGACAGTCGCCTGCACGGCCGACTGATCGGCGCTTTGATCGGTCGTCAGCACTTTGACGTTTTGCAAAATGACTTCGGAAGCCAGCTCCGAAGACGGCTGCGTTGCCGCTGTCACTTCTTCCGAGTTCCCGGAAGCCTGCGGCACTGAATTTTTCTGACGGGTCAAGAGCACATCAACGCGGTCGCCCGGCGTGACAAATCCGGCGACGCCGGTGATATCGTCGACGCGGATCGAAACCGCTCGCATGCCCGATTCCAAAAGGTTGGAGAGCGAAGCGCGGCCATCCTTGCCGGAAAGCTTTGAAAGCAGGACCGGTTCATTCGGCGCCATCGGCGCCAACACCAGGCGCTTGCCCCCTGCCGTCAGTTCTGCAAGCGAGCTGAAGGACCCCTCAGGCAGAGCATTGGCAGGCCAGTCAACTTCCTGGACGGACTCAGGGGTGACTTCCATGCCGTACTTCAAGGCAGTAGACGCGACCAGCAACTTGCGGGTCTCCATGGCTGGGGTGGCGGGAGCCGAAGCAAGTTCGACTGTCGACGGCGCAGATGTCTGTGATTTGACGAACCTGTCAGCAACAAAAATCGACAGGCCGCCAAACACGACTGCCAAGCCGACCATTGGTATGAGTTTGCCCTTCACGTTTCGCCCCTGTGTATTCCGTTGTCTTTGACGGTATTCCGCTTGGCCTTATCATCAGCGCAAATCCTAAAGACATGCGTAAAATCTGGTTCGAAATTGTACGTTTCTTGCCTATGGTTAGTGAGTTGTTGACGTCCGCAACCTGCGATGGAACCAGTGCAAAAGCCGCTTGCAGGTCGCAACCTTGAGCCATCCGTGGCATTGTTTGGCGCTGATTCGCTTTGCATGACCCTCCCGAGGATTGAATGACCGACTCGACCGATCTGTTTGGTGATCTGCCAGAACCGGCAGCGCGCGCGCCGATGCCAACGGCGAAGGTGGCGGCTCCGGTTGCGCCTGCCGCGCAGCAAGCAAGGCCTGCGGCGACGACTTCGACCTATACTGCGGCAGACATTGTCGTGCTTGAAGGATTGGAGCCGGTGCGCATGCGCCCGGGCATGTATATCGGCGGCACAGATGAAAAAGCGCTGCACCATCTGTTTGCCGAAATCATCGACAACTCGATGGATGAAGCCGTCGCCGGTCATGCGACCTTTATCGAAGTGGAACTGGACGCTGAGGGCTATCTTTCGGTGACTGACAACGGACGCGGCATTCCGGTCGATCCGCATCCGAAATTCAAAGACAAGTCGGCGCTTGAAGTCATCATGACAACGCTGCATTCCGGCGGCAA
Source organism: Rhizobiaceae bacterium (assembly GCA_041751995.1). GTDB lineage: Bacteria > Pseudomonadota > Alphaproteobacteria > Rhizobiales > Rhizobiaceae > JANMEX01. The sequence goes on along the minus strand of JBGSHY010000040.1, from coordinate 8,247 downwards.
ATTCGACTCCAAGGTCTATGAGACATCTGGCGGCTTGCACGGTGTCGGCGTCTCTGTGGTCAACGCGCTTTCCGATGTGCTCGAGGTCGAAGTCGCCCTCAACCGCAAACTCTACCGCCAGACATTCGCGCGCGGCATTGCACAGGGCAAGATCATTGAACTTGGCGAAGTGCACAACCGGCGCGGAACCAAGGTGCGCTTTCATCCTGACCCGCAGATATTTGGCAACAACGCAAAGTTCGAGCCGTCTCGGCTTTATCGCATGGCGCGTTCGAAGGCCTATCTGTTCGGCGGCGTTGAAATCCGCTGGAGTTGCGCACCGGTACATCTGACCGCCAAGGACGCGCCACCTGAGAAGGCGGTGTTCCGATTCCCAGGCGGTCTGAAAGATTATCTGGCGGCACAGTTGGGCTCCGAATTCCAGATCACCCGTGACATGTTCGCCGGCAAGACCGAGAAACAGTCCGGCCACGGATCGCTCGAATGGGCAGTGACCTGGTACGGCGGAGACGGCTTCACCAACTCCTATTGCAACACGATCCCGACGGCCGAAGGCGGCACGCACGAGGCGGGTTTGCGCACTGCTATCACCAAAGGTCTGCGCGCCTATGCCGAATTGACTGGCAACAAGCGCGCGGCAATCATCACCGCCGACGACGTGATGATATCCTGTGCGGCGATGCTGTCCGTGTTCATCCGCGAGCCGGAATTTGTCGGCCAGACCAAAGACCGGCTGGCGACGGTTGAAGCGCAGCGCATCGTTGAAAACGCCTTGCGCGACCCGTTCGACCATTGGCTCGCCGACTCGCCGCAAGATGCGTCGAAACTCCTCGACTGGGTGGTTGATCGCGCGGAAGAGCGCCTGCGCCGCCGCCAGGAAAAGGAAGTCACCCGCAAGTCGGCCGTGCGCAAACTACGTTTGCCGGGCAAACTTGCCGACTGCACACAGAACGCCGCAGAAGGCGCCGAGATTTTCATCGTCGAAGGCGATTCCGCCGGTGGTTCCGCCAAGCAGGCGCGTGACCGCGCGACACAGGCAGTGCTGCCTCTTCGCGGCAAAATCCTCAATGTTGCCAGTGCCGGACGCGACAAACTGCAGGCAAATCAGCAGATTGGCGATCTCATCCAGGCGCTCGGCTGCGGCACGCGCTCGAAATACCGCGACGAGGATCTGCGCTATGGCCGCGTGATCATCATGACCGACGCCGACGTCGACGGTGCGCATATCGCGTCGCTTTTGATCACGTTCTTTTATCAGGAAATGCCGGAACTGATCCGCAACGGACACTTGTTCCTTGGTGTACCGCCGCTTTACCGGATTACCCAGGGCACCAAGACGCTCTACGCACGCAATGACCTGCACAAGGAAGAGCTCTTGAAAACCGAGTTCAACGGGCGCGGCAAGATCGACATCGGCCGGTTCAAAGGTCTTGGGGAAATGATGGCGTCGCAGCTGAAAGAGACGACGATGGACCCGCGCAAGCGCATGCTTTTGAAGGTCGAGATTGCAGGCGGCGATGCGGCGGACACGGCGCGCGCAGTGGACGATTTGATGGGTACAAAGCCGGAGGCGCGGTTCCGCTTTATTCAGGACCGTGCCGAATTTGCGACCGAACTGGATATTTGACGGCCCTTCCCTGATTGTTTCCGTCAGGGATGGTCAGGGCAAATCCGAAGTTTTGGACAGATTGCTCTGATCAGGCGGCCTTGATTGCATCCGCGTGTTTGCGTCCGTTTTCACGGATGGTTTCCAGATAGATCGAGCGGATTAGCGCGACCAGATCGTCGTTGCCATGTGCGAAGGCGGGCGTGGTTTCGGCCGCACCGAAATGTTGCAACATCAATCTTGCGATCTCCTGCGGCCCTGCCCGCAGCTTGCCGTTGGCAACTTCGCGCCAGCAATCGAGACCGCGCATCAGCACGGTAGAAACCGTGTCGGTGAGGCCTGACTTGCGGAACAGCGCCATCAGGATCGACGCGCGGCCATTAGCAAGTTGCGCCTTGATCCGGGTTTCATCCTGAGCCGAGAGCGCGGCAAGAATGGTGGCGAAGAAGCCGATCTTGCCGTGGACAAGAACCCGCAATACGAATGATGTGGTGAGCTCACCAGACAAGCGCAGGTGCTCGACCAGTGCCGGATGCTCGTTGACTGGGGACTCTTCAACCAGATCAAGACAGGCGCGGACGCAGGCTTCGCGGGTGATGCGTTCGGCACGCTGCGGGCCGATCAATGCCTTGACAAGGCCCATGCCGCGCAGCGCTTCGCCCACCTTGACGACAAGGGCGTGGCGACCGTCAGATGGCAGGCGGCTGTCAGACAATAAGAGTTCGCGCATTTTTGCATCGTCGCCGAAACGTTCGACCAAGCGGCGCAGCGACAGCGAAACAATCCTGGCGCCGTCATTGCGCAGCATCATTTCGCAAGCCTGAATGCAGGCAACTTCAGCGATCGCAGCGCAAAGGGCGCCGGACAATTGCGGGCGCATGGCGATGGCGCACTGGACCTCTTCCGAGCCCAGGGCGACGCGGTCGATCAGATCGGTGTCGGACAAAAGCGGCGAACGGACGATGACCCGTCCGGCGATTTCTGGCTGGTCGGCGGCAAGCGCAGCGATGATGTGCAAGGGCGCAAGATGGCTGTTGGACAGCGCCTCGGCGAGCGCCAGTCGAACGTTTGGCGAGGGGTCATCCAACATTGATGTCAACGCGGCCTCGGCAGCACAACGCTCATCAAATTCAAGCGGAGATTGCAAATAGGCTCGCGCCAGCGAACTGGCTGCCGCTTCACGTTCTGCCGCACGCGCACTGTCGACCCACTTGAGGAACTGTTCGATGATCATTGACGCCACCACTCCACACCCGAAGACTTGAGGATAGCTGCAATTGGTTTACGAACGGTTCACCATGTTTGTTAGGGAAGCAAACACGCCTCTGAACCTCACTTGGCTATATCGCCTACTTCGATTGCATCATCTGATTCTGCAAAACGTCGCTGGCTGCGGCCCCCTTGATTCCGGACAAGCCGTTGGTCCGATAGGGCGTAACCTCGCAAGTATTGTTCGCGCTTGGCGGCTTGGGGCAGATAACGCAAATCCCGGCTTCACGTGAACAGCAACCGAATTTCGTCGCCGACTCGCGTGTTTGCGCATCGCTCGACAAAAGGCACTGGTCAATGGCGTAGCCGAGAGCTGCACCCTTTACCGGTTTGGCAAACGTAACGCCGGGCAAGGAAAGTGCTGCGAGCGTCATCGCCGCACTCAGGAACAGGACCGAACTCAAACTGCGGATTTGCATGGCATTGACTCCTTCAGACTTGTTCCCTTCAAGAGCAAGTCTATGAGTGAGCCACTTTACGCGCATCTGCCGAACGGGGGATAAGTTTGTCGGTTTTCCCGATTGCACCGGCGCAGCAGTGGAAAATATGCAAGGATTGGTCCTCAATTTGCAGGAAATGCCATGCTGAAGATCAATCAGGTGCCGGTCGATGATATCTATATCCCGCTTGAGCGGCGCAAGCTTCTGGATGCCGCCAAGGCGCGGGTTCTGGCCGAAGACATTCTGGAACACGGCATGAAATTGCCGATCATGGTGCGCTTTGACGGCAAGCGGCACATCATCGTCGAGGGACTGCACCGGCTGGAGGCGGCACGCATTCTCGGCGAGAAGACAATTTCCGCCTATCTGGTGCAGGCGAAAAAACACTGACCCGATGGAAATGGCAAAAGGCGCGGGAGCAACCCGCGCCACACATGCCTATCAGAACTGGCGGAACCGGCCCTGCTGAACTTCGCGCTCGCGGCGCTCCAGATCGTAGATCGATACTGAGCGCTTCAAATAGTCCATTTCCATATCCAGGCGCGACGGCATCTTGGGAAACAGGGCGGACAAAAGATTCTTTTTCATGTTCATTCTCCTTTTTCTCTCCCTGCCGCAAAATATGGGCCGCATGCTGCACCGCAACAAGTGGTGTCTACGGGACGGAGCCATGCGCAAATTGCATGGGTATGTTTGGAGAATATTAGGAAATCCGGTTGGATTGCCGTCTATTGCTTTGTCACCGGCAGGCCTTCGGTAATCCAGGCGCTGGTGCCGCCTGCGACATCAATGATGTCAGTGAGGCCGGACGCTTCCAACTGCGCGGTCAACTGACCCGAGCGGTTGCCGGAACGACAGATGAAAGCAAGCTTTTTGCCGGGGTTTTCAGCGATCACCGCCTTCAGATCGGTGACAAACGCTTCGCTGGTCATGTCGATCGGCTTGGCCGATTGCGCAACGCCCGTTTCCGCCCATTCCGCTGGTGTGCGGATGTCAATGAGCACCGCGCGCCCGTCCGCCACTTCGGCGCTGACCTGTCCGGGCGTCATCAACTCGACGGCAAAGGCAGGCACGGCAAACAGCAGGGCAGCGAGAACGAGGGCGAAACGCATGGTGGAATTCCTTTTCTTGTGTCCATCATATACGAATTCTTGCATGTTTTGTGAAGCCCCCTGCCCTTCAATAGTCATGAAACCATGATGCGCGACTGATCCGAAGTTCCACCCCCATCCTTTCATGGACGCCCGGCACATTTGCTTGGTAACATCCTGGCCGCTTGACCATTAAAGGAGGCGGCGACATGGACCGATTGACCGGAGGGTGCCTGTGCGGCGCGGTACGGGTTGTGGCCTCGGGCAAACCTGACCGTGTCGGGATCTGCCACTGCCTCGACTGCCGCAAACATCACGGGGCGCTGTTTTACGCCGCCGCGATATTCCCAGAAGGCGCGGTGGTGATCGAGGGCGAAACCCGCGATTATAAAGGGCGGCATTTCTGCCCCGAATGCGGCTCGTCCGTCTTTGCCCGCACAGGCGGCGAAGTGGAAGTGCATCTCGGCAGTCTCGACGCGCCTGACCAGCTTGTGCCCACCTATGAATGCTGGACCATGCGCCGCGAATCCTTCCTGCCGCCATTTGCCAGCATGAAGCGGTATGAGCGGGACCGCGAAGAGTAGGCCGACGGCCTGGGGGAAAACGTGCAAAGCCGGTTGACGAAACCGGCGCGGCGCGCGCAAATGGCCAAGGGGACGAGGACGAGATTATGTGTTGGAGCACAGGCGCAACCGCAGCCATGGTTGGTTTGGGCACTGTCGCAACGGCTGCCAGCATCTGGCGCGGCGACAAGCCGGTGTTTTCCGCGACCATCGGCTTTTTCACGCTGATGGAAGGCCTGCAGCTTTATGGCTACAGCGTCATCAACCAGTGCGGCACGCCGGAAAACGAGGCGATCACCTTCCTGTCGATCTTGCACATCGTGTTCCAGCCGCTGTTCATCAACGCCTTCTTTCTCGCCTTCGCGGCAGTGGCGCTGCGCCCGTCGGTGAAGGTGGCGACCTATCTCTTGTGCGGCCTGTCGTCGGTGATCATGCTGATGCAGCTGATGCCGTTTTCGTGGGCAGGCGTGTGCGAGCCGGGCTCGATCCTCTGCGGCAAGGTCTGGTGCACGATCACTGGCGACTGGCATCAGGCCTGGACGGTGCCGTTCAACGGCATGATGAACTGGCTTGATCAGGCGCTTGGCATGCGATGGGGCTTCCCGTCCTACATGCTCGTCGCCTTTGTCCTGCCAATCCTCTACGGCGCCTGGCGGCTGGCCATATTCCACCTTATCGCCGGCCCCGGCCTTGCCGGCCTCCTCACGCGCAACCCCAACGAAATCCCCGCCGTCTGGTGCCTGTTCTCCATCGCCATCGTGCTGTCAATCATGCTGCCACAACTGCGCAGCTTTTTCGCGTGGAAGCCCTGGCCGGGACTGCGGGCGCAAGGATAAGCGGTTGCGGATTTAACTTCGCACCTTTCCATTGCCACACCCCGTTGCCGGTCTGGCTTCTGTCAAAGAGCTTGGGAAACAGGGTGTGTGGACCTGCCTCGCTAAGTTTTAGTATGCGGCAGCGCCACACACCCCGTCCGGCGATTTCTGTCTCCACCCGTTCCGCTTCGCGAAAACCAGCCTGACCGCCCTTCGCTTGCGCTCCGGGCGTTCGTCAAACCGTTCCTCACCTATACGCTCCGTCCGGCGCGCAAGGACCGTAGTGTCCAAGGGGGAACCCTTGGGTGAAGCCTCCCCGGCCAGCCTGTCTCGTCAACAGATTGGCGGAAGCGCCGGTTCTCTCCCCACTCCAAAACGACTCCGGAAGCGTTCCCGTCGGGAGAGACGAGGAGGAGTATGCGGGAGGTTTTGGAGGGGTGGATAAATATTCGCAGATTTGCCTTCTTCTCCCCGCTTCTCCAGCGGTGAGAAAAGAGCGAACCGCCTCCCTCGCATTCGTCACTCAGGACAACGCGTAATCAACGCGGAGAAGTTGGCAATCGCCCTCAACGCACCTCGAACATCACTTCGTTGCGGCGAAGGAATCCGGGCTTGAACGGCGGATCATAGAAGGCGAACTGCGCGGGCCCGAGGGTTTTGAGCTTCTGCCCGGCGATGAAGCCTTCAAGCGCGGTCTGCTGGCGGGAGAGGTCAGCGTCTTTCGCGCTGCCGGAAAATGTCACCACCGCCATGCGCCGCGCCGGGATCTCACGGATCACAATGCGCGGATCGACCGGTTTGGGCAGCGTGGCGCGCGAATACTCAGGCGGCATGATGAACCCGACCACCCACTCGCCGCCCTTGGACGCTTGCGTGACTGGCGCGGTCATGGCGATCTTGGCGCTTTGCGTGACCGGCGCGGTCATGGCAATCTTTCCCGTCCCGCCATCGGGCTTCACATTCTTGCCGAAAATGAACCCGGCCAGCACGCGGAAAGCGGCATTTGCCGCCTCGCTGCGCGTGCCGCCCACCGTCACCTCGGCAGTGATCAGCGACGGATACTCGCGGATGCTGAATGGCTTTTGATCGAGGATAAGCTTGTATTTCGGCTCTTCGGCGGAAAGACCGACAGCAGTGGACAAGGCGGTGATGGCGGCGGCGGCAATGGCGATGATTGGTTTCATGACCGTTATGTAGGCGTTTCGGGCGGCGATTAAAGGGCGGCGAATGGCCACTGTTCATCACCGCAGGCATCAGCCCGAACGACGGCAGGTTTTATCCACGGCCAACGGGATTCATGACGATTCACAAATCCCGCGCCTGCTTCAGTTCGCCCCGTCAGCCGCGCTTGAGATAGACCTTGACGAAATTGGTCTTCAGCGTGTCGCCCTTGGCCGGCAGCGCATCGAGTTGCCCGGCGTTTGCGGTCGCCAATACGTCTTCGAGCGCGGCGCGGATCGCCTTGATTTCATCGTCATTGGCCTCGGCCTCGACGATTTTCAGCTTGTCGCTGATTTCCGGATAAAGCGCGGCGACCTTGGCGGCGTCCTTTTCCGTGGCGGCCGTCAGGATCAATTCCATCGCATCATGGAAATCGACCAGGGCGACGGCCAGCATAGAAAAGCCGTTGCGCTTGAACACGTCCTGAAAGACGGGGCGGACCTTTTCAAGATCAAGATGGGCCTGATGCAGATCGCCGGTGCGCACCAGCGGCTCGACGTCGGTGAGGATCTTGCCGACCGTGGCAAAATCGGCAGGCAGTTGCGTGTCGCCCTTCAAATCATACGGCCGGTAGGTGGCGTATTTTGTCGTGAAGGCGGCAAAGGCGGGCTTGAGCTGGTCAAGATTGGCAACCGCCTCGGGGCGCTGCGCCTTGCCGGTCAGAAACAGCGTCTGCTTGTAGAAATGGTTCATCGCATTGAAATCTTCGAGGAAGATCTTGCGGGTGAAAAAGGCGCTCGCATAGCTCCCGCCGCCGGCAATGGCCACCAGCACCAGCGCGCCAAGCGCAAGGCCGACAGTGCCGGTGCGCTTGCCGTCCACTTTGGGGGTGAGACCCAGCAATTTGTAGATCGGACAGAAGCCAACCAAAGCCGTCACCAGCATGACAAGCGCGGCGGCATAGGCCACGAAGCTCCACGGGCTGGCCAGCCAGAAATAACCGGCCTCAGCGAAGAGGATGGCAAGAGCGAAGCGGACGAAACGGTCGAGGGGGAGGATGTTTTTCATGGGGCTGTTCTACACTTGATTATATTCATATGAATTGATGCATATCAAGTTTGCGGGGTGTTGTGAAGGCTGGCGATTGGCGATCTCCCCCCTTGCGGGGCCATTGCAAAAATCGCTGTTTATGATTCTCTGTGTTTGAAGTTGGAGGATCGACATGGCGGTGAAGCAATCGGGCCAGTTCAGCTTTGTCGATGCGCTGTTGCCCGCCGGTATTGGCCGCAATGAGCGGCTTGA
>JBGSHY010000039.1:0-175116 GCA_041751995.1 Rhizobiaceae bacterium | reverse complement strand
ATCCCGAGTTGATCGGAAAACCATTCCTCGATCTTCGGCTGTAGCAGGTGGAGCGTTAATTCTGGACTTTGTTACACAAGTATATCACGAAGATGTGTAGTATTGGGAAGGCCGTCGTCGGTCGATCAGGTCTCGATCTCGTCGTGCGCCGGCTCGACATGTCGCGGAGTACGCTCGGACGGGTCGCGGCCGACTTCGGCCTTGAGCGTGATGAGATCGATGAAGTGATCGGACTGGCGGCGGAGATCGTCGGCGATCATCGGGGGTTGCGTTGCCATTGTGGAGACAACTGAAACCTTCTTCCCCTTCCGCTGAAGCGCTTCGACGAGCGTGGTGAAATCGCCGTCGCCCGAGAAGATCACGAGGTGATCGACGACCTGGGACTGTTCCATGGCATCGATGGCCAGTTCGATATCCATATTGCCCTTGATCTTCCGGCGTCCCAGCGAATCGGTGAATTCCTTGGCCGGCTTGGTGACGACGCGGTAGCCATTATAATCAAGCCAATCGACCAGCGGGCGGATTGACGAAAACTCCTGATCCTCGACCAGTGCGGTGTAATAATGCGCGCGCAGGAGATAGCCGCGCTTCTGGAAGAATTTGAGCATCTTGCGGTAGTCAATGTCGAAGCCGAGGGCCTTAGACGTGGCGTAAAGGTTGGCACCGTCAATGAACAAGGCGATTTTTTCGCGCGGATCGAACATCATCGATTTTTCTCCAATATGAATTTGTTCAAATGTTTTGGGGCAAAGCGGTTTGGCAATATCAACACCGTTGTGCGTGGACATTTCTTAAACGCAAGCGCGCCTGTTTCCAACAGCTTTCACAAACCGGGTGATCAAATTCCACACTTGGCGGTTTTGCTTGTGTTTTGAGGCGGGCCGCGCTATTGCGCACTCAAATCTCCGCAGATTACCGTTGAAGAAAGGGGCATCCATGGCCCGCGTTACCGTTGAAGATTGCATCGACAAGGTCGACAACCGTTTCGAACTGGTGCTTCTCGCCAGCCATCGTGCCCGCCTGATCTCGCAAGGCGCGCCGATCACCATCGACCGCGACAACGACAAGAACCCGGTCGTGGCGTTGCGTGAAATCGCCGACGAGACCCTGTCGCCGGGCGATCTCAAGGAAGACCTGATCCATTCGCTGCAGAAACATGTCGAAGTTGACGAGCCGGAAGCTCCTGCCGCCGCCAAGGCTGATGCCGCCGACGAATTCGTGCCGCTGGTCGACGAAGACGACAAGGTCGCATTCGACCAGATGTCGGAAGATGAGCTGCTTGCCGGTATCGAAGGTCTTGTGGCGCCTGAGAAAAACGACGATTTCTGATCTGACTGGAAGGTTTGATCTTCCTTTCGACTGAATTTCCCGACTACCATGATCACGCGCCGCAAATCACTGCGGCGCGTGATTTGTTTGGAACAGCCGGTGCGGGGCAACAAAGGCATGATGCGGCAGTATGAGCTTGTCGAGCGCGTCCAGCGCTACAAGCCGGACGCCAATGAGGCGTTGCTGAACAAGGCCTATGTCTACGCCATGCAGAAACATGGCCACCAGAAGCGCGCCTCGGGCGACCCTTATTTCTCCCACCCGCTCGAAGTCGCCGCCATCCTCACCGACATGCACCTCGACGAATCGACAGTCGTTGCAGCGCTGCTGCACGACACGATCGAGGACACCAGCGCTACCCGCGCCGAAATCGACGAGATATTCGGCGCTGACATCGGCGCGCTGGTCGAGGGCCTGACCAAACTGAAAAAGCTCGACCTCGTGTCGAAGAAGGCCGCGCAGGCGGAGAATTTGCGCAAACTGCTGTTGGCCGTCGCCGACGACGTGCGCGTACTTCTGGTCAAGCTTGCCGACCGCCTGCACAACATGCGCACCATCGACCATATGCCGGAATCAAAGCGGCTGCGCATTGCCGAAGAGACGATGGACATCTACGCGCCGCTCGCCGGGCGCATGGGCATGCAGGACATGCGCGAAGAGCTGGAGGAACTCGCCTTCCGCCAGATCAATCCGGATGCGTGGAAGACGGTCACCGAACGGCTCGCCGACCTTGCCCACCGCAACGCCGGTCTCCTCTCGCGCATTGAGAAAGACCTGTCGGAACTGTTTGAAAAGAATCACATAAAGGCCGACGTCAAAAGCCGGCAGAAAAAGTCCTGGTCGGTGTTCCGCAAAATGGAATCCAAAGGCCTGTCATTCGAGCAGCTGTCCGACATTTTCGGCTTCCGCGTGCTGGTCGAAAGCCTCGATGATTGCTACCGGGCGTTGGGGGCCATCCACACGACGTGGCAAACCGTGCCGGGCCGGTTCAAGGACTATATCTCGACACCCAAGCAGAACGACTACCGCTCGATCCACACCACCATCGTCGGTCCGTCGCGCCAGCGCGTCGAGCTGCAGATCCGCACTCGGGCCATGGATGACATTGCCGAATATGGCGTGGCTGCGCACTCGATCTACAAGGACAAGCGCGGACGGCAGGATCCGGAAGCGTTGAAAATGTCCAAGGACAGCCGCGCCTACGCCTGGCTGCGCCAGACCATCGAGCAGCTTTCCGAAGGCGACAGCGCCGAAGAGTTTCTCGAACACACCAAGCTGGAGCTGTTCCAGGATCAGGTGTTCTGCTTTACGCCCAAGGGCCGGCTGATCGCCCTGCCGCGCGGCGCAACGCCAATTGATTTTGCCTATGCGGTTCACACCGACATCGGCGACACCTGCGTTGGCGTCAAGATCAACGGCCGCATGATGCCGTTGATGACCGAGCTGAAAAATGGCGACGAAGTGGATATTGTCACCTCCACCGCGCAGATCCCGCCAGCCGCATGGGAAGCCATTGTCGTCACCGGCAAGGCCCGCGCCGCCATCCGCCGCGCCACCCGTTCGGCCATCCGCAAGCAATATTCGGGCCTCGGTATCCGCATTCTCGAACGCGCTTTCGCACGTACCGGCAAACCGTTCAGCCGGGACCTGTTGAAGCCGGTGTTGCATCGCCTGGCCCGCAAGGAGCCGGACGACGTGCTGGCTGCGGTCGGGCGCGGCGAACTCGCTTCCTCCGACGTGCTGCGCGCCGTGTTCCCTGATTACAAGGAAGAGCGGGTCGCGGTCCAATCCGCTCCGCCGCCGAAGGAAGAAGGCTGGATCAACCTGCGCAACGCGGCCGGCATGCTGTTCCGCATGCCGGGACGGTCCGAACCGAAAGAGCCCAAAGTACCGAAGATCGCCAAGAACGCCGTGCCGGTACGCGGCGCGGGCAATGAACTGCCGGTGTCGTTCTCGCAGGATGGCGCCGTGCCCGGGGACCGCATCGTCGGTATCGTCACGCCGGGGCAGGGCATCACCATCTATCCGATCCAGTCATCGGCGCTGACCGCATTTGACGACCAGCCGGACCGCTGGATTGACGTGCGCTGGGACATTGACGAAGGCATGAAGGAACGCTTCCCGGCCCGCGTGTCGATCTCCGCGCTAAATGAACCCGGCACGCTGGCCGAAATCGCCCAGACCATCGCGCTGAACGAGGCCAACATCCACAAACTCGAAATGTCCAATACCGCGCCCGATTTCACCGAAATGCTGTTCGAGCTTGAAGTTTGGGACCTGAAACATCTCAACAGGCTGATCTCGCAGCTCAAGGAAAAATCTTGCGTTTCGGCCGCGCGCCGTGTTTACGGCTGAGTAAGCCAATTTGGGATTTCCATGATGACCGTCGATGAAGTGCTCGAAATATTCCGCTCGGCAGGGGCTATCCTGCATGGGCATTTCATTTTGACCTCCGGACTGCGCTCGCCGGTGTTCCTGCAAAAGGCGCGCGTGTTCATGCATGCCGACAAGACCGAAAAGCTGTGCAAGTCGCTGTCAGAACTCATCCGTGAAAAGGTCCCCGGCAAGATCGACTATGTGGTCGGCCCGGCCATCGGCGGTCTGATCCCGGCCTATGAGACATCGCGCCATCTTGGCGTCCCCGCTATCTGGGTAGAACGCGAAGGCGGCGAGTTCCGGCTGCGGCGGTTTGAGATTGAAAAAGGCGCACGCGTGGTCATTGTCGAAGACATCGTCACCACCGGTCTGTCGATCCGCGAAACCATTGATTGCCTGACGAAGCTTGGCGCGGAAGTCGTTGCTGCCGCATGCATCATTGACCGCTCGGCTGGCAAGGCAAACGTCGGTGCGCCACTGGTTGCGTTGGCGCAGTACGAGGTTCCGGCCTATCCGGCGGACCAATTGCCGCCGGAACTGGCAGCTATCCCCGCAATTAAGCCCGGCAGCCGCAATATTTGACGCATTACGGCTGTAAATCGGCCTTCGGATTGTCTACATAGGCCGCAGCGGCAAATTGGCCGCTTCACATTGTTTCAGGCCGCATATCACACCATGATTTTGGATTCGCGACACCATAGAGGGTGGTTCAGCAGCTTGAAAAGGCTGGTCTGGCCGCGCAAATCCTATCTTCGCTCGCTCCGCTACTATGGAAAGCGGATTCTGCGGATACGTGCCACGCCGCATGCGCTGGCCGCAGGTTTTGCAGCCGGCATTTTTGCGGCCTTTTCTCCGGCGCTTGGCCTGCACATTTTGATGGCCTTGCTTCTGGCCTGGGGGCTGGGCGGAAATTTGATCGCTGCAGCTTTCGGTACGGCGGCGGCCAACCCGCTGACCATACCGTTGATGTTCGCGGGCGAATACAAGATCGGCACGACACTGTTCGGCGGCGGCGGCGAACTGCATGTTCCATTTCACGTCATCGGCGCAAAGCTGATGCACCTTGAATTCGGCTCCATGTGGCAGCCGGTGCTGAAGCCGCTGCTGGCCGGTTCGGTCCTGCTGGGTGCAGCATTTGGCATTGTCGCCTATGTTCTGGTCCTCAACGCTGCTTCCGGATTCGCCTTGGCACGGCACAGGCGCATGGAAGCCCGAAAAGTCATGTTGCCATGATCATTGGCCTCGGCAGCGACCTGATCGATATCCGCCGGATTGAGAAATCACTCGAGCGCTATGGTGATCGCTTCACCCAACGCCTGTTCACCGAGGTCGAACAGCGCAAGTCCGATGCACGCCACCAGCGCGCCGCGTCCTACGCCAAGCGGTTTGCCGCCAAGGAAGCCTGTTCCAAGGCGCTTGGAACCGGCATTTCACATGGCGTGTTCTGGAAGGACATGGGCGTCATCAACCTGCCCAGCGGCAAGCCGACGATGAAGCTGACCGGCGGCGCAAGCGACCGGCTTCGCGCGATGATGCCGGAAGGTCACGACGCTGTCTTGCACCTGACCATCACGGACGACTATCCATTGGCCCAGGCTTTCGTGATTATCGAGGCCATTCCAGCCACGCAATCGACATGATTTCGAACGACTTGGAGGCGGTTGCCCCACTGATGGCAATCGACTAAGAGGCGTTTGACCCGAAAGAGGAAGATATGAGCGTGGCCCAAAGCGAAAAGACAAAAAGCTCCGGCGGCATTGGCGAAACGATCAGCGTGATCGTTCAGGCGCTGTTGCTGGCGCTGGTGATCCGCAGCTTCCTATTCCAGCCGTTCAACATCCCGTCAGGCTCGATGCGCCCGACGCTGCTGGAAGGCGATTATCTGTTCGTCTCGAAATACGCCTACGGCTATTCGAAACATTCGTTCCCGTTCTCGCCGAACCTGTTTGCCGGACGCATCTGGTCGGCTGAACCGCAGCGCGGCGATGTGCTGGTCTTCAAATTCCCGAAAGATCCGAAGATCGATTACATCAAGCGCGTCATCGGCCTGCCGGGCGACAAGATCCAGATGATCGGCGGCGTGCTGACCATCAATGGCGAAGGCGTCAAGCGCGAGAAGACCGGCGTCATCGACAATTTCGACGTCACCGAAGTGCAGCGCCCGGTCGATGTCTATCACGAGACCCTGCCGAACGGCGTCAACTTTGACACGCTCGATATTGATCCGGAAACGCTTGCCGACAACACGCGCGAATTCATTGTTCCGGACGGTCATTATTTCATGATGGGCGACAACCGAGACAATTCCAACGACAGCCGGTTTGAAGTCGGCATGGTGCCGTTTGAAAACCTGGTTGGCCGCGCCAACATCATTTTCTTCTCCATCGGCGGCGGGCACAGCGCGCTTGAACTGTGGACCTGGCCGACGAACCTGCGCTTTGGCCGGTTCTTCAACTGGGTCGATTGATGGGTGGCGACCGCCAAAAAACCATCGCTGCCTGGGCGCTGGACAAGACTGGACATGGATTCAAGGACGTCGAACGCCTCGACCGCGCGCTGACGCATTCCAGCGCGCGATCGCAATCCAAGGCGAACTACGAACGGCTCGAATTTCTGGGTGACCGCGTTCTCGGACTTGTGGTCGCGGAACTTCTGTTCGCCGCCTATCCGGAGGCGGACGAGGGTGAACTGTCGCTGCGTTTCAACCAGTTGGTCGACGCCAAGACCTGCTCGGAAATCGCCTTCGAGACCGGCCTGCCGAAACTGATCCGCGCCGGTTCCGACCTTGGCGACCCTGGTGACAAGCGCCACATCAATGTCCGCGCCGATGTGGTCGAGGCACTGATCGCCTCGCTCTATCAGGACGGAGGTCTGGATGCTGCGCGCGTCTTCGTGAAACGTCATTGGGCCTCGCGCGTTTCGGGCTCGACGGCACCGCGCCGCGACCCCAAGACCGAAATGCAGGAATGGGCGCACCGCGACGGCGCATCCGCTCCTGTCTATAAAATCGTAAGCCGCGAAGGCCCGGACCATGAGCCGCATTTTGTGGTAAGTGTCGCATCAGGAACCTATCCGGATGAAAAGGGCGAGGGTCGCTCCAAGCGCCTTGCCGAACAGGACGCGGCGACCCGCTTTCTGGTCAAACGCGGCGTATGGGCCGATGAAGGACACTGAAATGAACGATACGCCAACCCGCTCGGGCTTTGTCGCCATGCTTGGCGCGACCAATGCCGGCAAGTCGACGCTGGTCAACCAGCTGGTCGGCACCAAGGTTTCGATCGTCTCGCACAAGGTGCAGACGACGCGCGCGCTGATCCGCGGCATCATCACTGAAGACCGGACACAGATGGTGCTGGTCGACACGCCTGGCATATTCACGCCGCGCCGCCGCCTTGACCGCGCGATGATTTCGACCGCCTGGTCCGGCGCCAAGGATGCCGACATTGTTCTGTTCATCGTCGACGCCGAACGCGGCTTTGCCGGCGATGCCGGGAAAATCCTCGAAAGCCTCAAGGGCTCCAAACACCGCAACGTGCTGGTGCTGAACAAGGTCGACCGTGTCGACCCGCCGAAACTTCTGGATCTGGCCAAGGACGCCTCCGCTATCGCCGATTTTGAGCGCGTGTTCATGATTTCGGCCTTGAACGGCTCCGGCTGCAAGGATCTGGTCAAGTGGCTGGCGACGGCTCTGCCCGAAGGGCCGTGGTATTATCCCGAAGACCAGATTTCCGATTTGCCGATGCGCAATCTGGCTGCGGAAATCACCCGCGAGAAGATCTACGACCGCCTGCATCAGGAACTGCCGTACCACTCCCATGTCGAGACCGAAAAATGGGAAGAGATGAAAAACGGCGACGTGCGCATCCAGCAGGTCATCTATGTCGAGCGCGACAGCCAGCGCAAGATTGTGCTCGGCCACAAGGGCGAGACAATCAAGGCCATCGGGCAGGCTTCGCGGCTGGAGCTTGCCGGCATCCTTGAACAGAAAGTCCACCTGTTCCTGTTCGTTAAGGTTCGCGAAAACTGGGGCGACGATCCGGAACGCTTCCGCGAAATGGGCCTCGACTTTACCGCTTGAGTTCGCAAGCCTTTGGAGCAATCTGCATCCCATGGATTGGCAGGACGAAGGAATCATACTCGGCACCCGGCGGCTCGGCGAGACCAGTGTCATCGCCGAACTGATGACGCGCGAGCATGGCCGCCATCAGGGGCTGGTAAGGGGCGGGCGCAGCTCCAAGCAGCAACCTCTCTTGCAGATCGGCAATCATGTTGCTGTCACATGGCGCGCCCGGCTCGATGAACACCTTGGCCAATACACGATGGAAGCGATCGAGTTTTCTGCCGCAAAGTTGATGGAAAGGCAGATGGCGCTGAACGGTATGCAACTGCTCGCCTCGCACCTACGCCTGTTGCCAGACCGAGATCCGCACCCGTCGCTCTTTGAGGCGCTGATTGCCATCATCAGCCATTTTGACCAGCCCGTGCTGGCGGTCGAATTCATGGCGCGGTTCGAACTGCGGCTGCTCGAAGAACTCGGCTTCGGGCTTGACCTCAACGAGTGCGCCGCCACGGGAGCGACACAGGACCTGATCTATGTGTCGCCCAAATCGGGCAGGGCGGTGTGCCGCGAGGCGGGCAAGCCGTGGGCAGACAAGCTGTTGACCCTGCCGCAATTTCTCGAAGACCGCCCCGGCTGCGGCCTGGACACGCCCTCAGCACAAGCAGCATGGAAGCTCGCCGCCTTCTTCCTCGACCGGGACGTCTGGAAACCGCGCGGCATCCTGCCTCCGGAAGCACGGGCGGCATTTCAGCACCATGCGCTTCGCGCGCTTGAAATGACCGCATAAGAGTCCGGGCTTTATATCCGGAGCGGCTCTCTGGCGGCGTCCCGTCATTCGTGCATATCAATGACACAGACAATACGAATCACGGGCGAGGTTTGGGCGCGATGGAACTTCTTGTTGTTGCGGCGATTTTGTTTGGTCTCCAGCGCCTTTGGAAACTGCAAAAGCGCGTGGCCGGTCTGGAACACGACGTTCAGGGCTTGCAGCGCCAAATGCAGGAGTCCATCAACCCGTCGGCTGCCGTTTCCAAAAGCAAAACGGAAGAAGGCGCCGCGCGCAAATCGGGAGACGTAGCAATATCTTTGCCGGTTGCAGCAGAACCCTCGTCGGTCGACAAGAAATCCGGGCCAAAGCAGAGGCGGGCAGAATTGACATTGGCAAAAGCCCAGCCGCCGGAAAATGTCACCGAAGAAATGGCGGCGGAGGCGACCAAATCTGAAGCCCTCCAAGAGGACGACGAAAAAGGTTCAGGCGTCGCCTACAAAGAAATTGGCTGGAGCGCGCCTGCATCCGCCATTCTTGGCGCAACCGACGAACCTTCGGTACCTGTCAAACCGGCATTAAGCTTTGAAAATGCGCTCGGCACGCGCTGGGCCATTTGGGTTGGCGGCCTTGCCTTCGCCCTTGGCGGCATTTTTCTCGTGCGCTACTCGATCGAAAGCGGCTTTTTCTCGCCCGGATTGCGTGTTGCGCTCGCCGCCTTGTCTGGTCTTGGCGCGGTCGGTGGCGGCGAGTTCTTGCGCCGCCGCGACATCAAACTGGACTTTGCAGGTGACCGTGCCGCGCAGGTTCCGGCAATCCTGACCGCTGCAGGCGGCGCAATCCTGTTCGCGGCCATCTACGTCGCCTACGGTATTTACGGCATGATCGGCTCGACGCTTGCCTTCACGCTACTGGCAGCCGTTTCACTCAGCATCATCGCGCTAGGCCTTATCCACGGGTCGGTATTGGCTGGTGTTGGCCTGCTGGGTTCGCTTGCTACGCCCGCGCTGGTCAGTTCGCAAAGTCCGAATGTCTGGGTGTTCTTCAGCTATCTCGGCATTGTGCTTGCCGCATCTGGCGCTTTTGCAAGGTTTCGCAAAGTCGAATGGATTTTGGCATCAGCGCTGTTCGGCATGGGATCGTGGACAGTTCTGGAATGCTGGCACACTGCTGCCGGGCATCCGACTGCAACGCTGTTCTCCGTTGCGCTGATGCTTGGCGCGGCCAGACTTTTTTGGATATCTGAAAGCGATTTCGGCAAGGGCGGCAACGAAAAATTCTTCCCGACTCTTCCCGCCATGACGGTCACATCCGCGCTTGCCATGACCTTCGCGCTGCTTGCCGCTGGCATGGTCGCGGGGCTCGGTGACTTGCAGTTCGACCAGACGGTCAGGATTACGGTGCTCGCGGCGGCGCTGATGCTGTCTGCATTTGCATGGTGACAGGATGCACTCCCGCTTGGCGCCTTGTGGCCGTCAGTCCTGGCGGCGTTTTGCGCCATGGTTTTGGCTTCACGTCCGGGCGCCAGCGACGAATACCAGCATCTGACGCTCTGCATTCCGCTCGCGCTGATTGTTGCCGTTCCGGCATTCAACAAGGCGCTTCAAAGTCTGAAACAGCCGATCACAGCGTTGATATGGAGTTTGTTCGGCAGTCTGACGCCGCTTGCCACGTATGGAATTGCGGTGTTGGCCTTTGCCAATCTGGATATCGATTGGGCCTACGGACTGTCCGGCGCAGTTCTGGCGGCGGCTTTTGCCTATGCTGGGCTGCTGATCGCGCGGCGAGGCGAATTGGGCACCGGGCTGCTGCTGCCGTCCGCCTTCTGCATCTCTGCCGCGGCCGCCTTTGGATCGGTTGCGGTCCATCTGCTTCTCACACCCGCATGGACCGGCATTGCGTTGTCTTTGATTGCAGCGTTACTTGCCCATGACAGGATCCATAAAACACATCCTCTTGTCCCGTGGCTGGTGGTCGCCTTCGCGGTCGCCACCATGATGCGGTTCGCGCTCGATCCTTCGGTTGTCGGCTATCAGACGCTGTCGACAACCCCGGTATTGAACTGGCTGCTGGTCGGCTACGGAATTCCGGCGCTTGCCTTCGCCTATGCTGCCTATGCGCTGCGGAACTTCATGGAGCGCATGCCCGCACTGATCATGCAGGGCATCGCGGTCACGGCAACGCTTGCCGGCGCTGCCGTCCTGATCCGCCACGGCATGAACGATGGCGTCTTGTCCAGTAATGGCCCGCTGTCGCTTTCCGAGCATTCCCTGTATACGATTCTGGCGCTGGGGGCATCTGCCACACTGATCAGGCTCGACCGGCAGAGCCCGAGCCCGGTTTTCAGTATGGGATCGATGATCGTCAGCTATGTCGGCATCATATCTGCGCTGTGGCACCACTTTGTGCTGCTCAATCCGCTGTTCACCGGCGAAGGTGTTGGCTACTGGCCCGTCTTCAATCTGACTGCCGTCGCCTACTTCATTCCCGCCGTGCTTCTGGCATGGATTTGGCGGGAAGCGATCGGCAAACGGCCCCAGCATTATTTGATTGCGCTGACCGGCTCGACATTCGTGTTTGTTTCCGGCTGGCTGGTCATGACCTTGCGCCACGCCTTCCACGGGAGCGTCATTTCTTTCAAAGGCCTGGACAGCTACGGTGCATCCGGCGAACTCGAATACGGTGCGGAACTGCTGCTATACCTGCCGGTATTCATGGCGGCCGCATGGGGCGCACGGCTGGCCGCCAGAAGCCGGTATACCAACCATGTGATGGTCCTCGCACCATGGTTTCTGGGTGTCGCTGTTACGCTGTTTGCGCTGGTCCATCTGATGTTCGGCAACCCGTTTCTGCACCGGGAAAACACCGGGCAGTCATTGCTGTTCAACCTGATCGGAATCGGTTTCGTATTGCCGGCTGCGCTGTTCGGGGCCTGGGTGTGGAATACGCGCCGCGAAACCGGCCCAATTGCCGATGGCAGTCGTTATGCGGCCTCCATTGCGGCAGGGGTTTCGGCATTTGCCTGGCTCAATCTGACCATTCGCCATTTCTATCACGGGCAGGAGGTCAGCCTTTATGTGCCGCTGACGGAGGCGGAGAACTACACTTTCTCCGTGGCTTGGCTGATCACGGGCGTGCTGATCCTCGCCGCAGGCGTACACTTCAGGTCGCGGCCGCTGCGCATGCTGTCAGCAGGCTTGGTCGTGCTCACCGTGATCAAAGTCTTCCTGTTCGACATGTCGTCGCTGCAGGGTGTGCTTCGCGCCTTCTCGTTCATGGGGCTCGGCCTGTCGTTGATCGGCATTGGCCTGTTTTACCAGCGTGTGCTCGCAAAAGGGGCGCAAAACAGCGAAATCGATGGCAAAGTTGGTGACGCAACCTGAGGGTTCAGGCTGCCGCCAGCGTTGGCCGATACACAGGTGCTTCCTTGATCGGCCAATGCACGATGGCGGCAAAAACGCCGAGCCCGACGCCGAGCCACCACACCGGATCATACGAGCCGTATTTCACAAAGAAATAGCCGCCGAGCCAGATGCCGAGGAACGAGCCGATCTGGTGGGAGAAAAACACCAGTCCGCCCAGAAGCCAGAGATGGCGGGTGCCGAACATGATCGCCACCAGCGCATTGGTTGGCGGTACAGTGGACAGCCAGAGGAGGCCCATGACGGCGGAGAAGATGATGACGGCTGTCGGCGTTTGCGGCAGCAACAGGAACGCGGTTACTGCGACCGACCGGCCAAGATAAATCATCGCCAGAAAGATCGGTTTGGAATAACGCTGGCCAATAACGCCCGAGGCCAGCGAGCCGATGATGTTGAAAAACCCGATCAGGGCCAATCCGATGACTGCATATTTCGCGTCAATGCCGATATCGCCGATATAGGCCGGAAAATGCGCGGTGATGAACGCGACCTGAAAGCCGCAAACGAAGAAGCCGCCGGTCAAAAGCACATAGGAGCGGTGGCCGAACGCCTCGCGCAGCGCGTCGCTGATGCTTTGCTCGGCATCCACCTGCTTGAATGAACCCGACGAGGAATTGCCGCGCAGCGGGATGGCGAGGATTGGGATGATGAGCATCATGAAGGACATGATCTGCAGCGAATCCGACCAGCCGTAATTGTTGATCAGGCTTTGGCTGAGCGGCGCGAACACGAACATGCCCGCCGATCCCGCAGCCGTTCCGAAACCAAACACCAGAGAGCGCTTGTGCGCCGGAACATTCCGGGCAAACGCCGACAGGACGATTCCATAGGAGCCGGCGGCAATGCCAAGACCAACCAGAACGCCGCCGCCCATATGCAACATCCATGGCGCGGAGGAAATGGACATCAAGGCCAGGCCGCTCGCATAAAGGATCGCAGACGTCGCAAGGACTTTCCAGGTGCCATACTTGTCAGCGATTGCGCCGAAAATCGGCTGGCCAAGACCCCACATCAAATTCTGGATCGCCATCGCCATGCCGAATGTCGCGCGGTCCCAGCCGGTTTCCTGCAGCATCGGCAGCTGGAAAAAACCCATTGCCGAGCGCGGCCCGAAGGTCATCAGTGCAATCAGGCAGCCTGCGGCAACAATCAGCCACGGAATGTCACTGGCGGCGGCTTTTGTTTGCACGGTCGATGACATCGCGGTCTCCTGATATGAACGTCGGTTTTACGTGCATCAATCCATGCACTCAAATGCAAAGTTTTGGACCATCCATCGGTTCTGGTGATGAATCGAAATCTGTCCGGCGGGGTTTCCCTGTCTTGCTTTCGCCGCCCCCGGGCCATAAATCAGAGCCTCGTCCGGTTGGCCCCTTGGCTGCGCCGGTTCTGTGACCGGAGGAGGAACGATGGCTCAGGTTTCGGGTGGTGTTGAGAAGACGGTGGCGAAAACCGCCGCCGAGCGCTTTGGCGTGTTGCCGCGTCCGGAACTGGAATACACGCCCGCTGTCGCGAAAGAGACCGCGCATCTTTATGAGCGCGTCAAGACCATCATCCCCGCGATCGAATGGCCCGCCTATGCGCCCTATGTCCACGCGATCAACCGGCTGAAAAAGCAGCGCAATGCCGTCATTCTGGCGCACAATTACCAGACTGCGGAAATCTACAATTGCGTGGCCGATATTGTCGGTGACAGTCTGCAGCTTGCCCGCGAGGCAACGCGTGTGGATGCCGAAATCATCATCCAGGGCGGCGTCCATTTCATGGCCGAGACGTCCAAGCTCTTGAACCCGCAAAAGACAGTGCTGATCCCCGACGCCAAGGCCGGCTGCTCGCTCGCCGAATCGATCACCGGCGCGGATGTGCGGATGCTGCGCGCCAAATATCCGGGCGTGCCGGTCGTCACCTATGTCAACACGTCGGCAGACGTGAAGGCCGAGACAGACATTTGCTGCACCTCTTCGAATGCGGTCTCCGTGGTCGAAAGCTTCGGCGTCGATACGGTGCTGTGCATCCCGGACGAATTCCTCGCGTTGAATGTCGCTGCGCAGACCAAGGTGAAAATCCTGACGTGGAAGGGCCATTGCGAAGTGCATGAGCGCTTCACGGCAGAAGAACTGCTCGCCTACAAACAAGCTGATCCGGACATCCAGATTGTCGCCCACCCCGAATGCCCGCCGGAGGTTGTCGCGGTCTCGGATTTCTCCGGTTCCACCTCGGGCATGATCCGCTACGTCAAGGAAGCCAAGCCGAAGAAGGTGTTGCTCGTCACCGAATGCTCTATGGCCTCGAACGTCGCGCTCGAAGCGCCGGACACCGAGTTCATCAAGCCATGCAACCTCTGTCCGCACATGAAGCGCATCACGCTGCCCAAAATCCTCGATAGCCTCCTCTACATGACCGAGGAAGTGACCGTCGACCCCGCAATAGCAGGCCGCGCCCGAATGGCGGTCGAGCGCATGATCAATTTGAAGAATTAAATGCCCAATTCCCCGATCGACCAATATCCACCCCAGTCGTGGACCGGCATTGACGATGTTGTCATCGTTGGCGGCGGGCTGGCTGGATTGTTTTGCGCTCTGAAGCTTGCGCCCCGTCCGGTCACGGTGCTGGCTGCCGCCCCCATCGGGCGCGGCGCTTCGAGCGCGTGGGCACAGGCCGGCATTGCTGCGGCGATTGGCAAGGGCGACACGTTTGAAAAGCATCTGGCAGACACCATCACCGCCGGTGCGGGCATTGTCGATGAGAAGATCGCCGAGCTGATGGTCCGCCAGGCGCCGGACCGGATTTTCGATCTCCTGTCCTACGGCGTGCCCTTCGACAAGGATCTGGAAGGCAAACTCGTCCAGTCCCGCGAGGCGGCGCATTCCGAAAACCGGGTCGTGCGCGTCAAGGGCGACATGGCCGGGAAGGCGATTATGGAAGCGCTTATTGCGGCTGTGCGCAAAACGTCGTCGATCCGCGTCCTCGAAAGCTTTGTGGTTGAAGAGTTGATTTCCAACGGCCGTTACGTCTCGGGCGTCATTGCCCGTTCGGACGGCGGACGCTCGAAAAAGCGGGTGCAGTTTCCCGCCCGCGCCGTGGTGCTTGCCTCGGGCGGCGTCGGCCATCTGTTTGCCGTCACCACCAACCCGTCCGAGGCGCGCGGCGGCGGCTGCGGCATGGCGGCCAAGGCCGGTGCGGTGATCGGTGATCCGGAATTTGTCCAGTTCCATCCGACCGCGATCAATGTCGGACGCGACCCGGCTCCGCTCGCCACTGAAGCACTGCGCGGCGAGGGCGCACACCTGATCAATTCCGCAGGTGAGCGCTTCATGGTCAAGATCCACAAGGATGCAGAGCTCGCGCCGCGAGACATCGTTGCGCGCGGC
The DNA here is from genome assembly GCA_041751995.1 of Rhizobiaceae bacterium. Taxonomy (GTDB): domain Bacteria; phylum Pseudomonadota; class Alphaproteobacteria; order Rhizobiales; family Rhizobiaceae; genus JANMEX01. The sequence goes on along the minus strand of JBGSHY010000039.1, from coordinate 159,792 downwards.
ATATTCGCCGAAGTGCAGGCCGGTCGCGGCGCGTTTTTGGATTGCACCAAGACAGTCGGCTCGCATTTCGCCGCCGAATTCCCGACCGTCTACGGCTACTGCCGCGAAGCGGGCATTGACCCCGTGGTGGACCCGATCCCGGTCATTCCGGCCGTGCATTATCACATGGGCGGCGTGCTGACCGACGCAGACGGGCGCACATCCCTTGATGGCCTTTGGGCCGCAGGCGAAGTCACCTCAACCGGCGCGCATGGCGCCAACCGGCTGGCCTCCAACTCGCTTCTCGAAGCTGTCGTCTTTGCCGCCCGCATCGCCGCTAACATTCAAGGGTTGCTGCCGCCGCCGAAACTTTACCCCTGGCCGGAAGGCGCGGGCGTCAAGGACGACGAGGGCGCGGAGCCCGACACAAGCGTCATGACCAAACTGCGCAAGCTGATGTCGGCAGATGTTGGCGTCATCCGCAACGGCGAGGGGCTGAAGCGCGCGATCAAGACGATTGTCGAGATCGAGCGCAAGAACAAGCAGGTGCCATTCGGCAACATGCTGGCGACCGCCAAGCTGATGGCAACTTCCGCCTACAGGCGCGAAGAAAGCCGGGGCGGTCATTATCGCTCGGACTTCCCCGACCAGATGGAAGTCTGGCATCACCGGACATTCACCACCATGGCCGAAGCTGACGCCTTCGCCGCCGAAATCGCCGAAAGCTGAACGCCATGAAAGCCTTTCCGCCAAGCATGCCGCAGCTGCTGGTCGACGAGGCGGTGCGCGCTGCGCTGCTGGAAGATTTCGGGCGGGCAGGTGACATAACCTCCGCCGCCACCATCTCTCCGGAGGCGTGCGCCGTGGCGATCCTCTCCACCCGGGAAGACGGCGTGCTGGCAGGTGTTGATTTCGTCCGTTCCGCCTTCCGCTTGACCGATCCGTCGATCACCGTTGAGATGTTCAAGGCCGACGGTGACCGTTTGAAGGCCGGAGAAAAAATCTGCCGCGTCGAAGGACCGGCCCGTTCGGTTCTGTCCGGCGAGCGCGTTGGCCTGAACTTCATGATGCACCTCTCGGGCATCGCCACCTACACTTCGGTGTTCGCCGCGGAAATCGCCCACACAAAAGCCCGCGTCACCTGCACCCGCAAGACGCTGCCCGGCCTGCGCGCCTTCGCCAAACACGCCGTGCGGCTCGGTGGCGGTTCGGTCCATCGCTACGGGCTCGATGACGCGATCCTGATCAAGGACAACCACATCGCCGTTTGCGGCGGAGTCAAGGAAGCGATACAGGCGGCGAAGGCCTACGCCGGCCATCTGGTCAAGATCGAGTGCGAAGTGACCAATCTGGACCAATTGAGGGAAGCGCTGGCTGAGCGCCCAGACGTGATTCTCCTCGACAACATGGGGCCGGAACTGCTTGAAAAAGCAGTGAAAATCAACGAAGCACAGGGCGATCGCAAGGTGGTTTTGGAAGCGTCTGGCGGCATCTCGCTGAAGACCATCCGCGCCGTTGCCGAGACGGGCGTGGACTATATTTCAACGTCCAAAATCACCATGGCCGCCCCGACGCTCGATGTCGGACTGGATGTCGAGGTGAAGTGACCATGAAGGTCTGCGCCACCATAGCCGAGCTCCGCGCCGCGCTACTGCCCTTCCGCCGCGCCGGAAAATCCATCGGCCTCGTCCCCACCATGGGCTATCTCCACGTCGGCCACATGGAACTGGTGAAGACATCGAAGGCCCAGTGCGACATCACCGTCGTCACCATTTTCGTCAATCCGACTCAGTTCGCGGCAAACGAAGACCTTTCGACCTATCCGCGCGATCTCGACCGCGATCTGGCGATGCTGAAGGCCGAAGGCGCGGACTTCGTTTTCACGCCGGATGTGCGGGAAATGTATCCGGGCAATGAGGAGACCATTGTCGAGACGGTGAAGCTGTCAAAAGTGCTGATGGGCAAGATCCGCCCCGGTCATTTCCGCGGTGTCGCCACCGTCTGCACCAAGTTGTTTAATATCGCCTCGCCCGACAAAGCCTTTTTCGGCGAAAAGGACTACCAGCAGGTCGCCGTTATGAAGCGCATGGTGGCGGACCTTAATCAACCGCTGGAAATCGTGGCAGTGCCAACCGTGCGCGAACCGGACGGTCTTGCCTGCTCCTCCCGCAACATCCGCCTGACACCGGAAGACCGCAAGGCAGCGGTGGTGTTGTCCAAATCGCTGAACCGGGCAGGGGAACTGATCGCCTCCGGCGAGCGCGATATTTCCACCATACGCAAGGCGGTTCGCGACACACTCAGATCGGAGCCGCGCGGTTTGATCGAAGCGGTGGACTTGCGTGATGCGGCCACGCTGCAGCCGGTCAGCGGCACGCTGTACCGCCCATTGGTCATTCTCTTGACCGTCAAGTTCGGCTCCGTTCGTCTGATAGACAATTGGGTCTATGCACCTTAACGTCCGCCAAAACTGAAAGGCCGACCATGAGCATCGAAGTCACCACCCGTCGCCTCACCGCTCCAGATATCCGCGCCCGCAAGGGCGTTACGCCGATTGTCTCGCTTACCGCCTACCACGCACACACGGCAGCCATCGTCGACAAATACGCGGACTTCATGCTGGTTGGCGACTCGCTGGGCATGGTCATGCACGGGATGGATTCCACCATCGGCGTGCCGCTTGACCTGATGATCATGCACGGCCGCGCCGTGGTGCGCGGGTCCAAGCAGGCGCTGGTGGTTGTCGATATGCCATTTGGTACCTATGAGGAAAGCCCTGCGGTGGCTTTCCGGAATGCCGCCAAGATCATGAAGGAAACCGCCTGTGGCGCCGTCAAGCTCGAGGGCGGCAAGCGCATGGCCGAGACGATCAACTTTTTGGCCGAGCGCGGCATTCCGGTGATGGCGCATATTGGCCTGACGCCGCAGGCGATCAACACGATGGGCGGCTTCAAGACGCAAGGCCGCGATGTGGCGCAATGGCCGCTGATCAAGGAAGATGCCCGCGCCGTGACCGAAGCGGGCGCGTTTGCGGTTGTGCTGGAAGGCATTGTCGAGCCGCTCGCCGCTGAAATCACCCGCGAGATCGCGATTCCCACCATCGGCATCGGCGCCTCGAAAGAGTGTGACGGCCAGATACTGGTGCTCGAAGACATGCTCGGTCTCAACCCGCGTGTGCCGAAATTCGTCAAGAAATACGGGCAGGTGGGCGACGCCATTGAAGCGGCAGTTGCTGCCTATGCGCAAGACGTCAAGGCCCGCGCCTTCCCGACCGAAGAGCATGTCTACACATTGAAAAAACAAGGGAACTGAAGAATGAAGCGTCTCATCCTGTCCGCCGTGCTGGCGCTTGTTGCCTTTCCGGCCTTTGCGGCCGACCCGACGGAAGCGGTCCAGTTCTTCTACAATGATCCGGGCTCCGAACTGTCAACCGAAAACCGCGGCCGCTTTGTCGGCAAGGCCAAGGAAGTGCTTGATGCCGCCGACAAGGAAGCGGACAGCGACAATGGTCCCTGCATTGATTTCATGATGTCGGTCGACGGCCAGGATTTCGATGACGATGAACTCAAGAAATCGCTCAACCTTGCCGGGGCCATCGCCGGCGACAGCGCCACGGTCAAGGCGACTTTCAAGCAGTTCGGCGAAGATGCCGAAATCATCTGGTCACTCGAAAAGGCTGGAGATGACTGGAAAATCTCCGACATCGCCTCGGTGAAGAATGAATGGAAGCTGACCGGCATTGATTGCTCTGCCATCCCGGCGCAATAGCCGCTCCACACGGCTGCCGCTGACACACTTTCACGCTGCTGTCGCAGACACTTGGCATTCGGCCTTTGCGCCTGTATAGACGCGCCAACCTCATGAGGTCGGCCGCGTTGCGGCAGCAATTCAAACAGAACGGAATATAAAAATGGCGATTGAACGCACCTTTTCGATGATCAAGCCGGATGCCACCAAGCGCAACCTCACCGGCGCCATCACCAAAATGCTTGAAGAAGCCGGCCTGAGTGTCGTTGCCTCAAAGCGCGTCTGGATGAGCCTGCGTGAAGCTGAAGGCTTCTACGCCGTCCACAAGGAACGCCCGTTCTTTGGCGAACTGACTGAATTCATGTCCTCCGGCCCGACCATCGTTCAGGTTCTGGAAGGCGAAAACGCCATTGCCAAGAACCGCGAAGTTATGGGCGCCACCAATCCGGCGAACGCTGCTGATGGCACCATCCGCAAGGTTCATGCCCTGTCGATCGGCGAAAACTCGGTCCACGGTTCCGACGCCCCGGAAACGGCTGCCCAGGAAATCTCCTACTGGTTCTCCGGCACCGAAATCGTTGGCTGAATCAAGACCGGAGCCAATCGCTTCAAATTGTTGATTTGACTCAAAAAGCCGGAGCGCAAGCTCCGGCTTTTCTGCTTTTTACCCGGGTGTTGTTACTGTTCGGAAAGCTGTTTGACGGCGGTCAGCACACCGACATCCGGATTGGCGCCGCAATATTCGCCGATCGCAGTTCCCGCCGCTTCCATGGCGCTCAGATCCATCGTTGTGTCGCCTGCTTGGCCGCCGAAATAGCCGTGGACCCATGTAAAGAAAAAGCTGCTGTCTTCGGCCGACATATCGGCAAGATCGGAACATTTGACTGTTGCAAGGTCAATAACCTCAGCTTTCGCTGGAATAGCGGTAGCGGCCAGCAGCAATCCAATGGCCAGAATTTGCTTCTTCATGTGAATGGTCCCCCGAGGACAGGTAAGTGTTGTGGTTTTGCGAAATTGAACATGGCTGGTTCCCGAAGGCTTGGCTAGAGCGAAATTGTCTGCGGTCGGTCGTCTGCAACATTGATTTCAGCCACCGGATGGGCGCACCTTGCATTGGCCAATTGAGTATTTTGAAATGAACAACACGGCGACAATGTCTGCTGTCCAATTGCTCGGACACGGAGGATACGAACAGCTTCGCTATCAAACGGGGTTGCCAGTTCCTGTCCCCGCTGTTGGTGAAGTCTTGGTCAAGGTGCTCGCAGCCGGGATCAACAACACGGACATAAACACGCGCCTTGGCTGGTATTCTTCGTCGGTTGCCACAGCCACAAGCGAAATTGCGGAAACGGCGAAGGCCGTTTCCAAAGGTGATTGGACCGATCAGGGCCTGCATTTTCCACGCATCCAAGGCGCGGATGTTTGTGGCATCGTTATTGCGGCTGGTCCGCAAACGCCGGACAGGCTGATCGGCAAACGCGTGATCATCCAGAGCTGCCTGTTGTCGTTGGCGCAAGGATCATTCACGCCATTCCTCGGTTCTGAGCGCGACGGCGGCTTTGCGCAATATGTCACCGCCCCATGTGGCGATGTGTATCCGGTGAATACAAATCTCAGCGACGCCCAACTCGCAGCGGTGCCTTGCGCCTATGGCACGGCTGAAAACCTGCTGCAGCGTGCGGCCGTAAAATCCACGGACTCCGTTCTGATTACCGGTGCATCAGGCAATGTCGGCATCGCATTGCTTCAGTTGGCAAAGCGACGCGGTGCAAAAGTGACTGCCGTCGCTGCACGGTCAAAACACGCTGCCATGCGCGAAATCGGTGCGGACCAATGTGTGGAAACCGGCCAGCCGGTGATTTCGTCCATCGGCAAGGAGAGCATCGATGTCGTGATAGACGTGGTTGGCGGACCGCAATGGCCGGATCTTCTGGATGTTCTGCGTCCCCGTGGCCGGTACGCCGTTTCAGGTGCAATTGCCGGGCCGATTGTCGAACTGGACCTGCGCAAGCTCTATCTGAAGGATATGACCTTCTTCGGTTGCACGGCGCAGGCCCCAGAGGTTTTCCCGACCATCATCGGCTATCTGGAACGCGGCGAAATTGTTCCGCTGGTCTCGAAAACCTACCCGTTGCAAGACATTGCACAAGCGCAGGAAGAGTTTCTTTCCAAGCGGCAGGTCGGCAAGATTGTCCTCATGCCACCGCATCATTAGCCCGCGACGCCATGCCGCCCCGCGATTCATTCATCGGCAATGAATCCGTCGCATTCTTGTGCAATAAATTTGGACCAAGCGGCACAAGATGAGCCGGGTGTTTCGAGGCCGCCATGTCACTTCGCATTGAATCACGCGTAGAACACGCCGCCGATGGCGCGGTCCACGCAATCGGGATAGGGGCAAGTCTTGCTGCATTTACAGCGCTGTTGGCCATCTATTTCCCGCAAGGCACTGTTGGCATGGCTGTTGCGCTGGCCATTTACGCGGTGACAGTGATTGCTTTGTTCCTTGCCTCCGCCGCCAACAACATGATCCTGCATCATGACTGGAAGCCGCTGCTGCAGCGTTTCGATCATGCAGCCATTTACCTCAAGATTGCCGGCACTTACACACCGCTCGTGGTCGTGATGGGAAGCCTATACGCCTATATTGTGCTCGCAGTCGTCTGGGCAGGCGCTTTGGCCGGCGCGGCCTTGCGCCTGATATTTGGCGACCGGTTTGCGCGCATTTCCATCGCGCTTTATCTGCTGCTTGGCTGGATGAGTATTGCGGTCATCTGGCTGATGTTCGAGCGACTGCCCACCGGCGCAGCGGTACTCGTGATCGTCGGCGGTCTGCTTTACACGGTCGGCGTGGTTTTTCATGTCTGGGAACGGCTGCATTTTCAGCGGGCGATCTGGCACAGCTTTGTTCTGGCTGCCTCAAGCTGCCATTTCGTTGCCGTCGCCTGGGCTTCATTACAAGTGGCCGCTTGAGCGCCGTCCTGGCTGGCTCTAAACACGACCCATGACAATAGCCATTCTCGTTGATTCCGACGCCTGTCCCGTGCGCGAAGAGGTCTACAAGGTCGCCGAACGCCATCAGGTGCGCGTGTCGATTGTCGCCAATTCCTACATCCGCATTCCGGATGATCCGCTGGTCGAACGTGTCATCGTCAACGACAAATTCGACGCCGCCGATGACTGGATCGCCGAACGGGCGGGACCGAAGAATGTTGTCGTCACCGCGGACATTCTGCTCGCCGAACGCTGCGTGAAGACCGGCGCGACCGTTCTCGCGCCAACCGGCAAACCATTCACGGAAAATTCCATCGGCATGAGCGTCGCGACCCGCGCGATCATGGCCGACCTCAGGGCAGGGATCGGCGTCACCGGCGGCCCGGCGCCATTCAGCCCGTCGGACCGGTCGAACTTCCTGTCAGCATTGCACGCGGCGCTGGTGCGGCTGAAACGCTCAGTTTGAGGGCGTTTCCCACTTCTTCAACGCCGCATCATCCTTGTCTTTCGCATCCACCCAATTGCCGGATGTGCCATCTTTCAGATGCTCCTTCTTCCAGAACGGCGCACTGGTTTTCAGGAAATCCATCAGGAAGGAAGCTGCCGAAAACGCTGCTTCCCGATGCGGAGAGGCGGCAATGACCAGCACAATGTTACCGCCCGGCGCGATCTTGCCGACGCGGTGGATGGCGATCAGCGATTGTACCGGCCAACGCTCGATGGCGAGGTGCGAGATGCGGCGGATTTCGGCTTCCGCCATGCCCGGATAATGTTCCAGCTCCAGCGCAGCCAGCATCCCGCCTTCATCTCGGCAAAGACCGGTGAATGTCACGATGGCGCCTATGTCGGCCCGGTCTTTCGTCAGAGCGGCAATTTCGGCAGCGGCGTCGAAGTCTTCTGCCTGAACCCGGACATCTGGCTCGACCGTGGCCATGTCAGCCACCCGTCATGGGCGGAAAGAGCGCAATTTCGCGCGCACCCGCAATCAGTTCATCGTGTTCGACATGTTCCTGATTGATCGCCACACGGATGACTTTCGGCACTTGCAGCGCCGCTTCATATTCTTCGCCGCGGGTTTTGAGGAATTGCAGCAAGTCTCCGACCGTCTTGACGCTGTCCGGAAGGTCAATGTCCTCTTCCGGCTTGCCGATCCGCTCGCGCACCCATGCAAAATAGATGAGCTTCATCAGTCTTCATCGTCCACGATATGCTTCAGCCCGGCACGGAAATAATCGTAGCCGGTGTAAAGCGTCAGGATTGCTGCTGCCCAAAGCAAGATGATGCCGTATTCGGTCGTGTAGGGCAGAATTTTATCGCCTGCCGGACCAGCCAACAAGAAACCAACAGCAACCATCTGGATGGTCGTCTTCCATTTCGCCAGTCGGCTGACCGGTACGGAAACCTTCAGCTCTGCCAGATATTCACGCAGGCCAGACACCAGAATTTCGCGGCACAAGATGATGATCGCCGCCCACAGCGTCCAGCCGGCAATGGTGCCATCAGCGGCCAATAGCAGCAAACAGGCCGACACCAAAAGCTTGTCGGCAATCGGATCCAGCATCCGGCCGATTGTCGAAGACTGCTTCCACAGCCGCGCCAGATAGCCATCGAGATAGTCAGTGATGCTCGCCAGCGCGAAAAGGGTCAGCGCCGCCCAGCGGGCAAAGTCGCTGGATTTCAATTGGCCTTCGAGAAAAAAGCACAACACCACCAGCGGCACGGCGACGATGCGCGCGTAGGTCAGCATGTTGGGTATGTTGTAAGCGCGTTTGGCCATGATTCCACTCGGGTTGAGCGTCAACAAACAGGACAGGGGCTTCAACGTCAATGCAAGCTTCAGCTGTTCTCATGGAAATGGTTGTAAATTGCTTCCGCCATTGCCGCTGAAACACCGCCAACGGCCTTCAGATCCTCAATTCCTGCTCGCGACACCGCTTTTGCTGTTCCGAAATGGTTCAATAGCGCCCGTTTGCGTGTCGGCCCTATGCCGTCGATTTCATCAAGCGGATTCTTGACCAATTCCTTCTTGCGTCGCGCCCGATGCGAACCGATGGCGAAGCGGTGCGCTTCGTCGCGCAGGCGCTGGATGAAATACAGCACCGGATCGCGCGGCGGCATGGTGAACGGGTCACGCCCCTCGGCAAAAAACCGCTCGCGCCCGGCCTCGCGGTCAACGCCCTTGGCGATGCCGACAGCGGTGATCTTTCCCTCAAGGCCCAATTCTTTGAGCATGGTGCGCACCGCCGTCATCTGGCCCTGGCCGCCGTCGATGAACACGAGATCGGGCCAGGCCGGGAAGGCGTCCGGATCATTGTCATCGACAATCTCCGGAGCGCCATCGTCATCCGTATTGTCCTTGATCAGTCGCGAGAAACGCCGCTCCATCACCTCTTTCATCATCCCGAAATCATCGCCCGGTGTGATGGTGGTCGAGCGGATATTGAACTTGCGGTACTGGTTTTTCACGAACCCGTCCGGCCCGGCAACGACCATCGCACCGACGGCATTTGTGCCCATGATGTGCGAATTGTCATAGACTTCAATGCGGCGCGGCGGAGCGGGCAAATTGAAAACCTTGGCCACTCCGTCCAGCAGCATTTTCTGCGATGCCGTATCGGCGAGCTTGCGTGCCAGCGCCTCGCGCCCGTTGGCGGCGACCTGTTCCATCACCTGTTTCTTTTCGCCGCGCTGCGGCACGCTGATGTCAATCTTTCGGCCTGCATGCCCGGACAGGGCCAGCGCCAGAAGCTCCTGTTCGTCAGCAGGCTCCGACAGAAGGATCGAGCGCGGCACGGGCTTGCCGTCGTAAAATTGCGCCAGAAATGATGCCAGCACTTCGCCAGTCGATAGGCTGGAGTCAGCCTTGGGGAAATAGGCATGATTGCCCCAGTTCTGTCCCGTGCGGAAGAAGAACACTTCAACGCAGGTCAGCCCGCCATCCTGTGAAATTGCGAACACATCCGCCTCTTCGATCGACTGGGGATTGATGCCCTGTTGGCTGGTCACATGCGACAACGCCGAAAGGCGGTCGCGGTAAATTGCGGCCCGCTCAAAGTCCAGCGTCTCCGCCGCCTGTGCCATCGCCGCCGACAGTGTGGTCTTCACATTCTGACTCTTGCCGGACAGAAAGTCCTTCGCCTCTGAGACCATTGCCAGATAGTCATTCTCGTTGACTTCATGGGTGCAAGGCGCCGCGCAGCGCTTGATTTGATAGAGCAGGCAGGGGCGGCTGCGGTTTTCTAGAAACGAGTCGGTGCAGGTGCGAAGCAGGAAAGCCCGCTGCAGCGCATTGATTGTCCGCGTTACTGCACCTGCGGAGGCGAACGGGCCGAAATAGCTGCCTTTTCTGCTCTGAGCGCCACGATGCTTGAAAATACCTGGCGACTGGTGGTCGCCGGAAATCAGAATGTACGGGAATGATTTGTCATCACGCAAAAGCACATTGTAGCGGGGCCGCAGCCGCTTGACCAAATTGGCTTCCAGCAGCAGCGCCTCAGCTTCTGTCCGGGTCGTGACAAACTCCATCGAGGCGGTTTCGCCCACCATCCGGTGGATACGGTTGGAATGGCCGCGCCCTTGCGCATAGTTCGACACGCGCTTCTTGAGTGACCGCGCCTTGCCAACATAGAGCACATCCCCGCCCGCATTCATCATCCGGTAAACCCCCGGACCATTGGGCAGCCGCTTCACCAATTCCTGAATGACTTCAATGCCGACAACATCGGGCAGGGCAGTGCCGCTTTCCCAATTGGGCATGGTTGTGGCTGCGACTTCGGTAACCTCGATGTCTTCTTCGACTTCGGGCACGTCGTCCGGCAAGTCTTTGGCCGAAAAGTCTTTGGGGTTTGATGTCATTCGGCAATCCCGGCAACGTCCGGCGTTTCCCAGGCCAGGTGCTGGCCGCCATCGAGCGCAATCATCTGACCGGTCACCGATTTCGCGCCAAGGAGGAAGCGGATTGTCGCGCCGAATTCGGACAGGTCCGGCCCACGCTGCAGCAGAACGGACAGCGCCTGACGGGCAAAGTCCGCCTCGCTCTGACGGCTGTTGCGCAAGGTTGGGCCGGGGCCGATGGCGTTGACCCGTATGCGCGGGGCGAGCGCCTGCGCCATCGTCTGTGTCGCCGCCCAAAGGGCAGCCTTTGAAAGCGTATAGGAGTAGAAATTCGGCGTCAGGCGCCAGACACGCTCGTCGATGATATTCACGACCAGTCCGTCCTTGCTCCGATCCAGCGCCTCGGCAAAAGCTTCGGTGAGAAATGATGGCGCTTTGACATGTACGGCAAAATGGCGGTCGAACAGGTCTTCGTCCAGCCTGCCGATGGAGTCGTCTTCGAAAACCGAAGCATTGTTGACCAGAAGATCAACCTTGCCGAACGCGGCAAGCACGTCGGCAAACAGCACTTTGCACGCAGCCGCATGGGCAAGATCTGCCTCAAATAACTCGACCCTAGCGCCCAGATCCCCCATCTGTGCACGCAGTTCATCAGCCTCGTCGCGCGATCCGTGGTAATGCACCGCAGCGTTAAACCCATGCGCGCACAGGTCTTCAACGATCGCCCGCCCGATCCGCCGCGCGCCGCCTGTCACCAATGCCACCGGTCTTTTCGCCATAGGTGTAAACTCCAAACTTGCCTCTTTAATCAATCAGTTACCGTGATCTAGTGCGAAAAGTTCCGGCCAACAGGCACAATGCAACGGATTTTCATAAAATCTGTTTCAAATCAATCACGTTGCCGATTTGCCACCTGTTGATCCTGCCATGATTGGGACACGCAATCACCTTGTTTTGCGCACGCTCCTGCCGGATTCTGCCACCATCCTTGGTTTCGAGGCACATAGCCATCCAATCACAGGCATCTGAACGTGCCAGGCATCTCAAGTGCTTTGTAAAAAGGAGAACCATCATGAAACGCAACTTTGCAATGATCGCTGCCGCCGCCGCCTTTGCGGCCTTGCCGACATTCGCTTTCGCCGCTGACGCAATCGACGAAATCCCGTCTGCGCCGGAAGCACCCGCTTATGAAGAGCCTCAGGCTGCCGGTTGGGCAGGCGCTTACGGCGGTGTCTATCTCGGCCACGGCTGGGCGGACCACGGCGGCGTCAATTCCAAGGGCTTCAATGGCGGCGTGTTCGGCGGCTACAACATGCAGTCCGATTCGATTGTCTATGGCGCTGAAGCGGATGCCGGCTATTCAATGTCAGATGGCACCGAGGGCGGCGTCACCGCCAAGCATGGCATGAACGGCGCTTTGCGCGCCCGTGCCGGTGTTGATATGGGCCCGGCGCTGATTTATGGCGCGGCAGGTGTTGCTGCCACACGCGGCAAGCTGGCTGACGGCATTTCCGATGACACGCAGACCCACATCGGCTGGACCGCAGGCGCTGGCATTGATGCAAAGATCACCGGCAACGTCATCGGCCGTGTTGAATATCGCCATAACGCCTACGGCAGCGAGAACTACAATGTCGGCGGCGGCACAAGTGCCAAGCTCACCGAAAATGAAATCCGCATCGGTGCGGGTCTCAAGTTCTAGTCCACGACAAAGTCTGTCTCTGATCCAGATTGCCGGGCGGGAAACCGCCCGGCTTTTTTGTCTGGTGTTATGGCTGCCGAGGCAAAAGCGCGGCCAGGTCGGCATGCTTTTCAGAGAACTTCTTCAAATAGCGCTTCAATTTCGGCCGGCCCTTTTCCCAGCCGGGAAAGCGCAGATTGAGATAGCCGAGCGCGGCGGCGAGCGCGATGTGCCCTGAATGTATTTTCGCGGGCAGCTTTGGCGATGTCGATTCAAGGTAGTCGAGCGCCTTGGTCACTTTGCCCCACTGCTTGTCGAGCCAACCCTGATAGATATGCGTTTCCGGGCGTTGGCGCTGCTCGTAGATATAGGCAACGGCGCAATCGTTGATACCGTCGGCAATGGATTCCAGCCGTTCGGCATCAAGGCGCTTTGCGGCAGCACGAGGCAAAAGCTTGCCGCCGGTTTCGCGGTTGAGATATTGCACGATCACCATACTGTCGAAAACCGCGCCGTCCTTGTCCGAAATCAGGACCGGAATTTTTCCCAGCGGATTGACCGCCGACAAATAGGCATTCGGTTTTGTTGTATCGGTCAGCACCGTCTCGAACTCATAGCCGCAATGCGTTGCTGCCATGCGGACTTTGGAACTGTAGGGAGACGTGAGAGACACCAGCAGTTTTGACATCATGACCTCATTGGACGGGTTCAATTGTTACAGATTTGGCGCGGCAGCCGTTGCGGTCGACTTCCTGGCAGTTGCGGAATTCGAGTGACTTGGTGAGACATATCCGCACTTCGGTCAACAACCCGCTGTCACAAGAGGTCGTCACGGCCCCGCTGGAAAGTCCGGGATTGGCACGCGCAAACGCTGTCTCGACAGCTTGTGGCGACAGCGCGAACCGCCTGGTGCCTGAAAATTGCGCTGGTATAACAACGCTCTGTGAAGCGGCGCGCAGGACAGTGAAATATTCCGCCGGAGACAATCCGGAACAGGTGCCGTGTTTTTCCCATTCATGCCGGACAAGACCGGGTGAGGGGGTCAGATCGGATATGGAGCGGATTTGATCGCGGCTGGGATAACCACCGGTCCGGCAACTGTCCGGATAGCCGCGTTCATACTGCGGCCAAAGCCCGTGCACGATGAACCGGAACGGCTTGGAAGCGTCGCATTGCGCCGGATCGGCGCTTGACCCTTCCAGCGCGCAGTATGCAGGTGACCACGAAAGCGCGAGGACGTAAAAATCAAATCCTGTGCCTTGCGGCAGCTCGGCGGTCTTTGCGACCTTCGTGCCCGAAGGATTTGCTTGCGGTTGGACGCTGGTTTTCGGCGCGGCATTGGCGATGGGTGTCGGTGCTGTCGCCGGTGGCGTGCTGTTGTCGGTGCATCCGCTCAACAGCACCAATGCAGCGGCAGCCAACCGATAGCCATACTTATTGGTGGGCACGCCTGGTGACCCGGCCTACTCAGCGGGCAACGCGGCAATGGGCGTTGTAGACATTCCATCGATCAAAGCCGCTGACGCAGAATTCGACATTGTCGCCCATGCCTGCGAATCCGGCATGCGTTTCGATGAAGTACCAGATGTAGCGCTTGCGCCCGTCAGACAGCGTCGCTGTCGCCCCGCAATAGCGCCGCGCGATCAGGTGAGTCTCGTCCGCCGCGTAGGCACGGTGCTGGTGCACTTTCGCGTAGGCCTCGATGCGCAACGTGTCTTGATGCACTTCGCGGCTCTGGTGATGAAAACGGCTGGAAATTTTGCTCAGGATGGCCGGCGCGCTGCAGGCGCTTGCGTCATGATGATGGCGGCTGCCGGCAAATGCAGATGTGGCGGGGAGCGCGAGCGAAGAAATCAAGGTGGCGGCGGCGGCAAGAATGGAGGCGAAGCGCATCGGAAAAACTCCTGCGGTTGAAACATCCGCGAATCTGGTCGGCACTTTCGCCGAGCCCGGTTGTGCGGTCAAGCGATTGTCATTCGCCGTTGACCCATTCCACCCGCCAGAACCCGCCTTTGTCCTGCTGCATCAGCCGCATCAGTTCCGGAAAGATCAGCGTAAGCTCTTCCGCCAGCTTGAACGGCGGATTGACGATGATCATGCCCGATCCGTCAAGGCGAGGCTGAGGCGAGGGGCCGCAGATGTAAAGTTCGGTGTTCAAAACTTTCGGGATGCCGGTTTCCTTCAAATCCTTGAGAAATGAAGCGACCGACTTCCTGTCTTTGAGCGGATACCACAGTGCGTAAATGCCATTCGGCCAGCGCGCATATGCCGCGCGCAATCCGTGCACCAAGCGAGCAAATTCCGAGCCCTCTTCGAACGGCGGATCGACAAACACCAACCCGCGTTTTTCCTTCGGCGGCAGATGCGCGCCGAGCGCCAGCCAGCCGTCCAGCTCGATCACCCGGACCTGATAATCGCCTTCGAAATGGCGCGCCAAAATCTTCGCGTCTTCCGGGTGCAACTCTATCGCCGACAGCCGGTCGTTTTTGCGCAGCAGCATCCGCACCAGCTTCGGGCTACCCGGATATTTGCGTAATCCCTTGTCACTGTTGACGCTGCGCACGGCATTCAGCCAGGGCGCAAGAAGATCCGCCACGGACGCGGGCATCTGCGCATCAATGACCTTGGCAATTCCGTCCTGCCATTCGCCGGTCCGGGCCGCTTCACCCTCATCAAGATTGTAAAGCCCGATGCCGGCATGGGTGTCGATCACGCGAAAGGCTTTGTCCTTCTGCTTCAGATATTCGACAATGCGCGTCACGATAACGTGCTTGGCGACATCGGCAAAGTTTCCGGCGTGGTAGGCATGGCGATAATTCATCTGCGCCTTTTTTCACGCGCGCCAATTATCTGCAAGCCGTGTTTCCGCCGCGATTGTCATCCGCTATGGATGCACTCCCGCCAACCTGCCGGAATCACGCAAGCATATGCCCGGATCCATCGTCCTGATCGTGCTCTTGGGAGCTTTGCTCCACGCGTCGTGGAACGCCGTGGTCAAATCCGCTGGCGACAAATTCCTCAACGCCGTTGTCGTCATGACCTGTTCGATGGTCATGGCGATGGCGGTCTTGCCGTTCTTGATCCAGCCGCTTGCGCCGAGCTGGCCTTATCTGGCGATCTCGGCCGCGTTGCAGGCGGTCTATGTCTGGCTTGTCGCCAAAGCCTATCATGGCGGTGACATGAGCGTTGCCTATCCTCTTATGCGCGGGACCGCGCCGCTGTTGGTTGCGCTGGTCAGTCTGCCGTTGATCGGTGAAGCGCTGCCGCCACTGCGCTGGCTCGGTGTGCTGGCGGTCAGCAGCGGCGTGCTGGTGATGGCGTTCGACTCGCTTCGTGTTGCCAAGGCGGGAGGCTCAACGGTCGCAACAGCGCTGATCAACGCCTGTTTCATCGCCGCTTACACGGTCACCGACGGCATTGGCGTGCGCAAATCGGGTGCGCCGATTGCCTACACACTTTGGATCTTTGTGCTTCACGCAATGCCGCTGCTTTTGTGGGCGCTTCTCACGGCACGGCAAAACCTGCTTGCCCAGTTCAAATTGCGCTGGAAAGCCGGCATTTTCGGAGGGTTGGCAACCGTTGGTTCTTACGGTTCGGCGTTGTGGGCAATGAACCAGAACGTGCCGGTGGCAGCTGTGGCGGCGCTGCGCGAAACGTCGATCCTGTTTGCGGCTGCCATATCAGTGGTCCTGTTCAAGGAAGCCATCGGCATCTGGAGATTGGCGGGAATCATCGTGATATTGGGCGGCGTGGCGCTGATCCGCATTGCCTGAATGCCGGGAATCAACGACCGCGCAGCGCCAGCCAGACGCCTCCGGCAGACAAGAACAGACCTGAGACCACTTCAATCGCGCGTACGCGTGAGCGCGACAGCCACGCGCCAGCCCGCCCGGCGAGAAGCGCGTAGAATGTGTCGCCGATTGATGCGATCACCATGAAGGTGCCGCCGAGCAGCAATGTCTCCTGCATCGCATTGCCGCCAGGCGTCAGAAATGGCGGCACAATCATGCCGAAAAGCACCAGGATCTTTGGATTGGACAAAATGACGGTGAAGCCCTGCAGCAAAAAACTGCCGTTGTCGCGCATGGTGGGCTCGCCCATTCCGAGAGTCCCGTCCGAACGCAGCAGCTTGACGCCAAGCCACACCAGATAGGCGGCGCCAATGTAGCGCAAGGCATCGAACCAGACGCCCATCACCTCAATGGCGGCTGACAGGCCGAATGCCGCGACCACCAGCCAGATCAGGACACCTGCCTGTGTGCCGAGCACATTCATCAACCCGGCCCGTGTGCCATACCGCAACGAGTTGGCGATGATGACCGTCACGGTTGGCCCGGGGACCAAGGCGAGTGCAAAGGCAGCGATGCAGAAGGCCAGATAGGTTTCGAGCGACATTGGCGTGGATCCGGTTGTGGAAACCAAGCCATCCACGAAATCCGGTGTTATGCAAGATGCATTTTCAGCTGGATTTCTTGGCGAGCACTCATCGAAATACGAGCCACAGGCCAGCGCCGATCAGGAAAGCAGCCGCGGCGATTTCAATAGTGCGCAGGTGGGAGCGCTGCATGAGCCAAGCTCCCGCGCGCCCCGCAGCCAAAGCATAAGCCAGATCGCAAAGGGTTGCGGCTGCCACAAATGTGCCACCGAGCAGCAAAGTGCCGGTAACGGGACCGGAAAAGCCGGAAAGCAAAGGCGGAATAATCACACCGTAAAGCACGAACATTTTCGGGTTGGACAGGATGACGGCAAAGCCCTGCGCGGCCAGGCTGGCAAAATCACTTTTCTTGCCAGTGATCCCTGTATTGAAGCTGCCATTGGAGCGCAGCAACTTGATGCCCAGCCAGACGACATAGGCGGCCCCGGCATAACGCAGGAAGGTGAACACCAGATTTTCCGTGCCAGTGATGGCCGACAGGCCGATTGTGGCGGCGGCAAGCCAAACGAACATGCCGACAATCGTTCCAGCAGTGATCGCGGCACCTGCCTTCACGCCGAACCGCAGCGAACTGGCGATAATGACTGTAACGGTCGGTCCAGGCGCCAGCGCAAGCGCCACGCAGGTGAGACAGTAAGTGAAATAGGCGGCAAGGGTCATGAAGGTGGTCCGTTTAGCGCGCTTATGGCCGCAGGCCTGCCAGATCACAAGTGGCGCCGCACCACGATACATCGCGTCAATTGATTGCAGCCATGACGAAAATTGTCTCTACAGGCTCGCGCCTGTCCGCTAAAGTCCGGTGATGAACAAGCCGCTCATCAAGAATTCGACCTGTCCGCATGATTGCCCGTCCGTTTGCGGGCTGGAAGTCGAGGTGTTGGACGATCACACCATCGGCCGGTTGCGTGGCGCGAAGGATCACAGCTACACGGCGGGTGTCGTCTGCGCCAAGGTTGCCCGCTACGCCGAGCGCATCCACCATCCTGACCGTTTGCTGAAGCCGCTGAAACGTTTTGGCCCCAAGGGATCCGGCCAGTGGAAGGAAATCAGCTGGGACGATGCGTTGGACCTGACCGCAGAGAAATTCAACGAGGCTGAGCGCGATTTTGGCTCGGAAAGCATCTGGCCCTATTTCTACGCCGGCACCATGGGCCTTGTGCAGCGCGATGGCATCGAGCGGCTTCGCCATGCCAAGCGCTATTCGAACTTCTATGGCACGATCTGTATTTCGTCCGCCTGGGCCGGTTATGTCGCGGGCACCGGCAGATTGTCCGGCGTAGATCCGCGCGAGATGGAAAAGTCGGACTGTATCGTGATCTGGGGCACAAACGCGGTGGTGACGCAGGTCAACGTCATGACGCACGCGATCAAGGCCCGAAAAGAGCGCGGGGCTAAAATTGTCGTTATCGACATCTACCGCAACGCGACGATGGAGCAGGCGGATGTCGGCCTTGTGCTGCGCCCTGGCACGGACGGTGCGCTGGCAGCGGCGGTGATGCATGTGCTGTTCCGCGACGGCATGGCCGACCGGGAGTACATGGCGAAATACGCTGACGACCCGGCGGGTCTTGAAGCGCATTTGGAAGACAAGACACCGGAATGGGCGTCGGCGATCACCGGATTGCCAGTTCAGGAAATCACCGATTTCGCTCATCTCGTCGGCAGAACCCCGCGCACCTTCTTCCGCATCGGCTACGGACTTTCCCGCCAGCGCAACGGGCCTTCGAACCTCCATGCCGTCACGTCCGTACCGACTGTCGCTGGCCATTGGCGGCATGAAGGTGGCGGTGCGTTTCACTCCAATTCCGGCATCTTGAAACTCTTCACGGCAGAACTGGAGGGCACCGGTTTCGCCGATCCGTCTATCCGCACGCTCGACCAGTCCAAAATCGGCCGGGTGTTGACCGGCGACGCCGAGGCATTGCAGGGCGGAGGCCCTGTGAAGGCGATGCTGATCCAGAACACCAACCCGATGAATATCGCTCCGGAACAGCGGCTGGTGCGCGGAGGCTTTGCCCGAGAAGACCTGTTCACAGTTGTCCATGAGCAGTTCATGACCGATACAGCCAAAATGGCCGATATCGTGCTGCCGGCCACCATGTTTCTGGAGCATGATGACATCTACAAAGGCGGCGGCCATCAGCACATATCGCTCGGCCTCAAGGTCATCGAACCGCCGGAAGGGCCACGCACCAACCACTTCGTCATCGAGGAACTCGCCAAGCGCCTCGGCGTGTCGCAAATGCCGGGATTTGGCAAGACCGAGCGCGAATTGATCGAAACCATGTTGCAAAAGGGCAAGCGACTGTCGCTGGCCGAGGTCGAACAGAGGAAGTGGGTCGATCTCCAGCCGGATTTTGAAACCTCGCACTTTCTCAACGGCTTCGGGTTCCCCGACAAGAAGTACCGGTTCAGTGCGTTATGGCAGGATGAGAAACATCCCTATCATCCGCCGAAGGGTATGGGCCTGCAGGGAGATTGGCGTGGTCTGCCAGCCTTTCCGGATCATCTCGACGTCAACGAAATGCCGGATGTCGAACACCCGTTCAAACTGGCGACGTCGCCGGCGCGCAATTTCCTGAATTCGTCGTTCCAGAACACGCCGACCTCGGTTGCCAAGGAAGTGTGTCCGACCCTGCTGATTCATCCGGATGATGCTGGAGCGCTGGGTATTACGGAAGGCCAGCGGATTCTGATTGGCAACGAACGCGGGCAAGTGATTCTGCATGCTGCGTTTTTTGAAGGCTTGCAGCGCGGCGTGACGATTTCCGAAGGCATCTGGCCCAACAGTGCATTTGAGGGCGGCGAGGGGATCAACACGCTGACGTCAGCCGACGCCATCGCCCCGCATGGCGGTGCGGCGTTTCACGATGTGCGAATCTGGATAAGGCCTTTTGCCTGACCGACAGCGCATAGCGGCGGGCCGTTGACGGCTTGCTGCAGTTCTGGCGAAATGCGGAGGGCAGCCATCAAGGAAGCGTTGACATGAAAAAGGCATGGATGATCTGGCAGGTTGCGGCTTTGGGTTTTGTATTGGCCGGGATAGGGCAAGCGCAGGCGCAGAAGTTTGGCGAGGACGCGGATTTTTCCATGTGGTGCATCGCAGCCATGGACGTGATGGAGGAGAAAGGCCTGTTGCCTGACGTCATCACCGATGCAGTGCTCGACAGCGCCTATGACCGTCACGAGAAAATCGTTGACGCGGACATTGCCAAACTGGGCATGTCGGACGACACGCTGGCGATGATGCGCCGGTCATATCTGGACGAGGCGGGAATGCAGATTCCCGATTGGGCCATGTCGCGTGACGCAGCAGCGCTGCGTTACGACCTCGACCGTTGCTTCATTGCGGATTGAAGAAGAGGAATTCATGTTGGAAAAGACAGGCGTGACGGTGCGGCCGATTGCGGTCGGTGATCGTGAGCAATGGAACAAACTCTATTCCGGCTACGCTGCGTTCTACAAAGTGGAACAGACATCGGCGATGCGCGACAAGGTCTGGTCATGGCTGATGGATGAGGGAATTGAGGTGCATGGACTCGTTGCGGAGACTGGCAACGAGAAACTGATAGGCATTACCCATTTCCGTCCCTACGCGCGGCCATTGTCGGCCAGCACCGGCGGTTTTCTTGATGACCTGTTC
This sequence comes from Rhizobiaceae bacterium, assembly GCA_041751995.1. GTDB lineage: Bacteria > Pseudomonadota > Alphaproteobacteria > Rhizobiales > Rhizobiaceae > JANMEX01. Next base: position 139,479 of record JBGSHY010000039.1, on the reverse strand, counting down.
GTCGATCCTGAGGCCCGTGGATCCGGCGCAGCCGAAGCGCTGATCAAAGCCGTGAAAGCTGAAGGACAAAGGCGCGGCTGGACCGTCATCCGCTGGATCACCGCAGATGACAATTACCGCGCCCGTGGCCTTTATGACCGGCTGGCCGAACGGACCAAGTGGGTGACATACGACATCAAGCTTTGACGCCGGTTGCTACCTGGCTGCGCTGCATTTCAACTGGCCTACAGCGCCCGGCAGCGGCGCGCATTCAAGCCAGGCAATTTGGCAGGCCTTGGTGCCAGAACAATGAACCATACGAAGCGTCGAGCCGATTTTCTCCGCAGGCGTCAGCCGGTCGGCGTCAACCAGCGCAAGATTTGCATCCGACAGCACGATGACCGGATTGGTCGCCATGGCGGACACCTGAGGCTTTGGGGCTTGGCGTATGGAGACGGTTTGCGCCAGGTCGCACCCCTCGGAAACGCAATCTGCGCCTGTGGCAACAATGTCTTCCGCCGATGCAAGTGTGACTGGCAAAATGGCGAGACCAAGGAAGGTAATGCTGAAGGCCAGTGCAATTGACCGGTGTAGCGGCATTTTTCTCATGATGATTGTCCCTTCGATGAAAAGCATTTTCTGCGCCTGAGACACCCAAGGTTGCACAGCTATGCTGACAGCCGGATGACAGCGATGTCAGCGAACTGACAGGTTCGTCGCCGGGCAGGCCGTCTGAATGTGCTTGAATTATTTTTGCAGTCGAAATAATGTTTTTCAAACAAGCCGGTCAGGCGGACTGGCATAGATTTGCCTTGGGAGGGGCGTTGAGATGAGTGCCTTTGCACGTTTTGGTCTTCGCGCCGCTTTCTTGATTTTCTTTTTCGCAGCAATTGCCGCAGGTACCGCTTCAGCGGCCGCGCCCACGGCCAAGAACCCTGCCGATGATTTGCACAGCTGGTATGTCCACGTGCTTGAATTGGTCCGCCATACTGCCACCTATTCACCGCCGGTCGCGAGCCGATCCTTTGCATATCTTGGTGTAACCGCTTGGGAGGCGACTGCTTCCGGAAACGAAAAACTCAAGAGCCTGGCGGGACAACTGAATGGTCTGACCGCATTGCCGCAGCGTGAAGCAGGCAAGGCATACGACGAAACCGTCGTCATGAATGCGGCGCTAGAGGCCGCAGTGATGAACTTTTTCTCCAATACCGGCCCAACCGGACAGCGCGCCTATGCGGCTGTTGCCAAACGATTGGATGAAGAGGCGACTGCAGGGAAACCTGCAGATGTTGTCGATGCGAGCAAAGCCTATGGCAAGGCTATCGCTGATCACATCCTCGCCTGGTCAAGCACGGATGGTGGCGCTGCGATTGAAAACATGGGCTTCCCGCTCGAATACAAGCTGACGCCGGGGCCGTCACATTGGGTCCCGACCAGCGCAGTGCGCCAGCAGCAAATGCCTCTATTACCCGGCTGGGGCAATAACCGCCCGTTTGCCATGCCGGACGGCGGTGCCTGTCCGCTGCCGGCGCCAGCCGAATACAGCGAAGACAAGGGAAGCGCTTTTTACAAAGAAGCGGACGAAGTTTATCAGACCACGACCAAGCTGACGGACGAGCAGAAGATCATTGCCCGCTTCTGGTCCGATGACCCGATGCTGACACCGACGCCTGCCGGGCACTGGGTATCGATTATTTTGCAAATCATGGAACGCGACGGGCTGAGCGTCGATAAAAGCGCCGAGGCGCTGGCGCGAACAGGCGTCGCGGTTGCAGACGGGTTCATCGGCTGCTGGAACGAAAAATTCAAGCATGATCTGTTGCGCCCCGTCACCTACATCAAACGCGTGATCGACCCGAAATGGGAGCCAATGCTGATAACCCCGCCGTTCCCTGAGTATCCGAGCGGCCACAGTTCCGAATCTGGCGCGGCGGCGGAAGCGCTCACATTCGTGTTTGGCGAGAAGTTTGGCTTTGACGATGCCACCCACGAACGTGAGGGTTTGAAAGCGCGTCACTTCGACAGCTTCTGGGCCGCTGCGGACGAGGCTGGCATCTCACGCCTGTACGGCGGCATCCATTTCCGTGCAGCCATCGACCAAGGACTGGAGCAGGGACGCTGCACTGGCAAACATGCAAGCGCACTGGAGATGCGCAAATGAGCGGCTCTCGGGTGCTCGGCACGTCTGCCCTCTCTGCACTGTTGTTCGCGTCATCTGCCGGATTATCCGTCGCTCAGGAAGTCGCTCCAGCCATTCCGGCATTTGCCGAGGAAACCAAATCCTCAGGTATTTCAAGCGTCTATAAAGGCGAGTGGCAATATATGGTCGGCGGCGGGGCGACGATTTTTAACTGCAACGGCGATGAATACCCGGACATCTTGCTGGCCGGCGGCGAAAACAAGGCGACATTTTACCGGAACGACAGCAAGCGCGGCGGTGAACTCAAATTTGCCGCTGAACTCAGCGGGCTTGAACTCGACAAAGTCACCGGCGGTTATCCGCTGGATGTCGATGCCGACGGTATAACCGACGTGGTTCTGTTGCGTGTCGGCGAAAATGTCATTTTGCGCGGCAAGGGCGGATGCAAATTCGAACGTGCCAACGAGGCTTGGGGATTTGACGGCGGTGACGCCTGGTCGGCCGCTTTTGCCGCGACCTGGGAGAAGGGCGCCGCCTGGCCGACATTCGCAATCGGCAATTATATCAACAGGGAGGAAGAATTTTCTCCCTGGGGCTCCTGCACCGACAATTGGCTGCATCGTCCGATTTCGAACTCCGAGAAGAAGTTTGCCCCGCCGCTGGCCCTGAAGCCGAGCTTCTGCCCGCTTTCAATGCTGTTCACTGACTGGAACCGTTCCGGTACGCCGTCGCTGCGCGTCTCCAATGACCGAGAATACTACGAAGCCGGGCAAGAGCAGATGTGGCATGTCGAACCCGGCAAAGCGCCTGCGCTTTACACCGACAAGGAAGGCTGGAAACGCCTGCGCATCTGGGGCATGGGCATCGCTTCTACTGATGTGAACGGAGACGGATTTCCCGACTATTTCCTGACATCCATGGCCGACCAGAAACTGCAGGTGCTGAAAAACACAAAGGCCGAAAAACTGACGCCGGACTATGCCGACATCGCATGGCCCAGCGGCGTCACTGCCCATCGTCCATTTACCGGCGATGACCTCAAGCCGTCCACCGGCTGGCATGCGCAGTTTGAGGACGTCAACAATGACGGACTGGCAGACCTGTTCGTTGCCAAGGGCAATGTGGCGGCCATGCCCGATTTTTCGATGAAGGACCCGAACAATCTGCTACTTCAGGGCGAGGGCGGCAAATTCACCGAAGTTGCCGACAAGGCGGGTGTCGCCAGTTTTGCCCAATCGCGCGGCGCGGCGCTGGCGGATTTCAATCTCGACGGACTGATCGACCTTGTGGTGGTCAACCGCAATGAGCCCGCGCAGATTTGGCGCAATGTCAGCACGGACGCGGGCAAGTTCGTCAATGTCAAATTGAACGATCCGGGCGCGAACCGGGATGGCATTGGCGCGTGGATAGAAGTGAAGACCGGCGAAAAAATCCAGCGCCGCGAAATCACAGTCGGCGGCGGCCATGCAGGCGGTCAGCTCGGTTGGTGGCATTTCGGGCTCGGCGCGGAAGCCAAGGCGGAGGTGCGCGTTCTTTGGCCGGATGGCGAGCAAGGCGACTGGCAGGGCGTTGAGGCAGGCGGGTTTTACAGCCTTGAGCGTGGGAACGAACCAAAAGCGGTCGATATCCGCTAGCGAGTCTGAACTGCGTCCACGACAATCCGGCATTGTTTGCAGCCAACCCTTGGGAGCGATGAATGCGACCCTTTGCGGCATGCTTCGCGTCGAAATTCAGTGGAATCCTTGACCGCCATCAATGGTGAATTGGCTTATTGATCTAGACTTGGCTTTGGCGATCAACGTCAGGGAGACGGGTCATGGGCATTCTCGACACACTCAAGAAACTGGGCATCCTGAAGGTTGGCGGCGAGGCGGCGGTTTACACCAAGGCCATCGACCGTCCAGACAGCTTCGCAGGCGAGGATTTCGTCCTTTCGGAAAAGAAAGTAAAACCGGCAGCGCCGGATGACGGAAAGACGGAGAAGCAGGTCTGACGCTTAGCGAGCGCAGACTGTCGCTAGCGCCTTTGGATAGAGCTTGTGCTCTTCGATCAGCACCCGCGCGCTGAGCGTGTCTGGCGTATCGCCCGGCAATACCGGGACGCGGGCTTGGGCTATGATCGGGCCGTCGTCGAGTTCGGCGGTGACGAAATGCACACTGCAGCCATGTTCCCTGACACCGGCTTCCAAAGCCCGCCCGTGCGTATGGGTGCCCTTGAAATCCGGCAACAGGGACGGGTGGATATTGATCATCCTGCCTTCCCATTTTGCGACAAAGCCGGGTGTCATGATCCGCATGTATCCCGCACAGGCAATGACGTCCGGGTTGAGCGCCATCAACGCTTCATGCATGGCGGCGTCATGGGCTTCGCGGTTGGGATAATCCTTGTGCGGGATGGCCCGGGACGGGATGCCCTTGGATGCAGCGAATTCAAGTCCTTTGGCATCCGCCTTGTTTGACAGGACGCCGACGATCTCAGCCGGGTAGGCGGGATCGGCAGCGGCGCGCACCAGCGCCTCCATGTTCGAGCCGCGCCCGGAGATAAGCACGGCGACGCGCTTTTTCATGGTCCTAGAGCGCCAGTTCGCCGCGGTAAATGACGCGCTCGTCCGAAGCTTCCACCAGCTTGCCAAGCGGCATGACGTTTTCGCCCTGCGCTGTCAGCGCCGCCTCAACCATGTCCGCATTCTCCGGCGCAACCACAACAATCATGCCAACGCCGCAGTTAAACGTGCGCAGCATCTCATTGCGCGCCACGCCGCCGGTCGCGGCGAGCCAGGAGAAAACCGCAGGCACTTTAATGGCGGGCAGGTCGATCTCGGCCGAGCAATTGTCCGGCAGAACGCGCGGGATATTGTCCGGAAACCCGCCGCCGGTGATGTGCGCCAGCGCCTTTATAGCGCCGGTCTCGCGGATGGCGGCCAAAAGCTGCTTTACATAGATGCGCGTCGGCGTCAGCAGCGCTTCACCCAGCGTCTGGCCATTGGCAAACGGGGCGGGTGCATCAAGGCCCAGACCGGAACGCTCAACAATGCGGCGAACCAGAGAGAAGCCATTTGAATGGACGCCGGATGAGGCGAGGCCGAGCAGAATATCACCCGGCCGAATGTCCTTGGACGGCAGCAGTTGTGTTCGCTCCGCCGCGCCGACGGCAAAGCCGGCAAGGTCATAGTCGCCATCGCGGTACATGCCCGGCATTTCCGCCGTTTCGCCGCCGATCAGCGCGCAACCTGCCTGCCGGCAGCCCTCGGCAATGCCGCCGACAATGGCGGCGCCCTGGTCGGAATTGAGTTTGCCGGTGGCAAAATAGTCAAGGAAGAACAGCGGCTCCGCGCCTTGCACCACCAGATCGTTGACGCACATGGCGACAAGGTCGATGCCCACTGTCTCATGCCGGTCTGCGTCAATGGCAAGCCTGAGCTTGGTGCCGACGCCATCATTGGCAGCGACCAGAACCGGATCGGTGAAGCCTGCGGCCTTCAGGTCAAACAGGCCGCCGAAGCCGCCGATTTCCCCGTCAGCGCCCGGACGGCGCGTCGAACGCACCGCCGGCTTGATCTTTTCGACCAGCAGATTGCCCTCATCAATGTCGACACCGGCGTCGCGGTAGGTCAGACCGTTTGGAAGCGTCATGGCAAGGATTCCCGTGGATGGCGCCGCAATGGCACGACAGGGCCTGATATGCAAGGTTTCAGCGCAAAACCAACAGGTTTGATTGGCCTGCGTTTTGAAAATAACACTGGAATTAACTTGGAAATTGCCGGTGACCGCTTACATTAGCGCCGCAATGCAGGCGGCTCCATGACCATTCCGAACTACATCACCATTTTCAGGCTCCTTTTGGTGCCGTTTGTGGTTTGGGCTTTGCTGTCCGGGCATGAACTCGCGGCCCTTCTGGGGTTCATTGCGGCCGGCGTTTCAGATGGTGTCGATGGCTATGTAGCCCGCCGCTTTGACATGAAATCCGAACTTGGCGGCTATCTGGACCCTGTGGCGGACAAACTGCTGCTGGTATCCGTATTCATAGTTCTGGCCTATCAAGGCATTTTGCCGCTTTGGCTTGTTGCAATGGTTGTTTTTCGTGACGCGCTGATTGTCAGCGCTGTGATGTTGTCAGCCGTAATGGGAAACCCGGTCGAGATGCATCCGCTGTTTGTTTCCAAAGCAAACACCGCCGCGCAAATTGCCCTGGCGGCGCTTGTGCTTGCCCACCACGGCTTCGGCTTTGACGGATTGGTCTTGATCCAGCTGCTTATCGGCTTGGTCGCTCTCTTGACCGCAGCCTCCACCGCAGCCTATCTCGTGACCTGGCTCAAACACATGGCAGATGATGGTCAAGAAACCGGCAAAAACTGACATTGCACCGAAAGTGGCGGCGCCTGTTGCAGTATTTTCAGAAGCGGCATTGATCCGGGAGGAAAACGCGGCGCGGCAGGCGCTGAAGCGTCAGGCGTTTTTCTGGCTTGCCGCTTTGGCTGTCTTCAGTTTGCTGCTTTATCTTTTTGCCAGCGTGTTGCTGCCATTTGTTGTCGGCATGACGCTTGCTTATTTTCTTGATCCTGTCGCAGACCGGCTGGAACGCCTGGGCTTGTCCCGATTGCTGGCCACACTTTCGATTCTTTTGACCTTTGTGCTGGTTTTCATCCTGTTCATCGTGATTGTCGCGCCGATCCTTGTTGCCCAATTGGTTGATTTTGGCAGCAAGATGCCGTCCTACATCGCCCGCATCCAGGCTTTGGCGACCGAGGAAAACTTGAAATGGCTGCATGACAGCCTCGGTATCGATGCTGCGACATTCCAGAAGAACATCGGCACCATCCTCGGTCAGGCGACAACGCTTGGTTCGACCGTGCTCCAGTCGCTTTGGACCTCGGCCGGGACTGTCATCAACATTGCGTCGCTATTTGTAGTGACACCGGTGGTCGCCTTCTACACGCTGCTCGACTGGGACCGGATGGTCGAGAAAGTGGACTCCTGGGTGCCGCGTGACCATGTCGGAACCGTTCGCGCCATCGCCAATGACATCAATGGCGCCATTGCCGGCTTCATTCGCGGGCAGGGTACGGTCTGCATCATTCTGGGCATCATCTATGCGACCGGCCTGATCGCGACGGGGTTGAACTTCGGCTTGTTGATCGGCATGTTTGCCGGGCTGATTTCGTTCATTCCCTATGTCGGCGGGATAATCGGGCTGCTTCTGGCCATGATTGTCGCCATCGTTCAGTTCTGGCCGGATTGGGTGATGCTGCTGGCGGTGGTCGCAGTTTTCGGGGTTGGCCAGTTCATTGAAGGCAACATCCTCTCTCCAAAGCTTGTCGGAGAAAGCATTGGCCTGCATCCGGTCTGGCTGATGTTTGCGCTCTTTGCTTTTGGCTCCCTGTTCGGCTTTGTCGGCCTGTTGGTCGCTGTGCCTGCATCCGCCGCCATCGGGGTTCTCGTGCGCTTTGCCATCAGCCGCTATGTCGCCTCACCGCTTTATCGCGGCCACCATGTGCACCCTGGGTGAGCGATCCTGTGTCGCCGCCCAAACCAAGACAGTTGCCGCTCGATCTTGGGCATCAGCCGGGCTATTCCCGTGACGAGCTGATCGTCACGCCGTCCAATGCGGCAGCAGTTGCGCTGATTGATCAATGGCCGGAATGGCCAGCGGGTTTCATGATCATGGCCGGGCCGCACGGCTCGGGCAAATCGCACCTTGCGTCCATATGGGCTGACAAGGCGGAGGCAATGGTTGTCGATTCGGCTGCGGAAGGCGGCATCGAGGAAGCGGCCAGGGCCAACGCAAACATCTTGATTGATGGCATAGGTGACCGCGCCATCGACGAGAAGGCGCTGTTCCATCTGGTCAATGCCACCCGGGAGGCCGGGAAACATCTGCTGATCACATCCCGCCGCTGGCCCTCGCAATGGCCAGTCGCGCTTCCTGACCTGATGTCGCGGATCAAGTCTGCTCTGATGGTCGAGATATCCGAACCGGACGATGACCTCTTGTCCGGCGTCATCACCAAACTCTTTTCGGACCGGCAGATGGCCGTCGACAATTTGGTTGTCCGCTTCCTCGTCAGCCGGATCGAGCGTTCGCTGGCCACGGCACAAGACATTGTTGCCCGCATCGACCGGGCAGCGCTCGAACAGCGTGTCCGGGTCACCCGCCAACTGGCTTCTTCCGTGTTGACAGAAATGGATCTCGGCCAAAAGACTCTTGATTTATAAGGGATCCAACCTTTCCCGTTGCAGCTTGGCAGCGAAGCGTGTATCCGGATCGCGGTTTTGCTGATTGGCATGACGGAGCGTAGCGCAGCCTGGTAGCGCATCTGGTTTGGGACCAGAGGGTCGGAGGTTCGAATCCTCTCGCTCCGACCAACCGTCGGCAAAACGATTGGACCAATGAGGCAGACATGTCGGCACGCATTTACAGCCCCGCAAAGACCGCAACCCAGTCCGGCAAGGGCAAGACCGGTGTTTGGCTGCTGGAGCATGATGCAGTCGCCGCACGCAAGGTTGAGCCGCTGATGGGCTACACGTCTTCCTCCGACATGCTCAGCCAGGTGAAGCTCAAGTTTGATTCGAAAGATGAGGCAATTGCCTACGCCACCAAGCATGGCATCGCCTATTCTGTCGAAGAGCCGCACGAGCCGAAGCGCCGCCGCGTGTCCTACTCCGACAATTTCAAGTTCGACAGAAAACAGCCCTGGACGCACTGAGCGTCTTTGCATCTCGGCCACTTGGTTGCCATTGACGGGAATCGGGCCAGCTGTTTGATTGCCAAACAATCCGGTCCCATAGCTCAGCTGGATAGAGCAAGTGCCTTCTAAGCACTAGGTCGCAGGTTCGAGCCCTGCTGGGATCGCCAAATGGTTGGCGGGGTTCTGTTATGTTCCGCTTGTCATGGGGCTCACCGGTCTGATGGAGCTATAAACCCCATGATCAAAAGCTACCTCATCAATTTGGACCGCTCTGACGGGCGGCTGAAACGATTTGAGGGCATTTCCAAAAATCTGGGTTTGAATGTCGTCCGGATTCCTGCAGTCGACGGCAGCAAGTTTTCCTCGGCTGAACTGGAAAAATATGTAAATCCAGCGCCGCGCTTTGGCCAGTTGGGGCCTGGCGAAATCGGCTGCTTCCTCAGTCATCGAAAGGTGTGGGAGACTATCCTCCAAAATGATGACGAATGGGCAGCAGTGTTCGAGGACGATGTCTACCTGTCGCGTGATGCGACAAGGCTGCTCTCAGATGATTCATGGATTCCGCCGGGTGTCGATATCGTGAAATTGGAGACGACCAGGATTCCCGTGAAATTGGGAAATATTGAGGGTGAAGTCAGTTTTACCGAAGTGCCCAGAAAGCTGTATCCGCTGTTGTCACCCCATGGCGGGGCGGGCGGGTATCTCATCTCGCGCAAAGCGGCGCGCGATCTCCTGAATGATCCCGAAACTGTCAAAGACCCGGTGGACGAGTATCTGTTCAATCCAATTTCGCCGGTCTTTGCGAAAATGCGGATTCTGCAGCTGACTCCCGCCATATGCATACAGCACGTGATCCTGACCGATGACCGGAGCGACGAGAGTCTGAACAGCACCATTCAGGACGAAAGAGATAAAAAATGGGAAGAGGAATGGCGAAGGAATAAACCGAAGGGCTTTGTGAAACTGTGGCGGGAAGTCAGCAGGCCATTCAGGCAGACGGCAAAATACCTGGTATCGCGATTTCAAGTCTCTGGTGTGAGTAGTTCCGGCGGGTTTGTTGAATACAAGTAATTTCGCTTTGATATGGCTTGAAATTTTCCTCGGGCCGGGGCCGGCAATGCCAAAACTTGGTCCCCGTTGCACCGCTGTCAGAGCAACTGCTTCCCGGTACCGACTCGCGTGTTCGCACCTTCGCTGGTTCACCTTCAGTCCGTCAGCTTCAATCTCGTCTCCAACCCGACCTTCTCGCTCGTCTTGTTGAACTTCTTCTCCACCGCTGCGGTCAGATCAATGCCGGTAGCCATGGCGATCAGGTCACAGCAAATGATGACGTCGGCGAGTTCTTCGGCCAGATCTTCCAGCGTGGCGCGGCTGCCTTTGATGCCGAGGCGTTCGCGTTCGAGCTTCTTGATGATGTTCAGCGCTTCGCCAACCTCGCCGCCTAGCTCGGTGCCGCGGTAGGAGAGGGTGATCTGGTTGTCCCGGTCCCACTCTTTCTGGCGTTTGGCGTTGGCGGCGCGGAGTTTGGCGAAGCTCATGATAAATCCTTTCAGCCAAAAGCCGCGTTCAAGCCGCGCTCTATGTCAGCGCGCAGGTCGACGGCATCTTCCAAACCGATCTGCAGACGGATGACCGGTCCTTCGGGCGGCGCTTTCGAGTGGACGCGATCGCCGATCCAAACGTGGACGGCAAGGCTTTCATAGCCGCCCCAGGAGTAGCCAAGGCCAAAGATATCGAGCGCGTCGAGAAAGGCATGCGCTTCCTTCTTGCCGCCTCCGTTCAGCACGATCGAGAAAATGCCAGAAGAGCCGCAGAAGTCGCGCTTCCACAAGTCATGGCCAGGGAAGGATGGCAGCGCCGGGTGCAGGACGCGGGCGACGCGGCTGTCCGTTTCCAGCCACTCGGCCAACGCCAGCGTAGTCTGCTGGTGGCGCTCAAGCCGGATACCCATGGTGCGAAGGCCGCGCAGGATCTGGTAGGCATCGTCCGGTCCGACACAAATGCCGAGCGTGACCAGGCTTTCGCGCAGCTGGTGGGCGCAAGCGGTGTTGGCCGAAACCGTGCCCATCAAAATATCCGAATGGCCGGACGGATATTTGGTCGCCGCATGAATCGAAATATCAACGCCGTGGTCCAACGGTTTGAAAAACAACGGCGTTGCCCAGGTGTTGTCCATCATGACGATGGCACCGCCGGCATGGGCGGCTCTGGCGATGGCCGGTATGTCCTGCATTTCAAACGTGTTGGAGCCTGGCGACTCGGTGAACACGACCTTCGTGTTCGGTTTCATCCACGACGAAATGCCAGCGCCAAGGTCTGGCGGATAATAGTCAACCTCGATGCCAAGCTTCTTAAGCATCGTATCAGCAAAGCGGCGGGTCGGATTGTAGACCGAGTCAACAATCATCAGATGATCGCCGGAAGACAGAAATGCCAGCAACGGGACGGTGACGGCCGCGAGGCCCGAAGGCACCAGGATTGTTTCGGCCGAACCTTCGAGCAGGTTGATTGCATCTTCCAGTGCTGTCGAGGTGGTCGTGCCGCGCGTGCCGTAGGTGTATTTCTGGTTCCGGCTTTCCATTGTTGCAGCGTCCGGGAACAGCACTGTCGAGGCGTGCACAACGGGCGGATTGACGAAACCGTGGTAGTCGCGCGGATTGTAGCCGTCGTGCGCCAGCCGGGTGTTGATGCCTAAAGTTCCGTTGCTGTTTTCTTCTGTCTTCGCCATAAAGCCTCACTCACTGGTCACGCCAGCTTCTTTGTCTGAAATGACTGGTATTCAATTTGGGGCCGGTTTGAAATGCCATCAACTGAAGTTGCGACAAGAAAACACCGGGTTTCGGCCACTTCGTTCAAGCGCGCACAGTTGCAGTTGAACAAACCGCATTTGAAACTGGATGCCAGCATCTGGACCCAGCGGATGACCGGCATTGCCGTAACCGGTATGATTCTTGCGTTGATATTGATTTTGGTTGCCGATGAAGCCGCCCTGCGCGCCGTCAGGGCTTCCAATTCGCCGGTGGTTCAATTCATGAGCGACATCACCAATGTCGGCAAATCTGACCGGTATCTGATACCGTCCGCAATCCTGTTCTTGATCACCGCTTTTCTGGACTGGTCCGCCTACCGGCAGAAGGCAAGGGCTTGGCTTCTCCGCCTGTTCGGGCAATCTGCCTTTTTGTTTGGTTCCGTTGCCGGCTCTGGCATCTTGGTCAACATTATCAAAATACCGATTGGCCGCGCCCGGCCAAAACTGTTTGATACCTTCGGCGCAGTTCATTTCGAGCCTTTTTCAGTCGGCTACGACTTCGCCAGCATGCCATCCGGCCACTCGACGACGATGGGCGCAGTGACCATGGTTGCAATGATCTGGTTCCCCAAGTGGCGGTGGCTGATCCTTCCCGTCGGCTTCTTTCTGGCCGCAACGAGAATTGCCGCGCAGGCCCATTATCCATCCGACGTCGTTGCCGGTTTCACATTCGGGATGTTGTTTACGCTTTGTTTTGCGCGGTGGCTTGGACGCCGTAGCGTTGTATTTCGGCTGCAAACTGGTCGAACACTCCCGAAAAAGCGCTAAAATTCGCCCCTGGAAATTCATTTCACCTGCATTATGACCAAAAACTCACTGGTTTTTCCGTTGTTTTCACTAAATCCGCCAAAACCTTTCATGCTGTCCACGGCTGAATGGGCGATACGCACTTGACCAAGCCGCCGGAATGACATTCGATAAGCGTTCATGATGTCATCCATCACGCAAAGTGACAGACGGCATTGCGAACAGCAGTCGCGCTATTTGCAGCGGCTCGTCAAAAAAATTTGAATGGGTAACCAGAGGTAGGACACCAATGAACAAACAAATCAAAACTGCACTTCTCGGCTCTGCATTTTTTGCACTCGCTTCTTCCGCTGGCGCTGCCACGCTTGATGACGTCAAGGCCAAGGGCTTTGTCCAATGCGGCGTCAACGTCGGTCTCGCAGGCTTCTCCGCTCCGGATGACAAGGGCGAATGGACCGGTCTCGATGTTGATTTCTGCCGCGCCGTTGCCGCAGCTGTTTTCGGCGATGGCACCAAGGTGAAGTTCACCCCGCTGTCGGCCAAGGAGCGCTTCACTGCGCTGCAGTCGGGCGAAGTCGATCTTCTTGCCCGCAATACCACCTGGACCATCAACCGCGACACCGCACTGGGTTTGAACTTTGCTGGCGTCAACTACTATGACGGCCAGGGCTTCATGATCAATTCGAAAAAGATCTCGGGCGTCAACTCGGCGCTGCAGCTCTCGGGCGCCTCGGTTTGCGTTCAGGCCGGCACGACAACGGAACTCAATCTCGCTGACTATTTCAAAGCCAACAAGATGGAATACTCGCCGGTTGTTTTCGAAAAGAACGAAGAAGTGAATGCTGCCTATGATTCAGGCCGCTGCGATGTGCTGACGACCGATCAGTCGGGCCTTTACGCAACACGCCTGGCGCTGGCCGCTCCCGATGACCACGTTGTTCTTCCGGAAATCATTTCCAAGGAGCCGCTTGGACCTGCCGTCCGCCAGGGCGATGACCAGTGGTTTGACATCGTCAAATGGACCTTCAACGCCACGCTGAATGCAGAAGAGCTCGGCATCACCCAGGCCAATCTGGAAGAGATGACCGCATCGACCAACCCGGACATTCTGCGTTTCCTCGGCAAGGAAGCCGACACCAAGATCGGAACGGATCTCGGTTTGGGCAATGACTGGGCGTACAACATCGTCAAGGCTGTCGGCAATTACGGCGAAAGCTTTGAACGCAACGTCGGCGCCGGCTCGCCGCTGAAGATCGCGCGCGGCATCAACGCGCTGTGGTCGAAGGGCGGCTTGCAGTACGCACCGCCGGTCCGTTAACCGCAAGTTCAGAGTCTTTCCGGCGGCGTTCATCGCGCCGCCGGGAAATCTTCCTTGAAACCGGTTTGACGGGAGCGGCTCATGGCTGTCAGCGACATTTCGCACGACAGGACAGGCAGACTGTCTGCAATGTTCTACGACCCCAAGATCCGCGGACTGATCTCGCAGGTCGTTCTCGCCGTCTTGCTGGTGGTTCTTGTCTGGTGGATCATCGGCAACACCGCCGAGAATCTCAAACGCTCCAACATTGCTTCCGGTTTCGGCTTTCTCAATGGGCGGGCAGGCTTTGATATCGCCCAAACGCCGATTCCCTACACAAGCGATTCAACCTACCTGAAGGCGCTTTATATTGGCATCATCAATACGGTCATCATTGCTGCAGTCGGCATTTTCACCGCACTGATTCTGGGTTTTATCGTTGGTATCGGGCGGCTTTCGAGAAATTGGCTCGTCCGAAGCCTCGCCACGGTTTATGTCGAGATTTTCCGCAATATCCCGCCGCTTTTGCAGATTTTCTTTTGGTATTTCGGCGTGCTTTCGGTCCTGCCGCAGCCCAAAGAGTCGATTGTTCTTCCGCTTGGGTCCTTCCTGAACAGCCGTGGCGTTTTCATGCCGAAACTGATCTGGAGCGAAGGCAGCGGACTGATTTTGATTGGTCTTTTGACAGCCGTAGTCATCTCGTTTTTCGTCGCCCGCTGGTCGCGCAAGCGGCAGCAGGAGACAGGGCAGCAGTTTCCGGTGTTCCTGACATCAATGGGGTTGATCATCGGCTTTCCGCTGCTGGCGTTTTTCCTCACTGGCATGCCGGTCACGGTTGAAGCGCCAAAGCTCTCCACGTTCAATCTTTCCGGCGGCATGCAGGTCAAACCGGAATTCCTGTCGCTCTATCTCGCCCTTTCCGTGTACACAGCGTCGTACATTGCCGAGATTGTCCGCTCCGGCATTCTCGGCGTGGCGAAGGGTCAGACAGAAGCATCGCAGGCCGTCGGCTTGTCGCGCAATCAATTGCTGCGCCTTGTCGTGATCCCGCAGGCGATGCGCATCATCATCCCGCCACTGACGAGCCAGTTTCTGAACCTGACGAAGAACTCGTCTCTGGCAATCGCCATCGGTTATCCGGACCTTGTCGCGGTCGGCGGCACGATCCTTAACCAGACCGGACAGGCAGTGGAAATCGTCGCCATCTGGATGATCGCCTACCTCGGCATCAGCATTTTGACCTCGGCCTTCATGAACTGGTTCAACGCCAAAATGGCACTGGTGGAGCGTTGACATGAACACCATGACCAATGGATACGTCCGCACCTCAGAAGAGCCCTCGCTGCCGCCGCCGTTTGCGGAAAGCGGCATTGTCGGCTGGGCGCGCAAGAACCTGTTCGCCAACGTGACGGACAGCGTTCTGACCATACTGGCGTTTCTCTTCCTCGCCTGGCTGCTGCCGCCTATGTTCCGCTGGCTGTTCATTGATGCGCAATGGACTGGCACAGACCGAACCTTCTGCACGACAGCCGCCCAAGGCGGCATTCAGCCGGAAGGCTGGTCCGGCGCATGTTGGGCATTCGTCGGTGCGAAATTCCAGCAGTTCATGGTCGGCCGCTATCCGGACGCCGAACGCTGGCGGGTCTGGCTGACAGCCGTGATATTCACCGCGACACTCGTGCCGCTCGCAATGCCGAAACTGCCATACAAGGCGCTGAACGCTTTCGTGTTCTTCGTTGTCTTCCCGGTTGTCGCTTATTACCTGTTGCGCGGCGGCGTGTTTGGACTGGTTGACGTGGAAACCCCGCTCTGGGGCGGCCTGCTGGTGACCATGGTGATCTCGTTCGTCGGCATCACGGTTTCGCTGCCGCTTGGCATTTTGCTGGCGCTCGGAAGGCGCTCGAAACTGCCGGTGGTCAAGTTCTTCTCGGTGGTGTTCATCGAGGCCGTGCGCGGCGTGCCGCTGGTGACCGTACTGTTCATGGCTTCGGTCATGCTGCCGCTGTTCCTGCCGCCGGGCGTCACTTTCGACAAGTTGATGCGCGCACTCGTCGGCGTCGCCCTTTTCTCGTCCGCCTACATGGCCGAAGTGATCCGCGGCGGTTTGCAGGCGATCCCGAAGGGCCAATATGAAGGCGCGGATTCGCTCGGACTTGGCTATTGGCAGAAGATGGGTCTCATCGTCATGCCGCAGGCGTTGAAACTGGTGATTCCGAGCATCGTCAACTCGTTCATCTCGCTCTTCAAGGATACGAGCCTGGTGTACATCATCGGCATGTTCGACCTTCTCGGCATCGTCCGCCAAAACTTCTCCGATGCCGCATGGGCATCGCCATCCACGCCGAAATCCGGCCTGATCTTCGCCGCCTTCATTTTCTGGTCCTTCTGCTTTGCCATGTCGCGATACTCGCAATTCATGGAACGGCGGCTTGAGACCGGGCACAAACACTAGGAGTAAATGTAAATGGCTGAACCCGCTGCAAATACCGATTCCGTCGCCGCCGTCCAGATGATCGGCGTGCACAAATGGTATGGCGAATTTCATGTGCTGAAAGACATCAACCTGAATGTCGAAAAGGGCGAACGGATTGTCGTGTGCGGCCCGTCCGGCTCTGGCAAGTCGACGATGATCCGCTGCGTCAACCGGCTGGAAGAGCATCAAAAGGGTCAGATTTTTGTCGATGGCATTGAACTGACCAACGATCTGAAAAAGATCGACGAAGTGCGCCGCGAGGTTGGCATGGTGTTCCAGCACTTCAACCTGTTCCCGCATTTGACCATCCTTCAGAATTGCACGCTGGCGCCGATCTGGGTGCGCAAGATGCCGAAGAAGAAGGCTGAAGAAGTGGCGATGCACTATCTCGAAAAGGTCAAGATTCCCGAACAGGCCAACAAGTACCCGGGCCAGCTTTCCGGCGGTCAGCAGCAGCGCGTGGCCATTGCCCGTTCGCTCTGCATGAACCCGCGCGTCATGCTGTTTGACGAGCCGACTTCGGCGCTCGATCCGGAAATGATCAAGGAAGTTCTGGAAACCATGGTGTCGCTGGCTGAAGAAGGCATGACCATGATTTGCGTGACCCATGAAATGGGCTTTGCCCGCCAGGTCGCCGATCGTGTGATCTTCATGGACCGCGGCCAGATCGTCGAGCAGAACGCGCCGCTCGAATTCTTCAAGAACCCGCAGCATGAACGCACCAAACTGTTCCTGAGCCAGATATTGCATTGAGCTTTGGCCAAGCCGCCAAACGATGGCTGCGCCGGATTTTGCTCGGCGCGGCCACTCTCGCCGCATTTGCCATTGTTGCCACTTTCGTCCCCCGGCCGCTGATTCCGGTTGCTGCAGCGGGCAGCGGCAGCATCGAAATCTTCGTGGCGGCAAATCCGATCCATTCAGACATCATCATTCCTTTTGACGACGCGGTGCGCAAAGAATTCGCATTCTTGAAAACCGGAAATGGCGCCGGTTGGTTTGACAATCCGAATGTGCGTTTCGTCAGCTTTGGCTGGGGAGGGCGGTCGTTTTATCTCGAAACGCCGACCTGGGCCGAATTGAAACCGGTGCCGCTTTTCAGGGCGCTCACAATCGACAATGCCGTCATGCATGTTGAGCCGCTGGGCGAAATCTTCCGCGACAATCCATCGGTGACCGCATTGAGAATTTCCGGCGATGCGCTCGTATCCTTGCAGTCCGAAATTCGCGCTTCGTTCAAGGTGGACGCTGAACAAAAGCCCATGATGATCGAGGGCAAGTCCTACGGCGGCTTCGATGACTTTTACGAAGCAACTGGCCATTTCAACGCGTTGCTTGGCTGCAACACTTGGACGGCAAGGATGTTGCGTGCCGCCGGTTTGCGCACGGGCTTCTGGAACCCGTTGCCACAGTCGCTTCGCCTGTCGTTGAAACTCTATAACTGAGCCGGAAAAGCGGAAATTCCACCGAGAAGTCCCGCTTTCGGCGCGTGAAGCGCCAAAAATCGGAAAAGTTGAGATTTTTCTTGCATATTTTGCCGAATAAGGCGCTTTTTCCGGCAAAACACGCTTCAAGGCGACGGGAACATTCAAATGATTGCGACTTCTTCCAAACGGACGGAAAAAGACTTCCTCGGCACGGTTGAAATCCCTGCCGGCGCATTGTGGGGCATCAACACTCACAGGGCTGCAGAAAACTTCCGCATTTCCGGCCGTTCGATTTCGGAAAGTCCGGAACTGATCCGCGCGCTGGCCATGGTGAAGTGGGCAGCAGCCGACGCCAACCAGCAGCTCGGCTCGCTGCCGGCAAAGAAAGCCAAAGCCATTCGCGCCGCCTGTCAGGCGTTGATTGCGGGCAAGCACCATCAAGCATTCATTCTTGACCCGGTGCAGGGCGGGGCAGGCACTTCGACCAACATGAATGCCAACGAAGTCATTGCCAACCTGGCGCTGATCGAAATGGGTGAGCAGCCGGGCAATTATGCTGCGCTTCATCCCAACAATGACGTCAACATCTCCCAGTCGACCAATGATGTCTATCCGACGGCGTTGCGGTTAGCGGCGATTTTCGCCACGTATGGACTGATCAAGGCCTTGAGCGACCTCGCCGACTCTTTTGCGGCAAAGGGCAGGCAATTCAACGACATCCTCAAGGTTGGCCGCACGCAGATGCAGGACGCAGTGCCGATGACGCTCGGCCAGGAATTCACCGCCTGGGCGATCACAATCCGCGAGGACATGGCGCGGCTGACCGATGCCTTGAGCCTGCTGCGGGAAGTCAACCTCGGCGGCACTGCAATCGGCACCGGCATCAACGCCGACCCTGCCTACACCGACATCGCCATCGCCCGCCTCACCGACATTTCCGGCGAGCCGATCAAGCGGTCGGAAAATCTGGTGGAGGCGACATCCGACACTGGAGCCTTCGTGATGTTCTCCGGCGTGTTGAAGCGCACTGCGGTAAAACTTTCCAAGATCGCCAGCGATTTGCGCCTGCTCTCGAGCGGACCGCGCGCCGGGTTTGGCGAGATCAATCTGCCTGCCATGCAGGCGGGCTCGTCAATCATGCCGGGCAAGGTCAACCCGGTTATCCCGGAAGTGGTCAACCAGGCCGCCTATCTGGTGGTCGGCTATGATCTTGCGATCACCATGTGTGCGGAAGGGGGGCAACTGCAACTGAACGCCTTTGAGCCGACAATCGGATTCAGCATTTCCGAATCGCAGCGCTTGTTGACCAATGCAGCAATAACTTTGCGCGAGCGCTGCATCGAAGGCATTACCGCCAACCGCGAACGCTGCGCCGAATTGGTGATGAACTCGGTCGGCATCGTTACGGTCTTGCTGCCCGTTCTCGGTTACGAAAAGTGTTCCGAGATTGCCAAGAAGGCGATTGCCGAACGGCGTCCGGTGCGCGAGCTTCTGCTCAACGAAACCAATCTTACGGCCAAGGAAATCGACGAATATCTGTCACCGGAATTCCTGACCAGCCCGAAGCGGCTGATCGCGAAATCAGACTGAGCCGGCGTCAAAGCGGTAAAGCCAATCAAGTTCCGACATCAGTTTCTGGCCACGCAATGCAAACACTGCGTTCCGGGCGAAAGCTGCCGGACCGGAGACATGGTAGGCGAACCGGTTGAACTTGCCGCGCGCAATCACCTTGGTGACACGCGGCTTGCGGACTGTCTCATAAGCGGCCAGCGCTGTCGGTACGTCGTCGACTTTTGCAAGACAGTTCGCCAGCGCAATGGCGTCTTCAATCGCCATGCAGGCGCCCTGTGCGGCAAACGGCGTCATGGCATGGGCGGCGTCACCGGCAAGCGCGACGCGGCCAGAAGTCCATGCCCCTTCCGGCGGGCAGCCATGCAGCGGCCATGACCGCCAGTTGGTGACAGACGCGAGGCAGTCGCGCAGCAACGGCTCGAATTGCTCAAGCGTTTGCGCGAGCACCGCAAGGTCAACCGAATTGTCCCAACCATGCGTCGAATCTGTTCCCGGCGTCACCAAAACAAGATTAAGCAGGGAGCCATTTCGCAACGGATAGGCGACCAGATGCGCACCGGGCGATAAAAATGCGCCCACCGTCCAATTAGCGCACAGGTTCCGGAACGCGTCGGGCAGGGCGTCGGTGACTGGAACTGTTGCACGCCAAGCGGTATAGCCAGAGTGCCGGGTGTCTGAATGGCCGGGAACGGCGCTGCGCACTGTCGACCAGACCCCGTCGGCGCCAATGAGGACATCGGCCTCAACCCGATGCGGCTCTTCGCCATGCAGGAACGAGACTTCGACCTTGCCGTTCAAATCACTGACGGATTGGAAGGTGAGGCCGGTGCGGATTGAAATGTCCGTTGTCTCCAAAGCCTTTGCCACCAGCACCGCTTGCAGATCGGCGCGGTGCACAGCAAGAAATGGAGCGGTGTCGGTTTGAGAGATAGCCGTTGTTGAAAGGCTCAGCAGCGTTTCACCGGTCTTGGCCGACAAAAGCGCAATCGCCTTGGTGACGGTCGCCCGTGTGAAGAGTGCTTCAAGAACGCCAAGACGGTTGAGAAGGCGCGTCACGTTGGGTGAAAGTTGCAGCCCGGCACCGACTTCAGAGAACACGCCAGTGCGCTCACACAATGTGACTTTGAAGCCTTTGTTCGCAAGCGCAAGCGCGGCGGTCAAACCAGCAACGCCCGCGCCGGCAATCACGGCATGTTTCCGAGCTTTGGTGTTGTTTGAATTGCCGGTCATGGAGACACCGGCATGTGTGTGGCAGTTCGCCCGTCAGGCAGCCAGATCATGATAAACGCAGCCTGCCGGTTTGGTCTCGGTTTCGGCAAGCTTGGCGTTGTATCGGAAAAGGGTCGAGCAATAGGGGCAGACTTTTTCGCTGTCCGCGCCAAGGTCGATGTAGACATGTGGATGGTCGAAAGGCGGGTTTGCGCCGACGCACATGAATTCCTTGACACCGATTTCAATGACGGCGTGTCCGGCATCATTCTGGAAGTGGGTGATTGCGTGGCCCGCCATGGCATAAATCCTGTCCTGATGGTCAAATTCCCCCGGATCGTCCGGCAATTCGACCGCTGCTGTTTGTCAAAATTCACCGCTTTTTTCAAGGCACTTGAATGCCGCATGTCAAAAGTCTTTCATGTTTGTGTGGCAAAGTGAAATTTGGCCCAGAAGCGGAAACAGATTGATGAACGAAACCAGTCCGGCAAAACACATCATTGAAGCGATCAAGCTCAACAAGGATCAGGACGGCAAGCTGCTGGCCGGAAGTCCGGACCGCTTCATCAACCGCGAATTTTCGTGGCTGCAGTTCAATCACCGCGTTCTCGATGAAGCGTCCAACCCGAAACACCCGCTTCTGGAACGCATGCGTTTCCTGTCGATTTCGGCAGCCAACCTTGACGAGTTTTTCATGGTGCGCGTCGCCGGTCTTGCCGGTCAGGTGCGTGAACAGGTCAACACCAGAAGTTCGGATGGACGCACGCCGCAGGAGCAGCTTGACCGCGTCCTGACCGAAACGGCGAGACTGCAGGCTGAACAGCAAAAGAGCCTTGCCGCACTGCGCGTGGAATTGGCTGGAGTCGGGATTGAAATCGTTCGACAGGCCAGCCTGTCGAAGGCGGACGTCGAATGGCTGGAGGACAAATTCCTCGAGTCGATTTTCCCGGTTCTGACACCGCTGTCGATTGATCCGGCGCATCCGTTCCCGTTCATACCGAACCTCGGCTTCACGATGGCCTTGCTTCTGGCCCATCACGGCGACAACAAGCCGATGACCGCACTGCTGCGCCTGCCGCCGGCGCTCAGCCGGTTCATCCGCCTGCGCGACAATACGGCTGGCAAGACGCGCTTCATCACGCTGGAGGACGTGGTCTCGCTGCACATCGGCAAACTGTTCCCCGGCTATTCGGTGCGCAAATCCGGAACATTCCGCATTATCCGTGACTCCGATATTGAAGTGGAAGAAGAGGCCGAAGATCTCGTCCGCCTGTTTGAAACCGCGCTGAAGCGCCGTAGGCGCGGATCGGTGATCCGCATCGAGTTCGACAGCGACATGCCCGAAGCGCTGCGTAACTTCGTGGCGGCGGAACTCGCCGTGGCGGAATCGCGTGTTGTTGTGCTGCAGGGATTTCTGGCGCTTTCGACGCTTTCGGAAATTGTCTCGATTGACCGGCCCAGCCTGAAATTCGTGCCCTACACGCCGCGCTTTCCCGAACGCATCCGTGACCACGGCGGCGATTGCTTTGCGGCGATCCGCGAGAAGGATCTGATTGTTCATCACCCGTACGAAAGCTTCGACGTGGTGGTGCAGTACCTGTTGCAGGCAGCGCATGACCCGGATGTGGTGGCGATCAAGCAGACGCTTTACCGCACGTCCAACGACAGCCCGATTGTCCGTGCGCTGATCGAGGCGGCGGACGCCGGAATTTCCGTGACGGCGCTGGTCGAACTGAAGGCGCGCTTTGATGAAGAAGCCAACATCCGCTGGGCGCGCGATCTGGAGCGTGCCGGTGTGCAGGTGGTGTTCGGCTTCATCGAACTGAAGACCCATGCCAAGCTGTCGCTGGTGGTGCGCCGGGAAGAGGGCAAGCTGCGCAACTATGTGCACATCGGCACCGGCAACTATCACCCAAACACCGCCAAGATTTACACCGACCTGTCCTGCTTCACGGATGACCCGGCCATCGCCCATGACGTGGCTCAGATATTCAACTTCATCACCGGCTATGCCGAACCGGCCGAAGAGATGAAGATCGCCTTTTCGCCCAACACCTTGCGCAAGCGCATGTTGCAGCACATCGAGGAAGAGGCCGCGCATGCGCGGGCAGGGCGTCCGGCGCAGATTTGGCTGAAGATGAATTCGCTGGTCGATCCGCAGATCATTGATGCGCTGTATGAGGCCAGCAGTGCAGGCGTGGAGATCGACATCGTCTGCCGCGGCGTTTGTTGCCTGCGCCCGCAGGTGCCGGGCCTTTCCGATCGTATCCGCGTCAAGTCGATCATCGGTCGTTTCCTTGAACACAGCCGCATTTACTGCTTCGGAAACGGCGGCGGGCTGCCGTCGGAAAATGCGCTGGTCTACATCGGCTCTGCCGACCTGATGACGCGCAATCTCGACCGCCGGGTCGAGGTTCTGGTGCCGTTGACCAACCCGACTGTGCATCAACAGGTGCTTTCGCAGATCATGCTCGCAAACCTGCTTGACAATGAGCAGAGTTTCGCCGTTTTGCCTGATGGAACATCCAAACGGATTGTTCGCGCCGAAAACGAGGAAGCCTTCAACGCGCAGGAATATTTCATGACCAACCCCAGCCTCTCCGGCCGTGGCCAGTCGTTGAAAAACTCCGCACCGCGTGACTTTCTCGGACCGAAGCGCAAGAGGGACAAAACAGGCGTATAAGGCTGCATGACCAAACAAGCCCAAGGCAGATTGACAGGCCGCGAACCAGTTTCGGTGGTCGATATCGGCTCCAATTCCGTTCGCCTTGTGGTCTATGAAGGCCTGGTGCGCGCACCGACCGTGCTGTTTAATGAAAAAGTGCTTTGCGGCCTCGGCAAGGGCATCGCCGACACCGGCAGGCTGAACGCCAAGGCTGTCGACGGCGCGCTCGCCGCCTTGAAGCGGTTCCGTGCGCTTTCGGCGCAGGCTGGCGCCAAAACCATGTATGTTCTGGCGACCGCGGCAGCGCGAGAAGCGGCAAACGGGTCGGCGTTCATTGCCGAAGCCGAGCGGCTGCTGGGCGTCAAGGTCAAGGTGCTGACCGGGCCGGAAGAAGCCTATTATTCGGCCATGGGCATTATTTCCTCGGTTTTCCGTCCCGACGGAATCGCCGGCGATCTCGGTGGCGGCTCGCTGGAATTGGTGGATGTGCGCGACCGGACGATAGGCGCCGGCATCACGCTGCCGCTTGGCGGCTTGCGGCTTTCCGACATGGCAGGTGGATCGCTTTCCAAGGCGCAGAAACTGGCCAAGCAGCATATCGACAAGGCAGATCTTCTGACCGCAGGCAAAGGCCGCGCCTTTTATGCGGTGGGCGGCACCTGGCGCAATTTGGCCAAGCTTTACATGGCCGCGATCCATTATCCGCTGCATGTGATGCATGAGTTTGAAATTCCGGTGGCCGACGCCGTGCCATTCCTGAAGCGGGTCGCCAAGGGTGAGGCATCGCTGATCGAAGGCATCGAGACGGTCTCGCGAAATCGTCAGTCGCTGTTGTCTTTTGGCGCTGTGGTTTTGCTTGAAGTCATCCAGAAAATGCAGCCTCGTTCCATCGTGATGTCTGCCCTTGGCGTGCGGGAAGGATTTCTCTACTCGCTGCTGCCGGTGGAAGAGCAGTTGGAAGACCCGTTGATTTCCGCTGCCGAAGAACTCGCCACCTTACGCTCGCGCTCGCCTGTGCATGCGCATGAACTTGCCGAATGGACGGGCCAGGTGATGCGGACCATGGGCGTGGAGGAAACGGACAATGAACGGCGGTATCGAGAAGCTGCCTGTCTCCTTGCTGACATTGGCTGGAGGGCCCATCCGGACTATCGGGGTGCACAATCGCTGAACATTATCGCACACGGCGCATTCGTGGGGATAGATCATCCGGGCCGGGTCTATATGGCGCTGTCCAATTTCTACCGGCATGAGGGTATGATTGACGACGCGCTTTCGGATGAAATCCGTGCGCTGGCTCCAGTGCGGCTTTTTGAACGGGCGAAACTTCTGGGTTCGCTGCTGCGCGTGGTCTATTTGTATTCGGCAGCGATGCCGGGGGTTATCCCGCGGTTGAAAATCGTGCCGGACGGCATTGGCGGCTATCTGTTTGTCGTACCGCTGGATCTGGCGGACCTTGCCGGCGAGCGGACCGAAAACCGGCTGGAGCAATTTGCAAGGCTTGCAGGCAGGCCAATGCGGACGGTTGTTGCAACTTTATAACGCTTAGGGACAGGACCCTAGCTCAGCGTAATCGCGACGATCTTCTTGCCTTCAAACTTCAACGCAACCTCGCCGCGGATCAGTCTGAGCGCAGTGTCACCGAACAATTCACGCCGCCAGCCATGCAAGGCCTGAACATTGGCGCTTTCGCCCTTGGAGGCGATTTGGTCGAGGTCGTCAGCTGTGGCGACAACCTTGGCTGCGACACCGTTTTCTTCTGTCACAAGCTTGAGCAGGACGCGCAGCATTTCTGTTGCCGCGCCTGTGCCCTCCGGAGCGGAAACGTGGCGGGGCAGCTTCGGCAACTGGTCTTTCGGCGTCTCGATGGCGGCGACCACCACCTTCAAAAGGTCCTGACCGGAATTGGAGCGTTCCCAACCGTTCGGCACCGTGCGAAGACGGCCAAGAGCCTGTTGGTCCTTGGGCTGTTGCTGGGCGATTTCGTAAATCGTGTCATCCTTGATGACACGCGAACGCGGCACGTTGCGGTCGCGCGCTTCCTGTTCGCGCCAGGCCGCGACCTTCTGCAGCACGACAAGTTCCAGCGGCTTGCGCACCCGCATTTTCAGGCGCTTCCAAGCGTCCTCCGGGTGCAACTCGTAGGTGTCAACAGACGACAGAGTCGCCATCTCTTCCTTGACCCATTCGGTGCGCCCGGCCTCTTCGAGTTTCTTCTTCAATGCCGGATAAATGGCAGCAAGATGGGTGACATCGGCCAGCGCATAAGTGAGCTGCGTATCGGTCAGCGGACGTTGCCGCCAATCGGTGAAACGTGAGGTTTTGTCGAGATGGACGTTGGCCATTCGCATGACCAGTTGGTCATAGGAAATCGATTCGCCAAAGCCGCTGACCATTGCAGCGACTTGGCTGTCAAACAGTGGCGAAGGGATCAGGCCGCCCAGTTTGTGTACAATTTCAATATCTTGCCGCGCAGCATGGAAGACCTTGGTGACCGCTGGATCCGCCATCAGTTTGAAGAACGGAGCGAGGTCCATATCCTTCGATAAAGGATCGACAAGCGCCGAGTGGTCTGGGGTCGCCATCTGTATGAGGCAAAGCTCCGGCCAGAAGGTGGTTTCGCGGATGAATTCGGTGTCAACAGCAACAAACTCGCTGCCTGCGAAGGCGGCGATTGCATCCTCAAGTTGCTTGGTCGTTGTGATCAGGTCCATGCCCGCCGTATAACTGAACCGGCTACACGTGTCTTTACAGAAATTCATGTTTCGTCAAAGATTCCTTACCTGGACGTACGGGAATTGAAACTGGCGGGCACTCAGAACAGCGTTTTGACGAACCGGTTTGCTGGCGATTTCGGGCCGGTTTTGCGAATTTCGGACATGCTTCCGCATTCCCGCGCTGCTCCGGGTATTGAATGATCGGGAAAACAGGGTGTGTGGTCCTGTCTTTGATGAGTATTAGTATGTGACAAGCGCCACACACCCTGCCGGCGATTTCTGTCTCTACCCGTTCCGCTTCTCTGTGGATTGCTCCGCAGGATGTAGCGCCCGTCCGGCGCACAGGGATCATAGTGTCCCCGGAGGAACCCTTGGGCAGAGCCTCTCCGGCTGCAAGGTTTCGTGGACCCGCAACGGAAGCGCCGGTCCCCTCCCACTTCAAAACGACTCCGGAAGCGTTCCCGTCGGAAGGGACGAGGTGAATTATGCGGCAGGTGGGAGGCGCGGGGATAAATCCAGCAGAAAAATGTTGAAGTTTGATGAATTTCAATGAGTTAGGCTGACTTTCTGCATGGATAAATTGCGGTTGGCCGGTCTCTCCCGCGCGGAAAAGGTTGTCATGAAACCTGCCTTGGCTGACCCTAGGGTTCACCGTAGAATATGGGGATTTGCTAGTCAGCTTCGGGAAACTCCGCCAAAGATCACTTCCCAGGTCCACAAATGGAAACCGACATGCCAAAGACTGCCGAAACCAGTTTTGCGATTTATCTGTTCGCTATCAATGTCCTCGCATTAGCGGCATTCTGGCTGGACAAGCGGCGGGCGGAGCAGGGCGGATGGCGCATTCCGGAGAGGACATTGATTGTCCTTGCGCTTGGAGGCGGCAGTGTTGGCGCGTTGATCGGCCAACAGGCGCTGCGTCACAAGACGCGCAAGCAGCCGTTCCGGGCGTGGCTGATTGTCATTGCCGGATCGCAATTCATTACCGGTGTCGGTGCGATACTGTGGAGTTCGGGCTGGCATTAATCTCCCCCCCCCAGCTTTGATCCCGGCTATCGCGACAGCAAATTGTTGCAAAATTATCGCATGCCTTTCTCGAATGTGCCCCGCGACATAATAGGCAAAAGCAATGCCTGCCACGGCGTCTTATGATTGGCTTGAAACTTCAGGCATTTCAGTTCGATGGAAGGCAGTTCGATGGCAAAGGCGCATTCGATTACAGTCGCGGTCTTGTTATCTTTTGGTGCTTCTGCGCCAGCAATGGCCGCTGACGTTCTTGAAACGCCGCAAGCAGACGCGCCGAAAATTTCCGGCTATGTCGAAGGCTATCTGGCTGGGGTGAATTGGTCGCAGGGCCGCCAGTCCGATACAGATTTTGGCTATGGCGGCGCAGCGCGGATAAACGTCCCGTTCAACGAACGCTGGAATGCGCAGGGCGATTTGGCTGGCGACTGGATCAACGTGAAGTCGGAGGATGCGACGATCGGGATGTATTCCGCCGCGCTGCACGGGTATTGGCGCGATCCGGGCTCCTTCGCGGTCGGAGCCTTCGCCAATTGGCAGGGCACTTCATTTGATGGCGAAATGAGCGATCTCTATGCCATCATGGCGGGTCCGGAAGCACAGGTCTATATCGACAATGTCACATTGTACGGTCAGGCCTATTTCGGGCAATTGCGCTCGAAGTCATCGGGTGACCAGAACGGCACATGGGGTGTTCGCGGCGTCGCACGCTATTACGTCCAGCCGAACATTCGTCTGTCTGCAGAGGCAGCCTATTTCTCGGTCGATATCGGTTCCGGAATCAACACAGTGGCGTTTGCCGCGCAAGGCGACTATCGCTTTGATAACTCGCCTTTATCCGTTTTCGGCCGCTATCAGTTCGAAAACCTGTCCGTAGCCGGCACGTCATTCGCTTTTGACAGTCACAAGCTTTCGGTCGGACTGCGCCTCGCATTCGGCACCAACACGTTGCTGGATGAGGACCGTTCGGGCGCAACAATGGATATTTTCCGTTCCAATGTCGCGGCGAATTTTGCCGTGGATTGATCCATTCCAGATCAGTTGCGGTTTGGAGTTAGTATAAGCCTTTACGGGGCTGTTCTGTTTTGCCGATCAAAACAGCGCCTGATTAATGCAGCGTCCTGGACAGCGGTGCTCGTAGAATTGTCTGGAGCCCGGCTCGCCCAATTCTGAATCGCCGAAATCGCGCCCTGCACCTTGACTTTTCGCGGCCCAAATGCGCTTGTCCGCGCGAAATTTGTCAGGGTGGCGAAAGCCGCCCCGTCGGGATTCGCAAACGCGGTCCTCGCATAAAATATCAGGGATTAAGTCATGACCATGCACCGTTACCGCTCCCACACGTGCGCCGCGCTCCGCAAGGACAATGCCGGGCAAACCGTCCGCCTGTCCGGCTGGGTGCACCGCGTGCGCGACCATGGCGGACTGCTGTTCATTGATCTGCGCGACCATTACGGGCTGACGCAGATTGTGGTCGATCCGGACTCGCCCTGCTTCAAGGCGGCCGAAACCGTGCGCGGCGAATGGGTGATCCGCGTTGACGGCAAGGTGGTGGAGCGCGATGAAACGACCAAAAACGCCAATCTCGGCACCGGCGACATCGAGGTCTATGCGACGGAGCTGGAAGTCCTGTCCGCCGCCAAGGAATTGCCTCTGCCGGTGTTTGGCGAGCCGGAATATCCGGAAGACATCCGCCTGAAATACCGGTTCCTTGATCTCCGCCGCGACACGCTGCACAAGAACATCGTCAAACGCACGCAGATCATCGCAGCCATGCGCCGCCGGATGTCAGATGTCGGCTTCACCGAATATTCGACGCCGATCCTGACCGCATCCTCTCCGGAAGGCGCGCGCGATTTTTTGGTGCCGAGCCGCATTCATCCGGG
This sequence comes from Rhizobiaceae bacterium, assembly GCA_041751995.1. Taxonomy (GTDB): domain Bacteria; phylum Pseudomonadota; class Alphaproteobacteria; order Rhizobiales; family Rhizobiaceae; genus JANMEX01. The sequence goes on along the minus strand of JBGSHY010000039.1, from coordinate 110,856 downwards.
CAAATTCTACGCGCTGCCGCAGGCGCCGCAGATCTACAAGCAGCTGTTGATGATCTCCGGCTTTGACCGCTATTTCCAGATCGCGCCGTGCTTTCGCGACGAAGACCCGCGCGCCGACCGGCTGCCGGGCGAATTCTACCAGCTCGATTTGGAAATGAGCTTTGTCGAGCAGGATGACATTCTCTGCACGATGGAGCCGGTGATGCGCGGCGTGTTCGAGGAGTTCGCCGACGGCAAGCCGGTCAGCCAGACCTTCCGCCGGATCCCTTACGATGTGGCGATGCGCAAATATGGCTCCGACAAGCCGGACCTGCGCAACCCGATCGAAATGCAGGCCGTATCCGAACATTTCGCCGGTTCCGGCTTCAAGGTGTTCGCCAACATTCTGGCCAATGATCCGAAGGCCGAAGTCTGGGCGATCCCGGCCAAATCAGGCGGCTCGCGCGCATTCTGCGACCGGATGAACTCCTGGGCGCAGGGCGAGGGCCAGCCGGGGCTGGGGTATATTTTCTGGCGCAAGGAAGGCGACAAGCTTGAAGGCGCGGGCCCGATTGCCAAGAACATCGGCGAAGAGCGCACGGAAGCCATCCGCGTTCAGCTTGGACTGAACGAAGGCGACGCGGCGTTCTTCACCGCAGGCGATCCGAAGAAGTTCGTCTCTTTCGCAGGCGCCGCCCGCACGCGGGCAGGCGAGGAACTCAATCTGGTTGACCGCGAACGGTTTGAACTGTGCTGGATCATCGACTTCCCATACTTCGAATGGAACGAGGACGAAAAGCGCGTCGATTTCGGCCACAACCCGTTCTCGATGCCGCAGGGCGGCATTGATGCGCTGAACGGTCAGGACCCGCTGACGATCAAGGCTTTCCAGTATGACCTCGTCTGTAACGGCTTCGAAATCGCCTCCGGCGGCATCCGCAACCACCTGCCGGAAACCATGGTCAAGGCGTTCGAGATCGTCGGCCTGTCGCGTGAAGTGGTCGAGGAGCGCTTCGGCGGCCTCTATCGGGCGTTCCAGTATGGCGCGCCGCCGCACGGCGGTATGGGCGCAGGCGTCGACCGCATCGTCATGCTGCTCGTCGGCGCGAAGAACCTGCGCGAAATCTCGCTGTTCCCGATGAACCAGCAGGCGCAGGATCTCCTGATGAACGCCCCAAGTGAAGCATCTCCGCTGCAGCTGCGCGAACTTCACATGCGGGTGAATGCGCCGAAGAAGGATTGATCGGGGCACTGCCACCCGACGGCACGAAATTGCTGTGACGGTGGAACCTTTCCCGCGTGCATTCGTTTTATCTGCAGTCCCGGCATTGCCGCATGTTATCGGCACCGGGCATTGATTGAAACGCGGAAAGGACTTCCCATGTCGAGCACATCAGACAAGATCAAGGGCCTCGCCAACGAAGCTGCAGGCAATGTGAAACAGGCCGCCGGCAAAGCGGTTGGCAATGATCGCCTTCATGCCGAGGGCGTCGTTCAAGAGCGTGTCGGCGAAGCGCAACAGGCCGTCGGCAAGGCCAAGGCTGCCGTGAAAAAGATCATCGACAAGGCCTGACCGCTTCATTTTGCACCGAAGGATGTTGCCTTGAGCAACGATAGTCCTGATGGGCATGAAAAAACCCGGCATCACTGCCGGGTTTTTTGTTTCATATCAGGGGCTTGGAGAAGCCTATTCGTTTGCCGTCACGGTCACGTTGAGCTGCTTGATCAGCGCTTCAGGCGTGGTCGAACCGGTTGCCATCAGAAGCGCAAACGGGACAGGCGCTGCCGGGGTTGCCTTGATTTCGAGGCTCTTCGGATTGTCCATGTAGGCAGACGCAGCTTCCGTCACCTTGGCGGCGAAATCCGGATCCTTCAACTGGGCGACCGCAAACGGGATTACGGCCTTGGACTGGGCGATGATCGCATCACGCGGCTGGCCAGCCTGCTTGGCGGCATAGTCAATGACGCGGCCGGTGACCGAGGCGTCATCAAAACGGATGCTGGCCGAGATGAAATTCATCTGCTGGATGATGCCGAGCATGGCAAGACCCTTGGCAGACTCGTCCTGGCCTTCCATGTTCTTGTTCATGTCCTGAATGGCCTTGACCAGCGCCGGTGTATAGCCGGAGAAATCCATCATCACGTTGAGGCGACCGACATTGGCGAAATCATAGGCGCCTTCGGTGATCGACATGCGGCCATCCGAGGGGTTCCATGTGCCCTTCATGGTGATCTTGCCGTTGATCTTGTCATAGCCGAGCGCCGCGACGGTCTCCTGTGTCTTCGGGTCCGGGATCTTGGAGAGGTCGCCCTTCAGGCCATTGATGGCGACGTCGAATTCGAGCGGCTCGCCTTCGACATATTCGCTCATGGTCGCCTCGGCGCCTTCCATCGAGAAGACTTCCGCGCCGCCGGTTTCAACCTTGATCGCGCCGACTTCCATTGAGTCATAGAGCATCAATAGCTTAACCGGATCGGTCTCGCCTTCGGCAGCGATTTTCAGTCCGTTGAGCGATGCGCCATTGAATTCGAATTTTTCCGTGCCCTGTTCGATCTTGGTCACAGGCGCGGCAATTGTGCCGATCGTGTAGCCGCCGTCGTCGTTTTCCTCGACACCTTCAAGAACAATGTCACCCAGCACGGATGGCTCGGCATCGGGGAACTTGATCGACACGCCCTTGGCGATGATGTTGTCGCCGTCGAGTTCGGACGAAGTGACGGTGATGGGCAGGCCTTGGGCTGCAAACTGGGCGGTGATGGCCTTGACGACAGCGTCAGCATCAACCTCGGCGTGAGCCGGACCGGCCAGCACGAGGGACATGGCTGTAGCGGCGAGAAAGCCGGTGGTCGAGCGAGTGAACATTCTGTTCCATCCTTTTTGAAATCTTGTTGCCTGCCCCATCGTCAGATTGGCAGAAATTCGTTTTGTCGTCCACAGCACGGTTTTTTCATGGCAATCGCGCGGGACGGCGCGGAGGTTGAACAGCAAAGCGTTGAGAAGAGACTAATCCTCGCGGAAGAATTGCATTGAATTTATCGCAGCCGATGCCCCCGCAAATGCTCTGTGGCCTTGGCTTTGCCCGCCTTGCCCCGAATCAGCGCCTGCTTTAAGCGGCTTGCATGGCCAAAACCCCGTCAAAGCCCGACAAATCCGGCGAACCGCCGCGCGATGAAGTGGAAATGATCGACCTCAAGTCAGCACTTGAGGAGCGGTATCTGGCCTATGCATTGTCGACTATCATGCACCGGGCGCTGCCAGACGTGCGCGACGGGCTGAAACCGGTTCACCGGCGCATCCTGCACGCCATGCGGTTGCTGCGCCTGAACCCCGAGAATCCGCACCGCAAATGCGCGCTGATCGTCGGCGAGGTGATCGGCAAATACCATCCGCATGGCGATCAGGCAGTCTATGACGCGCTGGTGCGCCTGGCGCAGGATTTCTCGATGCGCTACCCGCTGGTGGACGGGCAAGGCAATTTCGGCAACATCGACGGCGACAGCGCCGCCGCCTACCGCTACACTGAAGCGAAGATGACGCCGGTTTCCATGCATATCCTTGACGGCATGGACGAGGACGCGGTTGATTTCCGCCTTACCTACAATGAGGAAGAGGAAGAACCGGTCGTGCTGCCCGGCGCGTTTCCGAACCTTCTGGCCAATGGCTCCAGCGGCATTGCCGTGGGCATGGCAACCAGCATTCCGCCGCACAATGTTGCCGAAGTCTGCGATGCGGCGCTGCATCTGATCGAAAATCCGGATGCGGGCGACGAGGCATTGCTGCAATTTGTCAAAGGCCCGGATTTTCCGACCGGCGGCATCATCATCGACCCACCGAACGAGATCGCCGAGTGCTACCGGACGGGCAGGGGCGGCTTCCGCGTCCGCGCCCGCTGGCACACCGAGGACCTTGGCCGCGGCATGTGGGCGATTGTCGTCACGGAGATACCCTACCAGGTGCAGAAGTCGCGGCTGATCGAAAAGATCGCCGAACTTTTGATCGCCAAGAAGCTGCCTTTGCTCGACGATGTGCGCGATGAATCGACCGAAGATGTCCGCATCGTGTTCGAGCCGAAGAGCAGAACGGTTGACCCGGGACTGTTGATGGAGGGCTTGTTCAAGCTGTCCGAGCTTGAAAGCCGCTTCCCGCTGAACATGAACGTCTTGACGCGTGGCAAGGTGCCAAACGTCCTGTCGCTGCGGAGCGTCATCAAGGAGTGGCTGGAGCACCGCAAGGAAGTGCTGGTCCGCCGCTCGAAATTCCGCCTCGGCCAGATCGAAAAACGTCTGGAGCTGCTTGGCGGCTACCTGATCGCCTATCTGAACATCGATGAAGTGATCCGCATCATCCGCGAGGAGGATGAGCCCAAGCCCGTGATGATGGCACGCTGGGCGCTGACCGACGTGCAGGCGGAAGCCATTTTGAACCTGCGTTTGCGCGCATTGCGCAAGCTTGAGGAAATGGAAATCCGCACGGAGTTCGACGCGCTGACGCAGGAGAAGGACGGCATCGAAAAGCTGTTGGCCTCCGAGGCCAAGCAGTGGAAGACGGTGGCTTGGGAAATCTCCAAAATCCGCGAGAAATACGGCCCCGAGACCGAAATCGGCAAACGCCGCACGACATTCGCCAATGCGCCGGAGCATCATGAAGACGAGATCGCCAACGCGATGATCGAGCGCGAACCGGTGACCATCGTGGTGTCGGAAAAAGGCTGGCTTCGCGCCATGAAGGGCCATATCTCCGACTATGCGACGCTGACCTTCAAGGAAGGCGACAAACTGAAACTGGCCTTCCCTGCTTATACGACCGATAAGATTCTGGTGTTCACCACCGGTGGCAAATTCTTCATGCTGGGCGCCGACCGTCTGCCCGGCGGGCGCGGCCATGGCGAGCCGATCCGCATCATTGTCGACCTTGAAAACGATCAGGATATCGTCACCGCCTTCATCCACGACCCGAACCGCAAGCTGCTGGTGCTGAGCCACGAGGGCAACGGGTTTATCGTTCCGGAAGCTGAAACGGCGGCCAACACCCGCAAGGGCATCAAGGTGATGAACGTCAAGGCGCCGGATGAGGCGAAGTTCTGTTTCCCCGTCACCGGCGATCACGTCGCCATCGTCGGCGAGAACCGCAAGCTGCTGGTGTTCCCGTTGACCGAAGTGCCGGAACTCGGCCGCGGCAAGGGCGTCCGCTTCCAGAAGTACAAGGACGGCGGCGTCATTGACGTGAAAACATTCGCGATGGCCGATGGCCTAACCTGGCAAGACACCGCCGACCGGCAGTTCAACCGCAAGAAGGATGAACTGGCCGAATGGGTCGGCGCCCGGGCGACGGCAGGCCGGATGGTGCCAAAGGGCTTTCCTCGGACCGGGAAGTTTGGCGGATAGGCAAAAGCCTACCTGAACAACTGGGCATCAAACGCAAATGGCGCTTGGTTGAGGACTGATATCCGTCCCGCTTCCGGATGCAGGGGATTGATCAGATAGTTTGAGCCTTCCGGTGCGAGGGCACTCTTGACTTGCATCACGGCGGTTTTCCTTTCGGCAAGCCACTGATCGCCAGTCTGCCGGGCCGACACTTCATCATGCGGGTCGACGCCGGAGGTCTGCTGCGGAATGCCTTCGGGAATGTCGATCTTGAGCATGACAAAACGGGTGAGGTGTGCAGCGCTCAGGTCGAGGTGAACGCGCACTTCCAGCATCGCCAGTGCGGAACTGTCAGCGGTATAGACAACCGGGCGGCCGACATTGTGCCAGCGGCCAGGAACAGTGAGGCCGCCGAGGCCGTCAAGGGCCGAGTAATTGGCGTTGGCAATGCGCCAAACGATCAAGCTGCGAAGCCGTGCATGGATTGATTGATGAACATTTCCACGGCCTGCGCGCCGGATTCCGTTCCAAGCATGTCCGCAGGAGCGCTGCCGCCAAACACCGGCGTGGCGCGGTCAAGCCAGGATTCGGCAGCCTCGCCAAAGGCGTCTCGGGCAAGTTCGGTAACACGGATCATCCGCACGATCTTTTCGGATACGGCGGGTGAAAAAGCGCTGATGTTGTTCTCACCGGCATAGGCAAGTGTCCGGCGGGCAATGGCGCCCGTGCGCACCAAACGTGCGGCAAGAGCCGGATCTGAATAAACGATCTGCGCCGGCAGGCCCGACTTCACCAACTCATTGATGTCGATGTTGGCAGCAACAGAGCGGGAGCGAATCTTGGAAACAAGAATGCCCAGAGATTTGCCAGCGGGCTGCGGCAAAGACTTAGGCGGTACGCGCTTGCTCTCTGCGGGAAGGGATACGGGCATAATTGCCTCCTTGGCAAGATTGCCATAAAAGTAGGCGAAATTGCCAAATTGTCAAGTCTGGTCAATGTGCACGGTCTTCCATTCAGTTCCATCTGCAGTTTTCCAAGCCGGTTGGATCGAAATGTTCACAGCCGCAATTCCATGAACAGCACATCGGCGAGAATGCCCTGCGGGTAATCAAGGTATGGTGCGCGCTCTTGAAAGCCCAGTGTCCGGTAGAGTGCGATTGACTCGGTGAACAGGCGCAAGGTGTCGAGACGCATGTGTTCGAAGCCGTCGGCGCGCGCTTGGGCAATGGCGGCCAAGCAAAGCTTTCGGCCTATCCCTTGGCCATGCGCGCTATCGAGAACGAAGAGCCGCTTCATCTCACAGACCTTCGGATCAAGACGCCGGAATGCGCAACAGCCGGACACGCCGCCCGCACTGCGCGCGAGAAAAGCACGTCCTGTCGGCGGGCTGTATTTTTCTGGCAGTGCATGCACTTCATTATCAAGCGACTGGATGCTGAAAATACTATCAACAAGGCCCGGCTTGTCCGCCAGCCTGTTACTGCACCAGTTGACATAGTGGGTAACCAATTCGCCGAAAGCCGCGAAATCTTCGTGCGAATTGGCTTGAATGAATTGCATCGCGACACTCCCAACCCTCGGAGCCCAAAACGCCAATTTGTAAAGCACTTGTCAAGCCACGTGATTTCGGCAGGGCCGGACTTGGATAGTGCAAAGCGGGAAACGGACTTTGCTCGAAAACAGATTCACAGAAAGCCTGATGCCCTGTGCGCCGAGCCAAATCTATCTGGCCGTGAAAAATGCAACCTCTGGAATGCGCTGACAAATGTCTTGTTAACGATTGCCTTTTAAGTCACTTGACATGAGAACGATCATTCTCTTATTTTGAGAACGAACGTTCGCTCTTTAAAAATGGCAATTCGATCTCATGGATTTCGGTTCCGAACATACCTCAGGACATACCCAGCCGGTCGCCGCGCAGCCGGAGAAGGGCGTGCGGGCGGAAAAGCGCGAGGCGCAGATCACGCGCATTCTTGGTGCTGCGCACACATGTTTTGTCCAGTCCGGCTTCCGCGGCGCGTCCATGCATGACATCTGCCGCGAGGCGGAGATGAGCCCCGGCGCGCTGTACCGTTATTTCCCTTCCAAAGAAGCACTGATTGAGGCGATTGCCGAGCGCGACCGCATCAATGATTTGCGCAACATGGCCCGTATGGGCGAAGGGCCGACCCTGATTGACGGGTTCATCAATTCGGTGATGGCCCACTTCAAGGATCACCATGCCCGCGGCATGGGACCGTTGTTCACCGAAATCCGCGCCGAATCCATGCGCAACGAAACGGTCGCCGCATGCTGTCAAAAAACCGAAGGCGAGTTCATCCGGCTTTTCCATGCGTTCCTCAGCCAGGCCAAGGCGGACGGCCACATTGATCCGGTGGCGGAAATTGACGCGATCATTCCGATGATGATGGCGCTTGGCGAGGGCATGATGCTGAGCGACGTGATCGGCAAGGGAGTTGATCCGGCAAGCATCGAGAAAATCCTGCGCGCCATGTCGGAATCCATCCTTCGGCCGAAAATTGCACCGCCGGCGAAAGCTGGCTGAAACACATAACCGGACATACCGCCATGAAGTCTGTTGCCAAAATCCTGATCCTGAGTGCCGCGGTCTTTGTGGCAGTTCCTGTTTTTAGCGTTCGTGTAGTTGCAGAGGAAACAACGGCAACAGCCATCAAGCCGCCTTCGGTGACAGTGACCACGGTTGAAACAAAACAATTAAGCGAGCGTCTGTTTGTCAACGGCAGCGTGACGCCGGTGGAAGAAGTGTCAGTTGGCGCGGATGTTGCCGGGCTGATCGTGACGGAGTTGGCGGCAGATGTCGGCGATATGGTCAAGGCGGGCCAGGTTCTGGCGCGGCTCGATACTGCGTCATTGAAAACACAGCTTGCCCAGATCGTGGCGCAGGAAGCGCAGTCCGCCGCTGCCGTAGCGCAGGCCGAAGCGCAAATTCTCGACGCAGAAATTGGCGTCAAGCAGGCCAGGGATCAATGGGAACGGGCCGACTCGCTCGCCAAGAGCGGTGTGGCCTCAACAGCAACGCGTGACAACGCCACCAATGCCTATGACAGTGCCAATGCCAAACTGAATACTGCCCGGCAGGGGCTTGTTGCCGCAAAGGCGCAGGGCGGTCTTGTTGCGGCGCAAAAGAGCCAGATCGAAGTGCAGATCGACAAGGCCGAAGTCAAGGCGCCGGCAGACGGTTTGATCCTGGCCCGCAACGCCCAGCTAGGCGCCGTGGTGTCTGGCGCTGCAGGTCCGCTGTTCCGCATCGCCAAGGACGGCGCCTATGAAGTGGTTGCCAACGTTTCTGAGACCGCTCTGCTGAAACTCACGCCGGATATGAAGGCGGTGCTGAAGCTTTCCGGCGTGACCGACGACATCAAAGGCAAGGTCCGCCGGGTCGATCCGGAAATCAATGCAGCCTCGCGGCTCGGCAAGGTGCGGGTGTGGATCGAAACCGATCGGCGTGTGCGCCCTGGCGCATTTGCGGAGGTCGAAATCATCACGGCCGAGCGCGAGGCCCTGTCGGTCGCCAGTTCGTCACTGATTTATTCGGGCAAGCAGTCCTTCCTGCAGATCGTGAAGGACGGCGTGGTCGAGACGCGGCCGGTCAAGGTCGGCATCCGCAGCGGCAGACTGGTCGAAATCGCCGAAGGTGCGGCGCTGGGCGACGAGGTGATCGAGCGGGCAGGGACGTTCATCGCCGACGGCGACCATGTGACGCCGGTGAAGGCACAAGAGCAAACCGGAGCGGTGAAATGAACTTTTCCGCCTGGTCTATCCGCAATCCAATGCCGGCAATCTTGATGTTTGTGGTGCTGTGCGCGCTCGGTATCATGAGCTTCAACAGCCTGCCGATCACGCGGTTTCCGAACATAGACCTGCCCCTGGTGGCCGTGACGGTCACCGACCCGGGCGTCGCGCCGAGCGAGCTGGAAACCCAAATTGCCAAACGGGTTGAAGACGCCGTCGCCAACATTGCCGGCGCGCGCAAGGTGATGACCAACCTCACCGAAGGCACCTCAACGACCATCGTCGAATTCCGCATGGACGTGCCGACCGCCAAGGCGCTGAGCGACGTCAAGGACGCCATCGAGCGCATTCGCGGCGACCTGCCGGCAACGTCAAATGACCCGGTGGTGAACTCTATTGATATCGAAGGGCAGGCCATCCTGACCTATGCCGTGGCGGCTCCGCAGAAGACAATTGAGGAACTGTCCTGGTTTGTTGACGACAAGGTCATCCGCAAGCTGCAAGGCCTGAAGGGCGTCGGCCGTGTTGATCGCAATGGCGGCGTCAAGCGTGAGATCAAGGTCAACCTCGACCCGAGCCAAATGATGGCGCTCGGACTGTCCGCGGGCACGGTCAGTCAGTCGCTGCGCGGCATGAGCGCCGACATGACCGGCGGCAAGGGCGAACTGGGTGACCGGGAGCAGACGATCCGCGCACTCGGCGGTTCAAAGACCATCGAGGAATTGGCGGCAACGGAAATTCCGGTTGGTGGCGGGCGCACGGTGCGCCTGTCGGACATCGCGACAGTCGAGGATGCCTGGGAAGACCCGAAAAGCTTTGCCCGCGTCAATGATGGAACGGTCGTCGCCTTCGGCATCTTCCGTTCCAAGGGCGCGAGCGATGTTGAGGTGGCCGAACGCGTCGGCGCTGCAATTGATGAATTGAAAGCAGCCTATCCGGACGTGCAGTTCCAACTGGTCGATGACGCGGTGGAATACACGCGCGGCAACTACGAAGCGGCGCTGTCGTCGCTGGTGGAAGGCGCGGTGCTGGCGGTTATCGTCGTGTTCCTGTTCCTGCGCGAATGGCGCGCGACGCTGATTTCCGCTGTCGCGCTGCCGCTGTCAGCCATCCCGACTTTCTGGGTGATGGACCTGATCGGCTTTTCCATGAACCTCGTGTCACTGCTGGGTATCACGCTGGTGACAGGCATTCTGGTTGATGACGCGATTGTCGAGATCGAGAACATTGTCCGTCACATCCGTATGGGCAAGACACCTTACCGCGCCTCGATGGAAGCGGCGGACGAGATTGGTATGGCCGTCATTGCCATCTCCGCAACAATCATCGCGATCTTCGTGCCGGTGTCTTTCATGAGCGGCGTTGCCGGGCAGTATTTCAAGCAGTTCGGCATGACGGTGGCGATCTCGGTGTTCTTCTCTCTCCTGGTCGCGCGGCTGATCACGCCGATGATGGCGGCCTATCTGATGCGCTCCGGCGGGCATGAGGAAGTCAAGGACGGCGCCATCATGCGCGGCTATGAGGTGGTGCTGCGCTCTGCCGTCCGTCATCGCTGGGTCACGCTGGTGGCCGGTCTCGGCTTCTTCGGCGCATCGCTCTATGCAACCAACTTCCTGCCGTCCGGATTCTTGCCGCAGGAGGATTTGGCGCGCCTGACAACAAGCGTGGAACTCGCGCCCGGCGCACCCTTGAGCGAGACCCGTGCGGTGCTGGACAAGGCCTCGAAAGCAGTCCGTGAAATACCTGAAGTCACCAAGGTCTATATCGTCGGAGGTTCGTCCCCGACCGGCGACCGCGAAGCGCGTCGCGCGACGATGGTGATCGAGCTTTCACCAAAGACCGAACGCGACCGCAGCCAGGGTGAACTGGAGCCGGTGATTCTGGATCAATTGGCAACTGTTCCAGACATCCGCGCCTACTTCGTCAACGAACGCGGTGAGCGCGAACTCGCGCTCGGCGTGATGGGCATGGATGGCGCTGCTGTTTCGGAAAACGCCCGCAAGATCCAGAGCCAGATGGCGGCGACCGGCAAGTTCCGCGCGCTGACCTCGAACGCGGCGCTGGATCGGCCTGAAATCATCATCGAGCCTTCGTCCGCGCGGCTGGCGGAACTGGGCATCACCACTGCGTCGGTGTCTGAGGCGCTGCGCGTGGCAACCATTGGCGACATTGATCAGAACCTCGCCAAATTCACCATCGGCGACCGCCAGATTCCGATCCGCGTCCGGCTGGGCGCCGAAGCGCGCGGCGAACTGGAAACCTTGCAGACGCTGCCGATCCCGACAGCCTCCGGCATTTCGGTGCCGCTCGGCTCGATTGCCGAAATCCGCTTCGGACAGGGTCCGGCAACCATCAGCCGCTTCAACCGCGAGCGGCGCGTCATCATCGGCGCGGATATGGCGGGCGGCGCGGAAATCGGTGAGGGTGTTGAGCTGGTCAATCAGCTGGACGCAGTCAAGAACCTGCCGGCTGGCGTCCAACTGCAGCCGACCGGCGAAGCGGAAGTGATGGGCGAGATTTTCGATGCGTTCCGTCAGGCAATGGTCATGGGGTTGATGCTGGTGTTCGTTGTGCTGATACTGCTGTTCGGCTCGATCTTCCACTCCTTCACCATCCTGATGTCATTGCCGCTGTCACTCGGCGGCGTAGTGGCGGGGCTGTGGCTGACTGGCAATTCGATCTCTATGCCTGTTGTCATCGGCATTCTGATGCTGATGGGCATCGTCACGAAGAACGCCATCATGCTGGTCGACTTCGCCGTAGAGCGGGTGAAGCAGGGCATGACGCGGACCGAGGCGATCATTGACTCGGGGCGAAAACGCGCGAGACCAATTGTCATGACCACCATTGCCATGTCGGCAGGCATGTTCCCCGCAGCGCTGGCGCTTGGCGCAGGCGGCGAATTCCGCTCGCCGATGGCCGTTGCGGTGATTGGCGGCCTGTTGGTCTCGACCTTCCTGTCGCTGGTCTACGTGCCGGCCGTTTATACCATCATGGACGATTTGGCGCTTGGCGCCCGCTGGCTGATCCGCAAGCTGCTGAAGCCAAATGCTTCCGACGATCTGGGAACGGAGCAAACATACAGCCACCCGGTGGCGGCCAATGAGGCGGGCTCCACGCCCCGCCTCGCCGCCGAGTAGGCGACAGACTGTAACCGTTTTGCCCTCTGCGCATACAAGGCGCATAATGATATCGGCACGCCTCTAACCGAGGCAAGGATATTGCGATGCTCGTTGACGGGAAATGGACGACTGACTGGCAGCCGGTTCAGGCAAAGGACGAGAAGGGCGGGTTTGTCCGCCAGACATCCTCGTTCCGCAACTGGATAACGCCGGACGGCCGCGCCGGGGCAACCGGCATTGGCGGGTTCAAAGCCGAAGCCGACCGCTATCATCTCTATGTAGCGCTGATCTGCCCTTGGGCATCGCGCACGCTGATTGCCCGCAAGCTGAAGCGGCTTGAGGATCTGATCTCAATTTCGATCGTTGAACCGGCACTGAGCAAGGAAGGCTGGCGGTTTGGTGATTATCCGGGATCGACTCGAGATGAGGTCAACGGCGCGACATACATGCACGAACTTTACACCCGCGTGGACTCGCATTTCACCGGCCGTGCGACCGTGCCGGTGTTGTGGGACAAACAGCAGGCCGCCATCGTCAACAATGAAAGCGCCGACATTGTCCGGATGCTGAACTCCGGTTTTGGCGGGCTCGCGGATGAAAGCATTGACCTTTATCCGCAGGCCTTGCGGGACGATATTGATGCGCTGAACGCGCGCATTTATCCGATGCTGAACAATGGCGTGTACCGCGCCGGGTTTGCGACCACGCAAGTGGCCTACGAGGAGGCGTTCCACGATGTGTTCACGATGCTCGACGAACTGGAAGTGCGACTAGAAAACGGGCCGTATCTGTTTGGTGCGCAATTGACCGAAGCCGATGTCCGGCTGTTTGTGACATTGGTTCGGTTCGACGCCGCTTATCACGGCCTGTTCAAAACCAATTTGCGGCGCATCGCCGATTACAAGAATCTGCAGGCCTACATGCTGCGCGTCTTGAATGTGCCGGGTGTGCGGGAGACGGTGAACGTCCAGCACATCAAGGCCGGCTATTATTCAGTGAAGGCGCTGAACCCGACGGGGATCGTGCCGGTAGGGCCCTACTTGATCTGGAATGTGCCGCAGCCATACGATTGACGGCGTTGGCGTGAAACTGACGTACATGAAAAAGGGGGCGTTGCGCCCCCTTTCAATTGCTGACTGCAGAAAATCAGTCCTTTGGAATGCGTAGAACCTGACCCGGATAAATCTTGTCAGGATGCTTCAGCATCGGCTTGTTGGCTTCGAAAATCTTCGGATAAAGGCTGGCCTTGCCGAGTGTCTTTTTCGCAATCGCCGAAAGCGTCTCGCCTTTGACAACGGTGTGGAACACCGGATCGTCACCTGCAATATTGTCTTCGACGGCGGCAATTCCCTCGACATTTCCGACGACAGTAATGACTTTTTCCTTGATTTCCTGCGATACGGCGTTGCCGCTGACCGTGACTTTGTCGCCGTCAACCTTGATGTCGATGCCGCTGGCGTCGAGGCCAAGATCTTCGATTTCCTTTTTCAGCGCTGCTTCCGCAGGCGCTTCCGCCGCCTCTGCTTTCGAGCCAAACAGTGATTTGCCCGCGCCCTTGACGAAGCTCCACAAACCCATGGTCTATTCCTTTCAAACATGACGGTCCGATTGACCTGATGAATATTAGCTTTCTTGTGTTTGCCAAGGCAAGCGGCAGCGGTGGATAAAGCCGGTTTTCTGCCTTGGCAGGTGAAAGTCGTGCAACAGTTTCAGGCGGAACGTTCCCGACTCATTTCCCAGAGAGTATGCGCCACGAGTGCGACAAGAATAATCGTGCCGCCGAGTAGAGCGGCGTTGGTTGGCGCCTCGGCAAAAATCATCCAGACCCAGACCGGCGCGAGGATGGTTTCCAGAAGATAGAACATCGCCGTTTCGGCTCCGCCAATGTAGCGCGGCGCTGCGGCGAGGCAGAAGAAGGCGAGCGGCAGTACCAGGGCGCCGTTTAAGACCATCCAGCTCATCTGCGGGATATGGATGCCACCCTGGCTCCAGATTGCCCATGCCGAAAAGATCACGGGAAACAACTGCGCCAACAGCACGGCATAGCCCATGTTGCGGCCGGAATGGCGCGACAGGGTGATTGCGCCGGCAATAGTGGCGGCGCTGAGGAGAGCGGCGAAGTCGCCGGTCCAGTGGCCGGCGGCAAGGCCGTCGCGCACGATGATGAACACGCCGACGATCATGACCGCCATGGCGGCGAAGGTCTGGGGCTTCGGCACTTCCCGGAACAATGCCCAGCCGAGCAGCGCGGCGATCATCGGGTTGAAGGCGAGAATGAAAACAAGGTTGGCGGTTGGCGTCGCAAACACCGCGTAGAAGAACAGTGCCGATGAAATGCCGTAGAGCAGCGCAACCGCCCACGACAGTTTGCCGGGCATCATCGGCTCGCGGTGGCCGGCGAATGTCCGCATCAACAGCCAAGCGGCGATGCCGATGGCGGCGATCAACAGCCCGCGCAGAAACTGGGTTGACCAGACGTCGCCTTCTGACAGGCGGATCAGCGGAATGTCGAACGTCAGGGCGAGGCCGCCAAAAGCGGCGAGCGCCAAGCCTTTGGCGCGATTGGCATGCGGCATTTTTTATTACCGTTCTTGGGTCTGGGTATGCAGCGTCCAGCCGGTCGGACCGAGATGCTCCTGCGGGAAGAAGCGCACCTTGTAACCCATTTTGCGCGAGCCATCGACCCAGTAGCCGAGGTAGACATGGGGGTGACCGGCGGCGCGGGCGCGCTCAATATGGTCGAGGATGAGGTAAGTACCGAGCGAACGCTTATCAATTTCGGGATCATAATAGGAATAGACCATCGACAGCCCGTCGCTCATCTGGTCAGTCAGCGCGACAGCAATCAGGTCACCGACACCCTGGCCGGTGATGAATGTATCCGGGCCGCGCCGCCTGTATTCGATGACCTTGGTGCGGACGTGGCTGTCTTCGACCATCATGGCGTAGTCGATCACCGACATGTCGGCCATGCCGCCATCGCCGTGGCGGGCGTCGAGATATTTGCGGAACAGCGAATATTGCTCGCTTGACGGCTCGGCCTTGTATTCAGCGCCGACAATGTCGGAATTCCTGCGCCAGATGCGCTCCATGTTTTCAGAGCGCTGGAACTCCTGCACCAGCACCCGCACCGAGACACAGGCGCGACAGGTCTCGCAGGCAGGACGATAGGCGATATTCTGCGATCGGCGGAAGCCGCCCTGGGTCAGGAGATCATTCAGGTCCGGTGCCCGGTCACCGACCAGATGCGTAAACACCTTGCGCTCGAACCGCTGCGGCAAATAGGGGCAGGGCTGCGGCGCCGTCAGGTAGAATTGCGGTGTGATCGATGCGGGATGGTGGGTCATGACTCATGCGTCGGTTTCAAACCGCCAGCATGAAGCCCCTGTGGAAAAATTCAAGCCCCGTCAACATCAACCAATCGTGCCGCGCTTGATGACACTTTCGGTCAAAAGGTCATGCACCGCGCGCTTGCGGTCGGTGAAAAACGTCACCAGCAAGATAAACGGCGTGAGCAGCACATTGGCCGCCCAGAAAAGGAAAGTGTGAGCGGCGGCGGTAAGAAAATCCACCGGTTTGCCATCAATGCGCTCGACATGGATGTCCATCATCTTCATGCCGATGGTCGCCTGATCCCTGCCGCCGATTGTGTAGCCCGAATAGAGCAGAGCAATCACCGGAAACATCGCGCCGTAAAGCACAAAGCCGAGGCCGAGAGTCGCGACCCCGAGGAAAAAGATGGCGATGGCGACCGGAATGCAGAGCGCAAAGATGATCGCCCAATCGACCAATACCGCCATGATGCGGCGCGTGCGCACATTTTCATACACGCGTGCATCGTCCTGACCAAGCACTTTGCCGGTGTTGTTGTCGATGACAGACATGATGTCGAACCCCTTTGCAGATCGGTCCAGTCGATATGGGAACGGCTGCGCCTGCATGCAATGATTGCCGTAAAATAAGCATTGATCGATGAAACCCGGGTGCAAGCCGGAACAAAGGTGCCGGATTCGCTGAAAATCAGCGGATATTCTTTAATTCGCCTCAAACAGGACTGGTAATTGAACCGCAGTCGGGTTGAGGATCAGCCCCGCGAATCAACAAGGAAGGGACAAGCCGATGAACAAGGCAGAACTCGTGAGCGCAGTGGCAGAAGCCGCAAAACTGACCAAGGCCGATGCCGACGCCGCCATTGATGCTGTGTTTGACGCAATCACCAAGGAACTGAAAAAGGGCGGCGATGTCCGTCTGGTCGGTTTCGGCTCATTCTCGGTTGCCAAACGCGAAGCTTCGACCGGCCGCAACCCGGCCACCGGCGCGGAAATCAAGATTCCGGCCCGTAACGTGGCGAAGTTTACTGTTGGCAAGGCGCTCAAAGAAGCAGTCAACTAAGCATCTGATCGTCAAATCAAAAGCCGCCGCGGCCATTCCGGAAATCTTCCGGAACAGCCAGCGGCGGTTTTTTTATGGCCTGCGATTTCTGTGGAGGGATTGCGCCAAAGAGCCATTCGAACTGGCGCGGCGCACAAGCCCGAATTCTCCCAATTGTCCATCAGACGGTGACAGCACGAAAAACCGTGTTACGGTCCGCGATCTTTTTCGTTTGAACCGATGCGGGGCGGCTTTTGATGAATCAATTCGATATGCTGGTCGTTGGTTCGGGTCCCTCCGGCCGCCGCGCGGCGGTACAGTCTGCCAAACTCGGAAAATCCGTTCTGATTGTGGACAAGGGGCGCCGATTGGGTGGTGTCTCGGTGCATACCGGAACCATCCCGTCAAAAACGCTGCGCGAAACCGTTTTGAACTTGTCCGGCTGGCGGGAGCGTGGCTTTTATGGCCGCGGGTACCGGGTCAAGGAAGATATTTCCGCCAGCGATTTGATTTCCCGCCTGCACAAGACGCTCGACCACGAGGTTGAAGTGCTGCAGCATCAATTCATGCGCAATGCCGTCAAGCATTTGCATGCAATCGCCAAATTCACCGGGCCGAACACAGCGATGCTGACATCGGAGACTGGAGAAGTCAGCGAAATCGGCTTTTCGAATGCGCTGATCTCGGTCGGCACGCGGCCGCACCGGCCGGACAACATCCCGTTTGATGCCGATCGCATCTATGACAGCGACGAAATCCTCGACATGAAGAAGCTGCCGCGCACGCTGACCGTGATCGGCGGCGGGGTGATCGGCGTCGAATACGCGACGATTTTCTCAGCGCTCGACATTCCGGTGACGCTGATTGAACCGCGCGAAACGATCCTTGATTTCGTCGACCGAGAACTGGTCGAGGACTTCATCCACCAGATGCGCGACCGCGGCATGACGGTTCGGCTCGGCTGCGCCATCAAGGATGTCGCCGTGACGGCCAACGGTGTGGAGGTGAACCTGTCTGATGGCCGCTGCATCCGCTCGGAAGTCCTGCTGTATGCGGCAGGACGGTCCGGCAATGTCGGCAGCCTCGGACTAGGTGAAGTCGGCATCGAGGCGGACAGCCGTGGACGGATAAAGGTCGACCCGGTGACTTTCCAGACCGCGGTGCCGCACATTTATGCCGCCGGAGATGTCATCGGCTTTCCGAGCCTTGCATCCACGTCGATGGAGCAGGGACGGGTTGCGGCATGCCACGCATTCGGCATCACCCTCCCGCCGCCGCCGGAGACATTCCCGTATGGCATTTACGCTGTGCCGGAAATTTCAACGGTCGGGCAATCTGAGGAAGAGGTGAAGAAAAGCGGCGTTGCCTATGAATGCGGCGTGGCCCGGTTCCGGGAAACTTCGCGTGGCCATATCATGGGCGTGAATTCCGGCTTTCTGAAAATGATCTTCGCTCTGGGCACGCGGCGGTTGCTTGGCGCGCACATTGTCGGCGAGGGCGCGACTGAGCTTATCCATATCGGCCAGGCGGTCATCAATCTCGGCGGCACGGTCGATTTCTTCGTCAACAACACCTTCAACTACCCGACCTTGGCCGAGGCCTACAAGATTGCGGGCCTGGATGCGTGGAACCGGATGGGCGCGGGTTAGCTGTTCGCCTTCTCGGCCTTCGGTTTGACAAAGGCAGAACCGGCGATCACCAGCCAACCCGCGATCATCAATGTCCCGCCTGTCGGCGCTGCCATAGGGAACAGGCGCGTGCCAAGATAGGCGCGGGAAAGCAGATCTCCGGCAAACACCGCAAGCCCGGCGGCGAGCGTCCAACTGCCAACCAGCCGGACCTTGTTTGCTGCCATCAGGCTCAGCGCCAGAAACGCCGGCGCGTGAAACATCAGCATGCTGGACGCCGTGCCGAGGTTCGGCAACTCCGGCTGATGGGCGGCAATGGCAGAGAGGGCGACGCCAAGCGCACCGCAGATCCCGCCGATGAATGTCAGAAGACGCAAGCTGTTCATGGAATTCCTCGAACCTGTCGGGTGTTCAATCGGCGTAGACTTTGCGAATGATCGTAGCGAGCGCGGATTTAATTCTATGCCAATCGGCCTCGTCGGCCAAGGCGAGTCCTGAAAACCAGCCTATGGTTGACGACGCAAGGATCATATGCTGCGCGCCGGCGATCAGGATGGTGTTTATGGCGGCGTCCAGACCTTGCCCCCTGCCGCCTGTGTAAGGGTTTAGTGAGGGGTTGTGTTCAATCTGAATTGCTGCGCTGGATAAGGCCGGTCACCGCCGCAGCGCCGAGGGCGGTCACCAACCAGCCCAATGCCTCCAATACCCAGCGCCCCCACCACAATCCCCATCCCCAGGGCCCGCGGTCCTTGGACGGCGCCCAGGCACTCGTCTGGCCAAGATCAAGGACCGGAATGACCAAATCGGCAGCGTAGCCGATAGCATTGAAACTGTCCCAATCCAGCCCGTTGCGATCATCGTTTGACCAGACTTCGGCGGGGTTGGAAACGCAGGCGGAAATTATTTCGGGCAAGCAGTCTTTCAGGAGCAAATCCTGCCATCCATCAGAAACCAGGATGACATCTGAGTTCGGTGCGAATGAGCCGTCTTGCCAGGTTTTCTGTGCGACAACCCCAGTGATCGCCAACAGACAAAGTATTGCTATCAATGTTCGTCTCGGCGCAAAGCCGTACCCGGTGAGATTCCGGACGAGAAAATCCCATCCATAGCGGAATGGAAACGCGGCAAAGTCCCTACGAGATGTCACTTTTCGATTTACATTCGCTAGCAGCCGATCGCGCTCCATCAGTACCTTGCGCGCTTCGCCTGCATGGCCTGCCGCGCGGAAAACTTTGGCCAGCTGGGTATAGGGCTGCGGGCGAAATTCGCCACCAATCCATGACCCTTTTTCCAGCCATGCCTTGCGACCGATGAATGTTTTTGCGGCGCTGTTGCCGCCGATCAGGTCGTATGTGAAACCATCAAGAAGCAAATCGCCTTTGCACTTTTGCCAACTCGCTGTGTCATCAACGAGAACGGAAACATAAGCGGAAGTCAAATCGACCGCGCCTGATACTTTTTTCAGTTCGCGAAAAAGGAAGCCATTCGTCACATGAACGCCTTGTGCGTTCAACGCCTCGAGCGCGTCGCCATCCTCGTTTTTGCCTCCGTCGAGTTCGGCATTCATGAAGCTAAGCTGCCCTCCGATCTGAGCGCCGATGACAACCACTGCGCCTTTGGCTTTGACCCATCGCAGGAAAACGCCGCCCTCGATTTTTGCCGATTGCGCGTAGAGCGACCTGATCGCGTTACCAACTTCGTCTGTGCCACCGTCGAGTTCGGCTTTGTCCAAGTCAAGTTGCCCGCCAATCTTTGCGCTGTTGAAATCCACAGTGCCTTTGGCCTTGACCCCTCGCAGGAAAACACTGCCCTCGACCTTGATACCTTGCGCGAAAAGCCCCGGCAAATGGCTTCCTTGAAAAGAAAGCTGCAAAAAATCGGCCTGAATCATTTGTGGCCGTTCGTCAAAACGGCCGTTTTCCATTACAATTAGGCCTTTGGCCCTGACAAAGTTAAAATCCAGCACACCGGTCACGCGCGCGCCTTTAAGCCACACGCCTTGCTCTTGAAGGCCACACGCCGGTGTGCCGCCCATTATCAACAGACGCAAAAGCTCGGCGCGGACAGTGATGGCTTGGTTCTTGTTATCTTCCGGCGGGACTTCACCGTTGTTGACGGTGCATGGCAGCCCCGCCCGGCAAGCGGCGATCAGGTCTTTTTCTGCATCGGTCAGCGGCGGTTCGGCCTTGGTCTCATAGTCCTTGACGCTTCTGAACATGCCTTGCCCCTTGCCGCGTGGTCTTCCGACACGCTGTGCAACCCTTGCCTGCAATGTGCCGCGCTGGCTGCTGCAAAGGCAAGCGAAATCGGGCAGTTTGTCGGGTGATCCTGTTCGCGCCGGTCGGTGCGTTTCGGCCCGAGGTGAGAACGCTAGTGCTGCTGGTCGCCATCGTCAGCAAAGTGGCATTTATCGGCCTTGTTGTTGCTTATGGGTTCACCGGAAGCAGCGCAGGAATGGCCATCTGGCTGGACGCGGCTTTTGTCATCCTGTTCGGCCTGCTCTTGCTGAACGGCATGCGCGGGTCAGTACAATCTTCGGATTGACCGTCAAGTTCGGCCGGTCCTCTCGCCAACCCTTCCAATTACCGGTGCAGTTTCCAAGGTTGCGGATTGCGCTTTTGGAAACCGGCCTGATGCTAATAGGGATAGGCAAGGCGGGTTTCGCTTGCCGCATCCAGCCGGGCGATCTGGTCGGCGGACAGAGACCAGCCGGTCGAGCCGATCGTGTCGATGAGCTGCTTTTCGTTGCGTGCACCGATGATGACAGTGGAAACGCTTGGCCGGGATAGCACCCAGTTCACCGCGATCTGCGGCACGGTCTTGCCGGTCTCCGAGGCAATGGCGTCAAGCACATCCATCACGGCATAAAACACATCATCGGCGACATAAGGCGCGGAATCGCCATTCTGCACGGCGCGGCTCTCCGGCCCGATCGGCGCGCTGCGCCGGTATTTGCCGGAAAGGCGGCCCCAACCAAGCGGGCTCCAGACTACAGCGCCGACACCCTGGTCAAGCCCGAGCGGCATCAATTCCCACTCATAATCGCGGCCGACCAGCGAATAATAGGCCTGATGCGCGATATGGCGGGCAAGCCCATACTTCTCGGATGCCGCCAGCGATTTCATCAAATGCCATCCGGAGAAGTTGGAACAGCCGATGTAGCGGATCTTGCCCGCCTTCACGAGATCATCAAGTGTGCCCAATGTCTCTTCCACCGGTGTCATGGCATCAAAGCCGTGTAACTGGAACAGGTCGATGAAATCCGTCTGCAGCCGCTTAAGGGCTGCGTCCACGGCCTTGATCAGCCAATAGCGTGATGAACCGACCTCATTGACGCCCGCGCCAAAAGCAAACGTCGCCTTGGTCGAGATCAAGGCCTTGTCCCGCCGACCCTTCAACGCCGCGCCGAGAATCTCTTCAGCCATACCGCCGGAATAAACGTCTGCGCTGTCAAACATCGTCAGCCCGGCATCAAGGCAAATGTCGATCAGGCGCTTGGCCTCTGCGACATCCGTGGCGCCCCAGGCCTTGAAGAACTCGTTGCCGCCCCCGAACGTGCCGGTGCCGAGTGTGAGTTCAGGGACCATGAGGCCGGAATGGCCGAGGCGGCGGTTGTTCATTCATTCAACTCCAGTTGAAATCAAGGCAGGGCGTCAAGCTCCCGCCTTCAACATCTCTGCGACCCTTGGCGCGAAATAGGTCAATACCCCGTCGCAGCCCGCGCGCTTGAAGCCGATGAGGCTTTCGAGCATCGCGCGGTCGCCATCGATCCAGCCATTGGCGGCGGCGGCCATGATGGAGGAATATTCGCCGGACACCTGATAGGCAAAGGTCGGGACCGAGAACGTGTCCTTCAGGCGGCGGATGATGTCGAGATAGGGCATGCCCGGCTTGACCATGATCATGTCTGCGCCTTCGGCCAGATCCTGTTCAGCCTCGCGCACCGCCTCGTCGCTGTTGGCCGGATCGATATAGTAGGTTTTCTTGTCGCCCTTCAAAAGGCCCTTGGTGCCGACAGCCTCGCGGTAAGGTCCATAGAAAGCCGAGGCGAATTTTGTGGCGTAGGACATGATGGCGACGTCCTGATACCCCGCGGCGTCCAGCGCATCGCGGATCGCCCCGATGCGTCCGTCCATCATGTCGGACGGCGCAATGATGTCAGCGCCGGCATTGGCCTGCTCGACCGCCGCGCGCGCCAGGACTTCAACCGTCTCGTCATTGAGGATCACGCCGTCATACAGGATGCCGTCGTGGCCATGGCTGGTGAACGGATCGAGCGCCACATCTGTGATGATGCCGATTTCCGGCACGGCGGCCTTGATGGCGCGGGTGGCGCGGTTGATCAGATTGTCCGGGTCGAGGATGTGCGAGCCGCTGTCATCCTTGCGCTCGAAAGGAATGTTCGGAAAGGTCGCAATGGCAGGGATGCCAAGCCTGGCGGCGCGTTCGGCCTGGCGCACCGCATTGTCGATCGTCAGCCGCTGCACGCCTGGCATGGCGGCAATGTCTTCAACGCGGTTTTCACCTTCAATCAGGAAGATCGGCCAGATCAGGTCATCGACCGTCAGATGGTTCTCGCGCACCAGCCGCCGCGACCAGTCGGCCTTGCGCATGCGGCGAAGGCGGCGTGAGCCGGTGATGTCATCAACAGAGCGGGCAGGGGCGATGGGACTGGACATGAACGAACCTGAATTGATTGCGGCGCATCGCTTACCATGACGCCAACCGTGCCGCAAAGTGGCCGGTTTGCCGCAAGCATTTGTTTGGCTTCCTTGATCGCCTGTCATGGTTCAAACTGGGACGCGGAGGCGCGGGAATTCAGCCGATTCGCGCGGAGGGTGGCCAGTTGAAGACAATGATCGCGAAAGGCGACCTACTGAAGAAGCAGGAAGAAACGCTGACGTTCATCGCGTTCGTCTGGTTTTGCCGGCTGATTGCCATTCTCTGCTTTTATTCAGGCATCACTTATTGGATCAGGCTGATAGGTTACTACGACGGGCCGCTCTACCGCTTCGACTTGATGCCGGTGCATTGGCAGGTAGCCGCAACATCTCTGGCGGTGCTGTTCCCGGTTGCCGCCTCCGGCTTGTGGATGGTTGTCTCCTGGGGACCGGTTATCTGGGTGGCCGCTGCAGCCGCCGAAGCGGTGATGTACCTCTGGTTTCCCGAGCTTTTCGGCGCAAGGCCGGTAACCCTGGTTGCTCACGGTGCCGTGGCGTTCCTGTATCTGGTTTTCCGCTTTGCGCTCTACCGCGAAACACGCCTTGCCGCGCGTTAACGATTTGTTGGCCTTGTTTGTCAGTGTGTTGAAAGTAAGCCCTCGTTAAGCGTGGTGATTAAATCGAATTTTAGATGCATTCGCTAAGTTCGCCTCAACGGTGAGAAAAAAATACACCGGCACAACAGAGGCGACGAGAAAATGATGCAAGCCAAGCGTATGGCGGGTCCTGAACCCGTACGTGAAAATCCTTCCAAAGACGCCATGCGCGTCCTTTATCTGGAATCCCTGCAGCTCGTCGAGCGGCTTCACCGCCGTCTGCTGGATGTGATCAAGGATGAATTTGACCGCGCCGGCCGCTCGGACATCAATGCCATTCAGGCGCTGCTGCTTTTCAACATTGGCGAATCCGAGCTGACAGCGGGCGAACTGCGCACCCGCGGCTACTATCTCGGCTCGAACGTGTCCTACAATCTCAAGAAGCTGGTCGAGCTCGAATTCATCAGCCACCAGCGCTCCCGCGTCGACCGCCGCTCGGTCCGCATTGCGCTGACGGAAAAAGGCCAGAAGGTCGCCAACGTCGTTGGCGGTCTTTACGAACGCCATGTCGGCAATATCGAAGTGGTCGGCGGCATTGGCGCAGACGAGTTCAAGTCGATGAACAAGATGCTGCAGCGGCTCGACCGCTTCTGGAACGACACCATCGCCTACCGGATGTGATCTCCTCCCTCACATCCTGACAAAGAAACCCGGCGCTCCTCCCGCCGGGTTTTTTGTCATGTTTTTTTCGTATTCATCAAAGAAGCCAGACGCGGAATGAGCATGGGCGTGCGCGCCGTGTAAGCCTCATACTGGTGTCGGGTTTGGCGCAAATGATCTTCCGTCAACGGGATCGATATGTAGATCAATGCCACGGCCAACACGGCGGGACCCGCGAACGCAAAAAGTGAATGCGTGGCAGCAAATGCTGCAACGCCCAGGCCCGCCCACAAGATGATTTCGCCCAGATAATTGGGATGCCGGGACAGACCCCAAAGCCCTGAAGCCATCAAACGGCCCGGTGTGTTTGATGCATTGCGAAAACGCGCCAACTGCCGATCCGCGATTGATTCGATGGCGAAGCCGAATGCGAACACAAGCATGCCGAAAATGAACAGCGGCCTGACTTGTTCACCAACTTGTGACTGGTGAAAGACTACGTGCAGCGGCGAGGCGATGATCCACTGCAAGACACCCTGGAGCAGGAATATCCTGAACAGGCTTTTCCACCAGAATGAGGCGTTTCCGGCACTGCGCATGGCGACATATCTAGGGTCTTCGCCGCCAGATTTCCTGTGCCGCGCAACGAGATAGACGGTCAACCGGACAGACCAAATCAGGATCGCAACGGTCACGATGCCTGAGGCGGCGCTGGCGCCATTGAACCAGACATGGACCAATCCGATGACGGCAAAACCGGGTCCCCAATAGTAATCCACGACCCCGACATCTCTCAATCTAACATGAATTAGCCATATTCCGGTGAAAGCGAGGAGCGTGACAAGAAACGTAGCCGCAAGTGAGTAGCTCATGTGTTTGTGGCCCCGTTTCTTTGGCATGCGGCTGGAAGGCCAAGTGCCGGAAAGCAAATCATTAACCTTGTTTTTGCTATAAAGCGGCCTGATATGGGCCCTCAGCAGCAGTTGGATCGGTTTACGCAAAATGGCAGATAACGGATTGACCAAATTTGATCGCCGTTCATTCACGCGGCTTCTGGGCGCCGGGTTGCTCAGTGCAGCTGCGATGCCTGCCTCCGCGCAGACAGTGATTGATGAAATCCTGATTTCGCCGAAGCGCGGCAATTGGGACGACCAGTTTGACGCAAAGGCAGCGGAATCGGGCGCTAAAGTCTCGTCCAACCTGCCGATTTTCAGCCCGGAAACGGTTTCCTACATCGAGCGGGCCATCGATCAGTATCGCTCCATCGTCGCTGCAGGCGGCTGGCCGCAGGTTCCTGCATCCAAAAAGCTGAAACTTGGCGTTTCCGATCCGGCAGTCAGCATTCTTCGTCAGCGTTTGATGGTCTCCGGCGACCTGTCGCGCAAGGCTGGCACTTCACAAAAGTTTGACTCCTATGTCGACGCTGCCGTGAAACGCTTCCAGAGCCGCCACGGTTTTCCGACGGACGGCGTGATCGGCACCTATTCGCTGGCAGCATTGAATGTTTCGGCCGACATTCGCCTTGGCCAGTTGGAGACCAATCTGGTCCGCCTGCGCTCCATGTCGGGTTTTCTTGGCGACCGCTATGTGATGGTCAACATCCCTGCAGCGCAGATCGAGGCTGTCGAGGGCAATCGCGTCGCCCAGCGCCATACCGCAATTGTCGGCAAGATCGACCGCCAGTCGCCAATCCTCAACTCCAAGATCACCAACATCGTGATCAATCCCTACTGGAACGCACCGGTTTCTATTGTCGAAAAAGACATCATTCCGCTGATGCAGAAGGATCCGAACTACCTCAAGGACAATGCGATCCACATCTATGGTCCGGACGGCCAGGAAATTGATCCGGTCAATGTGGACTGGAACTCCAATGAGGCGGCAAGCTATCGCCTGCGTCAGGATCCGGGCAAAGGCTCGGCCATGGCTTCGATGAAGATCAACTTCCCGAATCCGCATGCCGTTTACATGCACGATACGCCCAAGCAGGGTCTGTTCAACAAGATCATGCGTTTTGAATCGTCCGGCTGCGTGCGCGTGCAGAACGTGCGCGACCTTGGCGTCTGGCTGCTCAAGGACACACCGGGCTGGGATCGCCGCACAATTGAGTCAACCATTGTTTCGGCTGCCAGCC
The DNA here is from genome assembly GCA_041751995.1 of Rhizobiaceae bacterium. Taxonomy (GTDB): domain Bacteria; phylum Pseudomonadota; class Alphaproteobacteria; order Rhizobiales; family Rhizobiaceae; genus JANMEX01. Next base: position 84,588 of record JBGSHY010000039.1, on the reverse strand, counting down.
AGGAAGTGCCGTTGACGTCGCCGGTTCCGGTTTACTTCACCTACGTCACCGCATGGTCAACTGGCGATGGTGTGGTGCATTTCCGCGACGACATCTACAAGCGCGATGGCGTCGACCAGCTCGCGCTCGGCACGCAACAGCTTTAATTTTCAGGCTTTCACGTCATCGCCGTCTTTCCTGAAAGGGAAAGGCGGCGATTTCGCATTGTTGCCATTTGACGCCGCTCTGCGGCTTTCATTTGCCAAACCATTCATGTTATTGCCGCGGCTCATTTCAGCCGGGCACGCCCGGATTGCCACGGAAGGGTCCCCGCATGTCGAAGGCAAACTCGTCGTTTTTCAACCGCTCCCTTGAAGAAGCCGATCCGGCATTGTTCGGCGCCATCCGCTCCGAACTTGGCCGCCAGCGCCATGAAATTGAGCTGATTGCCTCTGAAAACATCGTGTCCCGCGCGGTTCTGGAAGCACAGGGCTCGGTGATGACCAATAAATATGCGGAAGGCTATTCTGGCCGCCGCTATTATGGCGGCTGCCATTTCGTCGACATCGCCGAAGACCTCGCCATCGAGCGCGTCACCAAGCTGTTTGGCTGCAAATACGCCAACGTCCAGCCATCATCCGGCAGCCAGGCCAACCAGGCCGTGTTCATGGCGCTGGCCAAGCCCGGCGACACGATCCTCGGCATGAGCCTCGACGCCGGCGGCCACCTGACCCACGGCGCAAAGCCGAACCAGTCCGGCAAATGGTTCAACGCCATCCAGTACGGCCTTGATCTGGCGACCGGTCTGATCGACTACGATCAGGTTGAGGCGCTGGCAGTCGAGCACAAGCCGGTGATGATCATCGCAGGCGGCTCGGCCTATTCGCGCGTCATCGACTTTGCGAAATTCCGCGCCATTGCGGACAAGGTCGGCGCATATCTTTGGGTAGACATGGCGCATTTCGCCGGTCTGGTCGCAGGCGGCGAGCACCCCTCGCCATTCCCGCACGCCCATGTCGCATCGTCCACCACCCACAAGACCCTGCGCGGCCCGCGCGGCGGCCTGGTGCTGACCAATGACGAGGACATCGCCAAGAAGATCAATTCCGCCGTGTTCCCAGGCCTGCAAGGCGGGCCGCTGATGCACGTCGTCGCCGCCAAGGCCGTCGCTTTCGGTGAAGCGCTGACCGACGACTACAAGACGTACATCCGGGCCGTGAAGGAAAACGCCAAGGTTCTGGCTGAAACGCTGGTCGCCAACGGCTTTGCCATTGTTTCAGGTGGCACCGACACGCATTTGATGTTGGTTGACCTTCGCCCGAAGGACTTGACCGGCAAGGCGTCGGAAGCCGCCATGGGCCGTGCCTTCATCACCTGCAACAAGAACGGCGTGCCCAACGATCCGCAAAAGCCGACCATCACCTCCGGCATTCGCCTCGGAACCCCGGTCGGCACCACGCGCGGCTTCGGCAAGGCCGAATTCATTGAAGTCGGCAATTTGATCACCGAAGTGCTCGACGGCTTGAAAGCTGCCAACTCTGACGAAGGCAACGCCGCAGTGGAAGCCCGCGTCAAGGAAAAGGTGATGGCGCTGACGGATCGCTTTCCGATCTACCCGCATCTGGGCTAAACACGTCCGGAAACGATTCCCGGAGGCTCCATGCGCTGTCCCTATTGCCAATCGCCTGACACACAGGTGAAGGACTCGCGTCCTGCCGAAGACAACAACGCCATACGCCGCCGCCGCATCTGTCCTGATTGCGGCGGACGGTTCACGACATTCGAGCGGGTGCAGCTGCGCGAACTGATGGTGATCAAGAAAAGCGGCCGCAAAGTGCCGTTTGACCGCGAAAAACTGCACCGTTCCTTCGAAATCGCCCTGCGCAAGCGCCCGGTCGATGAAGACCGCATCGAGCGCGCCGTCTCCGGCATCGTCCGGCGCATGGAAAGCTCCGGCGAAGCTGAAATTTCATCCGATGAAATCGGCACGATGGTGATGGAGGCGCTCAAGGGCCTCGATCACGTCGCCTACGTCCGCTACGCCTCCGTCTACCGCGACTTCGCCGACCCGAAGGATTTCAGGGACTTGCTTGGCGAACTGGGCGACGATGGCCCGGTGCCCGGGGACGAAAGTTGAACGGCGGCACGCAAACAGACCTGCGATACATGGCCGCCGCCATCCGCCATGCGCGGATGAATTTGGGCCGCACAGGAACCAACCCTTCCGTCGGGACGCTGCTCGTCAACGACGGCGTGATCGTCGGACGAGGCGTGACCGCGCCGGGCGGTCGGCCACATGCGGAAACCGGAGCCATTGCCGAAGCGGGTGAATTGGCGCGTGGATCGACTGCCTATGTGACGCTCGAACCCTGCGCCCACCATGGCCGAACGCCGCCGTGCGCCAATGCATTGGTGACGGCGGGTGTTTCTCGCGTGGTGATTGCGGCGAGCGACCCAGACCCGCGCGTTTCGGGCAAGGGCGCGAAGATCTTGCGCGACGCCGGGATTGAGGTTGTCGAAGGCATTCTGGCGCAGGAGGCGGTCGAAGGTCTGTCTGGCTATCTGACTCGATCTCTCAAAAAGCGTCCGGAAGTGATTCTGAAACTTGCCATTTCCGCCGATGGCATGATTGGCCGCTTGGGTGCGGGGCAGGTGGCGATCACCGGCGAGATAGCGCGGCGTATGGTTCACATCATGCGCGCGCAATCGGACGCGATCATGGTTGGCACAGGAACGGTGGAAGCGGACGATCCGGAACTGACCTGCCGCTTGGCAGGACTTGAGAAGCGCTCGCCGATCCGGATCATCCTGGACGGCAAGCTTCGCATGTCTTCAACATCGAAGCTGGCGGCGACTGCGCCTGACGTGCCGGTTTGGATTGCCGGGCTGGCCTCGGCGGATGCTGGCAAGCGCGCCGCGCTTGAAGCCGCCGGCTGCCGCATACTGTCCTGCGAGGAGCATTTCGGCACGGTGGCGCTGCCGGAATTGCTCGATGATCTGGGTGCGGAAGGCATCTCCTCGCTGATGCTCGAAGGCGGCGCGGAAACAGCGCGGAATGTGCTCGAAGAGGGATTGGTTGACCGGATCGTGCTGTTTACGTCGAGCGCGTTGGTCGGGACGGGCGGGATTGCCTCGCCGCTCGATCCGGCCCATATGCCGGACGGATTTGTATTGGTGCGCGAGGAGACCTATGGCTCCGATCTGCGCCGCGACTATGTGAAAGCCTGACGAAAAATGTTCACCGGAATTGTCACCGACGTCGGCACACTCGACAAAAAAACCATGCTGCCGGAAGGCGTCCGGCTTCGCATCAAGACGAACTATGATCCAAAGACCATCGCCATCGGCGCGTCAATTTCCTGTTCGGGAACCTGCCTGACAGTTGTGGCATTGCCCGACGAAGGCTCCAACGCCCGCTGGTTCGAGGTCGAGGCCTGGGAAGAGGCGCTGCGCCTGACGACCACCGGCTCGTGGGTACCCGGCCAGCGCATCAATCTCGAGCGTGCGCTGAAAATCGGCGATGAGCTTGGCGGGCATATCGTGTCCGGCCATGTCGATGGCATGGCGGAAATCCTGTCGGTGACGCAGGAAGGCGAGGCCGTCCGCTTCCGCATCCGCGCGCCGCACGCGCTGGCGAAATTTGTCGCGCCGAAGGGCTCGGTCGCGCTTGACGGGACGTCACTGACGGTCAATGCCGTCAACGGCGATGAATTCGATGTGTTGATTATCAGGCATACGCTCGAAGTCACCACCTGGGGCGAGCGCAAGGCAGGCGGCCGGCTGAATTTCGAGGTCGATACGATGGCGCGCTATGCCGCACGGCTTGCGGAAGCGGACAAAGAAGCCTAATCGGGCATCCACGTTTGAAAGACAATTCGCTGCGCGTCCTCCCCGCGCGGCCGGAGCATTTGAATGAGCAAGAAACACAAGAAGCCGCATCTTCTGATCGTCGAAGCCCGCTTTTACGACGACATGGCCGATGCGCTGCTGGATGGCGCAAAGTCGGCGCTGGATGCGGCGGACGCCACTTATGATGTCGTGACTGTGATGGGCGCGCTGGAAATTCCCGCTGCCATTACCTTCGCGTTGATTGGCGAGGAAGAGGGCGGCACCAAATATGACGGCTTTGTCGCGCTCGGCATGGTCATCCGCGGCGAGACCCATCATTTTGACATCGTCGCCAACGAATCCGCCCGTGCGCTGATGGACCTGTCGGTCGATGCGGCGATTGCCATCGGAAACGGCATTCTGACCGTCGATACGGATGCGCAGGCCTGGGCTCGCGCCAAGAAGTCCGAACTCGACAAGGGCGGCTTTGCCGCCAAGGCCGCGCTGAAGATGATTGCCCTCAAGAAGCATTTCGGAGCCTGACAGTGACCACAGCCGATCCGAAAGCGTCAGGCGTCCGCCCGGCTAACAAACGCGGCGCGGCGCGCCTTGCCGCCGTGCAGGCGCTCTACCAGATGGACGTTGCCGGAGTCGGCATCCTTGAAGTGGTGGCCGAATACGAGACCTACCGGCTTGGCCAGGAAATTGACGGCGCGCAATATCTGGAAGCCGATCCGCAATGGTTCCGCTCGATTGTCTCGGGTGTGGTGGACGGGCAGAAGAAGCTCGACCCGATCATTCATGACGCGCTGACCGACGACTGGCCGCTGTCGCGCCTCGACACCACGCTGCGCGCGATATTGCGGGCAGGAGCGTTTGAGCTGACCGCCAAGGCCGATGTGCCGGTTGCGGTGATTGTCTCGGAATATGTCGACATCGCCAAGGCGTTCTTCGATGGTGAAGAGCCAAAGCTCGTCAACGCCGTGCTCGACCGCGTCGCCAAGAAAAACCGCATTGAAGGCGGAGACAAGAAAGCTGCCAAGAAGTGACGGTCGCCTCGCTGCCGGAAGCCAAGCGCGCTGCAGTGACGCTTGCGATTGCCCAGGCGATCATCGGTTCAGCCGCGCCCGTTTCCATTTCAATGGGCGCGCTGGCCGGTGTCTATCTGCTCGGCGCTGACAAGTCGCTGGCGACGGCGCCGGTGACGGCATTCAGCATCGGCGTGGCGATCGGGGCCTTGCCGGCCGGATGGCTGGCGCGGCGCATCGGCCAGAAATACGCCTTCATGTTCGGGTCGCTGGTCACCTCGCTTGGCGGCGCATTTGCGGCCGCGGCGCTGTTTCAGGGCTCGTTCTGGATGTTTGTTGCGGCGCTGTTGGTGATCGGCAATGGCGGCGGCTTTGTGCAGCAATTCCGCTTTGCCGCTGCCGACAATTCCCCGCACGCCTTCAAGGCCAAGGCGATTTCCTGGGTGCTGGGCGGCGGCATCATTTCCGCGGTGCTTGGTCCACAGTCGGTGATCTTCACCCGTGACATGTTCCTGCCGGTCCAGTTTGCCGGATCCTATTTCGCCATCATCGGCTTCGGGTTGCTCGGCTTTCTGATCCTGATGTCGTTGAAGCTGACGACAAACCTGCCGTCAAAGCCCGTGGTGAATGATGACGGCAGCCATGACTCCGGCCGCCCGCTCGGCGACATCATCCGCCAGCCGAAATTCATGGTCGCGCTGGTCTGCGCCGTCGGCTCCTATTCGCTGATGAGCCTTGTGATGACCGGCGCGCCGCTCGCCATGGTCGGCTGCGGTTTCACCGCCGATGAGGCGACGCTCGGCATCCAGTGGCATGTGCTGGCGATGTTCGGCCCGAGCTTCTTCACCGGCAACCTGATCGCACGCTATGGCAAGGAAAGAATAGTTGCCGCCGGTCTCATCATCCTGATCGCCTGCGCCTTCGTCGCGCTGTTCGGCATTGAGCTTTGGAATTTCTGGCTGTCGCTGGTGCTGCTCGGCCTCGGCTGGAACTTCGCCTTCATCGGTGCGACCGCGATGGTGACGGACTGCTACCGGCCCGAGGAAAAGGGCAAGGTCCAATCCTTCCACGACTTCGTCTTGTTCGGCACGGTCGCCCTCTCTTCGCTGATGTCAGGCAAGATCTTCCTCGTCTGGGGCTGGGAAGCGCTGAACTACATGATCTTGCCGGTGACGGGGATATGTCTGCTGGCGTTGGTTTGGCTCTCGGTTATCAAGCGCAAGGTCATGATCTGAGTCCCTTGGTTTTCTCACGGTTTGGAAAACCAAGGGAGCGATATTCACCGGAAGCTTTCCCGAAGCCTGAAAAGCTCAGCTGAAGATTGCGGGCGGGGCGCGCGCACGGGCGCAATGTGGTCAGATCAGTTGTTGGCTGTCAGCGGGTCAATGATTTTCGCGACTTCTGTAATGCGAGAGAAGGGGATTCCGCTGAGGCCTGCATGCTTCTTGATGTCTTCCTCGCTGTCGGCAAGGTAGACGCAGAATGTCTTGTCGCCGGCAACATAGGAATGCTGCCATTGGATGGATGGCCCAATGCTGGCCAATGCCTTGTTCGAGGCCCGCGCCGCGCCGCATAACTCGGTGACCGAAAAATCGCCGATGCCAGGAATTTCCCTTTCGATCATGTAGCGTTTCATGTCGTTTGATCCCATTCGATTTGATTGACGCCGGTTTGGCAAAAACATGTTGCGCCGCATGCGACGCAATTCATAACTCAAATTTCTTTAGCGCCCTAAAGCTGAGCTTTAGCAACAGGCCTTGTTATTTTGTGAAGTAAAGCTAAACTTTATCAAATGACCGGCACGTCACACCTTAAATCATTGCAGGCGTTGGACATGGCGATCCGGGAAGGCTCGCTGAAAGCCGCCGCTGACCGGCTGGGCATTACGCCTGCCGCAGTCGGGCAACGCATTCGCGCGCTTGAGGATTATTTGGGCACGGATCTTCTAGCCCGCGGCCGCTCGGGGCTTATACCCACGCCGGAACTGGACCGGGCGCTGCCGGATCTGCGTGAGGCATTTGACGCCTTGGAGCGCGTGACCGAAACTCTGGATTTTCAGCGCATAAGTGAGATCCACATTGTTGCCGATCCGGATTGGGCCGAGCTTTGGCTCATGCCGCGCTTGCCTGATTTTCGCAGAGCACATCCCAACATACTGTTTTGCATCAACGGTGCAGGCGACGTCCCGCTCAGAATAGGCACGCCGGACCTGCGCATAGTTTACGGCGAAGACCCCGGCGAGCCTTTGTATACGGACGTGCTTGTGCCTATCACGGGGCCTGACAACATGCGCCGCATTGTTGGCAGCGATCCGGATCAGCAGATGGAAGGCATGCCGCTCTTGCATCTCAATTCGCATTATGATGCCAGCGCCCGTCCAGGGTGGGTTGAGTGGTTCGAGCGATACGGCCATCGCAAAAAAGGCCCGGACAGGGGCGTTCGCTATCCGAATGCTAGGCTGGGCCTGGAAGCTGTGCGGCAAAACGTCGGCTTTCTGGTTTGCGGCCTGTCTTTGCTTTTGCTCGAACTTGAGACCGGATCAATTCTGTTGCCTTTTCCCATATCCGAGCATCTTGACGCGCCGCATCCCTACCGGCTGAGAACCAGGGCGGATTCCGTCCATCGTCCGCAAATTCAAAGGTTTATCGGCTGGCTGCGGGAAGAGGCCAACGACACCCGGCGAACGCTGGACAAGTTAACGGGCTGAAGTTGATGCAGCAAATGGTCCATTGACCTGAAATTGCGGCGCGCGCGCCAGGAAATGTGTCAAAATCCGGGCGTTGCCTTGACCTTTAATCCATCATTCAGCATACACGGCCCCGACGTTGACGGCGCGCGCTTTGGCGCGAATCGCACGCAGTTTTAACTGCCCGGGGAGGGGTTTTCCGGGCGTAACGAGGAAATTGGCCATGACACCCATTCTGTTTGTCATCATCTGCGGCCTGCTTTCTGTCCTTTATGCCGTCATCACGACGCGTTCGGTTCTTTCGGCCGATCAGGGCAGCGCACGCATGCAGGAAATCGCGGGCAACATCCGCGAAGGCGCGCAGGCCTATCTTGCCCGCCAGTACAAGACCATCGCCATCGTCGGCGTGGTTGTGTTTTTTCTTGCCATCTGGCTCCTGTCATTCACGGCCGCCATTGGCTTCCTGATCGGCGCTGTCTTGTCCGGTCTTGCCGGCTTCATCGGCATGCACGTCTCGGTCCGCGCCAACGTGCGCACCGCGCAGGCTGCCTCGAAGTCGCTGGCCGGCGGCCTCGACATCGCCTTCAAGTCGGGCGCCATCACCGGCATGCTGGTGGCTGGTCTCGCGCTTCTGGGCGTGGCCGGTTACTTCTGGGTGCTGACCGGCCCGATGGAATATTGGGCCGATGACCGCGCGGTCATTGACGCGCTCGTTTCGCTCGGCTTCGGCGCTTCGCTGATCTCGATCTTCGCCCGTCTCGGCGGCGGCATCTTCACCAAGGGCGCCGACGTCGGCGGCGATCTGGTCGGCAAAGTGGAAGCCGGCATTCCGGAAGATGATCCGCGCAACCCGGCAACCATCGCCGACAACGTCGGTGACAATGTCGGCGACTGCGCCGGCATGGCCGCTGACCTGTTTGAAACCTACGCCGTGTCGATCGTCGCCACCATGGTTCTGGCCGCGATCTTCTTCACCGGTGCAGGCAATCTCGATGCCGTCATCACCTACCCGCTGGTCATCTGCGGCGCATCCATCCTGACTTCGGTCGCCGGCACCTATTTCGTCAAGCTCGGCGCGTCCAACAACATCATGGGCGCTCTGTACAAGGGCCTCATCGTCACCGGTCTGCTGTCGATCATCGGTCTTGGCGGCGCAACCTCGCTGACCATCGGCTGGGGCGAAATCGGCACTGTTGCCGGCCAGGTCATCACCGGCATGAACCTGTTCATCTGCGGCGTGATCGGCCTGATCGTCACCGCATTGATCGTGGTCATCACCGAATACTACACCGGCACCGGTAAACGCCCGGTCAACTCGATTGCGCAGGCATCGGTGACCGGCCACGGCACCAACGTCATCCAGGGCCTTGCGGTCTCGCTGGAATCGACAGCGCTACCGGCCATCGTCATTGTCGGCGGCATCATCACGACCTACCAGCTCGCTGGCCTGTTCGGCACCGGCATTGCCGTCACCGCCATGCTCGGCATTGCCGGCATGATCGTGGCGCTCGATGCGTTCGGTCCGGTCACGGACAACGCCGGCGGCATTGCCGAAATGGCTGGCCTACCGAAGGAAGTGCGACATAATACTGACGCGCTTGACGCGGTTGGCAACACCACCAAGGCCGTTACCAAGGGCTATGCCATTGGTTCTGCCGGTCTTGGCGCTCTGGTGCTTTTCGCGGCCTACTCGAACGACCTAAAGTTCTTCGCCGCTGCTGCGAATGCCTATGGCGCCACGGTGTACCCGTACTTCAAGGGCATTGGCGAAATCTCGTTCGACCTGTCCAACCCGTATGTCGTTGCCGGCCTGATCTTCGGTGGTCTCATTCCTTACCTCTTCGGCGGTATCGCAATGACGGCTGTCGGCCGCGCAGCTGGCTCGATCGTCGAGGAAGTCCGCCGTCAGTTCCGCGAAAACCCTGGCATCATGGCGGGCACATCCAAGCCGGATTATGCCCGTGCCGTGGACATTCTGACCAAGGCCGCCATCAAGGAAATGATCATCCCGTCACTGCTGCCGGTGCTCGCACCGCTGGTGGTTTACTTCGGCGTGCTGCTCATCTCCGGTTCGAAGGCCTCTGCCTTCGCAGCGCTCGGCGCATCGCTCCTCGGCGTGATCGTCAACGGCCTGTTCGTCGCCATTTCGATGACCTCGGGCGGCGGCGCTTGGGACAATGCCAAGAAGTCGTTTGAAGACGGTTTTGTCGACAAGGACGGCGTCAAGCATCTCAAGGGTTCGGAAGCCCACAAGGCCTCCGTCACCGGCGACACGGTCGGCGATCCGTACAAGGACACCGCAGGCCCGGCCGTCAACCCGGCCATCAAGATCACCAACATCGTGGCCTTGCTGCTGCTGGCTGTGCTGGCACACTAAGCCTCACGGACTGTTGAAGTCATATGGCCCCGCTGGAGCGATCCGGCGGGGTTTTTTGTTTGGCCCAACGAAAACCATGATTGACCGCAGATTGGTTTGGGATGCAGCATCAAGGGGCTGCTTTATTGCGAGGAGGCACTTTCATGCGTTTGGTTCCTGTTCTGACTTCCCTGATGCTCTCATGCGCAGCGCCCGCGATGGCGGGGGAGGCGAATGATGTTTTGACGAAGAACCTCTATGCCGGAACGCTGACCGAGGGCGGCAAGGCGCTGGCGGCTCTGGGCGGCGATGCCAAAGCGGTAGCCGAGGCGAGAGCAGCTGAAGGTCTGTTGGCCTTTGTGGCGGGCGTCGAGCATCTCGGCCAGGCGCTGCACCGACATGGCCTCGAAACGCATCCGGGCGGCGCGATGATGCAGCTGCCGATCCTGCGCATGCCGGTTGAGCCGAACCCCAATCCGGAGCCGATCACTTATGAGAAATGGCGGGCGATCCTGCAGGCTCTGTTTGATGATCTGAACAAGGCCGATGCGCTGCTGGCAGAAGGGGCAAAGGGTGACGTCAACGGCGATGTGAAGCTGAATGTCGACCTGATGCAGGTGCGCGCCGATTTGAACAGCGACGGCAAGGCAACGGACTCAGAATCCTTCGGCGCAATTCTGCAGGCGCTGTCGCGCGCCGCCGCTCCAGCATCACCGCCGGACCTGAATTTCGCCTTCGACAAGGCCGACTTGTTGTGGCTGCGCGGCTATATCCAGTTTCTGACCGCTTCGGCTGAATTCGGGCTGGCGGTGGATTTCGAGGAGAGTTTCAACAAGACCGCCCATGTCTGGTTCCCGCACGCCGGTCTGCCGATGGCGCAAGAGCTATTGGCACCGGTTATTGCGGGCGGGTTTGTCGACAATTCGATTGGTGACGCGATTGCGATGATTCACCTTTTGAACTGGGAGGTTACAGACCCGGAACGGCTGAAAGACGTGCGCACACGGCTGGTGACCCTTGCATCCCTCAGCCGTGAGAGCTGGGCGGCGGCGCGGGCGGAAACGGACAATGACAAGGAATGGCTGCCCAACGCCAAGCAGACCGGCCGCTGGGGCATGGCGGTGGATGATGCGACCATCGACGGCTGGCTGGCGGTGATGGGTGAGTTTGAACAGGTGCTGGACGGCAAGAAGCTGATGCCGCACTGGCGCTTCAACAAGGGCTTCAACGTCAAGCGCTTCTTTGACGAGTCCAAACGGATTGACGCCGTTTTGATTACTGCCGGAGTGGACGCGATCCCGTTCCTCGAATCCGGCCCGATTTCAACAACGGCGGACTGGGATGGCCTGACCTCGGCCTTCCGCGGCAATTTTCTTGGGTACGCGCTCTGGTTCAATTGAAAGCGCGTGTTCCAAAACTAAACCCGCCAGGGTGAGCCGGCGGGTCTGAACTCCCGAAAAGCGGCCTCTTGGGCAGCCTAATAAATGTCGCCGTTGTTCGACTGTGATGGCGGGGCTTGTCCGCGGCCGAGGCCTGCCAGTATCTGGCTGATAAAGGTCATGTCCTTGCCGCCTGTCGGCGTGACGCGCTTGATGAAGTCAAACACCTTGCCGTCCTGGAGGCCGTAATTGGCAATGTTTGAAACGGTGCCATCCGGTCCGAAATAGATTGCAAGAACGCGCTGGTCCGTCAGCTTGGCCTTCTGGAAAGCCACCGACCGCTTGCGGGTCTGCGAGATGTAGTAGAACACTTCATTGTTATCGAGCGAGTTGATCGTCGATGGCGTTCCGAGCGACAGCAGGACCTGCTCGCGGCTCGAGCCGACCGGTGTTGCAGCCAAAGCCGCTTCGTCAATCACATAGCCCTGATTGATGGTATCCGACGGCATGTCGATATCCATCGACTGGCAGCCCACAAGGCCAATGCTGACCGATACGATTACTGCACCCGCATAGAACTGCGATGCAATGTTTTGCTTGATATTGGCTTTAAACAACGCCATCTCCCTCAAAGGCCGCGTGCCGGGCCTTTCCGCACGCATTCGGTAAACCAGCTTTCGCTGCGATGCAACGTGTCTCGCGTCCGGACGTTAAGCATTTGAAAGACCAGCAGCTTGATCCTGTCAAAACTCTTCGGCCGCAAACGCTTGATCAGCGAAGCAATCCTGATCCGCACCTATGAGGCGATCGTGGCAGCGGCGCGGCAGCCGGCAATTTTTTCTCACTGGAATGTGCCCGATACGCCGCTCGGCCGGTTTGAATCGCTTTCCTTGCACATGATCCTGTTCCTGCGCCGGACAAAGGATGCCGGAAAAGGCCTGCAAGGGCTGGGGCAGGAGGTCATTGAAGAATTTTTCAAGGATGTCGATCATTCCCTGCGCGAACTTGGCATTGGCGATGCTTCCGTGCCCAAGCGCATGAAGAAACTCGCCCGCATGTTCTATGGCCGCGCCGCCAGTTATGACGGACCGATCGGGACGGGTGACGACGAGGCGCTGGCTGCTGCATTGTCGCGCAACATCTTTCCGGACGCCGGCAATTGGCAGGAAGCCATTTTATATGCCCGCCACGCGCTCGCCGTCGCTAAGGCACTTGACGAACAGGCAGATGAAGCGATTCTGGCGGGATACGTCAGTTTTCCGGGCATTTCGCCCGCACCATAACAAAATTACGGACAGAGCATGCACAAGAACCCGAGCCTTCCCATCAGCCACCCGGTCAGCGTCGCCCGCCTGCCGCAGCGGGGCATGCCGATTAAGCTTGTGGCAAGTGACAGCGAACGTGCGGCATTGGCGCATGACCATGACCTGATTGCAGTGAAGTCATTTGTGGCCGATCTCATTGTTGCAAAGTGGCGCGGTGACGGCGTCAAGGTGACGGGAACTGTCACCGCAGAGATTGTGCAGAGCTGCTCGATCACGCTTGAACCGCTCGATGCCCGTGTCGAGAACGAGGTCGACGCGGTTTTTGTGCCTGAACATTCCAAACTTGCCCGTGTTCAAGCCGATGCCAACGGCGAGATCGTGCTGGACGCCAATGGGCCGGATGCACCCGAGACCTTTGCCGGTGACCATCTTGATGTCGGTCTGGTCGCGGAAGAATTTTTCGAACTCGGGATTGATCCCTATCCGCGCAAGGAAGGCGCCGAGCTGCCGCCGGTCGCCGAAGCGGATAAAGAGCCGGCAAAGGTCTCGCCTTTTGCCAAACTCGCCGCGTTCAAGCAAAAACAGTGAGCCGTGCCGCAAATTTGCACGATTGACATTGCCTGAATGGCGAAAACCGGTAAATCGGGTGAGGGGCTAGCGGAAAATGCTTCCGGAACACGGGACGGCCAACGCGTGACAAAAATATCCATTGATGCCATGGGCGGGGACTTCGGTCCCACGGTCACGATACCCGGCGCGGCTTTGGCGCTGGAGCGCTATCCGGATTTGCATTTCATTTTCTTCGGCAAGGAAGCCGAAGTGATGCCGGAATTGAACCGGTTTGCCGAGTTGCGGTCGGTTTCAACCTTCGTGCATTGCGAAGTTTCGGTCTCCATGCACGACAAGCCAAGCCAGGCGCTGCGCCAGGGCCGCTGGAAGTCGTCGATGTGGAAATCGATTGAGGCGGTGAAGTCCGAAGAAGCCGGGGCAAGCGTTTCTGCCGGCAACACCGGCGCGCTGATGGCCATGTCCAAATTTTGCCTGCGCACCATGGCGCGGGTCGAGCGACCTGCAATTGCAGCCGTATGGCCGACGTTGCGCGGTGAAAGCATCGTGCTGGATGTCGGTGCGACCATCGGCGCCGACGCCCAGCAACTGGTGGATTTTGCCGTGATGGGCTCGGCCATGGCGCGGGCATTGTTTGAAATCGACCGACCGACCGTTGGACTGCTCAATGTCGGCGTTGAAGAGATCAAAGGGCAGGAAGAGGTCAAGGAAGCCGGCCGCATGCTGCGCGACGCAAACCTGTCGACCATGCGTTATGACGGCTTTGTCGAGGGCGATGACATCGGCAAGGGCACGGTTGACGTTGTCGTGACCGAGGGTTTTGCCGGCAATATTGCGTTGAAAACCGCCGAAGGCACCGCCAAGCAAATCGCAGAATACTTGCGCATGGCGATGGGTCGAACGGTTATGGCGCGGATCGGCTATCTGTTTGCCCGCAGCGCTTTCAATTTCCTGCGCGAGAAAATGGACCCGCGCAAGGTCAACGGCGGCGTGTTTCTCGGGTTGAATGGCGTGGTGGTCAAAAGCCATGGCGGAACCGACGCAGAAGGCTTTGCCGCTGCCATCGCGGTGGCGCGCGACATGGCGCGGAACGGTTTGTTGAAGAAAATCGAGGCGGACATCGGGCTATTCCATGCGCGCCATCCGGTCATTGAGCCGGATGCGCCGGAAACCGGGGCTCCCGAAAAGCAGGACGAGGCTTGAAGTGACAGTCATCCGGTCAGTCGTGCGCGGCATTGGCTCCGCCACACCCAAAAATCTGGTGAAGAATGCCGACCTTGAAGGCATTGTCGAAACATCAGACGAGTGGATCGTCCAGCGCACGGGCATCCGCCAGCGCTACATCGCGGGTGAGGGTGAAACAACGGCGTCACTTGGCGCGGAGGCCGCTCGCAATGCACTGGCAAATGCCGGTCTCACCGTCGCTGACATCGACATGATCATTGTGGCGACCGCAACGCCTGACAACACGTTTCCGGCGACGGCCGTCGATATCCAGAACCGGCTGGAAATGAAGCACGGGTTTGCGTTCGATATCCAGGCGGTCTGCACCGGCTTCATCTACGCCATGACCACGGCAGATGTTTACATCCGATCCGGCATGGTTCACCGCGTGATCGTTATCGGCGCGGAAACATTCTCGCGCATTCTCGACTGGAACGACAGGTCGACATGCGTGTTGTTCGGCGATGGCGCCGGCGCGGTCATCCTGGAAACCGGCGAGGGCAAGGGGCTGACGTCCGACCGCGGTGTCTTGACGGCAAAACTGCGCTCGGACGGTTCGCACAAACAGAAATTGTATGTCGATGGCGGCCCGTCTACGACCCAGACCACGGGTCACCTGCGCATGGAAGGCCGCGAGGTTTTCAAGCATGCGGTCGGCATGATCACCGATGTGATCGAGGACTCCTTTGAAGAGGCCGGCATTACATCCGGCGACATCGATTGGTTCGTGCCGCATCAGGCCAACAAGCGTATCATCGATGCGTCTGCCAAGAAGCTGGAAATCTCTGAAGACAAGGTTGTCATCACTGTTCAGGACCACGGCAACACGTCTGCGGCGTCTGTTCCGCTCGCATTGGCGACGGCTGTCGCCGACGGCCGGATCAAGCGCGGCAACCTGATTTTGCTGGAAGCCATGGGCGGCGGTTTCACCTGGGGCGCGATGCTTTTGCGCTGGTAAGCATGTTGGCCAAGCAGTTCTTGACCACACAACCATGAGCCGGTAACGTGCCACGAAATCTTTAGCCAAAGCATCTAAATGTTATCGACAGGAGTGATTGTCATGGGGGGAAAGACAGTTACGCGTGCCGATCTCGCGGAAGCGGTTTATCGCAAAGTGGGTCTGTCGCGTACGGAATCTGCGGAACTGGTCGAGATGGTACTCGACGAGGTCTGCAACGCAATAGTCCGCGGTGAAACCGTCAAACTGTCGTCGTTCGCGACCTTCCATGTCCGTGACAAAAGCGAGCGCATCGGCCGCAATCCGAAGACCGGTGAAGAAGTGCCGATCCTGCCGCGCCGGGTGATGACCTTCAAGGCATCCAACGTTCTCAAGCAGAAAATCATCAAAGGCCACACAATCGCGCGTAAAAAGTGATTGTCTGCCGGTGCTGATCGTTGATTAAGCCCTTGAATGTTACGCGACAAACGATTGAAATGGTTGCGAATCAGGTTTGAGCTGCGTTTTGCGATGCTCACGGGGATAGTGCCATGGACAAGAGCCCTGATGCCTTCAGGACGATCAGCGAAGTCGGCGAGGATCTGGACCTGCCGCAGCATGTGCTGCGCTTTTGGGAAACCCGTTTCACCCAGATCAAGCCGCTGAAGCGCGGCGGCGGAAGGCGGTACTACCGGCCTGCCGATGTCGAACTTCTCAAGGGCATCCGCCATCTTCTCTACGATCAGGGCTACACGATCAAGGGTGTCCAGCGGCTGTTGAAAGACAATGGCAACCAATTCGTGATCGCGCTCGGCTCCGGCGACAAGGCTGCAGCGGATGAAATCGCCCGCCAGAGACAGGCTGCGCATCAGGCGGCCGAAGAGCCGCACCAGCCGGTGCGGAAAGCCGCGCCCGTGGCGCATGATCCTGACGATGACACGCTGGTCGGCGCACCGAAATTGTCCGCCGCCAAACGCTTCTTCGGCCTCGGCGGCAAAGGCGATGCAGGACCTGTCGGGGCGGACACGCAAGGCCTGGCAAAAGACAACCGCGCGTTGCTCCAGGAAGTTTTGTT
This sequence comes from Rhizobiaceae bacterium, assembly GCA_041751995.1. Classification (GTDB taxonomy): domain Bacteria; phylum Pseudomonadota; class Alphaproteobacteria; order Rhizobiales; family Rhizobiaceae; genus JANMEX01. The sequence goes on along the minus strand of JBGSHY010000039.1, from coordinate 68,264 downwards.
TGATTTGCTGGAATGCAAGCGGCTACTGGACCAGATCCGCTGAACTTTCAAATCTCACTCTCCTTCACTATTGACCTGAAAAATCGGCAGTCTATAGATGGCGCCGGTTCGGAGTGTAGCGCAGCCCGGTAGCGCACTTGTCTGGGGGACAAGGGGTCGTGGGTTCGAATCCCGCCACTCCGACCAATTTTTCCAATCCTTTTGATGGTTTCAAAACCTTGCATCCGGCAGGCCGCAGAAGGCGTCAACCGGGCTAACACCTTCGAATGGCTCGTTGCCGCAGAGTTTGCGCACCACCGCAATCTGCGCGTCTTCAATCGATGACCATGCATTGATGTAGGCCGGAACGCGCGGCGCATCGAACAGATGGTAGGGATGGCCGAAGGAGACCATGACGGTCGGGATATCGTGCCAGAAGCGCATCATCGCCTGTTCAAACCCGCCATGCTCGCGCCGCCAGTCGATGTAGAGACGCGACTGGATCAGTGAGGATTCCGTTGCCAGCGCATAAATCAACAGGTCGCAATTTTCAGGTGTCGGCAGGTTTTCCGGATCGTAAGCGCGCACATCAAAGCCGCGCCGGGACAGCGCCTTGGCAAACACATCGACTTTCTTCGGCGCATGAAACGGCAGCATCGACGGCGCGCCGCTGTCGATCAGCACGACGCGCTTGTAGCGGTCCGGCGAAAGCGGCAGGATGTTGCGGACATCCTTGACCAGCGTGATTGATTTGGACGTTGTCTGATCGGCGATGGCGAGGCTTTCCGGTCTGCGCAAACCTGCCAGCGCTTCTGACATTGGCGGCATGCGGTCATCGATCGATTTGACATGCAGCCCGAGCGCCGCCTTGAGGCCAAGAACGCGGGTGATCGCGTCATCCAGCCGTTGGGCAGTGATTGCGCCACTCTCGCAGCCGGCCAGCACTGCCGCTTGATCGCGGTTGAAATTTTGGGTGAACAGGAACATGTCGCAGCCGTTGGTAATGATCTCGGCGGCGTACGCAGACGGGCTGGCGAACGAGCCAAGCCCCGCCATCGACGTCGCGTCCGAGATGATCAGGCCGTTGAAGCCGAGGTGGCCGCGCAGCAGGCCTTCGTTGAGATGGCTGGAAATGGAGGCCGGCCGGTAGCGCTCGATACCGTCCGCAACGCCAGCCTTTTCCATCCATGCCGGAAAGGCGATGTGCGCCGACATCACGGACATCACGCCAGCGTCAATCAGGCCGCGGTAGAGACGGCCGAACGCCGCTTCCCATTCATCGATGGTCAGCGGATTGATGGTGGTGACAAGATGCTGGTCGCGCTGGTCATAGCCTTCGCCGGGCCAATGCTTGGCAGTCGCGGCAAAACCGTTGGCCTGCACGGTTTTCACATGCACCAGCGCCTGCGCAAGAATTTTATCGACATCCGAGCCGGAGGAGCGGGTGCCGACGACCGCGCTCTGGAAGGCCTTGTTGATGTCCACGACCGGCGTGAAGGTCCAGTTGTAGCCAAGCGCGCTGGTTTCGCGCGCCATGATTTCCAGCGACTGGCGCGAGAGTTCAAGGTCATTGGCAGCGGCGAGGCCAAGCTGGCTCTGCATCGGTGTCAGGAACGCCGGAGCAGGGCCGCCGCCTTCGAGATCACCGGTGACGAATGGCGGTACCTTGGCAAGCTCCAGCGCGTGGCGGGTGGCCTTCCACGCCTCGGCGGGGTCAGCGCCGGCAAATCGGTGAATGCCGCCCGGCTGCCCGGCCATCACACCTTCAATGGTGGCAAGGTCATTGCCCATCGATATCTGCACAAACAGCTGCCGCACTTTTTCGTCCAGCGTCAGGCTGGCCTTGGTTTTTTCGACCCAGTCCAAGGCGGCGTCATCGAGATGGAAGGGCTTGAGGCGGAGCGAGTTGAGAACGGACATGGGAACCTGCGGGACTGGGTTGAAGGCATGAGCATCGGCCAGCGGCGGGCGAAACACAAGATGCGGGAAGGAAGATCGAGCCGGATCGGCGGACAAGCCAAGGCTCCGGAAGGGTTGCGCCCCGCCGTCCCAACCGCACTGTCATGGATGCGCCCTCATCCCGTATCCGGCCCGTTCACCGCGTAAAGCGCAAGGCCATGGCACTCGCGCAGCACATCATCAATTTCGTGGATGCTGCGTTGCCGCCAACCCGGCGGCAGGCCGGGGCGGAAGGGAGTGATGCGGGTCGGGCGTCCGGCTTTCAGCAGAAGATCACGCCGCGCCTGCCAGCGGGCAAGGCGGCGAGCCTGGCGGGGAAGGTCGTTCAAGGCATGACGCAATGCGCGAAGGCGGGTGAAAAGCAGGGTGGCGTCGACCGGCTCTTCGGGCCGCAAGAGATGCGGCGTGTGAAACTCCGCGTCGCTGCCGTCGTGGAAGCTGAAGTGCGGCAGCGCATTGTTGTCAAAGTCATCAATTGAAAAAATCTTGAGGGGATCGAAAAGTGCAAAGGCCGGTGTTTTCAATGCGCCAGCGGCAGGAAACGCCGGAAGGCCAGCAGGCAGCGGGCGAGAGGCTCGCGGCTTCAGAGATAACCTGCGGGCGGCGATCACAATGAGTCGGCGGACTGCGGATTCGGCAGGGCGCAGGACGAGGAGAATGGCAGCGAAGATGTGGCGGGGCAGGGACGTGGCCATCGCTCCACCCGTCATCACAAACAGCGCCGCGACGATGCGCTTGAGTGCTTCACGGTTGCGGTCGATGGCGAGGGGCCAGTCCAAGGGGAGAGTTCCTGTTAGCAATCCGGAGCATTGTAGTCCGGACTAAAAAGGGGTGGACAGAAATTCTTCGCCATTGGGTCATCTGTGAAGTTTGACTCACTCCGGACCCTTTGCGCCAGGCGCCCCCCTCTTGCCGCTATGCGGCTCCGGGGGCGAGCGCCGCCAAGGGTTCGGAGACAGGCAAAGGTTCCGGCCGACAGTTAACCGCGCCCAAGCCCATGCCGGTATTCCAGCCCGAGGCAGCCCCAGATGACGCCGATCACCAGATAGAAATGCCGCCAATGGTCGATGTCGATGATGTTGCCGATGACCATGTGCGAGACGAAAACCGAATAGGCGCAGATCAGGAACGGTTGCCAATAGCGGTTGCGGAACAGGATTTTGAAGCCGAGGCCGAGTGTCAACATGACGAGGGTCAGCCAGGCGGCAAAGCCGACCCAGGAATAGTCGAGCAAGGCTTTCAGCCACATGTTGTGGGTGTCTTCGCCGTAGATCGGGCCGAACACCAGCGGGCCGATGCCGAGCGGGTGCTCGGTCGCCATCAGGAAGCCCAGCCAGTGGCGGGCAAAGCGTCCGAGCCGAGCCCCGTCATACTCCTGCACCAGTTTGGCGCGCTGCGAAAACAGGTCGGCGACCTGCGGGATTTGCAGCGCGACAACCAGCATCAACGCGAGAACCACAAAGGCGATTGTTGCAATAACGATGATGCGCAGGCGGAAACGCCGGTCAGTGCTGGCCATGAACATGAACATCGGCACCAGCAACATCACCAGCACAAGCATGCCCCACGCCGCGCGGGAGAAGGACAGGAAGGCACCGACCGAGACGATCAGGAGACCGAGAAAGCGCAATGGCATCATGACGACACGGCCCTTGAGCGCGCCGTAAAGCAACCAGGCCGCCGGAAGCATCAGGAAGGGGCCGAACACATTCGGATCCTGAAACCCGCCACGGGCGCGATCGTAGAGCGTGAAAATCGTAGCGCCGGGAAACAGGCTGAAATAGCCCGCAATGCCGAGTACCGAGGTAAACAATGCTGCGATCAGGTAGGCGTTGTAGATGACGGGCAGCAGCGTTTTGTCCTGCTCGATCACGGCGGCGTAGAAGACGGCCGTGAAAGCCAGAAACAGTGAGACGGCTATGTAAAGCGGGGCGTCCTTGAGCTCGGCCATCTGCGTCATGGCGATCATGCCGCCGACGTTCAAAACGACGAAGATCATCAGCAGCGGCGCGTTTGTGCGCGACAGCCGCAGGCCGAACAGTGCCCAGATGGCGATCATGCCGGTCATGTAGAGTTCGTATGGCGCGGGCTCATTGAGCACGTAACCGGACAGCAGCACACCAAAAGCAAGCGCAAACACGGTGACAACCCGGTTCTGCGCCCGTGAACGGACGGCCGGATCAATGTCGCGTGTGTAGCCAATCGTGCTCAATATGCGTTTTCCGTGTTGAGGAGGCGGAACGGGGTCAGGAACAGGATCTTGAGATCAAACCACAGTGACCAGTTTTCAATGTAGTAAAGGTCGCACTCGGTGCGCATCTTGATCTTTTCGTCACTGTCGATCTCGCCGCGCCAGCCGCTGATCTGCGCCCAGCCGGTGACGCCCGGTTTCACCTTGTGACGGGCAAAATAGCCTTCGACAACTTCCGCGAACATCCGGTCGCGCGACTGCGCCGAGACGGCATGGGGGCGCGGGCCGACCAGTGAAAGGTCGCCGCGCAAGGCGTTGAAAAACTGCGGCAATTCATCAATCGAGGTCTTGCGGATGAAACGCCCGACCTTGGTGACACGCGGGTCGCCCTTGGTGACCGCCAGTTTCGCGGATTGGTCGCTCATGTGCGTATACATCGAGCGGAACTTGAGGACGTTGATTTCCTCATTGTTGAAGCCGTGACGCTTTTGCCGGAACAGCACCGGGCCGGGGCTGTCGAGTTTGATGGCGATGGCCGCCGCAAGCATGATCGGTGACAGGGCGATGATGCCGAGCACGCTGAAGACAATGTCGAACGTCCGCTTGGCGACGGAATCCCAGTCGGTGATCGGCTTGTCGAATATGTCGAGCATCGGCACGGAGCCGATATGAGAATAGGCGCGCGGCCGGAACTGCAGCTTGTTGGCGTGGGCAGACAGGCGGATGTCGAGCGGCAGCACCCAAAGTTGCTTGAGTAGCGTGAGCACGCGTGCTTCGGCCGTCAACGGCAACGCGACGATCAGCATGTCAATGTGTGCGATGCGGGAGAATTCAATCAACTCGCCGATGGTGCCGAGTTTCGGATAACCGGCGACTACCGGGGGCGAGCGGACATCGTCGCGGTCGTCGAATATACCGCAGATGCGGATGTCATTGTCGGGCTGGACCTCGATCGAGCGGATCAGGCTTTCCGCTGCCTTGCCGCCGCCGACGATCAGCGCGCGGCGCTCCATCTTGCCATTGCGGGCCCAAAGCCGGATCAGCCGCGCAAGAACCAGCCGGAGAATGAACAATGTGACAAAGCCCGTGCCGAACCAGGTGGCGAGCCAGACACGCGAGAACTCGGCCGACACCTTGAGAAAGAAGCCGGCAAGGGCCAGGACCGCGAACACGCCGGACCATGAAAACAGGATGCGTCCGAACTGGCTCCACGGCTTGCGCAAGGCAGCAAGCTGGTAGGCGTCGCCCAATTCAAGGATGATGACCATCAGCGCCGAGCCGCCAAGGATCACTGCCGGATATTGCCACAAGAGCGTGCGGTTGACGCCGACATAGAACAGATAGATCACAAGGCCGGCCAGAACCAGCAGGGCAAATTCCACCAGCCGCAGTGTGCCGGTCACGATGATCGGCGACATGGAATCGGCGCGATACTGGAAGGCGACCTGCTCGGCGATAGCGTTGAGTTCCGCCTTGCGCTTGCCGTCGAGAACGCCGCCGTCGTGGCTGCGCACCGCGTCAGCGTTGAAGCGAAGGGACGGATCAATCTCGTTCATAGGGGCACCGGAACTGGCATGATGCCGGAAGCATAGGTGAAATGGTTTAAGAACCGGTGTTTTGGCGGCGTGATTTGAAGGCGCATCTCATGCCTCCAGTATCGCCCGGTACTGCTGTTCGATCTGCCTTGCCATGACATCGACGCCGAATTTCTGCTTCAGAAACTCCAGTGATGGCATGGCGGACGAGAGCGCGTCCGGTTCGCGGATTTGCATCACCATTTTTTCGGCAATGCCCCCGGAGCTGACCTCGCAGAGGGCGACGGACTGGGTTCCCAGAATCTCCGGTATGCCGCCGACGCGGGTAGCGATCATGGTCATTCCGGCAGCGACGGCTTCGAGCACGATATAGGGCATGGCCTCGGCGCGGGACGGAACGACGATGGCGCGCGCCATGGCGAAAGCCTGCCGCGCAGGCATCGGATCATGGAACGAAACGCGCGCATCAAGCCCGAGGCGTTTGACCTGTTCCTTGTACTTGGCAAGGTCATCGCCCGCGCCGACCATAACTGCGGTCAAATCCTTGCCTGTGGTGTTGGAGGCAGACGCCAGCGCATCAATGAACAGGTCAGCGCCCTTCAGGTCGCGCATCATGCCGATGTAGAGAAAGTCGGCAGCATCCGGCGCTGGCGCCACCGGTTCAAACTCGGACGGCCGCAGACCGTTGTAGACGATGACCGCATTGCGCGGCGTGCCGATTTTCTCGATGAATGTGCGGCGTTCATAATCGGCGACAAACAGGATGCGGTCGGTCATTTTCTCAAGAATGCGCTCGGCGAGGAAGAAGATTTTCCCGGACAGAACGTTGTTGTCATAATGCAGGCTGCCGCCATGCGGGGAATAAAGACGGGCTACGCGAGACCTGAATACCCGTAACAGTGATCCGAACACGCGCGAGTAGACGCCGCCTTTGGCGCCGTGCCCGTGCAACACGTCCGGATTCAATTTGGAAATGGCTTTGTAGGTGCGCCATGCGGCGACAAGATCACCGGGGCCGATGTGACGCTGCATCGGAACGCGCGTCAATCCAAGCGCCAGCTTCGGCTGGATGGCGTCAAAGAGCTTGGCTTCGTATTCGCCGCCGGTGGTGGAATCGCAGACAATGCCGACCAGATGCCCGTTTGCGATCTGCGCATCGACCAGATCGCGCACGTGGCGGAAAATGCCGCCGACCGGTGACCTGAAGCAATGAACGATCCGCAAGGGTTTCTGTATGGCTGTCATGCGCGATCAGAACAGGCGTTCGCGCACATAGATCGTGTCGCCCGGCAGGATCGGATCGGAAATCAGCACGCGGCCGGTCATGACCTTGCCGTTGACGGTGCGGGTGATGTCGACATTGTCCTGGTAGCCGCGAACCGAGTAGCCGCCCGCCACCGCGATGGCTTTCTGAACGGTGAGGCCCGGGACATAGGAATATTGGCCGGCAGCGCCGACTTCGCCCATCACAAAGATTGGTCTGTACCGGTCAATCTCGACAGAAACGTCGGGCGAGCGCAGATAACCCTGCTGCAGCTGCGCGGCGATCTGTGCTTCCAACTGCTTGGCCGTGTGGCCGCGCGCGGCGACGGAACCGATCAGCGGGAAGGCGATATAACCGCCCTGATCGACCGCGTAGGTGTTGGTGAGGTTTGCCTGGTCAAACACGGTGATGCGGACACGGTCGCCGGCATCCAGAAGATAGGGCTTGCCGATCGCCGCATGGAAGGCCGGCGGGGCAGGGCGATAGCTTGAGCACGCCGAGAGCGCCAAACCTGCGGTAAGTATGATGATGCCAGGAACGCGGGTCATCTGAGCCAACTTTATAACAGTCACGCCGGACGGGAGGGCCCGGCTCTCTCGTGCTGTTATCGTTTGGTTAGGGTTAATGGCCGGTTAAGCGGCGGCGCTGCACCCGAAAATAGGCGCAGAAAGCAAACGATGGATCGGTCAATCTCTTAACCCTGCAGTTACCATATGCATTTACCATGACCGCACGTGTAGGTGTGGAGTGTTGTGTCATGGCAGTTGCAAACGAGTTGCAGGGTGACCTCGACGTTGATGTCGCGAGCCTGTTTGCAAGCCTGTGGCGGAACAAATTCAAGATCTTGCTTGGATCGCTGGTCATCACCGCCGCCACTGCAGCGATTGTGCTGATGGTCTCGCCGAAATACATGGCGGAATCACGCATCCTCATTGAGACACGTGAATCTGTCTACACGCGGCCCGACACCGGCATGATCGATGAGGCGCGGCCAATTCTGGACGCGGAAGGCATCGCCAGCCAGGTCGAATTGCTCGGCTCGGCAGACGTTTTGTCAAAGGTCGCCGATGAGCTCGATCTGGCAAGCAAGCCGGAATTTGATCCGACCAAGGCGTCGATCACCGACAGGATCATGGCCATCATCGGCCGTGCGCCGGAACTCGGACTGAAGGATGCGCTCATCGCCAAAATGCGTGACCGCCTTAAAATCTATCGCGTCGAGAGCTCGCGCGTCATTGTGGTGGAGTTTTCTTCCAAGGACCCGCAACTCGCCGCCAAGGTTCCGCAGGCGATAGCCAATGCCTATCTCGCCAACCAGCAGGCGGCAAAGCTGCAAACCGACACCAGCGCGACCGACTGGCTGGAGCCGGTCATCAAGGACTTGTCCGCAAAGGTCAAGGAAGCTGAAGCCAAGGTCGCCTCCTACCGCTCGCAGAACGACATTCTCGATGGCCAGAACAATTCGGTCCTCGCCACGCAGCAGCTTTCGGAACTCTCGTCGGAAATGACGCGGGTGAGGGCGGCGCGCGCCAATGCCGAAGCCAAGGCCCAGTCCGTCCGCGCCATTCTTGAAAGCGGCGCGTCGATTGAAACGGTCCCGGAAATCCTTGCGTCAGGCCTTATTCAGCGTCTGCGCGAACAGCAGGTGCAGTTGAAAAGCCAGATTGCCGACCTTTCGATAACGCTTCTCGACAACCATCCGCGCATCAAGGGCTTGCGCTCGCAACTGGCCGATCTCAATGGCCAGATACGCGCGGAAGCCGGCAAGGTGTTGATGAGCCTTGAGACCGAAGCCAAGACCGCTGCGCTGCGCGAAAAGGAACTGGCCGGCAATCTGAATGGCCTCAAGGCGGAATCCTCGCGCGTTGGCGACGAGGAGGTCGGGCTGCGTGCTCTGGAACGCGAAGCAACGGCGCAACGTGATCTGCTGGAATCCTATCTGACGCGTTACCGCGAAGCGGCCTCGCGCAAGGACAGCAACTATCAGGTTCCCGATGCCCGGATTTTTGCCAACGCTGAAATTCCCTCGGAACCGTACTTTCCGAAATTCATCCCGACCGTCAGTGCCGCATTTGCAGGTTCGCTGATCATTCTGTCGGTCATGACGCTGCTGAGTGAATTGTTTTCCGGCCGCGCCTTCCGCCAGGCAATGGCCGTGCCGATGCCGGCTGCGCCGCAGATGGCAGCCAATGATGAAGTGGCGCCCGTACAGCCTGTGCCGGCCGCCGTTCAAGCTGCTGAGCCAGTTGAGCCTGAGATCGACAACGAACTCACGATTGCCGCAGTGGCATCAAGGCTGGTGGACGACGGGCATACCTGCGCCGTGATCGTTTCACCGGAAGGCGATGAAGCTTCGGCGTCATCGGTTCTTTTGGTCAGGGAGCTTGCCGATCAGGGTTTGAAAGTCGTTCTGCTCGACCTGACCGCCAACTCGGCAGCCGCACGCCCGATGACTGACGGCCTTGCATTGCCTGGCATCACCAATCTTCTGGCCGGCAGCGCCACGTTCAGCGGCATCATCCACAATGATGTCTATTCGGATGCGCATGTCGTGCCGACAGGAACCGCCGATCCATTACAGGCTGCCAAAGCGATCGAGCGGCTGCCAATGGTCATCAATGCGCTGGTTTCGGCTTATGACATGGTGCTGGTGGAGTGCGGCCCGTCAACGGTTGGAGGCATCAAGCGTCTCGTGGTGCCGGGCTCAAGCCTTCTGGTCAGCATCATTGATCCGGAAAGCAAGGCTGCCTTTGCAACAATGACCGAACTCATTTCAGGCGGCTACGAGGATCTCATTCTGGTAACGCCGGTCGGCACCCAGTCACACGAACCATTGCCGGGGCGGTCGGTGGCTTAATAGTAGATACGCGAACCAGAAGCGCCCGGTCACTCCTGCTCGGGCGCTTTTGCTTTTCCGCGGAGGCGCTTGATCAGGCTGAACAGTTTTGGATTGTTCTTGATTGATTTTTTAAGCGCGGCAATGCGCTTCAATCCGCTGACCAGAATCCGCCCTTTGGCTGTCAGCGGAATGAAGGTGTCACGGTGCCAAGATTCAACATCGCACCAACGGCGTTTGTAGAACTCGTCGCCGACGCCGAAATCATAGATTTTGAAACCGCGCCGGCAGCATTGCTCGATGAGCAGATGGTACAAAATGTCGCCCGGCGAAAGCTGGCGGTCATTGCTGCAAATGCCGCCGAACTCGACGGTGAAATGCTTGCCGTTGACCGTGCAGCCGCCGACGGCTGCGATTTCGTCGCCAACTTCAAGTGCATGCAATTCATAACGCGGCGCGGCCGTGCCGAGCGCGCCGATATACAACGCCTTGAAAAATGACTGCACCTTCGGGTCTGCAAAGACATCCTTGAGTCCCATGCTTTTCAGGCGCTCGCCCTTGAGCTTGAAGAAGCGGTCGAGGACGTATGTGCATTCGACTGCCGTGTCCGCCTTGAACATCCGCCATCCGCCGCGGTCGTCCATGCGGCGCTGCATCTGTCGCATCTTCTTCTGCTTTTTCGCGCCGTTGCGGTCTTTCAGGACATCCTTGAAATCTGGAGCCAAGGCAAAGGATAGCGCGACATTCGGGCTGATGTTGCTGGTAGGCAGGACAAGCGCATTGGTGCGGCCGTCCAAGGTTTCCTGCAAGCGTTCCAAAAGCACAGCATCAACGGTGGGGCGAAGCTGCCGCACTGCATTTCGGACCTTGGCCAACAAAATGTCAGCAGGCATTGCACAAATGTTTTCGCTGGAAGCGGCAAAATTGGCGTTGGCGTGACTTCCGCCCGGCAATTGCGCGATTTGCATCGGTCCCTTGCGGACGATTTCCAACGGCAGCAGGAACTCGATGCCGCGCGCCGATCTGGCTGTAACGGCAATGCAATCCTTGTTGACGTGTTCAAGCCACCGGCTGACAAAATCAATGTCCTGCGGCGTTGCGGCCACAAGTCGGGGCAGCGCGGCGCGCCATTCATCGAGCAGCGTAGCGAGCGGCTCTGCGGACCAGGTCAGGTCAATTGCGGCCATGGCGTTCAATGGTCTGCCCCGGATTTTTTGCGCATCACGTCAACCATCTTTCAACGTCGTTGGTGTAACTGCATGGCAAAGTTGTTAAATCACTGAGCGACTATCCTAGAGGACAATGGTGAAGGAATGATCGACGCGGCCCATATTGCCCGCAAGACCTTCTTCGCAATGGGGCGGGGACTGAACCTGCGCGCGCTTGCGCCACGTTCCTTCGCAGGTGTTGGCGGCATCCTGATGCTGCACCGGGTGTCGCCGCACGTCACAGCGCCGCTTGGCATTCACGCCGGTCTGTCGGTCACGCCCGCGTTTCTGGATGAGCTGTTCCCGGCTTTGAAGGCCGAGGGCTATGATCTTGTTCCCATGGACGACTTGCCCGAGCGCATCGCCAAGCCGGCGAGCCGGCCTTTTTTGGCTGTCACTTTCGATGACGGCTACACCGACAATGTTGAACATGCCTACCCGGTGCTGCGCCGCCATGGCGTTCCGTGGGCAGTTTACATCGCGCCGGGCCTGATCAACGGCGATACCCACTTGTGGTGGGAAATAGCCGAGCAGGCTGTGGCTAAATGCGATCAGATCACTATGGATTTACCGCAAGGGCGTCTGTCGCTGGCTTGCGGGACGGCATCGGAGAAGATCAGCGCCTTCAACCAAATCCAGCATCACATCATGAATGACCTGCCAGAAGAGGCAGTTGCCGGGTTCGCGCGTGATTTGGCTGCGCTGGCCGGTATGGACCCGGATGCGCACAACAGGTCGGAGCTAATGGATTGGGACCAGATCCGCGAAATCGCCCGCGACCCGCTGTGCACCATCGGCACGCACACTTTGCATCACTACCATCTCGCACGGCTGGATGAAGCGGCGCTCGAGCGGGAATTTTCAGTGGCGATGGCGGCGATCGAAGCGGAAACCGGGCTGCGGCCAAAGCATGTTGCGTATCCCTATGGCTACAAGCAGGCGGTTGGTCGGCGCGAGACGGAATTGGCACAAACCCTTGGCTATGCGACCGGTGTCACCACCCGCCATGGCATGCTGTTTTCAGAGCATCGCGAAACCATGACCGCGCTGCCGCGCATTTCTGTCAACGGCAAGCACCAGAATGTCGGCGATGTGAAGCTTATGCTGTCGGGCCTGACGAGTTGGCTGGCCCACCGCCACGGCGGTCCCGTCACGCTTTAGGCTTGCGGTTGTCCCGGAGCATCCACGACACCAGACCCATGGCCGGGACAATCCACAAGAGGCCGGTGAATGCGAAAAACGCCAGATGCACCCAGACGCTCGAGTCGGCGAGGCGGGCGGACGCAATTGTCACGGCCACAAGCGCATAGACCGCCATCATCGCGACCAGAATGATGCTGCCGATAAAGGTTTTGAAACGCGGGTTCATGGAAGCGCAGATAGCGTTTGCCGGGTCAAAAGGAAAGGCCTGCAGTCGCGACGGCATGTCACGGCCATCTGGCGCTTGAAAGCGGAACGATTGTGCTGCAGTTAGCGCTCGAAACGCCAGCCGAGGAATGCAGCCGATGTCGATGGCCCTGACCGCCCAAATCTCCAGCCAGCAAGCAAGTGAAGCGGGCAACCGCAAGCTGGTGCGCCGTTGGCTTTATATCGGGCTTCTGGTGATCTTTGCGCTGGTGCTGGTCGGCGGGGCGACGCGGCTGACGGACTCCGGCCTGTCGATCACCGAGTGGAAGCCGATCCACGGTGTCATCCCGCCGCTGAGCGATGCGGAGTGGCAGGAGGAGTTCGCCAAATATCAGCAGATTCCGGAATATCAGTCGATCAACAAGGGCATGACGGTTGAGGAATTCAAGACCATTTTCTGGTGGGAATGGGCGCACCGGCTCCTCGCCCGCGCGACCGGCTTTGTCTTTGCGATTCCCCTGGCTTTCTTCTGGCTGACCGGAAGGCTTGAACCGATGCTGAAGCCGCGGCTGCTTGGGATACTGGCGCTGGGCGGTTTTCAGGGGTTTATCGGCTGGTGGATGGTGTCGTCGGGTCTGACCGAGCGGACCGATGTCAGCCAGTACCGCCTTGCGGTTCACCTTGTCATGGCCAGCCTCATCTTCGCCGCCACCACTTGGGTCGCACGCGGGCTGGCCGAACACACCCAGCGCCCGGCACTGGACGGAACGCGGCGCTTTGCCGGTTTCCTCGTGCTGCTGGTCATGGTGCAAATCTATCTCGGCGCATTGGTCGCCGGACTTGACGCCGGGCTGGCCTACAACACATGGCCGCTGATGGATGGTGCCTGGATACCCTCCGACCTGTGGAACATGGAGCCGGCCTGGCGCAACGCCTTCGAAAGCCCGAAGACCGTGCAGTTCATCCACCGTTGCGGCGCATATCTGCTGTTTGCGATGGCGCTGATCCACATGATCCGGACGATGGCGAGCGAGCCGGGCACCACCCACGCTCGCCGGTCCATCGTGCTGTTTCTGCTGGTGACAGCGCAAGCCGCCATTGGCATCGCCACGCTGCTGATGATGGTGCACATGCACGTCGCGCTGCTGCACCAAGGTATGGCGCTGATTGTGCTGTTCTTCACCGTGGCGCATTGGCGCGCCGCAAAGGGGCCGTATCACATGCCAACGGAAGTCAGCGTCGAAAGCTGAAGTCGCTCAAAAACCTTGCAGCATCAGATCGAGGTTCTGGACCGCAGCGCCTGAGGCGCCCTTGCCGAGATTGTCGAGCGAGGCGATCAGGTTGACCTGGCCTTTACCCTCCGCGCCGAGCACGAACAGCTTCATCCGGTCGGTGTCACGCAGTTCCTCCGCGTCGATGCGCGGCAGCATTGCGCCAATCGCAGGCGGCACGACTTCAACGACGGCCTGGCCGAGATAGTGCGAGGCAATCGCGTCATGGATTGCAGCCATCGACGGCCTGCCGTTCAGCAAGTCGGTGAACAACGGAATGTTGACCAGCATGCCTTGCGCGAACCGGCCGACGGCTGGCGTGAAGATGGGCCGGCGCTGAATGCCGCCGTGCTTGATGATCTCCGGCACATGCTTGTGCGCGAGGGTGAGCGCATAGGCGAAATGATTGGCGGCGATGGCGTCCTCGCGCGAGGCGTCTTCCATCTGTGCGATCATCTGCTTGCCGCCGCCAGTGTAGCCGGAAACCGCGTTGATGGTCACGGGATAGTCGGCAGGCAGAATCCCCGCCTCGGTGAGCGGGCGCAAAAGTGCAATGGCGCCGGTGGAGTAGCAGCCGGGATTGGACACCATCTGCGCCATGGCGATGGCCTTTGCCTGGCCCTTGGTCATTTCGGCAAAGCCGAAGACCCAGCCATCCGCCGTGCGGTGGGCGGTCGAAGCGTCGATGAAGCGGGTTCCGGATTGGGCAGCCAACGCCACGGCTTCCCTTGCCGCATCATCCGGAAGGCACAGGATCGCCACATCTGCGGCCATCAGATATTCAGCCCGCGCGGCCGCATCTTTGCGACGGTCGGTCGGGATCGAGATGATTTCAAGATCGGTGCGGCCGGCAAGGCGCGTGCGGATTTGCAGGCCCGTCGTGCCATGCTCGCCGTCGATGAACACCTTTGCCGTCATGGTATGTCTCCTGAAAGTCTGCGCAATCAACACGTTGACCGGGTTTGCGGATTCATGCCCGCAGCGCGGCAATTGATTGAGCGAAGCGTGTAATTCAAGAGTGCGAAAAGTGTAAGCGGTTTTTTCTTGAAGGCGTCATGAAAAGTGCGTTCAATCTGGCGTCAAGGCCAATGAAAACACAGCGGCCTTAATGGTTGGATGAAGCCCGTGTCAGACCATGGTTACGCTGCATTCGCTGTCAATTGACACAGTCACAAAACCGGTGGCGGCTTGTTGCCAACCCTGTGTCTCAATGCCGGCGAAGCGGGTAGACTGGCAAAGGCGGAACGGAGGATAGGCAGTATGGCGAAATTCGTATTTGGAATGAACCTGTCACTCGACGGCTATGTCGATCACGAGAAATTTGCGCCGGGGCCTGAGCTCTTCCGTCACTGGATCGAGCAAGTGCGCGGCGTTAGCGGCAGTATTTACGGCCGCAAAATCTACGAGCTCATGCGCTATTGGGAGGAAGACCAGCCGGGGTGGACTGACGACGAACAGGATTTCGCAAGTGCTTGGCGAAACCAGCCGAAGTGGGTCGTGTCGCGCACGTTGAAGACCGTCGGCTCCAACGCCACGCTTGTCTCAGACGACATCGAAGCGGTGATACGCAGGCTCAAGGATGAGCTCGTTGGCGAGGTTGACATCTCCGGAACAGTTTTGGCGCAAAGCCTCACCGACCTTGGCCTGATTGACGAATATCGGCTCTATTTCCACCCGGTCGTGCTGGGCAACGGCAAGCCATTCTTCGCCGGCCCTCGGCCGCCGCTGCGCTTTGTGGCAAGCGATCTGGTTGGCGATGGCGTGATCAGGCTGACATATGTTCCGGCTTGATCGCGCAGCGCTGCGGGCGCAATTGGCCGGCATTTAATCCACAATGAACAATTTCGCGCCGCCCTTGGTCGACGAGCGGTGTGGGGCATCGCCGAAATCCGAGACCTGGTAACTCATGCCGGGAGCAAGGACAAAGGTCCGTCCATCCTTCAGCTCTGTCTCCAGCTCACCGTCCAGCACGTAGAGCACATGGCCGCGGTCGCACCAGTGGTCGGCGAGATAGCCCGCTGTGTATTCAACCACGCGGATGCGCAAGTCGCCGACGGAGAATGTCCGCCACAAGGCCGTTCCTGTCACGCCGGGATGTTCGGTGGCCGGCAGTGCGGTCCAGTCGATAACGGTGAACGGCAGATCAGGAATTTTCATGGAACGTTCCCGAACGGCTCAGCCCTTCGCCTTCTTTTCCGCAAGCAGGCCCAGCACATACATCGCCACCGTCGCCCCGGCGATGGCGGTGATGTCGGCGTGGTCGTAGGCGGGGGCGACTTCGACGATGTCGGAGCCGACAAGGTTGAGGAAGCCGAGCTTGCGCAGCACGGAAAGAATTTTTGCCGAGGACGGTCCGCCCGCAACCGGCGTTCCGGTACCGGGGGCGAAGGCGGGGTCGAGGCAATCAATGTCGAAGGTGAGGTAGGCCTTAGCATCGCCGACATGGGCCTTGATTGCGTCGGCTATGGCCTGCGCGCCCATGTCCTCGACTTCGTAACCGGGGATGATTTTGATGCCGAATGTCTCCGGCGCGTCGGTGCGGATGCCGATCTGGATCGACCGCTTGATGTCAATGATGCCCTCGCGCGCCGCGCGGGCGACGAAAGAGCCGTGATCGATCCGCTTGCCGTCATCAAACCACGTGTCCTGATGCGCGTCGAAATGCACCAGCGCCATCGGGCCGTGGATGGCGGCGTGGGCCTTAAGGAGCGGCCAAGTGACGAAATGGTCGCCGCCCATCGAATAGAGGAATGCGCCGCTTTTCAGAATCTTCAGTGCCTGCTTTTCAATGGCTGCAGGCGTCTTGTGGTGATTGCCGAAATCGAGCAGGCAATCGCCGTAGTCGATGACGGTCATCTGCTCAAACAAATCCCGGCTGAACGGATATTGCGGGTCATTGTCGAAGATGGCCGAAGCACGCCGGATCGCCTGGGGGCCAAAGCGCGCGCCGGGACGGTTTGATACGGCGGCGTCAAACGGAATGCCCCATATGACAACGTCGGCGCCGCGGACATCCTTGGAATACAGCCTGCGCATGAAGGACAGAGCGCCGGCATAGCAGGGATCTGTGGCAGCGGATTTGCGCGATTTGGCGGTGAAAGCGTGGTCGATGGAGATGGATGGCATCATGAATCCCGGGTTTGCGGCCTCACTCTAGCGTCCGGCACGGGAATTGCCAGTCAAGCAACAGGAAAGCACACAGGGCGTATGCGTGTTTCAATACGGGACAGGTGAGCGGAAATGGCTGAAGTAATCGGACTTCTGGGTACCAGAACCCGTGTCATCCCGGCCACGGTTGCGCGATTTGAAGTGCTCGATTCCTGGCGCGGCATCTGCGCGCTGCTGGTTACACTGTTCCATTTTCCGGCTGCCGGGTGGCTGGCCACAAACGGTTTCATCCGCGGCAGCTATCTGTTTGTCGATTTCTTCTTCGTCCTCTCGGGCTTCGTCATCGCCCACGCCTATGGCGAAAGGCTTGGGGATGGAACCTCGTTCCGCAAATTCATGGTGACCCGCTTCGGACGCCTGTTCCCGCTGCATGCTTTCATGCTGCTGGCTTTCGTTGCGTTCGAACTGGTCCGATGGAACCTGCCACAACTCGCAGGCGGGGAACCGGCGTTCACCGGTGCGTTTTCAGTTCAATCTATTTTCACCAACCTCTTCATGGTGCACGGCCTTGGTGTTGAACAAGGGCTGACCTGGAATGGACCAAGCTGGAGCATTTCGACAGAGCTGTTCGCCTATCTGTTATTTGGGCTGACTGTTCTGACATTGGGCCGCTTTGCCATGCTGGCATTCCTCTCGGCCATTCTGGTCGCGCCAATGTTTCTATTTGCCGTATCGCCGGATTACATGGACGCGACCTGGGACTTCGGCTTTATCCGTTGCATTTATGGATTCGCATTCGGCGTGCTGGTCCACGCGCTGTTTGTGCGGGCCGGAGAGGCGCCGACGCGCGATCAGGAAACGGTTGCGGCCTGGACGTTTGCGGAAAGCGCCACGATCATTGCCGTGATCCTGTTTGTCGCGACTTCCCATGCAAACGCGATGAGCTTGCTCGCGCCGCTGATTTTCGGGTTTGCGGTTTTCATTTTCGCGCACGAAGGCGGCATGATTTCGCGGCTGCTCTCAGCGCGGCCGTTCCTGACGCTCGGCGCGCTGTCCTACTCGATCTACATGACTCACATGTTTGTGCAGGCGCGGATGATGAACGCGGGGAAGTTTGCCGACGGCCATCTCGGCACGCAATTCCTGGCAAATGATTCAGCCATGTTCAGCCAATCTTCGGCCTGGCAGATGGCCGCGCTGATGGTCGCCGCGACGCTGGCAGCGAGCTTTGTCACTTACCGGCTGGTCGAAATGCCAGGGCGGGAATGGTTTCGGAAACTGGCCAAAAAGGTACGCTAGACCCTCATGCCAGCCACACCCGCCCGTAGGGCAGAATGTGGACAAAACCACCGTCGCGCGGAACGGGCGCGTCGGTCAGCCGGTCATGGAACAGGCTGACCCCAAGCGCGCGCAACTGGCTTTCTGAAACCGCTTGCGGCACCTCGGAGAAATTGAAGATACAGACGATGGTTTCAGCGTCGCCCGCGCGGGCAAAGCCGAACAGGCGGCTGTTGCCGAGCTGCAGGATGCGCGTCGGGTGGGTGGCCGAAAAGGCAGCCAACGTTTTGCGGCGGGCAATGATGTGTTTGACGCCCTGGAATATCCAGGCTTGCGGCGTCTGCGATTTGTCGAGTGATTTGGCGACTGACCAGTCCATGGCGGGACGGTGCATCCAGCGATTGTCATGGGCGTGCGACGGCTCATCGACAAAACCGTAGTCATTCAGGAGGCCGATCTCGTCGCCCATGTAGAGGAGCGGCACGCCGCCGAACGAGGCGATCAGCGCGTGGCCCATCAGGATGCGGTCAACAGCCAATGTGATCGCCTTCTGGTCGCCGGACTCGAGCGCTTCTTCAAGACCGGCAAGACTGGCGAACGAGCCGGAATTGCGCCGGTCGCCAGTCAATGCGTTTTCCTGAAAAATGCCGCCGCGGGCGAACGAGCCCGCAAAGCGTCCGGAGTAAAAGTCTGCAAGGAACTTGCGGTGCCCCGGCGCGGAGAAATGCGGGATGGCGGCGGCGTCCTCGTCGGTGATCGCCCAGCCGATGTCGTCGTGGCAGCGGATGTATGTGCCCCAGCAGGCGTTGCGGATGACTTCGGGGAAATGGGCGGAGAGCACATGCGTCATCAGCCGCGTGTCGCGCGAAGCGAGCGAGGACCAGTACTGGACCATCAGATTGTTGTGGTAGGCAAGGTTGGCCTCGCGGCCCGTGTGGCGGCCGACGCCAAGATAGGGCACCAGATCGCGCGGCGAGACGATGGCTTCGGCCTTGTGGACCAGGGCAGGGGCGGCGATGCGGGTGGCGGCGCGCAGGGCCTGCAGCAGGTCGTGGACTTCGCTTTGGTTCTGGCAATTGGTGCCCATGCGCTTCCACATGAAGGCGACGGCATCCAGCCGAAGCACATCTGCGCCCTTGTTGGCGAGGTTGAGCATGATGTCGACGATTTCGAGGAAAACGTCCGGGTTTGACCAGTTCAAATCCCACTGGTGTTCGTTGAATGTCGTCCAGACCCATTTCTTGAAAGCGGGGTAGTAGGTGAAATTGCCGGGCGCGTTCGCGGGAAAAATCTCCACCAGCGACTGTTCATACAGTTTCGGCACCTCATCCGTGTCGAACATCCAGTAATAGTCCTGGTATTTCTTGTCGCCCTTCTTGGCCTTCTCCGCCCACTCATGCTCCTTGGCGGTGTGGTTGAGGACGAGATCAATGCAGGTGCTCATGCCGCGCGAACGCAGCTCCGTGGTGACCTTTTCAAGGTCCGCCATCGTGCCGAGTTCCGGATTGATGGTGCGGTAATTCTTGACCGAATAGCCGCCGTCCGAGTCGCCCGGGCGCGGTTCGAGGCAGGGCATGAAATGGATGTAGTTTGCGCCAAGCGCCATCAAATGATCGAGATGGTCAAGCACCTTGATCAGTCTGCCGGAGAAGCGGTCGATGTAAAACACATAGCCGACCATCTGCTCCGACTGGAACCAGTCCGGATTGAGATCGCGCTGCAGGTCGAGGTCCTTGAGATCGGCAGGCCGTTCGGCCCAGCGGCTGAGCAGCATCTTCTTGAGATCGGACGTCATCGCGGCAAAGCGCGGGTGCTGACCGTAAATGCGCATCAGCGGGTCCATCAGATCATCAAGACTGCGCTGCCAGCGAAGATCGAACAGGCGGCGGTCGCCCGATGACATTTCCGGCTCGTTGTTTGAAAGCGCTTTCGATTGATTGGTCTGTCTGATCGGCTTCTGGGTCATCGGCTCTGCAGTCAAAAGGGATTTCCTGATTGGTTTGCCAAAACGCGGCGGAATGCAAGGGGGGAAGGCGGAAATTTGTGTGATGATTTCCTTTCCCCCGTCATCGTCTGGTTTATCCCGACGAACCAGTTTTTGGGGTGGCCTTGGTGAAGGAGTTCGGGATCGCCGAGTCAGGCCCGACGATGACGAAAGTGAGGCGCGCATGGAAGTGGAAGACCCAAAAAGCAAAAGGCCCGGTTCGCACCGGGCCTTTCAACAAATCGGCAGTCTTTGAAACGCTTAGCGCTTCGAGAACTGGAACGAACGGCGGGCTTTGGCCTTGCCGTACTTCTTGCGTTCAACGACGCGCGAGTCGCGGGTCAGGAAGCCGCCCTTTTTGAGGGCGGCGCGAAGGGCCGGCTCATAGTAGGTGAGGGCCTTGGAGACGCCGTGACGCACAGCGCCGGCCTGACCGGAGAGACCGCCGCCGACGACCGTTGCGACGATGTCGAACTGGCCGGAGCGGTTCGTCAAGACGATCGGCTGGAGCAAGAGCATCTGCAGAACCGGACGGGCGAAATACTGGGCGTATTCCTTGCCGTTGACGATGATCTTGCCGGTGCCCGGCTTGACCCAGACGCGGGCGATTGCGTTCTTGCGCTTGCCGGTGGCATAGGCGCGGCCCTGGGCATCCAGCTTCTGGACGTGGACAGGAGCGGCCTGCGTGGACGGAACAACCGTACCGAGCGCTGCAAGGGAGGAGAGGTCAGCCATGCTTTAAGCCTTCTTGTTCTTGGCGTTGAGGGAGCCGACGTCGAGCGTCACCGGCTGCTGGGCTTCATGCGGATGGTTGGTCCCGGCATAAACCTTGAGGTTCTTCATCTGGCGGCGGCCGAGCGGGCCGCGCGGAATCATCCGCTCGATTGCCTTTTCCAGCACGCGCTCGGGGAAACGACCGTCGAGGATCTGCGCCATCGAGCGCTCCTTGATGCCGCCGATCCAGCCGGTGTGCCAGTAGAAAATCTTGTCTTCGCGCTTCTTGCCGGTGAACACGACCTTCTCGGCGTTGATGATGATGACATTGTCGCCGTCGTCGACGTGCGGGGTGAAGGTCGGCTTGTGCTTGCCGCGCAGGCGATTGGCGACGATGGAGGCGAGACGGCCGACGACGAGACCTTCGGCGTCGATCAGGATCCACTTCTTCACCACATCAGCCGGCTTTTGGGTAAAAGTAGCCATTGGAGTTTCCTTGAAATTATCCGCATTCGATAACGCGGCGTTTTTTGTTGCTTGTGTTGGAGGCACGGGGCCGCCAACCAACCCGGTTTTCAGGTTGCGGCTCCGATACGCGATGGGATTGGCGAAGTCAACCGGTGCAATACGCACACAAATCGAAAAAGCGCAGTAAAAACAATGGAGTATTTGTGGGGTATTATTTTACCGCAATTTCGAGGCCTGCTTTGGCCGCTATTTACGCCTGTTCCGGCTTTTCGTGCTTGGGAGGAATTGAGTAGGTCGCGGTGGCGTGGGCGACCATGATGTCATCGTCTGCGCCGACAATGGCGATTTCGGTGACGGCAAGCCGGCGGCCAAGTTTCAGGATCGTCGCATGGGCATCCAGCGCTTCCGGGGCGGGCTTGTGCAGGAAATTGATGTTCATGTTGGTGGTGACGGTCATCGCCGCCGGGCCGACATGGGCAAGGATGGCGATGTAGGCGGCGATATCGGCCAGCGCGAACATTGACGGGCCGGACACCGTGCCGCCATGGCGCAGATGGCTCTCGTCCGGGGAGAGGCGCAGCACCGCGCCGGAGGGTTTGACCTCCATCAGATGGAACGGCGAATTGTCATAAAAGGCCTGCGGAAACGTCGCACGGAGTAGGGTTTCGACATCGTCGCGGTTCATCACCGGCGTCAGCTTTTGCGTCATCTGTGTCTTCCGAATATCATGGCAACTAAATGCGTTGAGTCCGCATGGACATGCAAGCACGGCGAAAGGCAATGAATGATGAAGATTGGCAGGATCGCTGCAGCGTTTTTCACGCTGGCCTTTGCTTCGGGCGTTTTCGCGGCGGACACACCAACGCCACTTAAAGACGCAGACATTGCCGCGTTCATTTCCATCTGGCCGCAGACGGCACAAGGGCTCGCCGCCGCCGATCCGGAATTTGACCCGGCGCTGACCAGCGCCTTGCGCAGCCAACTGGAAGAAATGGCCGCAAGTGATTCAAAAGACTCAAAACTCGATGCAGCGGTAACGCGGGCGGGCTACGCCGATTTTGAAACGTTTGCCGCAATTGCGGGCCAAATCCTGTTGGCCGCGCTGTGGGCTAACGATCCGCCAGACGCCGGTGATCTGAACGCTGCAATAGACGCAATTGAAAAAGATGCGCTGCGCACTGCTGATGAAAGGGCTGAACTCATCGCCGCACTGAAAAAAGCCTACACCAAGGCTCTGGCGGACAAGCCCTCCGATGATGACATCGCCGTCGCCAAACCGTTTGTGGGCGCACTCGACAAGGCGATTGCCGTTGACGAGTAAGCCATGGCTTGCTAGCGAATGTGTACAAAAAGAGAACAAGCAATGACCCTCAAACCAACCCTGTCTCTCGTTACGCTCGGTGTCGCCGACCTTGCCCGCGCGAAGCAGTTCTATACCGAACTTGGCTGGCAGCCGGTGCAGCAGCCATCGGAAGGCGTCGCCTTTTTCGAGCTGGATGGCATCATTCTCTCGCTGTTTCCCCGCGAGGAACTGGCCAGGGACGCAGGAGTTGAAGACAGCAAGCCGGGCTTCTCTGGCATTTCGCTGGCACATAATGTCGGCTCGGAAACCGAAGCCGATGCTGCGCTGGCTCATGCGATCAAATGCGGCGCGACATTGATCAAACCGGCGCAGAAAGTTTTCTGGGGCGGGTATTCCGGCTATTTTGCGGATCCCGATGGCCATTTGTGGGAAGTCGCCTACAATCCTTTTGCCCGGTTCGATGAAAACGGGATCATGAGGATGTCTGCATGAACCACGACACTTATCCGCAGGGCTACACGCAGGACTGGCTGGCCAAGGTCAAGAGCATCGCTGTCGTCGGCGCGTCGCCCAATGCGGCAAGGCCAAGTTACGGCGTCATGCGGCTGTTGATTTCGCGCGGCTATGACGTGACGCCGGTCAATCCGGGGCAGGCGGGCGGTGAAATCCTTGGCCGGACTGTGGCCGCCGCGCTGGCAGAACTTGCATCACCAGTGGACATGATTGACGTGTTCCGCGCGTCCGATGCTATTCCCGCGATTGCTGATGAAATTCTGGCTTTGCCGTGGAAGCCGAAACTCGTCTGGCTGCAGCTTGGCATCCGCAATGACGAGGCCGCAGGGAAACTGGAAGCGGCCGGCATATCGGTGATTATGGACCGTTGCCCGGCCATTGAACTGAACCACTGAAGCCAGCCTGCGGTTCAACAGGCTGGTTCTGCCTTCGGCGAAAGCCTCAAGACCATCGCCAGTGTTTCAGCATCAATGGATGTGTGTTCTTTCAACTCCCACGACTGGTACAAAGCCCAGATCGCCGCCTCAATCAGACCGGGATCTCCTGAATATTCCGCGAGCCGGACAAGTTTCAGGAGGCTCCCCTCCAATGTCTCATCCGGGCGCGTCCGGCCAATGCCGGGAATGCCGACCAATTTTGCGCGCATGATACTGGCCTCACGTTTCATGGGGCAAATTTGGCAAAACAGGCATCTGCAAACCACTAGCCAAAAGTACAGTCGGAACCATTTCTGCGGCAGGGACGGGTGGTTTGGTTTTTTGTGCCTGATTGTTGCGTTCGATTGGCAAATCCACCCCTTTCAATGTCAACCGACGTTTGAAATAGTGCGCCAACACAGATGGAGGACACGATGGCCAAGCGCACACCCGGAATTGAAACTCTCGCCGTTCACGCCGGCGCAAAGCCCGACCCAACGACGGGCGCTCGGGTAACCCCGATTTACCAAACCACTGCCTATGTCTTCAACGATGTCGATCATGCGGCTGCGTTGTTCGGCCTGCAGGCATTCGGCAACATCTACACCCGCATCATGAACCCTACGCAAGCGGTGCTTGAAGAGCGCGTTGCCGCACTGGAAGGCGGCACGGCAGCCCTTGCGGTGGCTTCGGGCCACTCTGCGCAACTGCTCGTGTTTCACACGCTGATGCAGCCGGGCGACGAGTTCGTGGCGTCCCGCAAACTCTATGGCGGTTCGATCAACCAGTTCGGCAATTCGTTCAAATCGTTCAATTGGAACGTCAAGTGGGCCGAAAATGACGATGCGGCCTCATTTGACGCTGCGGTCACACCGAAGACGCGGGCGATTTTTATCGAAAGCCTTGCCAATCCGGGCGGTGTCGTCATGGATATCGAGGCGATTGCCAAGGTGGCGCACAAGCATGGCCTGCCGCTGATCGTCGACAACACCCTGGCCACGCCCTACCTCATCCGTCCGATTGAACATGGCGCGGATATTGTCATCCACTCGCTGACCAAATTCATGGGTGGCCACGGCAATTCGATGGGCGGCATCATTGTCGATGGCGGCACGTTTGACTGGTCAAAATCCGGCAACTATCCGATGCTGTCGGAGCCGCGGCCGGAATATGCCGGCGTTGAACTGCACAAGACCTTCGGAAACTTCGCCTTCGCCATCGCCTGCCGCGTGCTTGGGCTGCGCGATCTGGGTCCGGCCATCTCGCCATTCAACGCTTTCCAGATCCTGACCGGCATCGAAACGCTGCCGCTGCGCATGGAGCGCCATTGCGAAAACGCGCTGAAGGTCGCCAAGTGGCTCAAGAAGCAGCCGAGCGTATCCTGGGTGTCCTATGCGGGGCTTGAGGACGACAAGTATCACGCTTTGCAGAAGAAATATTCACCCAAGGGCGCAGGTGCGGTGTTCACGTTCGGCCTGAAGGGCGGCTACGAATC
Source organism: Rhizobiaceae bacterium (assembly GCA_041751995.1). Classification (GTDB taxonomy): domain Bacteria; phylum Pseudomonadota; class Alphaproteobacteria; order Rhizobiales; family Rhizobiaceae; genus JANMEX01. Next base: position 43,395 of record JBGSHY010000039.1, on the reverse strand, counting down.
CGGTGTCAAGTTCGTGCAGGCGCTCGAACTGTTTTCGCATCTCGCCAACATCGGCGACACGCGTTCGCTCGTCATTCACCCTGCCTCGACCACGCACAAGCAGCTGACAGACGCGCAGAAGACCGCCGCCGGTGCAGGGCCGGACGTGGTGCGCCTGTCAGTTGGCATTGAAAACGCAGACGATATTATTGGTGACTTGGAACAGGCGTTAGCAAAAGCTGGCTGAGCCTGAAATGCGAAAGCAGGCGGCGTCAGGCCGCCTGCTGCTCGCGCACGAATTTTTCTGCTTCGACCGTCACGATATGCGCCTTGGCGATAAACCGCGGCATGCCTTCATGGGGGTGAAATTCGAGGAAAGGCGCGTCAATCAAAAGCACGCTTTCGAGACGCCCCGATGTGCCGACTGTCAATTCGCCCTTGTGGACCGAACCGTCAGCCATGACGATGGTCACTTTTGCACGCTTTGTGTCACTGGCCATGGGATGATCCTTCGGGTTGAAATTCTTGGAAAGCCGCTTCTAGCAGCAACAAGTTGACTGCAAGTGAAGGACAGCGCGAAATTCACCGCCATCAGGGCGCTCGCAATGTTGACAAGCAGACGAGGCGCTGGCTGATCTGTCAGCGGACAAGGCCATCAGACGGAGTAAAACCATGACCAACCCGCATTTCGTTCCGGTCGGGCTGCAATCTGCGGAAGCGGAAGCCAGCCGCCCCGATCCGGTCAAGGTCCTGTCCGGCGATCCGGTGCACACGACCTGGAACATTGAGGAGCGCGACGGCCTTTATTGCGGGATATGGCAATCGACGCCGGGCAAATGGCGCATTTCCTATGACGAGTGGGAATACTGCCACATTCTTGAAGGTGTTTCGGTGGTCACCGAAGACGATGGAGCGGTGGTCACGGTCAAAGCGGGGGACAGTTTCATCCTCAGACCCGGCTTCAAGGGCACGTGGGAAGTGATTGAAACGACTCGCAAAGACTATGTCATCCGGCTCTAAAGTCTGACCCAAAATCCACTTTGACGGCCAACTGGAGCGGCTTTCTGCGCTTCCGGTGCTCACGTACCCGATTTGCCCCGCCCTTAAGCGGCAAGCCGCTGGCGGGGACCCCAGACGTACGCTCCGCTCCGGTTCTCGAAAACCGTTCCATTTGACTCATCAAACTGAATTTTGATTCAGACACAGGTTAGCCTGCGCTCAATCACCACGCCACGTTCAGTGTTTCCAACCCGTGGAAGTGATAGCTGTCGCGGTAGAGCGGCGGCTCGGTAAGCTTGATGTTCGGCAGCCGGTCAAACAACACCTTCAGGCTGACCTGCATCTCCAGCCGCGCCAGCGGCGCACCGATGCAGAAATGGATTCCGGCGCCGAACGTCACGTTTTTCTGATCGCTGCGGCCCGGCAAAAATTCACCTGCTCTATAATAGGAAGCCGGATCGCGGTTGGCTGCGCCGAGCAGCAATGCCACCTGATCGCCGGGCTTGACGGTTATGCCGTCTGCAATTTCTGTCGTCCGGTAAACATAGCGCGTGAACATGTGCAGCGGCGCATCAAAGCGCAGCGTTTCCTCGACCGTATCTTCTGCAGCCTTTTGATCGGCGAACAGTGTTCGGATGTTCTGACCGGACTGCAGGATGGTTTTCACCGCGTTGCCGGTCTGGTGGACGGTGGCCTCATGGCCGGCGTTGAGCAAAAGGATCGCGGTTGAAACAAGCTCATCCTCGGTCAGCTTCTCGCCGTTCGCGCCGGCTTCGGCCAGCATCGTCAGCAAATCATCCTTGTCGGTGCCGATCCGCGACCAGCTTTCAGCGCGGATGAAATCGGAAAATTCACGGGCGGACGTTGCCGCCTGCAGCTCGTGTTCGCGGGTGCGGCCGTGCATGTACATGGCCACCATGTCATGCGACCAGCTGACCAACTGCGCGCCCATGGCATGGTCAATCCCGAGCATGTCGGCGATGATCATCAGCGGGATCGGCATGGCGAAGGCCGGAAGTAGGTCAACCTGCTTTTGGTGTTCAAATCCGTCGATCAGCTGATGTGACAGTTGCTCAATGCGCGGGCGCAGCCGCTCGACCTGTCGCGAGACAAAGGCGCGGTTGACCAAAGTGCGCAGACGCGTGTGCACCGGCGGTTCGCGCTCAAGAATGGAATGGGCCTCGACCGCATCAAAATCCGCGACGTGCGCGCGCGGGCCGCTGGATTGCGGGGCGGGCGGGCCGTCCGGATTCTCCCGTCCGAACGTCCGGTCACGCAAGAGCCGGTTGACATCTTCGTATCCGGCAAAGCTCCAGTAGCCAAACTCTTCCCAGTAGAACACCGGGCAGTTTTCATGCAGCCAGGCATAGGCGGGGTAGGGGTTTTGATAAAATGCCGGCTCATGCGGGTCGAGGCGGACGTGGCGGGTGGCGGGATCAAAATGAAGATAGGCAGGGCGATTTGTCATGGCCCGAGTTTTGCCCAGTCGCTGCACGCGATGCAATCCCTACTGCAGCACATCCACGTCGTTTTGCGTCACCGTGTAGCTGATCTGGAACTGGACGGAATCGCCCGGTTTCAAATCTGTCCAGACACCATTGTTCGAGGTTGAATCCGAAGAGTCACCGAGCGGCGCAACATCGGTCAGCACCTCTCCGGTCGGCGTGCCGAGCGGGGGCGACGTGCCGTTGAATGCGGTCTCGTCAATCGACACGTTTGAGAGCGTGACGTTGCCGGTGTTGGTTGCCACAAAGGAATAGACAATGGTCTGTCCGGCTGTCAGCGGTCCGGCCTGATTGGCGGATTTCACCAGCGTCAGCACCGGGTTCTGTGTGCACAGGACCGCTTCGCTGTCCGATGCCGAGACTGGCACGCCGCCGGAAGTTCCGCTTGCCGAAGCGCTGTTGTCGATGTCGCCATCGCCGCCGCCATTGGTGTCAAAGTCCGACTGCGTGGCGGTGTAGGAGGCTGTGCAAGTTTCGGAAGTCGAAGGCGCAAGCGTGGCAATGGTGTTGCCGCCGCTGCTCGGGCAGACAACGGAAACCAGGGTATCCGTGACCGCGATCGCAGTCGCGGCGACGTTGCCGGTGTTGGAAATCTGGATGGTGTAATTGATCACGCCGCCCGCGCTGCCGATGCTTGCAACGCTTGCGTTCTTTGCCAGAGTGATCGATGCCGTGTCATTGTCGGTGATCGTGAACGTCGGCGCAGTCCCGGTGACGCCCGTATAGCCGCCCCCGGACGCGCTGATCGCGCCGGTGGTGCAGGAATGCGCGCCTTCAACTGTAAGGTCGTCGACAGCCGTTGTTGTCACCGGTTGCGCCGTGGCCCAGTTTGCGGTGGTAAACGTCAATGTGGTCGGCGCGAAGGTGCATTGGCCGGATGGGTCAACAGCCACCGTTACTATTACGGATGCCGAAGGCTGCAAGCCCAGAACTACTGTAAACGCCCCTGTCGCGCCGCCTTCTGTCGCCGTGGCCGTGGTCGTCGCCACCACGATAGTGCCGACATCATTGTCGGTGATGGTGAATGTTGGCGCAGTTCCGGTGATGCCGGTATAGCCTCCGCCGGACGCGCTGATCGCGCCGGTGGTGCAGGAATGCGCGCCTTCGACGATCAGGTCGTCGACGGCCGTTGTTGTCACCGGTTGGGCTGTTGCCCAGTTTGCGGTGTTGAACGTCAAAGTGGTCGGCGCGAAGGTGCATTGGCCGGCCGGATCGACCGCAATGGTGACCGTAACTGAGGCGGAAGGCTGGAAACCCAATGCCACGGTGAATGCGCCGGTAGCGCCGCCTTCGGTGGCCGTGGCTGTCGTTGTCGTGACCACCAAAGTGCCGACATCATTGTCGATGATTGTGAAGGATGGAGCGGTTCCGGTGATGCCGGCATAGTCACCGCCGGATGCGCTGATCGCCCCGGTCGAGCATGTGTGGCCACCTTCGACAATGACATCATTGACAGCGGTCGCCACTACAGACTGAGCGGTGTTCCAGTTGGCGGTCGTGAATGTCAGCGTCGTTGCCGCAAATGTGCATTGGCCAGTCGGATCCGCTGCAATCGTGACCGTGACGGTCGCGGTTGGCAACGACGTCAGGACGATATTGAAGGCGCCCGTGTCGGCGCCTTCCGTGGCGCTGCTGTCGGTGGTTGAAACCAGGAGACCCTGGTCATTGTCTGTGATGTTGAACGTGGGCGCGGTGCCTGCGACATTCACATAGCCGCCTCCATTGCCGACAATTGCGCCGGTCGTGCAGGTGTGGGCGCCTTCCGCCAACGCGTCGTTGACTGCAGTAACTGAGACCGACTGCGCCGTCGCCCAATTGCCGGTCGTGAACGTCAGCGAGGCTGTCGAGAAGGTGCATTGGTCCGGCGCGGCGGGGTCGGCGCCGATGGTGACGGTGACGTTCGCGGTCGGGGCGCTTAAGAGCCGCACGGTGAATGCGCCGCCAAGTCCGCCCTCGATGGCCGTGCTGTCGGTGTTGAGGACGGCAACAGCCTGGGTGTCGTTGTCAATGATTGTGAACGTCGGCGCGGTTCCCGTTTGGCCGGTGAAGCCGCCGCCTGTCGCCGTGATCGCACCGGTGGTGCAACTGTGGGTACCCTCGGCAGTGGTGTCGTTGACGGCCGTGACAGTCACGGTTTGCGGCGTGTTCCAGTTCGCCGTGGTGAAGGTCAGTGAGGCGGTCGAGAAGGTGCATTGGTCCGGCGTTGCCGGGTCGGCTGCAATGGCGACGGTCACGTTGGCGGTTGGCGCGGATCCAAGGCGAATGTTGAATGCACCCGTATCGCCGCCTTCGGTCGCGGATGAATCGGTGGTCACCACGATGATCGGTTGGCTGGCGGTGAACGCATACTGAAGATTGAATGTGCCCGTTGCGCTGCCGTAGCCATCAACTTGAACACGGTAAGTCGTCCCGGAAGTCACGGTCTGGGTGATGCTGCTGCCATAGCTGACTTGGGTGGCTACGGAACAGTTGGCGGTGTCATCGTTCGCGGCAATTTGCGTCAACGCATTCACCGCAGCGCCGGTGAAAAGGCCGAGAACGGTATCAAAGCTGGTGACGGTTGAACCGCAGGTTTGAACGACGAGTATGCCATTTGATGGCGCCGTCCAGGAATACCACATGGTATTGAGCGGTTGAAACGCCGTGTTGCCATCCGGCGTTGGTTCGCCGGTTTGTGCGGTTGCGCCAGAATTCGAACCGGTCAAAGAGCCTGAACCGGAAATGGTTGTACCGGGGAATGTGTCTGAGGCGTGCGCCGACTGGGAAAAAAGCGCACTTGCGGCAGGTGTAAACAGAAAAGCGAACAGGGCAATGCGCGCTGCGGAATGGCCAAGTGCCAAACCGGCTGCGGTCACACGCTGCCAAATTTTCAGTCCCAAGCTTTTCACAGTCGCTTTGTCTGGATCCCTGTTGCACACCCAATTTCAACCAGCGGCAACTCCAGCCCCGCTTTTCGGAGTTTCCGCGTGTGTTTTCGCACGATCAGTGAGTCGAACGAAGCGACAGGTTTTCCTACCGTTCGAATCACCGTTCAAGCGTCTGTTTTTCCACAACATATTGGCAAAATATGTCCGAAGGGCACAATTGGCGGGAGCAAAAAGCGTCGCAGCTGCGCGTTTCCTAAAATTACAGATTGAAGCAACTAATACGCTCTCCTTCAGGTTGCTAAAGCCTGCGCATTTACCCTGTCTTAAATCGTCTGGGGCAGGTTCGACACAAACCGATTCGATCCCTTGAACAGTGGTGCGTGTCGGCCCTATTTAGACAGAGAAGCGAATTTTTCTGATTCCCCGCGGTTCCACGCGGCAAACAGCCCGCCGGGCCGGAGACCAAAGATGAGAAATCCAGTTGAAACCGCGATGAACCTTGTTCCGATGGTCGTCGAGCAGACCAACCGCGGCGAACGCGCCTACGACATCTTTTCGCGTCTCTTGAAGGAGCGCATCATTTTCATCACCGGCCCGATCGAGGACGGCATGGCGACGCTGGTTTGCGCGCAGCTTCTGTTTCTGGAAGCCGAGAACCCGAAGAAGGAAATCAATCTCTATATCAACTCGCCAGGCGGCGTGGTGACGTCCGGGATGGCGATTTACGATACGATGCAGTTCATCAAGCCGGCCGTGTCGACGCTTTGCTTCGGCCAGGCCGCCTCGATGGGGTCGCTTTTGTTGGCTGCCGGCCACAAGGACATGCGCTTTGCTTTGCCGAACGCCCGCGTAATGGTGCACCAACCGTCCGGCGGCGCGCAGGGACAGGCGACGGACATCCTCATTCAGGCGCGTGAAATCGAGAACATGAAACGCCGTCTCAACGAGATCTACGTCCATCATACCGGTCGCTCCTATGAAGAGATCGAAAACGCGCTTGACCGCGACAATTTCATGACAGCCCAGACCGCCAAGCAGTTCGGACTGATCGACAAAGTCATCGAAGCTCGCGAGCAGGCGGCTTGATCGTCGCTTGATTTTTGGCGTTAGGGCGGCAGATAGCCGTTTAAGCGGTTGTTTGTGTTAAGCCTATGTTGAACTTCATCGGCTTGACTGGACGAATCAGTCTTCCTGTGCCCCAAGTCTCGGGGTAGGTCGCTGAATGCGGGGGCAGGAATAACCTGCTTGAAACTTGTGTGACCCGTGCGGGGACGGTATACCGGTGTTTAGCCGGAGACGGTCAAGGTGGCCTTGAAGGGGGCGCCGCACTGAAAGGGAAGTCGAATGAGCAAGGTCAACAGCGGCGGCGATTCAAAGAATACGCTCTACTGTTCATTCTGCGGCAAGAGCCAGCATGAAGTGCGCAAACTGATCGCAGGTCCAACTGTGTTCATCTGTGATGAATGCGTTGAACTGTGCATGGACATCATTCGCGAAGAGAACAAGACCTCGATGGTCAAGTCCCGCGAAGGCGTTCCGACGCCCCAGGAAATCATCAAGGTTCTCGACGATTACGTCATCGGGCAGCGCCATGCCAAGAAGGTTCTATCGGTCGCGGTGCACAACCACTACAAGCGCCTTGCCCATGCACAGAAGAACGCTGACGTCGAATTGGCCAAGTCGAACATCCTTTTGATCGGCCCGACCGGTTGCGGCAAGACTTTGCTTGCCCAGACGCTTGCACGCATCATCGACGTGCCGTTCACCATGTCGGATGCAACGACGCTCACCGAAGCCGGCTATGTCGGCGAGGACGTCGAAAACATCATCCTCAAGCTGCTGCAGGCTGCCGACTACAATGTCGAGCGCGCCCAGCGCGGCATCGTCTACATCGACGAAATCGACAAGATTTCGCGCAAGTCCGACAATCCGTCGATCACCCGTGACGTTTCGGGCGAAGGCGTGCAGCAGGCTTTGCTCAAGATCATGGAAGGCACCGTTGCGTCTGTTCCGCCGCAAGGCGGGCGCAAGCATCCGCAGCAGGAATTCCTGCAGGTCGACACCGCCAACATCCTTTTCATCTGCGGTGGTGCATTTGCTGGTCTCGACAAGATCATCTCCGACCGCGGCCGCAAGACCTCGATCGGCTTTGGCGCCCTCGTCGCATCGCCGGATGACCGCCGTTCGGGCGAACTGTTCCGCATGGTTGAGCCGGAAGATCTGCTGCGCTTCGGCCTGATCCCGGAATTCGTCGGCCGCCTGCCCATTCTGGCGACACTGGAAGATCTGGACGAACCGGCGCTGATCACCATTCTGGTCGAACCGAAAAACGCTCTGGTCAAGCAGTACCAGCGCCTGTTCGAGATGGAGAATGTCGATCTGACATTCCACGAAGGCGCGCTGTCGGCGATCGCAAAGCGGGCAATCGAGCGCAAGACCGGTGCGCGCGGCCTGCGTTCGATCATGGAAGGCATCCTGCTCGACACCATGTTTGACCTGCCGACGCTCGAAGGCGTGACCGAAGTCGTCATTTCGGAAGAGGTGGTGCAAGGCAATGCGCGCCCGCTCTACATTTATGCCGACCGCAAGGACGAAAAGGCTTCTGCCAGCGCATAAGGCGGAAACAGATTGCAGGGGAAAAGCGCGGTCAATGGCCGCGCTTTTTCATTTTGTGGGCTTTGCAGTTGCATGTGGTGGAACTCACGCTCAAAATGTCTTTGATTCCGGCTTGAACTGGCGCTGCAGCCACTCCAATTAGGATCAAGTGGATTTGCTCCTCCGGCCAATCGTGGCGGTGCAGCAAAGGCCGGTCCGGCGCAAGCCGGAGAAAGGAAATAAAATGACTGCTTCAAAGAAGACGATCGGCAAGAGCGAGGACGGGCTGCACGCGGTTCTGCCATTGCGCGATATTGTTGTCTTCCCGAACATGATCGTTCCGCTGTTTGTCGGGCGCGAAAAGTCGATCAAGGCGCTCGAGGAAGTTATGGGCGCTGACAAGCAGATCATGCTTGTCACGCAGATGAACGCCACGGACGATGATCCGGCGGCGGATGCCATTTACACCACCGGCACGCTCGCAAATGTGCTGCAGCTGCTGAAACTGCCGGACGGCACCGTCAAGGTGCTGGTCGAAGGTATGACGCGCGCGGAAATCACCACATTTTCTGATCGCAGCGACTTTCATGAAGCCCATGTGAAAATTCTCGCCGAACCGTCGGAAGACCGCGTTGAAGTCGAAGCCTTGGCGCGTTCGGTGATCGCCGACTTTGAAAATTACGTGAAGCTGAACAAAAAGGTGTCGCCGGAAGTCGTCGCTGCGACCGCGCAGATCGAAGACTATTCCAAACTTGCCGACACGGTCGCTTCGCACCTTGCCATCAAGATCCCGGAAAAGCAGGAAATGCTGGCCACGCTCTCCGTCAAGGGACGGCTTGAGAAGGCGATGGGCTTCATGGAAGCCGAGATATCAGTGCTCCAGGTCGAAAAGCGTATTCGCTCGCGCGTCAAGCGCCAGATGGAGAAGACCCAGCGCGAATATTACCTCAATGAGCAGATGAAGGCGATCCAGAAGGAGCTTGGCGACGGCGAAGACGGCCGCGACGAGGCTGCGGAACTGGAAGCCCGCATCAAGCGCACCAAGCTCACCAAGGAAGCCCGCGACAAGTGCAACGCGGAACTGAAGAAGCTGCGCCAGATGAGCCCGATGGCTGCAGAAGCCACCGTTGTTCGCAACTATCTTGACTGGATCCTGTCGCTGCCATGGTCGCGCCGCTCCAAGATCAAGACTGACCTTGATTTTGCGCAGGAAGTGCTCGACGCCGATCACTATGCGCTCGACAAGGTCAAGGACCGCATTGTCGAGTATCTCGCGGTGCAGGCCCGCGCCAACAAGCTCAAGGGCCCGATCCTGTGCCTCGTCGGCCCTCCCGGCGTCGGCAAGACCTCGCTCGGCAAATCGATCGCCAAGGCGACCGGCCGCGAGTTCGTGCGCATGGCGCTTGGCGGCGTGCGTGACGAAGCCGAGATCCGCGGCCATCGCCGCACTTACATCGGTTCGATGCCCGGCAAGGTCATCCAGTCGATGAAGAAGGCAAAGAAGTCCAACCCGCTCTTCCTGCTCGATGAAATCGACAAAATGGGCCAGGATTTCCGCGGCGATCCGTCATCGGCGTTGCTTGAAGTGCTGGATCCGGAACAGAACCACGCCTTCATGGATCACTATCTTGAGGTTGAATACAATCTCTCGGATGTGATGTTCGTCACCACCGCCAACACGCTGAACATCCCTGCGCCCTTGATGGACCGCATGGAAATCATCCGTCTGGCCGGTTACACCGAGGACGAAAAGGTCGAAATCGCCAAGCGGCATCTCTTGCCGAAGGCTATCCGTGACCATGCGCTGCAGCCGAAGGAATTCTCCGTCGGCGATGACGCCCTGCATGCCATCGTGCAGATATACACCCGGGAAGCGGGTGTGCGTTCTTTCGAGCGTGAATTGATGACCCTTGCCCGCAAGGCCGTCACCGAAATCATGCGCGGCAAGACGAAATCGGTGAAGGTCACGGCCAAGAACATTTCCGACTACCTCGGCGTGCCGAAATACCGTTTTGGTTCGGCCGAGACGGAAAATCAGGTCGGGGTTGTCACCGGCCTTGCCTGGACGGAAGTGGGCGGCGAACTGCTCACCATCGAAAGCGTCATGATGCCCGGCAAGGGCCGCATGACAGTGACGGGCAATCTGCGCGACGTGATGAAGGAATCGATCTCGGCTGCGGCGTCTTACGTGCGCTCGCGGGCTCTCGATTACGGCGTCGAGCCGCCGATGTTCGACAAGCGTGACATCCACGTGCACGTGCCGGAAGGCGCAACGCCGAAGGACGGACCGTCCGCCGGCATTGCCATGACCACGGCGATAGTCTCCGTGATTACAGGCATTCCGATCCGCGCCGACATCGCCATGACCGGCGAAGTCACGTTGCGGGGCAGGGTGCTTCCGATCGGCGGCTTGAAGGAAAAGCTGCTCGCTGCCCTGCGCGGCGGCATCAAGACGGTGCTGATTCCGGAAGAAAACGCCAAGGATCTGGCCGAAATTCCGGACAATGTGAAAAACGGCATGGAAATCATCCCGGTCAGTCACGTTTCGGAAGTTCTGAAGCATGCGCTGATCCGCCAGCCGGTTCCGATTGAATGGACCGAACCGGTCACACCGGTTGCCGCTGTCGTCGAAGACGATGCGGTTTCGACTGTTGCCCACTGACATGGTGTGAAATACACGCAGAAAACTGAAAGCCGGAGATCAGTCTCCGGCTTTTTCATTGCGCCAGTGGCATAAAACTTCTGTCGCTTCTTTGGTCGATTTTGCTAGTTTGTCTTCCAGCGGCGACCAATGGATCGGCCTGACAGGTGTATTTGCATGCGATTGATGGCGTTACTCGTTCTTCCCGCTCTCGGACTTTTGTCCGCATGCGCTTCAACCAGCGTGTCCACAGGGTATTACGAAGTTTCGGGTTCGACCGGCAAAGCGCTCGACCGCAGCATTGCGCTGAATGGTCCGATGAGCGGCGATGCGTTTGCAGCCACTCAATTGACCATCGTTCCGGTGTCGGTCATTCCCGTTGAAACGGATAAAGGCTGCAAGGTCCGTTCGGCAAAATTCAAACTGAATGCCAAAATCACCATGCCGCGCTGGACCAATCGCAAGGGCGCGTCCGCCGACCTGCAAAACGGCTTCGACATGTTTGCCGATTACGCCAGGCTTCACGAAGACATCCACGTGAAGATCGGTGAAGCGGCTGTGCAGGAAATGGAAACCGCAGTGCTTGAGATTCCGCCGCAGAAAACCTGCGATGTTCTCGAGGCCAAGGTGACGGCTGTGCTGACCAGGGTGCAGGCCCGCCATCACAAGGCCCAACTGGCGTTTGATGCCGCTGAGCAGAAGCGGATCAACGCGCTTTTGAAAAGCGCCGCCAGGAAATAAGTCATCTTCCAAACTCCGAAAAAATAATCTGACGCCACTTGCGTGAAATCCAATCCCGGTTTAGTTTTCAAAATTGAAACCGCTTTCAATTTATGCGGTCCGCCATCCAGTAAGCATCCATTGTGATTTTCCGGGAGGATAATATGGCTATTCGCACTGTCGTTTGGGGTGAAAACATCCACGAACAGATCAACAAAGTCGTCGCCGAAGTCTATCCGCTGACCATGCACGAGACTATCGCCGCCGCCTTGAATGAAGACAAGGGCATATCCGCGACGACAGCCTGGCTCCAGCAGCCGGAACACGGCCTGTCGGAAGCCCGCCTTGCCGAGACAGACGTGCTTGTCTGGTGGGGTCATAAGGACCACGGCGCGGTTGCCGACGAAATCGTCGAGCGCGTCGCCAAGCGCGTTTGGGAGGGCATGGGCCTGATCGTCCTGCATTCCGGTCACTATTCCAAGATTTTCAAGAAGTTGATGGGCACGCCATGCGGCCTGAAATGGCGCGAAGCTGGAGAGCGCGAGCGCCTCTGGGTTATCAACCCGAGTCATCCGATTGCGACAGGCCTCGGCGAATATTTCGAGCTGGAATATGAAGAAATGTACGGCGAGCAATTCGCGGTGCCGGAACCGCTTGAAACCGTATTCATTTCCTGGTTCCAGGGCGGCGAAGTGTTCCGTTCAGGCCTGACCTACCGCCGCGGCGCAGGCAACATTTTCTACTTCCGCCCAGGCCATGAGACGTATCCGACCTACCATGACGAGAACGTCCGCAAGGTTCTGCGCAACTCGGTGAAGTGGGCCTACAACGCCGCCAACCAGCAGAAGTCGATCCATGACGCGCCGAATGTGCCGGTCGAAAAAGCGCTCGAAAAGATCGAGGAGCGCGGCCCGAAACTGCATCAAGCCGGCGAAACCGGGTACCGCTGACCGGCCGTAAATCCGTGATGCCGGTCTGCAAATGGCGATTTTCTGCGCTTCGGCGCTCACGTGCTTCAAGCACGCTCCGCTCCGATGCTCAAAAACCGCCATTTTCGACTTGGCCTGACGAATTTTCAAATAGCTTTTGGAACTTATTGGGAGGAATATGATGAGACTTCTCGTCCTCGGAACCGGCGGCATGGCCAACCAACATGCCGAACACTTTGCCAAAATCGATGGTGTTGAACTTGTCGGCGGCGTCGATGTCTCGCAAGAGCGGGTCGATGTCTTTTGCGACAAGCACAACATCAAGAACCGGTTTACTTCGCTTGAAGAGGCCATTGCCTGGGGCAAGTTCGACTCGGCGACCAATGTGACGCCGGACAAGATTCACCATCCGACGACGATGGCGCTCCTGAAGGCTGGCAAGAATGTGATGTGTGAGAAGCCGTTGGCTGAAAACCATGCCAAGGCGCTGGAAATGACCGAAGCGGCAGAAAAAGTAGGCGTCATCAACATGGTGAACCTGACTTATCGGAATGTCGCGCCGCTGCAGAAAGCCCGCCAGATGGTGCTTGCGGGCGAACTTGGCACGATCCGCCATGTCGAGGCTGGCTATCTGCAAAGCTGGCTGGTCGCCAAGGCCTGGGGTGACTGGCGTACGGAATCGCAGTGGCTATGGCGCCTGTCTAAGAAGCACGGCTCCAACGGTGTGCTTGGTGACATTGGAATCCACATTCTCGATTTCGCCAGTTTCGGTTCCGGTCTCGATATCGACCATGTCTTTTGCCGCTTGAAAACATTCGACAAAGCTCCCGGAAACAAAATTGGTGAATATGATCTCGACGCTAATGATTCATTCACAATGGCAGTCGATTTCAACAATGGCGCGCTCGGTGTCGTTCACGCGACCCGTTGGGCAACCGGCCATCTCAACGAGTTGAAGCTGCGCATCTATGGAGAAAAAGGCAGCCTCGAAGTGCGGCATACGACAGAAGGTTCGTGGCTGCGCGGCTGTTCCGGCAAGGACATCGAGACAGCGACCTGGCATGACATTGATGCCGGAACCGTGCCGACAAACTATGATCGCTTTGCCCGCGCCGTACGCGACGGAAAAAACCAGGAGCCGTCATTCCGGCATGCTGCAAACATTCAGAAAGTTCTGGATCTTGCCATTATGTCGGATGACAAGCGTCAGGAACTCAAGGCCTGAAAATCAGCCGCGCGCGCCGGCCTTTCGGGGCAGGGCGCGCGCAGGTCCTGTTGAGTTGCGCAGCACCAGTTCGACCGGCCAGACTTCGTTGAAATATCCGTCGTTTTTGCCCGCCAAAATGTCATGCAGCATTTCGCCGATACGCCCGCCGGCAGCGCGGATTGATGAGCGGGTGGTCGATACCGTCGGCACCATGTTGTCGGCGCTGATGTAGGGAAACACGTCGTCGTGAGCGATCAGCGACACATCATCGCCAAGTTTCAAACCTGCCGTTCTCACCGCACGCATGGCGCCAAGCGCTGACATCATCGAGCCGGCGATAACCGCCGTCGGACGATCCGGAAGCTCCAGGAACTCGCCCATGAGCCGGAAGCCCATTTCGTCGGTAAAGTCACCGTTACCGAGCAACGCATCATCAACCGGAAGACCGCGCTCCAACAGCGCCGTCCGGTAACCTTGATCGCGATGTTCGGCAAAGCTGCGGCCCTTCAGTCCGTTGATGAATGCAATGCGTTGGTGGCCAAGTCCGGTCAAATAGGCGGTCGCTTGGTGGATTGCACCGTAATTGTCGATGTCCATGAAGTGAAAAGGCAGGTCCGAATTCGTGCGCCCGTGCAGGATGAAAGGCAGCCCGAGTTGGCTGAGAAAAGCGATGCGCTCATCCTCCATTGTCGGTGAATGCAGGATAACAGCGTCAACCCGCTTTGATGCGGCGAGACGCTTGTAAGTCCGCAGTTCTGCTTCGCGGGAGTCCACGGTCGACAAAAGCATGTCGATGCCGTCTTCCTCAAGCCGGGTTCCAAGCCCGCCCATGAATTCGCTGGTGTGCGGCCCGAACTCCGAACCGCCGCGGAACACGATGCCGATAGCGCCGGCGCGGCCCGTAGCCAGCCCGATTGCCGCGCGGTTGGGATGATAGCCGTATTTGCGTGCAGCCTCTGCGACGCGTTCGCGGGTTTCCGCCTTCACCTCCGGATATCCGGACAGCGCACGGCTCACTGTCGTTTGCGACAGACCGAGTTTGCGTGAAAATTCTTTCAAGTTCATGCGTTTTGTTCATGTCGCAGTCTGCAAGCAAACTGTGACTACTCCCCCGAAGCCGGTTGTCTCCTCCGAACGCTTTTACCGGATCATTGGCATATTTGCCTTTGGATGAGCCTGAATTGAAAGCGTTATCGATTTTAACACTGGACCAAGTGTCGCTATTTGGCAAGACGAAGGCAGGGTCAACGTTGTCATGCAGGAGACTTTTGGTATCAACTTGTTGAATCAAAACGATATTAACTCAAGATTGCCTCAGCTAAGTGTGATTTTGACGCATTGTCTACGCAGCCACTTGACAAAAATCGGTAATGTGGGATTAATAATTTAAAGCGCTTTCAAATTTCATTTCACGATGAAATGCAGTGACGCTTTGGCTGGCGCATGTCTGGGAGGATATTCGCAGATTGGCCGGCACGTTTTGTAAAAGACCATTTCGGGAGAACCACAAATGAAAATCAAGTCGCTGTTTGCCGGTCTTGCTGCCGGCACCATGTTGATGTCGGGTATCGCATCCGCAGCAACCATCAATTTCGTTTCCGGCGCGACCGGCAACGACCTTGCTATTTTCCAGGAGCAGGTGAAGCCCTGGGAAGAAAAGACCGGCAACAAAGTCAACATTGTTCCGATGCCGTCGTCCACCACTGACCAGTTTGGCCAGTACCGCCTGTGGCTCGCCGCCGGCAACTCCGACGTCGATATCTACCAGACCGACGTGATCTGGGCACCGCAGCTCGCCGACCAGTTCCTCGACCTGACGGAAGCCGCCAAGGACATCGCCCCGCTGCACTTCCCGTCGATCATTGAATCGCAGACCGTCAATGGCAAGCTCGTCGCAATGCCGCTGTTCACCGATGCCCCGGCTCTCTATTATCGCAAGGATCTCCTTGAAAAGTACGGCAAGACACCGCCGAAGACCTGGGACGAAATGGCGGCAATCGCCGAGGAAATCCAGAACAAGGAACGTGAAGCCGGCAACAAGGACATGCAGGGCTTTGTTTTCCAGGGCAACGCCTATGAAGGCCTGACCTGCGACGCGCTCGAGTGGGTGAAGTCCAACGGCGGCGGCCAGATCGTCGAGCCGGATGGGACGATTTCTATCAACAACGAAAAGGCCGCTGCCGCCATCGACCGCGTCAAGGGCTGGATCGGCAAGATTTCGCCGGAAGGCGTGCTTGCCTATCAGGAAGAAGAGTCCCGCGGCGTCTGGCAGGTCGGCAATGCCGTCTTCATGCGCAACTGGCCGTATGCTTACGGTCTGGGCAATGGCGACGACTCCAAGGTGAAGGGCCTGTTCGAAGCCATTCCGCTGCCATCCGGCGGTGAAGGCGGCGGTTCTGCTGCCACGCTCGGCGGCTGGAATGTTGCTGTTTCGAAGTACTCGAAGAACGCCGACGCGGCGATTGACCTCGTCAAGTTCCTCGGTTCAGCCGATTACCAGAAGCAGAATGCCATCAAGGGCTCCAAGCTACCGACCATCGTCTCGCTTTATGACGATGCCGACATCGCTGCTGCACAGCCGATCATCCCGCGCTGGAAGGACGTGTTCCTGAACGCCGTGCCGCGCCCGTCAGCGCCGACCAAGGTCAAGTACAACGAAGTTTCTTCGCTGTTCTGGTCCGCAGTCCATGACACGCTGTCCGGCAAGGGCACAGGCGCCGAGAACCTTGAACTTCTCGAAGCCAAGCTGACCGAACTCAAGGGCGACGCCTGGTAATTCTCCCGCCAGGAAATGCGGCGCGCGGATAAACACTGCGCGCCGGTTTCGCCAAACGGGAAGGGCCTTGCGCCCTTCCTGATTTCCGCTTTCATTTGTTGAAGTATTGCCGGGCGCGGTGCAGCCGCTGTCCTGCAAACGGGGAGCTTGGGAGGGCATTCCAAAATGAGTACGGTTACTTACGCTGCTGCGCCTGCAAACACGGGCATTTCAGAGCTGCAGGCGGAACGCCTGCGCGCTGCGCGCTGGTTCCTGGTGCCAATGATCCTTGCATTGATCGTCGTCGCCGGCTGGCCGCTTTACCGCACAATCTATTTTTCATTCACCAACGCTTCGCTGACCGATCTTTACGGCGCGAAATTCGTCGGGTTTGACAACTATCTCCGTTGGACCACGCTGAAGAGCGGCAAGGTTCTCTGGGGCGGCCTGCTCGCGGATGCCGCGTGGTGGAATGCGCTTTGGAACACGGTGCGCTTCGCATTTATATCCGTGCTGCTCGAAACCATTCTGGGCACCATCGTTGCACTGGTCTTGAACGCCGAGTTCAAGGGCCGGGGCATTGTCCGCGCCGCCATCCTTATTCCATGGGCGATCCCGACCATTGTGTCGGCAAAAATGTGGTCCTGGATGCTCAACGACCAGTTCGGCATTCTCAATGACATTTTCGTACGGCTGCATTTCATCAGTGAGCCCATCGCCTGGGCCGCAAGGGCGGAAACCGCCATGTTCGCCGTGCTGATGGTCGACATCTGGAAGACGACGCCATTCATGGCGCTGTTGATCCTTGCCGGCCTGCAAATGGTTCCGAAAGACATTTACGAAGCCGCGGAAATTGATGGCGTCCATCCGGTCAAGGTGTTCTTCAAAGTCACGCTGCCGCTGATCAAACCGGCGCTCATGGTCGCGGTCATCTTCCGCATGCTTGACGCCATGCGCATATTCGACCTGATCTACGTGCTGACGCCCAACAGTTCGTCCACCAAGACGCTGTCGGTCATAGCGCGTGAAAACCTGTTCGACTTTGACAAGTTCGCCTACGGCTCGGCGCAGGCCACCATGCTGTTCCTGATCCTGACCGGCATGACGATCCTGTATATCTGGCTCGGCAAGGTGAAGCTTGATGGGGGAGACCGCTGATGTTGTGGCAATACACCAAATCGACGGCCTTCTACGCACTGGTCGTCTTCATCGTCGTGATCGCGGTGTTTCCGTTCTACTATGCGATCCTGACATCCTTCGAAACCGGCACGGCGATCTTCGAGATCAACTACCTGCCGCAATCCTTCGATCTGGCCAACTATCGCGACGTTTTGACAACCGGCGAGTTCCCGCGGAACTTCCTCAACTCGATCGTCGTGGCCTCTTCGGTGGTGATCCTGTCGCTGTTTCTGGCGATCACCGCCGCCTATGCCTTGGCCCGCGTCCGTTTCCGGGGCCGCAGCCTGCTGCTCATGACCATTCTGGCAGTCTCGATGTTTCCGCAGATCGCGGTGCTGGCAGGCTTGTTTGAACTGGTCCGTGCGCTGCATCTGCACAACACGCTGTGGTCCCTGATCTTCTCCTACACGATTTTCACATTGCCGTTCACCGTATGGGTGCTCACCACCTTCATGCGTGACCTGCCGGTGGAGATCGAAGAGGCGGCGATTGTCGACGGCGCGACACCCTGGATCATCATCTCGAAAGTGTTCCTGCCGCTGATGTGGCCGGCGCTGGTGACCACCGGACTTCTTGCCTTCATCGGCGCCTGGAACGAATTCCTGTTTGCCTTGACGTTCACTTCGTCAAACTCGCAGCGCACCGTTCCTGTCGCCATCGGGCTTTTGTCCGGTTCCACCCAGTATGAAATTCCCTGGGGACCGATCATGGCGGCCTCGGTCATCGTGACCATCCCGCTCATCATTCTCGTTCTCATATTCCAGCGCAAGATCATTTCGGGCCTGACCGCCGGCGGCGTCAAGGGCTAGGAGGAACACATTATGGCAAATCTGAAACTCAAGAATGTCCGCAAGTCCTTTGGCGCTGTCGATGTCATCAAGGGTGTGGATCTCGATATCAAGTCCGGCGAATTCATGGTTTTTGTCGGCCCGTCGGGCTGCGGCAAGTCCACGCTGCTTCGCCTGATTGCCGGTCTGGAAGACATCACCTCCGGTGACATGTATTTCGACGACGTGCGCGTCAATGCGCTCGCCCCGTCGAAACGCGGCATCGCCATGGTGTTCCAGTCCTATGCGCTCTATCCGCATATGACGGTCTACGACAACATGGCCTTCGGCATGAAGCTGGCGAACTCGTCTCCCGACGAAATCAAGAAGCGCGTCATGAAGGCAGCCGACATGCTGCAGGTTACGCCGTATCTTGAACGGCTGCCAAAGCAGCTTTCAGGCGGACAGAGGCAACGCGTCGCAATCGGCCGCGCCATCGTGCGCGATCCGAAAGTGTTCCTGTTCGACGAACCGCTGTCGAACCTGGATGCGGCGCTGCGTGTCGCAACCCGTCTGGAAATAGCCAAGCTCCACCATTCCATGAACAACGTGACGATGGTTTACGTCACGCATGATCAGGTTGAGGCCATGACGCTCGCAGACCGCATCTGCGTTCTGCGCGACGGTCTGGTCGAACAGGTCGGCACGCCGCTCGAACTCTACGAAAACCCGCAGTCGCTGTTCGTCGCCGGCTTCATCGGTTCGCCGATGATGAACTTCCTGACCGGCAAGTTGGCGGAACCCTACAAGGCGCACACCGTTGGCATCCGGTCGGAAGACCTTGATGTCGTCGAAAAGGGCGGCGTCTGGTCGGGGCAGGTGGTTCACACCGAAAACCTCGGATCTGATTCCTTTGTCTTCGTCGAAGTTGGCTCGGCAGAGCCGTTGATCGTGCGTCTGGACGGCACGTCAACGTTCAAGCTCGACGAAGTCATCCACCTCGCGCCGCAAAAGGGCAAACTCCACCGCTTTGACGAGAGCGGCAAGCCGATGACGAAAATGTAAGGCTTTCACCCTTCAGATCACGCAGACGGCGGCCTTGTGCCGCCGTTTGGCAATTTGATGCGTCCAAACAGCTCAAGAAAGTTCGTCTACGGGGATTTTGAGCGTCACTTGGTTTTCTAGGCGTGGAATACCCTTGTAGGCTTGCCGAGCCGTAGCCCGAAGGCTGGTGGGCGATGACGGACTCGAACCGCCGACATCCTCGGTGTAAACGAGGCGCTCTACCAACTGAGCTAATCGCCCTCGCAAGGGAGTGTTCGTCTATGCGTTTCATGCGTTCCACGCAAGCGGATTTTGTCGCTTTTTGCAGTGACAACAACCACAATCTTTGCGCACTGTTGCAAGAGCGAGTTTGTTTGATCCGGGGGCGTATATGAGTGATGCCTGCTCAATGCTGAGGCGCCTTGCCCGCAATCAAGCGCTGGCGAATGCGCGTCTCGGTCAGGCCTGTCTGGCGCTGCGGCCCGGCGAATGGGAAGCCGTGCGCACGTCATTTTTTCCGTCGCTGAAATTCACGATGGATCATTTGCTGAACGCCGACCGTTATTACGCCGAAACAATTTCGCCCGGTTGCCTTGACAGTTTGCCTGCAAGGGGAGGCGAAACGGCCATGGAATTCACCGCTGAAAGGGAAGGCGTAGACCGCTGGTACATGGGCTTCTGCTCCGCGTTGACACCAGACAGGCTGGACGCCAAGGTATCTGTGTCATGGCCTGAAAAGACCTTTCACGAATCCCTGTCGAATCTGTTGCTGCATGTATTCATGCACGGTCAGCACCACCGTGGCCAGGTTCACGCCATGCTGTCGGGAACATCAGTTGCACCGCCGCAAATTGACGAGTTCATTCTGGCGACAGACGCAGGTTTGCGGTCGTCGGACTTGAAGAACTTCGGTTGGACCGAAGACGATTTTAACCGATAAGCCGCGAAATGGTTTTTCCTTGAAGAACCGGAGTTTGTGCGCTTGACAGGGCGGGGGGGCTTCTCTAAACGAGCGCTCACGCCAGTCGGCCAACGTCGAACGGCAAGGAAATGTGCGGGTGTAGCTCAGTTGGTTAGAGTGCCGGCCTGTCACGCCGGAGGTCGCGGGTTCGAGCCCCGTCACTCGCGCCATTTCCCCTAATTCTCGAAAACAGCAGTCTTGCGCAGGCTCTCCTTACGGAGGGCCGCCAAGCTGTTTTTTGCCGCCTGTGCATCGTTGCAACAATTGGCCGCATTTGCCTTTGGTTTGACACAGTTTGACTTGCTTCGCTGTTGCGAAAGGGCTATCGCTCGCCCGTTGCCGCATGGTCCTTGACCCCATGTCCAACTGCTTGTACCGCCGGATTGTGACCTGCAACATTGCGGGAATCGCTCTACGGTGGCTTTGCTTGCGGGATGCGCCATGAACGAATTGTTGGTTTCCTATCTGCCGATCGTCATTTTCCTCGGGGTTGCCCTTGTCATCGGGATTGCCCTGATGGCTGCGCCGTTTCTGGTCGCCTACAGCGCGCCGGACCCGGAAAAGCTATCGGCCTATGAATGCGGCTTCAACGCGTTTGACGACGCCCGCATGAAGTTTGACGTTCGCTTCTATCTGGTGTCGATCCTGTTCATCATTTTCGATCTTGAAGTCGCCTTCCTGTTTCCGTGGGCGGTCTCGTTCGGCAACATCGGCATGTTCGGCTTCTGGTCGATGATGGTCTTCCTTGCCGTCCTGACAATCGGCTTTATCTACGAGTGGAAGAAGGGAGCTCTCGAATGGGATTGATCGACAATTCTTCCATGCTCGTCGCGCCGAAGCCGAAGGGGATCATTGACCCCAACACTGGCAAGCTGATCGGCCAGGACGATGCATTTTTCGGTGAACTCAACAGCGAACTCGCTGACAAGGGCTTTCTGACCACGTCGGTGGATTCGCTCGTCACCTGGGCGCGCACAGGCTCGCTGATGTGGATGACTTTCGGCCTTGCCTGCTGCGCCGTCGAGATGATGCACACGTCGATGCCTCGCTATGACGCCGAGCGTTTCGGCATTGCGCCGCGCGCTTCTCCGCGCCAGTCCGATGTGATGATCGTCGCCGGCACGCTGACCAACAAGATGGCTCCTGCACTCCGTAAGGTCTATGACCAGATGCCCGAGCCGCGCTACGTCATCTCGATGGGCTCCTGCGCCAATGGCGGCGGCTACTATCACTATTCCTACTCCGTCGTGCGCGGCTGTGACCGTGTGGTGCCCGTGGATATCTACATTCCCGGCTGCCCACCCACGGCCGAAGCGCTGCTTTACGGCATCCTGCTGCTGGCGAAAAAAATCCGCCGCACCGGCACGATAGAACGCTAAGGGCGAGGCGAATACATGACTGCCAATCTGGAAAGCCTTTCCGCCTATCTCGCCAAGGAGTTTGGTCCCAAACTTACGGGCGTCAAGCTGGAATTCGGCGAATTGACGCTCGAAACCAACGCGCATTACATCGAATACGTCCTGCGGTTCCTGCGCGATGATCCGAAATGTGCCTTCATCTCGTTCATTGACATTTGCGGCGCGGACTATCCGGGCAGGGCCGAGCGTTTTGAAGTCGTTTATCATTTGATGTCGCCGACCAAAAACACCCGCATCCGCGTCAAGCTCCGCACCGACGAGGATTCGACGGTTCCCTCGGTCACAGGCGTTTTCGTCGGTGCCGACTGGTTCGAGCGCGAAGCCTACGACCTTTACGGCATCCTGTTCACCGGCCACCCGGACCTTCGCCGCATTCTCACCGACTACGGCTTTGAAGGTCATCCGCTGCGCAAGGACTTCCCGACAACCGGTTTCGTCGAAGTCCGCTACGATGATGAAGTCAAGCGCGTGGTCTACGAGCCGGTCGAGCTGCGGCAGGAATTCCGCAATTTCGATTTCCTGTCTCCTTGGGAAGGCACCGACTATGTGCTGCCCGGCGATGAAAAGGCGAAGCAGTAATGGCCGAAAACACAGTCCGCAATTTCAACATCAACTTCGGCCCGCAGCATCCGGCAGCGCACGGTGTGCTTCGCCTTGTGCTTGAGCTTGACGGCGAAGTCGTTGACCGCGTTGATCCGCATATCGGCCTTTTGCACCGCGGCACCGAAAAGCTGATCGAGACAAAGACCTATCTGCAGGCCGTGCCCTATTTCGACCGCCTCGACTATGTCGCGCCGATGAATCAGGAGCATGCCTTCGCGCTCGCTGTCGAAAGACTGATGGGCATCACCGTGCCCAAGCGCGGCCAGGTGATCCGCGTGCTGTTCTGCGAAATCGGCCGCATCCTGTCGCATCTTCTCAATGTCACCACGCAGGCGCTCGACGTCGGCGCGCTGACCCCGCCGCTGTGGGGCTTTGAAGAGCGCGAAAAGCTGATGGTGTTTTACGAGCGTGCCTGCGGCGCGCGCATGCACGCTGCCTATTTCCGTCCGGGCGGCGTTCACCAGGACCTCCCGGAAAAGCTGGTCGAAGACATCGGCAAGTGGATTGACCCGTTCCTGAAGACCGTCAAGGACATTGACGACCTTCTGACCGGTAACCGCATTTTCAAGCAGCGCAACGTTGACATCGGCGTCGTCGACATCAAGGACGCATGGGCCTGGGGCTTCTCCGGCGTCATGGTCCGCGGCTCCGGCGCGGCATGGGATCTGCGCAAGTCACAGCCGTACGAATGCTATTCCGAGATGGAATTCGACATTCCGATCGGCAAGAACGGCGACTGCTATGATCGCTATCTCATCCGCATGGAAGAGATGCGCCAGTCCGCCCGCATCATGCGCCAGTGCGTTGATCTTTTGCTCGGCAAGGAAAAGACCGGCCCTGTTTCGTCGATGGACGGCAAGATCGTTCCGCCCAAGCGCGGCGAGATGAAGCGGTCGATGGAAGCGCTGATCCATCACTTCAAACTCTACACCGAAGGCTACAAGGTGCCGGAAGGCGAAGTCTACGCCGCGGTGGAAGCGCCCAAGGGCGAATTCGGCGTCTATCTTGTCTCCGACGGCTCCAACAAACCCTACCGCTGCAAGGTCCGCGCGCCGGGCTTTGCGCATCTGCAAGCCATGGATTTCATCTGTCGCGGCCACATGCTGGCCGACGTTTCGGCAATCCTTGGTTCGCTCGATATCGTTTTCGGCGAAGTGGATCGCTGATCATGGCAGCGCCGTTTGATCTCAAGACCGAATTCATGCGCAACGCGCGGATGATTGTTCCGCCGGTGCTCGGCATGTCGGTCGTGCTGGGTTTTTTCAACGCCACTGAATGGACGATGGCCGGCATCCTGCCGAAGATCGCCTTGTCGCTCGGCATGGGCATGATGGGTTGCGCGTTCGGCTTGTTCGCGCTGTTCATCGGCCTCTACACCAATATCAAAACCGACAGCCAGATCTATGGATGGCTCGCCGGACTCGTCATCGGGTTCGCCGGGATCGCCTTCATGCTCTGGTATTTCGCCACACCTGCAAACTGAAACGGGAAGCCATGTCCGTCCGCCGCCTCGCAAGTGACAGTGTCCAACCGAAAAGCTTCGCCTTCGCCAGGAAGATGGAGCCCGAGGTCAAGCGCTGGATCAAGAAATACCCGAAGGGCCGTGAGCAGTCCGCAGTGATCCCGCTGTTGATGCTGGCGCAGGAGCAGGAAGGCTGGGTTTCCAAGCCGGCCATCGAACATGTCGGCACGATGCTCGGCATGGCCTACATCCGCGTCCTCGAAGTCGCGACATTCTACACGCAGTTCCAACTGCAGCCGGTCGGCACGAAAGCCCATGTCCAGGTGTGCGGCACCACGCCATGCATGCTGCGCGGCGCGGAAGAGCTGATGCATGTGTGCAAATCGAAGATCCATCACGACCAGTTCCATGTGAACGACAAGGGCACACTGTCGTGGGAAGAGGTCGAATGTCTCGGCGCTTGCGTCAACGCCCCGATGGTCATGATTTTCAAGGACACCTATGAAGACCTGACGCCGGAGCGTCTGGCTGAAATCATTGACGAATTTGAAGCAGGCAAGGGCGCGAAAGTCCCGACCGGCCCGCAAAACGGCCGCGTCTTTTCCGCGCCGATCACCGGCTACACCACGCTGCAGAACAAGAAGGCAATCTCCAAGGCCGAGCGCCAGCGCCTCGCCAAGGAATATGCCAAGCAAAGCGCGACCAAGGCCGCTGAAGCCGCTGCCACGGCAACGCTCGCGCCAGCGTCTGCGCCTTCAGACGCTGCGAAGCCAAAGACATCTGCAATTGAAACCAGCCCGGCAATCAAGTCGCCATCGCCGGTGAAATTCAGCGCCAAGGTCGAAACGGCTGCGTCCGCCGAACCCGCGCCGAAGTCCAAGGGCACCTCTGTTCGTGGCCTGCAAGAAAAGAAAGTCGCAGCTGGCGGCGGCAAGAACCGCGCTGGCAAAGCTGCACTTGCATCGACAACCGCAGATTCTGCTTCTCAGCTGACAGGCAAGGATGCCGCCGCTCCGGCCTCCCTGATGGCGGCGCCGAAGACAAAAACGGCAACTGCCAAACCGGCAACTGCAAAGCCGACCGCAACGCACAAAGCAAAACCCGAAAGCCAGCCGGAACTTTTGAAAAAGCCGCGCACGGGCAAGGGCGATGACCTGAAGCTGATCTGGGGGGTTGGCCCGAAACTCGAAAAGATGCTCAACGAGATGGGCGTCTGGCATTTCGACCAGATAGCCGCATGGGGCAAGTCTGAACTGAACTGGGTTGACGACCGCCTTGAGGGCTTCAAGGGCCGCGCCTCGCGCGACGAGTGGGTCAAGCAATCCAGGAAACTCGCCAAAGGCTGGCGTCCGAGCAATTCCGTTGGCGACAAGCCGGTTTGAGGGTTAGGCAATGCTGCACGATCAAGACCGCATCTTCACCAACATCTACGGCCAGTATGACAAGTCATTGGCCGGCGCGCAGTCGCGCGGCCATTGGGACGGCACCAAGGGCCTGATCGCCAAGGGCCGCGACTGGATCGTCAACGAGATGAAGGCATCGGGCCTGCGCGGCCGCGGCGGGGCAGGGTTCCCGACGGGTCTCAAATGGTCATTCATGCCGAAGGTATCCGATGGCCGTCCACACTATCTGGTCGTCAACGCCGACGAATCCGAGCCGGGCACCTGCAAGGACCGAGAAATCATGCGCCACGACCCGCACACGCTGGTCGAAGGCTGCCTGATCGCCGGTTTTGCCATGGGCGCAAACGCCGCCTACATCTATGTGCGCGGCGAATACATTCGCGAACGCGAAGCGCTGCAGATCGCCATCGACGAAGCGTACGATGCCAAATTGCTCGGCAAAAACAATGTGAACGGCTGGGACTTTGATGTGTTTGTCCATCATGGCGCAGGCGCATACATCTGCGGCGAGGAAACCGCGCTGCTGGAAAGCCTTGAAGGCAAGAAGGGCCAGCCGCGCCTGAAGCCGCCATTTCCGGCCAACGTCGGCCTCTATGGCTGCCCGACCACGGTCAACAACGTTGAATCCATCGCCGTCGCGCCAACCATCCTGCGCCGTGGCGCCGGCTGGTTCTCGTCGTTTGGACGTCCGAACAATGTCGGCACCAAGCTGTTCTGCGTCTCCGGCCATGTGAACACGCCGTGCACCGTTGAAGAAGTGATGGGCCTGACCTTCCGTGAACTGATCGACACCCACTGCGGCGGCATCCGCGGCGGCTGGGATAATCTGTTGGCGGTCATCCCCGGCGGCGCATCCGTGCCAATGGTTCCCGCCGAACAGATGGCTGACGCCATCATGGATTTTGACGGATTGCGCGCACTTGGCTCCGGCCTTGGCACCGCCGCCGTCATCGTCATGGACAAGTCGACCGACATCGTCAAAGCGATTGCCCGCCTTGCCTATTTCTACAAGCACGAAAGCTGCGGCCAATGCACGCCGTGCCGCGAAGGCACAGGCTGGATGTGGCGCATCATGGAGCGTCTGGTGAAGGGCGAGGCGCAGAAACGCGAAATCGACATGCTGCTGGACGTGACCAAGCAGGTCGAGGGCCACACCATCTGCGCCCTCGGCGACGCCGCCGCATGGCCGATCCAGGGGCTTATCCGCCATTTCCGCCCGGAAATCGAGCGCCGCATCGACGAGTTCTCGCGCAATGCCCATCGCGCCGAGCCGTTGCTCGTGGCAGCGGAGTAAGCGCGATGGCCGTTGACAAGTACAGCCAGGATGCGATGGCCAAACTCTATGCCGAATGGGTTTCGGCGGGGGTGAAGCTGTCTCTTGCCGGCTTTACGGCCACGGCAAAGATTCTGGAAGCTGCCGGGCAGTCTGCCATGTCTGCCCGCGCGAAAGCCCATGCCGCCGAAACGGCAAAGCCCGAACCGGCGCCTGCCGCCGCGAAGCCGGAGGCAAAGGCCGCAACGGTCATGCCATTGAAGGTCGTGCCAAAGACCGTTACGCCTACAAAGGCTGAAACGGCGAAGCCGGAAGCGATCGCAAAAGCTGAAGCCAATGTTGCTCCAGTGCAGGCGAAGGCAGTTAAACCTGCAAATGTACAAGCAGACGCAATAAAGCCTGCCGTGGCCGAAAACGATCTCAAGATGATTTCCGGCATCGGCCCGAAGCTCGAGCAGATGCTGATACGCAAGGGCGTCACGACCTTCGCCCAAATTGCCGCGCTTGACAGTGCTGCAGCGACCAAACTTGACGCCGAACTGAATTTGAATGGCCGCATCCAGCGTGATGACTGGGTGGGGCAAGCCGCGACACTTGCGGGCAATGTTGGGGGCCAGACATGGCAAAACTGAAAGTTGACGGCAAAGAGGTCGAGGTTCCCGATCACTACACGCTGTTGCAGGCTGCAGAGGCCGCTGGCGCGGAAGTGCCGCGCTTCTGCTTCCATGAGCGTCTGTCGGTGGCCGGCAACTGCCGCATGTGCCTTGTCGAAGTGAAGGGCGGCCCGCCCAAGCCCCAGGCTTCCTGCGCCATCGGCGTGCGTGACTTGCGCCCCGGTCCGAACGGGGAAGCGCCGGAAATGTTCACCAACACGCCTATGGTCAAGAAGGCCCGCGAAGGCGTGATGGAATTTTTGCTGATCAACCATCCTCTTGATTGCCCGATTTGCGATCAGGGCGGCGAGTGCGACTTGCAGGACCAGGCGATGGCGTTTGGCGGCGACAGTGCCCGCTATCAGGAAAACAAGCGCGCGGTCGAAGACAAGTACATCGGCCCGCTGGTCAAGACCGTGATGACGCGCTGCATCCACTGCACGCGCTGTGTCCGCTTCACCACCGAAGTTGCCGGGATCACCGAGCTTGGCCTGACCGGCCGCGGTGAGGATGCCGAGATCACCACCTATCTCGAACAGGCGATGACCTCCGAACTGCAGGGCAATGTGATTGACCTGTGCCCCGTCGGCGCTCTGACCGCCAAGCCGATGGCATTCCAGGCCCGGCCGTGGGAATACAACAAGACCGAAAGCATTGACGTGATGGACGCGGTCGGCTCGGCCATCCGTGTCGACACCCGCGGGCGCGAAGTCATGCGCGTGCTGCCGCGCGTCAATGAAGCGGTCAACGAGGAATGGATTTCCGACAAGACCCGCTTCATCGCCGACGGCCTGCGCAGCCAACGTCTTGACAGACCCTACGTCCGCAAAGGCGCCAAGCTGCAGCCCGCGACATGGGCCGAAGCGTTTGACGCAATCGCCAAGGCTGTTGCCAAGACGACCGGCGACAAGATCGGCGCAATTGCCGGTGATCTGGCTGCTGTCGAGGAACTCTATGCCCTCAAGCAATTGATGACCGCGCTTGGCTCGTCGAACATCGACTGCCGTCAGGATGGCGCTGCGCTCGACCCGATGCTGGGACGGGGCTCCTATATTTTCAACGCCGGCATCGAAGGCATCGAAAACGCGGACGCTGTGTTGCTGATCGGCTCCAACCCGCGCGTCGAAGCCGCCATCCTCAACGCCCGCATCCGCAAGGCTTGGCGCGCCAACGGCATGCCGATTGGCGTGATCGGCGAAAGTGGCGAACTGCGCTATGACCATGAAGTGCTCGGCGCAGGCGTCGAGACGCTGCAGGAACTGGCTGACGGCAAGGGCAAATTCTTCTCGGTCCTGAAGAAGGCCGAGCGTCCGCTGATCATAATCGGGCAGGGCGCGCTCGCCCGCGCCGATGGCGCAGCCGTTCTGGGCCTCGCCGCAAAGCTCGCAACATCCGTCAATGCCGTGTCGGCTGAGTGGAACGGCTTTGCCGTCCTTCACACCGCGGCCGCACGCGTCGGCGCGCTCGACATCGGCTTCGTGCCGGGCAAGGGCGGCAAGGACGCGTCGGGCATGATGGGCGCGATGGATGTTCTGGTCCTCGCCGGCGCGGATGAACTGTCATCCGAAAAGATCGGCAGCGCCTTCGTCGTCTACATGGGCACGCACGGTGACAATGGCGCGCACCGCGCCGACGTCATCCTGCCGGGCTCGGCCTACACCGAAAAATCCGGCACCTATGTCAATACCGAAGGCCGCGTCCAGATGACCACCCGCGCCGGCTTTGCCCCGGGCGATGCCAAGGAAGACTGGGCGATCCTGCGGGCGCTGTCCGATGTGCTGGGCAAGAAATTGCCATTTGACTCGCTGGGCCAGCTCCGTGCGGCGCTCTATGCCGAATATCCGCATCTTGCAGCGCTTGGCACCGTCATGGCCGGATCACCCGATGATGTCGCCAACGCTGCGAAGCTTGGCGGACGCATCAACAAGGCGCCGTTCAAGGGCGCTGTTACAGACTTTTACCTGACCAACCCGATCGCCCGCGCATCGGCGGTCATGGCCGAATGTTCGGCGCTCGCCAAGGGCGGGTTCCGGCAGGCTGCGGAATAGGAAGCAGACGATGGCTGAGTTTTTCATGACATGGGTTTGGCCGCTGCTGATCATCGCCGCGCAGTCGCTGTTGCTGCTTGTTGCGCTGCTGGTGTTCACCGCCTTCATTCTCTATGCCGACCGCAAGATCTGGGCTGCGGTGATGCAGCGCCGCGGACCGAATGTCGTTGGCCCCTGGGGGTTGCTGCAATCCTTCGCCGACATGCTGAAATTCGTCTTCAAGGAGCCGGTCATTCCGTCCGGCGCCAACAAGGCGATTTTCCTGATGGCGCCGTTGGTTTCGGCCGTTTTGGCGCTTGCCGCATGGGCTGTCATTCCGCTCAACGCCGGCTGGTCGGTGGCCGAAATCAACGTCGGCATTCTCTACGTTTTCGCCATCTCGTCACTTGAAGTCTACGGCGTCATCATGGCCGGCTGGGCTTCTAACTCCAAGTATCCGTTTCTGGGCGCACTTCGCTCGGCGGCGCAGATGGTGTCTTATGAAGTCTCCATCGGCTTCGTCATTGTCACCGTGCTGCTGTGCGTCGGCTCGCTCAACTTCACCGACATCGTCATGTCGCAGACCGATGGTCTCGGCACGCGCCTCGGCCTCGGATCATCGCTGCTGGACTGGCATTGGCTGAGCCTGTTCCCGATGTTCATCATCTTCTTCATCTCGGCGCTGGCTGAAACAAACCGCCCGCCGTTCGATCTGGTCGAAGCCGAATCCGAGCTCGTCGCCGGTCACATGATCGAATATTCGTCGACCCCCTACATGCTGTTCATGCTGGGCGAATACATCGCCATTCTTTTGATGTGCGCGCTGACGACGATCCTGTTCCTCGGCGGATGGCTGCCGCCGTTTGATTTCGCGCCGTTCACCTGGGTGCCCGGCGTGTTCTGGTTCGTGCTCAAGGTCTGCATGGTGTTCTTCATGTTTGCCTTGGTGAAGACAATGGTGCCGCGTTACCGCTATGACCAATTGATGCGCCTCGGCTGGAAAGTGTTTTTGCCGATCTCGCTGTTCATGGTCGTGGCGACCGCCGCCTTCCTGAAACTTGTGGCTTGAGGAAACAGACATGAACATGCTCGCCCAAGCCGCAAAATCACTGCTTTTGACCGAATTCATCGGCGCGTTCTTTTTGACGATGCGCCAATTTTTCGCGCCCAAGCACACGATCAACTATCCGAATGAAAAAGGCCCGATATCGCCGCGGTTCCGCGGTGAGCATGCGCTGCGCCGCTATCCGAATGGCGAAGAGCGCTGCATCGCATGCAAGCTGTGCGAAGCGATCTGCCCGGCGCAGGCCATCACCATCGAGGCCGGCCCGCGCCGCAATGACGGCACGCGCCGCACCGTGCGCTACGATATCGACATGGTGAAATGCATCTACTGCGGCTTCTGTCAGGAAGCCTGTCCGGTTGACGCCATCGTCGAAGGACCGAATTTCGAATTCGCCACCGAAACCCGCGAAGAGCTGTACTACGACAAGAACAAGCTGCTCGCCAACGGTGACCGCTGGGAACGTGAAATCGCGCAGAATATCGCGCTGGATTCGCCTTACCGGTAGGATTTACAGGATGGACGGGGATAGCACCCCGTCTTAAGAGACACGCGGCATTACCGGCGAGAGTCGGCAAGCCACACAGACCGGGGCGAGGTTGCCTCGGAGAGACAAGGAACCGGGGGAACCCATGCTGACTGGATTACAAGCGGCATTTTTCTATCTGTTCGCCTTTGTTGCGATCGCGGGCGCTTTCATGGTGATCGCGGCGCGCAACCCTGTGCACTCGGTTCTGTTCCTGATCCTGACATTTTTCAACGCGGCGGCGCTGTTCCTTTTGACCGGCGCTGAATTCCTCGCGATGATCCTGCTGGTTGTCTA
Source organism: Rhizobiaceae bacterium (assembly GCA_041751995.1). GTDB lineage: Bacteria > Pseudomonadota > Alphaproteobacteria > Rhizobiales > Rhizobiaceae > JANMEX01. The sequence continues at coordinate 12,522 of JBGSHY010000039.1, read as the reverse complement.
TGTCGGCGCGGTCGCGGTGCTGTTCCTGTTCGTCGTCATGATGCTGGATGTCGACTTTGCCGAACTGAAAAAGGGCGCGCTGCAATACGCACCGATTGGCGCACTTGTCGGCATTGTCCTGGCGTTCGAGCTGATCGCCGTTCTCGGCGGTTCGATCTTCACGCCGAGCCTGCCTGCAACGGCCGCAGAACCGATCCCGGACATTGCGACCACAACCAACACCGCCGCGCTCGGCAATGTGCTTTACACGGAATACGCCTTCTACTTCCAGATTGCCGGTCTCGTGCTACTGGTCGCCATGATTGGCGCCATTGTCCTGACGCTGCAGCACAAGGTCGGCGTCAAGCGCCAGAGCGTGTCGCAGCAGGTGGGCCGCACCCCGGCTACCGCCATCGAAATCAAGAAAAACGTCCAGTCGGGCAAGGGGCTCTGACCATGACCATCGGCATCTCCCACTATCTCGCCGTCTCGGCCATCTTGTTCACGCTCGGCGTGTTCGGCGTGTTCCTGAACCGCAAGAACGTGATCGTCATCCTCATGTCGGTCGAGTTGATCCTGCTCGCTGTCAATCTCAACTTCGTCGCCTTCTCGGCGGCGCTGAATGATTTGACTGGCCAGATCTTCGCCCTGTTCGTGCTCACCGTCGCTGCTGCGGAAGCAGCCATTGGTCTTGCCATTCTCGTCGTCTTCTTCCGCAACCGCGGCTCCATCGCGGTCGAAGACGTCAACATGATGAAGGGATGAGCGGATCATGATCAACGCCATCGTTTTCCTGCCCCTCGTCGGCTTCCTGATTGCAGGCCTGTTCGGCACGTCCATCGGCGCGAAAGCGGCCGAATATGTCACCTCCGGCTTCATGATCATCGCCGCCGCCCTGTCTTGGGTCGTGTTCTTCGGCTACGCGCTCGGCCACAACGAAGCCATGGTCGTGCCGGTGCTGAAGTTCATCGAGTCGGGTTCGCTCAGTGTGGACTGGGCGCTGCGGGTTGATGCGCTGACGGCTGTCATGCTGGTCGTCGTCAACACCGTGTCCTGCCTCGTGCATGTCTATTCGATCGGCTACATGCACCACGATCCGCATCGCCCCCGCTTCTTTGCCTACCTGTCGCTGTTCACGTTTGCCATGTTAATGCTGGTGACCGCCGATAATCTCGTCCAAATGTTCTTCGGCTGGGAAGGCGTCGGCTTGGCCTCTTATCTGCTGATCGGTTTCTGGTTCAAGAAACCTTCGGCCAACGCCGCCGCGATCAAGGCCTTCGTCGTCAACCGCGTCGGCGATTTCGGCTTTGCGCTCGGCATCTTTGGCGTCTTCGTCCTGTTCGGCTCGGTCAATTTCGAGACCATCTTCGCCAATGCCGCGACCTATTTACCGGCCGAAGGCGCTGCCGATGCGGGTGTTGCGTTGAACTTCCTTGGCTATGCGCTCGACAAGCAGTCCGCGGTGACAGTCGTGGCGCTGCTGCTGTTCATGGGAGCAATGGGCAAGTCGGCGCAGTTCATGCTGCATACCTGGCTGCCGGACGCCATGGAAGGCCCGACTCCGGTCTCCGCGCTTATCCACGCCGCCACCATGGTCACCGCCGGTGTGTTCATGGTCGCTCGCCTGTCGCCGATCTTTGAATTGTCGCACACGGCGCTGACCTTTGTGACGATCATCGGTGCCACGACGGCTTTCTTCGCAGCCACCGTCGGTCTCGTGCAAAACGACATCAAGCGCGTTATCGCCTATTCGACCTGTTCGCAGCTTGGCTACATGTTTGTGGCGCTGGGCCTCGGCGCTTATGGCGCCGGGATATTCCACCTCTTCACCCACGCCTTCTTCAAGGCGCTGCTGTTCCTTGGCGCCGGCTCGGTGATCCATGCCGTGTCAAACGAGCAGGACATGCGCAACATGGGCGGCCTGCGCAAATACATTCCGACGACCTACTGGATGATGATTATCGGTACGGTCGCGCTGACCGGGCTCGGTATACCGGGCACGATGATCGGCACCGCCGGCTTCTTCTCCAAGGACATCATCATCGAAAGCGCCTACGCCAGCGAAAGCGCAGCCTCGGGCTATGCTTTCACGCTGCTCGCCGTCGCCGCGTTCTTCACCTCCTTCTACTCGTGGCGCCTGATATTCATGACCTTCCACGGCAAGGAGCGCGCTAGCCACGACGTCATGCATCACGTGCATGAATCGCCGCTGGTTATGCTGGTTCCGCTGTTCGTGCTGGCTGCCGGCGCCTTGGTCGCAGGTGTCCTGTTCGAAGGTCATTTCTTCGGCCACGAATACGCCGAGTTCTGGAAAGGCTCGCTGTTCACCGGTGCCGAAAACAAGATCCTCGAAGAGTTCCACCATGTGCCGTTGCTGGTAAAGTGGACGCCGTTCATCGCCATGTTTGGCGGCTTCCTGCTGTCATACCAGTTCTACATCCGCTCGCCGAACACGCCGAAGGAACTGGCCGCGCAACACCACGGCCTCTACCAGTTCCTGCTCAACAAGTGGTATTTTGACGAAATCTACGACTTCCTGTTCGTCAAGCCAGCCTTCGCCATCGGCCGCTTCTTCTGGAAGAAAGGTGATGGCACGGTCATCGACGGCTTTGGCCCCGACGGCATTTCCGCGCGCGTCGTGGACGTGACTGGCCGGATCACCCGCCTGCAGACCGGCTACCTCTACCATTATGCCTTTGCCATGCTGATCGGCGTTGCTGCGCTGGTCACATGGATGATGATCGGGAGCTCCCTTTAAATGACCGACTGGCCCATCATTTCAACGGTCACTTTCCTGCCGCTCGTCGGCGTGCTTCTGATCCTGTTCATCAACGGCGAAAGCGAAGCCGCCAAGCGCAACATCCGCATGATCGCGTTGTTGACGACGGCCGTCACATTCCTCGTGTCGATCCCGCTGTGGACCAGTTTCGACAACGCGTCTGCCGCTTTCCAGTTTGTTGAGAAGAGCGCGTGGCTCGGCTCCGGCATTTCCTATCATGTCGGCGTTGACGGCATTTCGATGCTGTTCGTCATCCTGACCACCTTTCTGATGCCGTTCACCATTCTGGCGTCTTGGGAAGTGGACAAGCGCGTCAAGGCCTACATGATCGCGTTCCTCATTCTGGAAACGCTGATGATCGGCGTGTTCACCGCACTCGATATCGTAGTCTTCTATCTGTACTTTGAAGCCGGCCTGATCCCGATGTTCATCATCATCGGCGTCTGGGGCGGCAAGCGCCGCGTCTACGCCTCGTTCAAATTCTTCCTCTACACGCTCGCCGGCTCCGTCCTGATGCTGCTGGCGATCATGGCGATGTACTGGCAGTCCGGCACGACCGACATCACGGCGTTGCTCACCCACCAGTTCCCGGCGCAGATGCAGTTCTGGCTGTGGCTCGCCTTCTTTGCCTCTTTCGCGGTGAAGATGCCGATGTGGCCGGTCCACACCTGGTTGCCGGACGCCCACGTTGAAGCGCCGACGGCGGGTTCGGTCATCCTGGCGGCAATCCTTCTGAAGATGGGCGGCTACGGCTTCCTGCGCTTCTCGCTGCCGATGTTCCCGCTGGCCTCCGCCGATCTTGCGCCGCTGGTCTACGCCATGTCCGTCATCGCCATCATCTACACTTCGCTGGTGGCGCTGGTGCAGGAGGACATGAAGAAGCTGATCGCCTATTCATCCGTCGCCCACATGGGCTTCGTGACGATGGGCATTTTCGCCGCCAACCAGCAGGGCGTTCAGGGCGCATTGTTCCAGATGCTGTCGCACGGTCTCGTCTCCGGCGCGCTGTTCCTCTGCGTCGGCGTCGTTTACGACCGCATGCACACCCGCGAGATTTCGGCCTATGGCGGTCTCGTCAACAACATGCCGAAATACGCCGTCGCCTTCATGATCTTCACCATGGCCAACGTCGGATTGCCCGGCACCTCCGGCTTCATCGGTGAATTCCTGACGCTGCTCGGCATATTCAAGGTCAACAGCTGGGTCGCCTTCTTCGCCACATTCGGCGTCATCCTCTCCGCCGCCTACGCGCTCTATCTCTATCGCCGCGTGATTTTCGGCGTGCTCGAGAAGGACAGCCTCAAGGCGCTGCTCGACCTGTCGACCCGCGAAAAGGTCATTCTCTATCCGCTGATTGTTCTGGTCATCTTCTACGGCGTCTATCCTGCGCCGGTGTTTGATGTCACGGCAGCGTCCGTCGACAATCTCGTGAACCAATATTCTGCCGCTGTCTCCGCCGCGCAAGCGGCGGTGCAGTGAGCCTGACGAACGATTAAGGAAAGGCGACAGAAATGCCGGCCGAACTGATCTCCGCCCTTACACTGGCGACACCGGAACTGCTCGTCGCCATCAGCGCACTGGTGCTGCTGATGGTCGGCGTCTATGGCGGCCCCAAGGCCAGTGCGCTGGTCACTTGGCTGTCTGTCGCCGTGCTTGCCGTTGCCGGTCTTCTGGTTTGGCAGTCCGGCGAAGGCAATGTGTTCGGCGGCGGCTATGTCAACGACGCCTTTGCCAAATTCATGAAGCTGCTCACCATCGTCGGCGCGCTGGTTTCGCTCGCCATGTCGGTGGATTTCGCCAAGCGCGAAAAGTTCGACCAGTTTGAATTCCCGATTCTCGTGCTGCTTGCCACGCTCGGCATGATGCTGATGGTCTCGGCCAACAACATGCTGGCGCTCTACCTGGGCCTCGAGCTCCAGTCGCTGGCTCTCTATGTCGTCGCCGCCATCAACCGCGACAATCTGAAGTCCACCGAAGCCGGCCTCAAATATTTCGTCCTTGGCGCGCTGTCCTCCGGCATGTTGCTCTATGGCATTTCGCTGGTTTACGGCTTCACCGGCCAGATCGGCTTCGACGCCATTGCGCAGGCGCTTTCCGGCGGCGAGCGTCAAGTCGGATTGCTGTTCGGTCTGGTGTTCATCCTCGCCGGTCTCGCTTTCAAGATTTCTGCGGTGCCGTTCCACATGTGGACGCCCGATGTCTACGAAGGCGCGCCAACCCCGGTCACCGCCTTCTTCGCCTCTGCGCCAAAAATGGCGGCGATGGCGATGCTGGTGCGCGTTGTGATGGAAGGCTTCAAGCCTGTGACAGCCGATTGGCAGCAGGTCATCGTCTTCATCTCGATCGCCTCGATGGTCCTCGGTGCATTCGCCGCCATCGGCCAGAGCAACATCAAACGCCTGATGGCCTATTCCTCCATCGGCCATGTCGGCTTCGCGCTTGTCGGCCTTGCAGCGGGTTCGCAGGCGGGCGTGCAGGGCGTCGCCACCTACATGATCATCTATCTGGTCATGACGCTGGGCACTTTTGCTTTCATCCTGTCGATGCGGACCAAGGACAATCAGGTCGAGCAGATCGCCGATCTGGCGGGTCTGTCGAAGACCAACCCTTTCCGGGCATTGATCCTCACCGTCCTGATGTTCTCGCTGGCCGGCATTCCGCCGCTCGCCGGCTTCTTCGCCAAATGGTACGTCTTCCTCGCCGCAATGCAGGCCAATCTTCTGGCCCTCTCGGTGATCGGCGTTCTCGCCTCGGTCGTCGGCGCGTTCTACTATCTGCGCATCATCAAGATCGTGTGGTTCGATGAACCGGCAGAAGGCTTCGTCGGCGCATCGCCGGTGCTCACCGCCGTGCTCGGCATCTCCGGCGCCTTTGTGCTGTTCTACGTCATCGTCGGCGGTCCGGTCGAAGCCATGGCTGCGGCGGCGGCGAAGACCTTCTTCTGATTGCGTTGAACCCGGACACCAATCTTCCGCACGGATGGCGGCACCGCCATCTTGACGAAACAGGCTCGACCAACGCCGATGTATTGGCCGAAGCGCGCGAGGGCGATGCCGGAAAGCTGTGGCTGACTGCAGGCAGGCAGGTTTCTGGCCGGGGACGTCAGGGTCGGGTGTGGGTTTCCGAACCCGGTAATCTCTACGCAACCGCCTTGTTGGTCGATGCCGCGCCCATCGAGCGCATCGGCACCCTGCCGTTTGTGGCCGCTGTTGCCTTGCATGCCGCGCTGGCGGGTCTGCCCGGAATGGAGCGCCATCAACTTCGCCTCAAATGGCCGAACGATCTTCTTGCCAATGGCGCGAAAATCTCCGGAATCCTGCTCGAAAGCGACAGGCTGAAAAGCGGCGCTATTGCCGTCGCCTGCGGCTTTGGCGTCAACATCGCCCATCATCCGGAGCCCGCGCTTTACACCGCTGCGGACCTGACGGAGCTTGGCGTCAAGGCAACAGCGCAGGATATGTTCGCCCGGCTTGCCGATTCGTTTGAGGCCGTGCTGAAAGCCTGGGATCATGGCCGCGGCTTTGCCGCCATCCGCCATGAATGGCTAAGCCACGCCAAGGGCAAGGGCGAGAAGGTTCAGGTGAACCTTGCCGGATCGTCCGTCGAGGGCATATTCGAGGACATTGACATGGACGGATGCCTGTTACTCCGCCATAGAGACGGCACGATACAGAAAATTTCAGCGGGAGACGTGTTTTTCCCGCAATCCTTTGGAGCGTCGAATTGACCGACAAGAAAGACAACAATGAGCTGGTTTTCCTTCCCCTGGGCGGGGTTGGCGAAATCGGCATGAATTTGGCCATGTATGGCTACGGCCCGGCAAACAACCGCGAATGGATCATCGTCGACTGCGGCGTGACCTTCCCGGGCCCGGACCTTCCGGGCGTCGACCTTGTGCTGCCGGACATCCGCTTCATCGAGGCCAACCGCGCCGCGGTGAAGGGCATGATCATCACCCACGCCCATGAGGACCATTATGGCGCCGTGATGGACATCTGGCCGCGCATCAAGTGCCCGCTTTACGTCACCCAGTTCACTGCCGGGCTGCTGGAAGCCAAACACAAGTCCGACGGGAACGGCAAGGAAATGCCGGTGACGCTTTATCGTCCGGGCGAGACCTTCCAGGTTGGCAAATTCTCGGTCGAGGCCATCGCCGTCACCCATTCGATTCCTGAGCCGGTGTCGCTGGCGCTGACCACGCCGCTCGGCACCATCATCCACACCGGCGACTGGAAGATTGATCCGGCCCCGTCGATGGGCCCGCTCACCAACGAAGCCCGCTTCCGCGAACTTGGCGACAAGGGCGTCATCGCGCTGATGTGCGACTCGACCAACGCCAACCGCGAGGGCGATTCCCCGTCCGAACAGGACGTCGGCAAGAACCTGACCGCGCTGATTGAAAACGCCTCAGGCCGCGTCGCCATCACTTCCTTCTCGTCGAATGTCGGCCGCATCAAATCCATCGCAATCGCCGCGCGCGATGCGGGCCGTTCGGTCATGCTGCTTGGCCGTTCGATGAAACGGATGGTCGAAGTCGCCACCGGCGTCGGCCTGCTCGACGGCATTCCGGAGTTCGTCTCGGAAGAAGATTTCGCCTCGATCCCGCGCAAGAACCTTGTCATCATCCTGACCGGTTCGCAGGGCGAAAGCCGCGCGGCGCTGGCCAAGATCGCCAATGACGAAATGCGCGGCGTGGCGCTGACGGCGGGCGATACGGTCGTCTTCTCGTCCCGCACCATTCCGGGCAACGAGCGCCCGATCATCGACATCAAGAACAAGCTGATCGACCGCGGTATTGAAATCATCACCGACGACATGCAGCTGGTCCATGTCTCCGGCCACCCTCGCCGCAACGAATTGAAGCGCATGTATGCCTGGACCCGTCCGCGCATTCTCGTGCCGGTGCATGGCGAGGCGGCGCATCTGGTGGCGCAGGGCGCGCTTGGACGGATGGAAGGCATTCCGGAAGTCGCACAGGTACGCAACGGCGATGTGCTGCGCCTGGCCCCCGGTCCTGCGGAAGTGATCGATGAAGCCCCGTTCGGCCGCATCTACAAGGATGGCAAGCTGATCGGCGACTTTGACGAAGTCGGCATCAGCGAGCGCCGCAAACTCTCCTTCGCCGGCCACGTCGCCATCGCCGTGCTGCTGGATTCGAAATACGAGATCACCGGCGAGTCCGAGCTTGAATCGATCGGCCTGCCGCAGTTCGACAAGGAAGGCGAGGAGATCGACGACAAGCTGTTCGACGCCGCGCTGTCGGCCATCGATTCCATCCCGCGCGGCCGCCGCAAGGACCTCGACATGGTCCGCGAAGCCGTCCGCCGCGCCGTCCGCTCGACCTGTGACGAATTGTGGGGCAAGAAGCCGGTCGTCACGGTGTTCCTCAACCAGATCTGAGAGACAGCGAAGACTTTTGGCTAATTGCTGCCGCGCGCCCGCTTTGCTGTAGTGGCGCGACAGACTGTCTGCGGAAGGAACAGCCCATGCTCGGACGCCTCAACCACGTTGCCTTGGCTGTGCCAGACATGGCCAAGGCCGTTGCCACCTACCGGACCAGCCTCGGCGCTAAAATCAGCGCGCCGCAGGCGCTGCCCGAGCATGGCGTCACCGTCGTCTTCATCGACGTCGGCAACACCAAGATCGAACTGCTCGAGCCGCTCGGCGAAGGTTCGCCGATCACGGCTTTCCTCGAAAAGAACCCGTCCGGCGGCATGCATCATGTCTGCTACGAAGTCGAAGACATCATCGCCGCCCGCGACCATCTGAAAGCTGCCGGGGCAAGGGTTCTGGGCGACGGCAATCCGAAAATCGGCGCGCACGGCAAGCCGGTGCTGTTTTTGCATCCGAAGGATTTCTTCGGGACGTTGACTGAGCTGGAACAGGTTTAGGCTCGAGTCTCGGAGATTAGCCATCTTCTCCCTATGTCTTTCATGGGGAGAAGATGCCGGCAGGCAGATGAGGGGGCTTGATCTGCACGCTATGAGTGATTTGCGCGGATAATATTCTCGCTTTTTCAAGGGCATAGCTTATTTCTGATGACGACCGCGGTTGGCCATTGCATGTTGATAATCGTCAAGATCCGCGCCGCGGCGTTCCCCTCATCCGCCTGTCGGCGACTTCTCCCCGCAGGAGAAGCGGGGAGAAGTCGGCGCGCAACCGCCGGGATTCTATTCTGGTGCCCACCGGGCCCAATCGCCGCATTCCATTCCGCCACGGTCTGCGCTATCTCCACCTCAGAGGATAAGCCCGCATGAACCCGATTTCCGCTGCCGCCGTCTATTTCATCATCTGGTGGATTACGCTCTTCGCCGTGCTGCCGCTTGGGCTGAAGACGCAGGCGGAAGCGGGCGAGGTCGTGCCCGGCACTCACGCCAGCGCCCCGGCCAAGCCGCGCATCGCGCTGGTGGCAGGCGTCACCACAATCATCGCCACGCTGGTCTTCGCCGCCTTCTACTGGTTCGCCGTCACCAAGGGCCTGCGCTTTGACGATCTGGTGCACTACCTGCCGGACTTCATGAAGCCGCCACTGGCAAAGTAATGACGCCAACGGCCAGGAGCGGCACTTTTACCGCCCCTGTTCCCCTTTTCCCGCCAACCGTCTATGTAGCGGCGTAACAATCGCAGTTTCGCCCGATTCCCATGGGATTCGTGGCGCCCCAACCGGTGAATTTCATGCGCCTTTCCCGCTACTTCCTCCCCATCATCAAGGAAAACCCCAAGGAAGCGGAGATCGTGTCGCACCGGCTGATGCTGCGCGCCGGGATGATCCGCCAGCAGGCGGCAGGGTCATACTCCTGGCTGCCGATCGGCCTTCGGGTTTTGAACAAGGTCAACAAAATCATCCGCGAGGAGCAGGACCGCTCCGGTGCGGTGGAAATTTTGATGCCGACCATCCAGTCGGCGGACCTTTGGCGCGAAAGCGGACGCTACGATGCCTATGGCAAGGAAATGCTGCGCATCAAGGACCGGCAGGAGCGCGAGTTTCTGTATGGCCCGACCAACGAGGAAATGGTCACCGACATTTTCCGCTCCTACGTCAAATCCTACAAGGATCTGCCGCTGAACCTCTATCACATCCAGTGGAAGTTCCGTGACGAGGTGCGCCCGCGCTTCGGCGTCATGCGCTCGCGCGAATTCCTGATGAAGGACGCTTATTCGTTCGACATGAATTACGAGGCCGCCAAGGCAGCCTACAACCGCATGTTCGTCGCTTACTTGCGCACCTACGAGCGGATGGGCATGAAGGCGATCCCGATGCGCGCCGACACCGGCCCGATCGGCGGCGATCTTAGCCATGAGTTCATCATTCTCGCTGACACAGGCGAAAGCCAGGTGTTCTGCCACAAGGACTATTTGTCGCTGAAAGTGCCGGGCGCGGACGTCAATTTCCGCGATGACAAGGCCATCGCCGACATTGTCACCGCCTGGACCACTCCCTACGCCGCCACCGACGAAATGCACGACGAGAAAGCCTGGGGCGCCATTGCCGCAGACAGTCAGGTCGCCGCGCGTGGCATTGAAGTCGGCCACATCTTCCACTTCGGCACCAAATATTCAGAACCGATGGGTGCAAAAGTGCAGGGGCCGGACGGCAAAGAGCATCTGGTTTCGATGGGCTCCTACGGCATCGGCCCGTCGCGTGTCGTCGCGGCGATCATTGAAGCGAGCCACGACGACGCCGGCATCATCTGGCCGGAATCGGTTGCGCCGTTTGACGCCGGGCTGATCAACATGAAGCCGGGCGATGCCGCTTGTGATGCCGCCGCCGAGAAGATCTACGGCGCGCTGACCAGTGCGGGCAAGGAAGTTCTGCTCGATGACACCAATGCGGGGGCGGGCGCCAAATTTGCAACGGCCGACCTGATCGGCCTGCCGTGGCAGATCGTTGCCGGTCCGCGCGGCGTCGCCAATGGCGAAGTCGAGGTGAAAAACCGCAAGACCGGCGTGCGCGAAACCATGACCATTGATGCGGCGATCAACCGCTTTACAGGAATTTGATGAGCGAGATCACGCAAGCGACGGATCCGAAAGACTTCCCCGCCGCTGGGCCATTCTCGGCGTTCGAGCGGATGATGGCTTGGCGCTACCTGCGCTCGCGCCGCAAGGAAGCCTTCATTTCGGTCATTGCCGGTTTCTCGTTTCTCGGCATTCTCCTGGGCGTCGCCACCCTCATCGTCGTCATGGCGGTAATGAACGGGTTCCGCGCCGAACTGCTCAAGAGCATTCTGGGCATCAATGGCCACCTCATTGTCCAGCCTATGGACCGCCCGCTTGATGACTATGTGGATTTGGCCAAGCGCTTCGAAGGCATTGTCGGCGTCAAATATGCGCTGCCGGTGGTTGAGGGCCAGACGCTGGCTTCGGGCCGGATTGGCGCGGGCACCGGCGCGCTGGTGCGCGGCGTGCAGCCTGAAGACATGGCCAAGATCGAGCTCGTGTCGCAGAAGATCAAGCAGGGAAGCCTGGAGCAATTCGGCAAGGAGGAAGGCGTCGCCATCGGCTCGCGCATGGCCGAAAACCTCGGCCTCGCCCTTGGCGACAATCTCACGCTGATTTCGCCGGACGGCGACATCACGCCGATGGGGGTGACCCCGCGCGTCAAAGCCTATCCGGTGCTGGCGATTTTCGAGATCGGCATGTCCGAATATGATAGCTCGATTGTCTTCATGCCGCTGACCGAGGCGCAGGCCTATTTCAATTCCGAAGGCAAGGTCCAGTCGATCGAGATCATCACCGATGATCCCGACAAGGTCGAGGACCTGCGCGTTCCTGTCGAGGCGATTGCCGACCGGCAGATGCTCCTGACCGATTGGCGCCAGCGCAACGCCACCTTCTTTTCCGCGCTGCAGGTCGAGCGCAACGTCATGTTCATGATCCTGACGCTGATTGTGCTGGTCGCGGCGCTCAACATCATTTCCGGCCTCATCATGCTGGTGAAGGACAAGGGCAGCGACATCGCCATTCTGCGCACCATGGGCGCGACGCGCGGCATGATTCTGCGCATCTTCCTGATGACCGGCGCGGCCATCGGCGTATCCGGCACGATTGCGGGCGTCGCGCTCGGTGTTCTCATCTGCCTCAATGTTGAAAGCATCCGCCAGTTTTTCTCCTGGCTCTCTGGCACGACGCTGTTCAATCCGGAACTCTATTTCCTGTCGCAGCTGCCCGCTATCATGGACCCGCGCGAAACGGTCATGGTCATCTTGATGGCGCTGTTCCTGTCCTTTGTCGCCACCCTGTTCCCGGCATGGCGCGCCGCCAGGCTCGACCCGGTCGAAGCGCTGAGGTACGAATGATGGCAGGCGAACCCGTGCTGACGCTGACCGGCGTCACCCGAAAATATGTGCAGGGCGACCGCGAACTGGTCATCCTCAACGATGCCGATTTTGAATTGCGCAAGGGCGAGATGGTCGCGCTGGTCGCGCCCTCCGGAACCGGCAAGTCAACGCTGCTGCACACCGCGGGCCTGCTCGAACATCCGGACGCCGGTGAAGTCACCGTCAACGGCCGCGCCTCGAGCGGCCTCAGCGATGAAACGCGAACTGCCATGCGCCGCGCTGAAATCGGCTTCGTCTACCAGTTCCACCATCTGCTGCCCGAATTCACGGCGCTCGAAAACCTGATGATCCCGCAGATGCTGCGTGGCATGTCGAAGGCCGAGTCCGCCGTGCGGGCCCGCCAACTGCTCGATTACATGAAGATCGGCGACCGCGCCGAACACCGCCCGTCAGAACTCTCCGGCGGCGAGCAGCAACGCGTCG
>JBGSHY010000038.1:0-14302 GCA_041751995.1 Rhizobiaceae bacterium | reverse complement strand
AGACGCAGTGTCGTGGGCTGGGTGACCATAAGGTCTCATGCCCGGTCGAGTGTCGCTCACGCGGCTCTCTTCTGATTTCACAAGGGCGAACACAAATGCGCCAGCGGCGCGCCGCCCTCGTTCGATGTCCGGCTTATAAGGCCACCCCGACCAAAGTGTCAACACGGTTTTTGCGAATTTTCCGGTTTTTTCCCGTTTGATAAAAATTAGTCCGCTCACCTTTATTGCATCTTCCATATCTAGTGGTGTTTGCCCGGCAAGGCCACAAACCGGCCCCACTTGCGCGCTAGCGCGGTGATAAGGAAGCGGATTGAATGGCGTTTGTTTGACTCCGCTTCCCATTCGTTGGAAAACAAGCCCCCGGCAATATGACGCCGGCCTAATGGATTTCTCGGAAAAAGCATGACGCACGCGAACAAAATGATGGAGCGCCTCGGCAATGAGCCGCCTATCGTTGCCGATGGACGCAAGGGTCCGCCGGATCGCCGTGAAGTTTCCGCCCGCTGGCTCACCGGAACTTTCCTGACCGGCTTTACCTCGATCATTCTCATGGGCGTGGCGCTCTCTGCGGCGCTCGATGGCCGCCAGCAACTGGCAACCCCTGCCGAAATCATGGCTGCCGATGAAATGAATGCCGCCTCGGAAAGCGCGTCCGGCAAAACCACCCGCTTGTCCCCGACCCTTCTGGCGCTCAAGGTATCCGACAAGCGCGTTTTGCAGATTTCCACGCTCCAGAAGGTCGGCGACCGCGACGTGGTCCGCACCCTTCCCTTCGGCGTCGTCGAAATGGCCTTGGGCGCCGGGCACACCACCAAGAAGAACTATCCGGCCTTCAATCCGGTGACGATTTTCGAAGGCGCCAATGATGCCAACACGGCGGGCCTTGAAACCGGCCAGATCTATGGAGCCATGGTCGAGAGTGAAGTCAGCCTGAAAACATCGGCCTTTCCCGCGACCGGCGCGATATTTGAACAATCCGCCAGCCTGTCACTGGAAGAGGTCGAGGAAGCTGTCCGCATCTCCGGCACGGCTTTGACCGAGGGCGACGTTCAGGTCGCCTCGCTCCACTATCTGGACCCGCTTCGTTTTGGCAACGGCGATGGTGATTTTGCCCTTGGCGCGGAACTCGGGGTGAAAATCGTCCAGGAAAACGTCTCGGTGGCAGCAAGAGCCACCAATGAGACGCCGGAAACCAATTTCACCGAAGAAATCATCCCCATCCGCGCAGATGCGACCCCCAAATCCCTTTTGAAGGATGCGGGTTATACGGGCAATGACGCCATCGGCATGTCTGAAGCCATCACCACCCTGCTCAGCGCCAGCAAGCTGAAAGGCGGCTGGGCTTTGCGACTTGGTGTCGAGACCTACAAGGATGAGCCCCGGATTGTCCGCACCTCCGTCTATGATGGCAAGACCCACCTGTTCACCATCGCCATTGACGACCGTGACCAATATGTTCCGACAGAAGCGCCGGATGACGGTGAATCTGTCATGGCTTCACTTGGCGATTCGCCCCAACCGGTTCGAGTCCGCGGTGAACTGCCGACGGTCTATGACGGGATTTACCGGGCGGCCTATGCCTACAACCTGACTCCGCGCATGGCCAAGCAATTGATCAAGATGCTGGCTGCAGAAGTCGATTTCCAGTCGCGCCTTGGCCCGGCCGACAGGCTGCAGGTTTTCTATTCAATCCCGGAGGGCGAAGAAAAGCCGGGCGAGACATCGGACATTCTTTATGCCAACGCGGTCATCAGCGGCAACGCACGCAAGTTCTACCGCTTCAGAAGCGGTGACGACAGCTTTGACTATTATGACGAGAAGGGCGTGAACGCCCAACAGTTCCTGCTGCGCAACCCGGCCCCCAATGGCCGCCTCACATCAGGCTTTGGCATGCGCCGCCATCCGATCCTCGGCTATCTGCGCCTGCATGCCGGCACCGATTGGGCGGGACCGACCGGAACCCCGATCCTTGCGTCGGGCAATGGCACCGTCGAGAAGGCAGGCTGGACATCAGGCTACGGCTATCAAACGCTGATCCGCCATCCCAACGGCTATGTCACGTCCTATTCCCACCAGAGCCGCATCGCCAAGGGCGTGGTTCCCGGTGCGCGGGTCCGCCAGGGCCAGGTCATCGGCGCCATCGGCTCGACCGGCCTGTCCACCGGTCCGCATCTCCACTATGAGCTTTCGGTCAATGGCGTGAAAGTCGACGCCATGCGCGTGCGCCTGCCGACCGGCAAGACACTCAAGGGCGCAGAACTCGCCGCCTTCAAGAAAGAGCGCGACCGCATCGACGCCCTGATGGCCGCGCCGCAGGAGCCGCAGAGGGTTGCCAGTGTGGTGAACTGAGCGGTTCACCCCTGATTCAAACCAAGCCTTTTCTGCACCATCTTCGGCAAATTCAGCGAAGCCAGCCGGTAGCTTTCCCGCACATAATCCTTCAGCGCCGGATCATCCATCGACTCGTCACTGGTCCGCTGCAGCCAGCTCATCCCGCGTGATGCGAGGTAGGGCGCAGGCCGCACACCCGGCTCGCCTTTCAGCAAATCAAAGCTCATCGGCGAACACTTGAAGGTGACGGCCAGTGTCTTGCCATCATCCCACCCGCCAATCGCAAACACCTTGCCGGCAATCTTCCAAACATGCGCCCCGCCCCACTGGACCACCGATTCAGTGTGCGGAAAGGAGGCGCAAAATCCGTTGTACTCGTCGAGCGTCATCCGTTGGGCCGTCCTGTCTTTCCCAAGCCAGCATTCGCATGTTCTGCCCAAAACACAAAAGCCGGCGCGAACGCCGGCTTCTGCCATTTCATTGAGCGAAATTAAGCTGCCTTCGCCTCATTGGCCGCCACCCGGAACAGCAGCCTGTCCGAACCCGCCGAGATCTTGATGTGCGCGCCGTCGCGGACTTCGCCGCCCAGCACCTTTTCGACCAGCGGGTCCTGGACCTCCTTCTGGATCACACGCTTGAGCGGCCGTGCGCCATAGGCCGGGTCATAGCCCTTGTCGGCCAGCCACTTGGTGGCAGATTCGTCGAGATCAATCGTGATCTTGCGATCCTCCAGCAGCTTGCCGAGCCGCTTTATCTGGATGTCGACGATGGCACCCATTTCCGCACGCTTGAGCCGGTGGAACAGGATGATCTCATCGACGCGGTTGACGAATTCCGGACGGAACGAGGCCTTCACCGCGCCCATCACCAGATCGCGCACCGAATCAACATCATCATTCTCGCCAAGGCTCACCAGATAATCTGAGCCAAGATTCGACGTCATGATGATCAGCGTGTTGCGGAAATCGACTGTCCGCCCCTGTCCGTCCGTCAGACGCCCGTCATCGAGCACCTGCAAGAGGACATTGAACACGTCAGGATGGGCCTTTTCGATCTCGTCGAACAATATCACCTGATATGGACGGCGGCGGACCGATTCGGTTAGCGCCCCGCCTTCCTCGTAACCGACATAGCCCGGAGGCGCGCCGATCAGCCGGGCGACGGAGTGCTTCTCCATATATTCCGACATGTCGATCCGGCTCATCGCCGTGTCATCATCGAACAGGAACGACGCCAGCGCCTTGGTCAGTTCGGTCTTGCCGACGCCTGTCGGCCCGAGGAACATGAACGAGCCAATCGGCCGGTTCGGGTCTTGCAGTCCGGCGCGTGCACGGCGGACGGCCCGGGATACAGCCTGAACCGCCTCGCCCTGTCCGACCACCCGCTTTGCGATCTCGTCTTCCATGCGCAGCAACTTGTCGCGCTCGCCTTCCAGCATCCGGTCAACCGGAATCCCGGTCCAGCGCGAGATCACCTGCGCGATATGTTCGGAGGTGACGGTCTCTTCGACCATCGAAACCTTGCCGTCCTGCGCTTCCGATTCGACCAGCTTGCGCTCCAACTCCGGAATCTTGCCGTAAGCCAGTTCGCCCGCCTTCTGGAATTCGCCCTTGCGCTGGGCAATCGCCAGCTCATTGCGCGCGTCTTCCAACTGTTTCTTCAAATCGGCAGCCAGTCCGAGCTTCTGCTTCTCGGCCATCCAGGTGTTGGTGATCCCGGCTGATTCTTCCTCAAGCCCGGCCAGTTCCTGCTCAAGTCTGTTGAGCCGGTCCTTGGAGGCAGCATCCTTCTCGACCTTCAGCGCTTCGCGCTCGATCTTCAACTGCATGATACGCCGGTCAATTTCATCCAGAGCTTCCGGCTTGGAATCAACCTGCATTCTGAGGCGCGAGGCCGATTCATCGACCAGATCAATCGCCTTGTCCGGCAGGAACCGATCGGTGATGTAGCGGTTGGAAAGCGTCGCCGCCGCAACCAGCGCCGAATCGGAGATTCGCACCTTGTGGTGCTGCTCGTATTTTTCCTTGAGGCCGCGCAGGATCGAGATCGTGTCCTCGACCGTCGGCTCCGAGACAAAAACCGGCTGGAACCGCCGCGCCAGGGCCGCGTCCTTTTCGACATGCTTGCGGTATTCATCAAGCGTGGTCGCGCCGACACAGTGCAGTTCGCCGCGCGCGAGAGCCGGCTTCAAAAGGTTCGACGCATCCATCGCGCCATCCGCTTTGCCCGCGCCGACCAGCGTGTGCATTTCATCGATGAACAGGATGATCGACCCGTTCGCCGACTGGATTTCGCTCATCACCGCCTTCAGCCGCTCTTCAAATTCGCCGCGGTATTTCGCCCCGGCAATCAGCGCGCCCATGTCAAGCGACAGCAAGGACTTGTCACGCAGCGATTCGGGCACGTCGCCGTTGACGATCCGCAGCGCCAAGCCTTCGGCAATCGCCGTCTTGCCGACGCCCGGCTCGCCGATCAGCACCGGATTATTCTTGGTCCGGCGCGACAGCACCTGCATCGTCCGGCGGATTTCATCATCACGCCCGATCACCGGATCGAGTTTGCCTTCGCGGGCATCCTTGGTCAGGTCCCGCGCATATTTCTTCAGCGCGTCATAGCCCTGCTCGGCATTCGCCCCGTCGGCGGTGCGGCCTTTGCGCAAATCATTGATGACCGCGTTCAGCGCCTGCGGCTTCACCCCGGCCTTGGCCAGAATGTCCGCAGTCTTCGCGGACTTCTCCATCGTCAGCGCGGTAAGCAAACGCTCGACCGTGACAAACGAGTCGCCAGCCTTCTTGGCGATTTCCTCGGCAGTCGCCATCACTTTGGCAAGCGGCTGCGAAAGATATAGCTGGCCATTGCCGCCGGAAACTTTCGGCAGCGCCGCAAGCGCAGCTTCGATGGCAACCCGCACTGCGCCCGAATCACCACCCGCCCGGTCAATCAGCGACCCGGCCAAGCCTTCTTCATCATCCACAAGAACCTTGAGGAGATGCTCAGGCGAAAACTGTTGGTGATTTTGTGCAAGCGCATAAGTCTGTGCAGATTGGATAAAGCCCCGCACCCGCTCGGAATATTTCTCGATATTCATGTCTGTCTCCTTTTGCCTCAAGCCCTCAAGGGCGCCTTCGGCACTCCGGTGACGGACCCCCGAAATTGGCAGGTCCGCTTGTCAGATTGAATATGGGAATTGATTCCCGCCCCCTCAAGGCCTTCAACCCGATCCACAAATAAAAAACGGCGCGAAAAACGCGCCGTTTGAAAACTCATTGAACCGAATATCAGCTCTTATTCATCCACTGTAACCGGAATCGGCTTGTCTGCGCCGCGCGACAGTGTCGCCAGCAACCCGCCTTCTTCCGGTGCATCCGAAACTTCAGCAACAGCTTCAACCCGTGGCTCGCGCGGAACGCGCGGTCCGCGTTCGCGCCTTGTGTTGCGCGGGCCGTTGCGGTCGCCTTCGCCGCCTTCGCGGGGAACCCGTGGTTCACGCGGCGGACGGTTGTTTTCCCGCACCACCGGCTGAAGGCCGCCATCGACCGGAGCCATCGCTTCGACAACCGGCTGCGGCTGGTCGCCGTCATAGACGGTGACACGCGGCTGGTTGTTTTGGTTGTTCACCGGCGCGTTTTGCTGATCCTGCTGGTCTTGCTGATCCTGCTGGCGCATCGTGATTGGATTGTCAGCAAAACGGTTGTCGCTGTTGTCGGTCAGATCTTCATCTTCTTCGACTTCGCGTGATTCACGTTGCGCCTGCTGCTGCGCCATCGCCGTCGCGATGATCCGGTTATAATGTTCGGCGTGCTGGAGGTAATTTTCTGCCATCACCCGGTCGCCGGACGAATGCGCATCGCGCGCCAGCTGCAGATATTTTTCCGCAACATGCTGCGCCGTGCCGCGGACTTTCACATCCGGACCATTGCTTTCGTAGCTGCGCGTCAGCGGGTTCGGGCCGCGCCGGTTGTTGTTGTTATTATTGTTATTGCCGCCGCCGCTGCCGCCATTGTTGCGTCCGCGCATGCGCCTGTTCTGCTGGTTCTGCCTCATCCGATACTCATGTTTCCGGTTCGAGGGTGATGTGGGTTTAAGCTGCACATGGTCAACTGACACGAATGCAGACGCGCAACCCAACACAAGCGCGGCGCACCAAAATCGGCTTTCTTCATCCAACTGGCGCTATCGGGGCGAGGCTAATCCGGCAAAACAATCGCCTTGGACTGGAACAATCCGAACCATTTTCAGGATCCGGAAGGCGCTCCCCTGTGCCTCCGATGTTTGGAAACTATCTGTTTCCACCAAGAAAACCAAGCTTTTTTTCGCAAGTGCACAGAAATGCTTACTGCAAAGCAAACGCCAGCGCCCGGTCACGGCCTCCAAGGTCGTTGCGAAGCTCCAGCAATATAAAACCGGACGCCTTGAAAATCGCTGTCACGTCATCAGCCTGCTCAAAGCCGATCTCGACTGCAACAAAACCGCTTGGCATCAGATGCGCCGCAGCCTCTGAGGCGATCACCCGGTACGGATCAAGCCCGTCTGCCCCGCCATCCAGCGCCGCCAGCGGATCATGTTCGCGCACTTCAACGTCGAGCGTCGGAACAACAGCCGAGGGAATATACGGTGGATTGGAAACAATCACGTCGAATCGTCCGTCGACCGGTTCAAACCATTTCCCTTCAACCGCCGTCACCCGCCCGGAAAGTCCAAGCCTCCGCGCATTTTTCGCAGCCGTTTCGAGCGCATTGCGCGCAATATCCGTGATGGTCGCTTTGGCGTTTCTCAACACAGTCAACAGCGCAAGTGCAATTGCGCCGGTTCCGGTTCCAAGATCCAGAATCTCCAGAGCCTCATTTTCCCGGCCCGCCGCCTTGATCAAATCCAGCGCCAACTCGACCAGCACCTCCGTATCCGGCCGCGGCTCCAGCGTCGCTTCGGACAGTTCCAGCTGCAGCCCGAAAAAATCACGAAAACCCATGATCCGGTGAACAGGCTCGCCAGCTAGCCGCCGGACAATTGCCGCTGCAAATTTCTGGTGTTTTGCCGAATCAACCGGAGCATTCGCCTTCGTCACCAATTCCAGGCGTGATAGTTCGAACGCCCACTCCGCAAGAATCCGCACTTCGCTCGCCGCATCGTCACTTGCCGGAGCAAGGCTTAGCCGTGCTTCGCGCAGCACATCGCCAAGAACCAAACTCTCAGCCACGGTCCGCCTGATCCGCCAAAAGCCGCGACTGGTGATCAGACACCAGCGCGTCAATCATTTCGTCCATGTCGCCTTCAATGAAGCGGTCGAGCTTGTAGAGCGTCAAATTGATCCGATGGTCGCTGACGCGCCCTTGCGGAAAATTGTAGGTGCGGATTCGCTCCGACCGGTCGCCCGAACCCACCTGGCTTTTGCGGTCTTCCGCCCGTGCATCGTCCAGCGCTTGCCGCTTCAAATCATAAAGCTTGGTCCGCAAGATCTGCATGGCGCGGGCGCGGTTCTGGTGCTGGGATTTCTCCGCCTGAACCACCATCACACCGGTCGGCAAATGGGTGATGCGGACGGCCGAATCGGTCGTGTTGACATGCTGGCCGCCAGCGCCGGACGCGCGCATCGTGTCGATGCGGATATCCTCGCTGCGGATTTCGATGTCGACATCTTCCGCTTCGGGCAAGACCGCAACCGTCGCAGCCGAGGTATGAATGCGCCCGGAAGCCTCGGTCGCCGGAACCCGCTGGACGCGGTGAACGCCCGATTCGAACTTCAGCTTGGCGTAAACACCCTTGCCGGAAACCGACGCGATGATTTCCTTGTAGCCGCCGGCTTCCCCGTCGCTTGCCGAATCAACCGTCACTTTCCAGCCATGCACCGAGGCGTAGCGCTCATACATGCGGAACAGATCGCCAGCGAACAGCGCCGCCTCCGACCCACCGGTTCCCGCGCGGATTTCGAGAATGACGGAGCGCTCGTCAGCCGCATCCTTCGGCAGCAGCAAGAGCTGGATGTCTTTTTCCAACGCTTCGCGCTTTTCCGCCAGAACCGGCAGTTCCTCTTCGGCCAGAGCATGCATCTCGCTGTCGGAAGACGGGTCCGCCAGGATCTGCGCAAGCTCTTCCTCTTCCTTGCAGACCTGCTGCCAGTCCTTGGTCTTGCCGACAATGTCACCAAGCTCGGAATACTCTGAACTCAGGCGCACATAATCTTCCGCCGATGGTCCGGCGGCCATTTCCGCTTCAATCACGGCGTGGCGTTTGACAAGCTGGTCGAGCCTTCCGGCGGGCAAATTGGTCATGGCTTTTCGATCTTGGTCAAAGCGGAATGTTGTTGCGCTCGGCATGCGCCTTGAGAAATGCGCGCATCGATTCAAGCTTGGGCATGCCGGACTGGAGCATCATATCCATTTCCGTCCGCAGCGCGGCAATATCCAGCCCGAGCAGCATCGCCTTCACCGGCCCGACCGCCGCCGCCGACATCGACAGCGACCGGAACCCGACCGCCAGAAGCGCCATCGCTGTCAGCGGTTTGCCGGCAAGTTCGCCGCATAGCGTCACCGGCTTGCCTGCCTTTTCCGCCGCTTCCGCAATCGCCCGCAGTGAACGCATGAACGCTACTGACATCGGGTCAAACCGGTCTGACAAATGCGCCGCGCCACGGTCCACCGCCATCATGAACTGGAACAGGTCATTCGAGCCGACCGACACAAAATCGACCGACTTGAACAGTTCCTCCAGCTGGAACAACAGCGCCGGCACTTCCAGCATCGCGCCCAGCTTGAAGCTGCGCGGCAGCTGGTGGGCAAATTTCGACAGGTGGCGCACTTCCCGGTCAATGATTTCCCGCGCCGCCACAAGCTCGGAAATCTCGGTGATCATCGGCAGCATGACGCGCAGTTCGCGCCCGCCCGCCGCCTTCAACAGTGCGCGCAACTGCGTGCGCAAAAGTCCCGGCCGGTCAAGCGACATGCGGATCGCCCGCCATCCCATCGCCGGATTTTCCTCAACCGGCACGTCGCGGAAATAGGGCAGCGCCTTGTCGCCGCCGATGTCGAGCGTGCGGAATGTCACCGGCTTCTTGCCTGCAGCATCCAGAACGCTGCGGTACAATTCCTCTTGCGCTTCCGCGCGCGGAAATGCCGAGGCCACCATGAATTGCAGTTCGGTCCGGAACAGCCCGATGCCCCCCGCGCCCGATTCGTCGAGCTGCGGCAGATCGACCATCAGGCCGGCATTCATCAACAAGTCGACGCTGACGCCGTCTTTCGACACCGCCGGAATGTCGCGCAGCTCGCGGTACATCTCCTGCCGCTTGGCGCGGAACCGGACCTTTTCGGCATAGGCCAGTTCGACATCGGCCTGCGGGCGCAAATGCACCTTGCCATCGACACCGTCGATGATGATCGCATCGCCGTTTTCGGCCATGGCGACCGCGCCCTTGACCTGCCCGACAACCGGAATGCTCATCGCCTTGGCGACAATCACCACATGGCTGGTGATCGCGCCTTCCTCGATCACAAGCCCGCGCAATTTCTCGCGCGGATAGTCAAGCAGCTCCGCCGCGCCCATGTTGCGCGCTAGAATAATGGCATCCTTCGGCAGCGATTCGGCCATCGCCGTCACATCCTGCCCCATCAGCTGCCGCAGCAGCCGGTTGGCAAGATCGTCAAAATCATTCAGCCGTTCCCTCAAATAGGGATCGGTCATGTGCAGCATGCGCGCGCGGGTGTCGCTCTGTACTTTCTCGACAGCCGCTTCCGCCGTCAGGCCGTTGTTGATCGCCTCTTCGAGACGGCGCACCCAGCCCCGGTCATGCGCAAACATCCGGTAGGCTTCCAGCACCGCCCGGTGCTCACCGTCAAACGCCACCTCGCGCCGCGACAGCATGTCGTCGATCGACAGCCGCAGCGACCCGATCGAACCTTCCAACCGCCGCTTTTCCTTTTCGCTGTCTTCGGCGAAAAGGTTCTTCACCACCAGCCGGTGCTCATGCAACACGACATGGCCAAGGCCGAGGCCTTCGTTGAAATTGAGGCCAGACAGCGAGATCGGCTTCTTCAGGTCAAGCTGGACGCCCGGCCGCGACAGCCGCATCAGATCGCCCGAGGCGATCATTTCGGCCAGCACCATGCCTGTCGTTTCCAGCGCCTCGACTTCATCTTCGCGGTAGGTGCGCATCGTCCGGTTCTGCACGACCAGAACACCGAGCGTGCGCCCGGCCCTCAGGATCGGCACGCCAAGGAACGAGTGATAAATTTCTTCGCCTGTTTCCGGCAGGTACGCAAATGCCGGATGGCTTTGCGCATCCGAAAGGTTAAGCCCCTGCGCGCTCGCCGCAATCGTTCCGACCAGACCCTGGCCAAGCCGCAATTGCGCCAGATGCACGGCGCCGGGGTTAAGGCCGACCGTCGCATAAAGTTCGAGCACGCCGTCCGAGCGCAGCACATAAAACGAGCAGACTTCGGCGACCATGTTCATGGCGATTTCGCCGACAATGCGGTCAAGCCGGTCCTGCGGCTCCAGCGCTTCCGCCATCAGCTCGCGCAGCCGTTTCAACAAGACGCGTGGACCGGATGCCTGGTCGCGCATGGGTTACCTTTAAAAAGTCAAACCGTCCCGAAGCGCGCGCCACGGAACGGTTCCTGATTCTTGGCGAATAAGCTTGTGTTCCTACTGCTTATCCAGACCGTAGACAGAATGCAAAGTGCGAACCGCCAATTCCGCATAAGGTCCGTCAATCAGGATTGAAATCTTGATTTCAGATGTCGTGATCGCGCGGATGTTGATGCCCTTGTCGGCCAGCGCCTTGAAGGCTGTCGCGGCGACGCCGGCATGGCTGCGCATGCCGATGCCGATCACCGAGACCTTGACGAGGCCCGGCTCCGATTGCAGCGCGTCAAAGCCGATGGTCTCGCGCACCTTGCCAAGCACCGCCAACGCCTTCTCGATGTCCGTATTCGGCACGGTGAACGTCATGTCCGTGCGCGAACCGTCCTCGGAAATGTTCTGCACGATCATGTCGACGTTGATCGAGGCCTCGGCGAGCGGGCCGAAAATGCCTGCTGCCACGCCGGGCCGGTCGGCGACACGGCGCAGCGAAATCTGTGCTTCATCCTTGGCATAGGCAATGCCGGTGACAACTTCCTGTTCCAAGATTTCATCCTCGTCGCAAATGAGTGTTCCGGGCGGATTGATCAGATCGCTCATGCCCGGCGCATCAGGATCTGTGAATGACGAGCGCACGAAGGTGCGCACCTTGTGGACCATGGCGAGCTCAACCGAGCGCACCTGCAAAACCTTGGCGCCGAGCGAGGCCATTTCCAGCATTTCTTCAAACGAAACCTTGGCCAGCCGCCGCGCCTTCGGCTCGATGCGCGGGTCGGTCGTGTAAACGCCGTCAACGTCGGTGTAGATGTCGCACCGGTCGGCCTTCACAGCCGCCGCAATCGCCACGGCCGACGTGTCCGAGCCGCCGCGGCCGAGCGTCGATATCCGGTTGTCTGGCGCAATGCCCTGGAACCCGGCAATCACCGCCACCTGCCCCTCGCCAAACCGGCGGATGAGTTCTGAGCCGTCAATGTCCATGATCCGCGCCGCGCCATGCGCGCCATCGGTCTTGATCGGGATTTGCCAGCCCTGCCAGGAGCGGGCGTTGATCCCCATGTCCTGCAAGGCAATCGCCAGAAGGCCGGACGTCACCTGTTCGCCGGAGGCAACAATCGCGTCATATTCGCGCGCGTCATGCAGCACCGACGTTTCGCGCGCCCATCCGACCAGCTCGTTGGTTTTGCCGGACATCGCCGAAACCACCACGGCCACTTCATGGCCATTATCGACCTCGCGTTTGACATGGCGCGCCACATTCCTGATGCGCTCGATGTTGGCAACCGATGTGCCGCCAAACTTCATGACAATACGGGCCATGCTGATCTGTCTCTCAATTATGCTGGCGTTTGCGAGGGGCAAATCCCCTGCCGGACGCGCGCGCTCCTTAAACAAAAACATCCGCGCCCGCAAGAATGCCCGGCCTCCGGGGCGCTTTAAACAAATCAGCCGCCGCAAGAATGCGCGTCACTCGGGCGTCTTGACTTATCGGGCCTTCCGGACGACCTGTCATCCAACAAGGAGCCCGACATGAGCGAAGCCGCCAAAACCACCGTCGATCAGGCGGAAGTGGACCGTTTTTCCCGCATGGCCGCCGAATGGTGGAGCCCGACAGGCAAATTCCGCCCGCTGCACAAGTTCAATCCGGTCCGCCTCACCTACATCCGCGAAGAAGTCGCCAAGACATTCGACCGCGATTTCAAGTCTGAAAAGCCGCTGAAAGGCCTGCGCTTTCTCGATATCGGCTGCGGCGGCGGGCTATTGTCCGAGCCGATGGCCCGCCTCGGCGCCACCGTCGTCGGCGCTGATCCCTCGCCCGTGAACATCGAAGTCGCCAAAATCCACGCCGCCCAGAGCGGCCTCGACATCGACTACCGCGCCGAAACCGCCGAGGCGCTGGCCGCCGCCGGCGAGCAGTTCGATGTCATTTTGAACATGGAAGTCGTCGAACATGTCGCCGACGTGCCGCTGTTCATCGAAGCCTGCGGCAAAATGCTCAAGCCCGGCGGCCTGATGTTCGTCGCCACCATCAACCGCACCCTCAAAGCCCACGCGCTGGCCATCTTCGCCGCCGAGCAAATCCTGCGCTGGCTGCCCAAAGGCACCCACCAATACGAAAAACTCGTCCGCCCCGAAGAACTCGAATCCGCCTTCGCCGCAGCAGGCCTCACCCTCCTCCAAACCACCGGCGTCTTCTACAACCCGATCACCGGGCAGTGGAACCGGTCACGCGATACGGATGTGAACTATATGATGCTGGCGACGAAGGCGGGCTGACGGGCGCGGGATAAATATTCGTTTGCTTTTGGTTTTGTTATAAAGTAACAGTGGTTGTGCCTCATAAGCGCAGACCGGCAGCCTCAGACGCGCCGCATGCGGTGGTGCTCTCAAACAGCCTGCCCAAATGTTCCAAAATTCAGCTTCGATATACAGCGCTAAGCCGTTGATGACGGGCATCCAAACCCGTTTAGGCCGATGGTTGTTTGGTGCTGCACTGGATTCATGCCCAGAGGCAGCGCCATTTCGAAACCTGCTTAGAGCGGCGGTTCCGATGGAACCGAAACTGACGCTCTAAGTTTTTGTTAGGTCGTATAGCTAGTGCGAAAAGCTGACCACTCTTTTTCGCACAATGCTCTAGGTCAGGGGATTGCGGTGACGGTGCACCAAATTTCTGGAACCAAATCGGCAATGGAGCTTACCCTCCACCTCTCGGCGCCGGCTGAATCACCGGCCCGGCGGACGGTAACGGCGTGCATGAAGTTTGGCGGTTGTCTGTCTTCTCCCCGTGTCTCCCGCGGGGAGAAGGTGGCCAACCACCGAAAATCTATCCACCCTCCCAATTCCCACCCCTACAATCCCCCCGTCGCGTCAAACCCCGGAGCGCGCACGGCAAGGCAGGCAGAATGGACTGGAACAGGGCAATCGAACGGAACAGCGAGGCGCTGCGCAAGATCGTCGCCGCGCTGTTTGCTCTTGCCGCCGCCGCTTTAACCGCGCCCGGCCAGTCGCGCCGAAGCCTTGGCGAAGGCGCAAGAGCGGCAGTCATGCTCCCTCGCCACCTCTACGCAGCCATCCTCCTCATCCTCCGCCCCGCCGAATCCGCCCTCCGCCGCCTCATCGTCATCGCCGCGCGCGGCCTGTCGCTGAAACCGCGCGCCTCTCGCCCGCTCCCGGCAGACCTTCCGGTGTTTCCGAAAATTGGCGTGCTTGGAACACCAGCCTTCACCCTCATCGACCCGCTCAAGCGCTTTTCACTTGATGACTTTGACAACAATGCCCTGCCGTACTTCAACTTCCAAAACGCAGACGATGCGGCGTTTCATGCGCCACACCTGTTGCCGCTTGACGAGCCGGTGGACGCTTCGCAGCTGCTCGGCCGCCTTCGCGCCTTGCGCCA
>JBGSHY010000037.1:0-16150 GCA_041751995.1 Rhizobiaceae bacterium | reverse complement strand
GGGTCGGGTTCGGCCGCGCCGCCTGCACGCAGCCCCACGAGGCGCATGAGCCCCACGAGATGATCGCCTTGGCGTTGGACGCGGCATATTTCAGCTGTTCGACAAACGGCTTGCCGCCGATGATGCAGAACATGCCGTCTTCATCGAGCGGCGGATTGCCCTCGACGGCGAGGATGTAGTTGCCCTTGTACTTCTCCACCACTTCCGAGACGATGGCCTCGGCCTGATGGCCGGCGGCGGCCATGATCGTGTCGTCATAGTCAAGCGACAGCATCGACAGGATCACGTCCTTGGCAAGCGGGTGTGCCGAGCGGATGAAGCTCTCCGAGCAGCAGGTGCATTCAAGGCCATGCAGCCACAGCACCGGAATGCGCGGCTTGGTCTCCATAGCCCGCGCGATTTGCGGCGCAAAGCCTGGCCCGAGCCCGAGCGATGCAGCGGTCAGGCTGCAGAATTTCAGAAAGCTGCGGCGGGTGATCCCCTGACGCCGCATGACCTCATAAAAGGTTTCTTGCATGTGTTCCTCCTCAACAAGGCAGGAGGCATGACATGCGCACCTGTCCCCTCCGGAACACAGCAAGCGGCGTGCCAATTCATTTTATACAATGAATTCAGAGATCAAAGGCCGACGGGAAGCGCAAAGGTGGTTACTGTTCTTCCAAAATGTAAGGCAGGTTTTCGGTCTGCATTTGAGTACAGAAAGCAATCAGCTCAGCGTCCGCTGCACTGCCTTGGACCATGACTTGAGTTTGGCGCTTCGAAGCTTGGCGTCCATCGCTGGCTCAAAACGTTTCTCGGCCTTCCACGATTTGGCAAATGCCGCCTGTTTCGGCCAGACTCCGGCGCGGGAGCCTGCCAGCCACGCAGCGCCCAGTGCAGTGGTTTCCATCACCACCGGCCGGTCCACCGGCGCGTCGAGAATGTCGGCAAGCCGCTGCATCGTCCAATCGGACGCCGTCATGCCACCATCAACGCGCAGCACGGTCTTGGATGTCCCGCCCTTCCAGTCCTTGCGCATCGCCGAAATCAAATCATGCGTCTGGTATGCGACAGCTTCCAACGTCGCCTTGGCGATTTCCGCCGGGCCGGAGTTGCGCGTAAGGCCATAGACGGCACCGCGCGCCTCCGCATCCCACCACGGCGCGCCGAGCCCGACAAAGGCCGGCACAACAATCACATCCTGCGTTGGGTCGGCGCTTTCGGCGAGCTTGCCGGTCTCGGACGCCGTCTTGATGATCTTCAACCCGTCACGCAGCCACTGCACACCGGCGCCAGCGATGAAGATCGACCCTTCAAGCGCATAGGTCGTCTTGCCGTCCAGCCGGTAGGCAATGGTCGTCAGCATCCGGCTTTTCGAACGAACCATGTCGGCGCCGGTGTTGAGAAGGGCAAAGCAGCCGGTGCCGTAGGTTGATTTCATCATGCCCGGCTCAAAACAGGCCTGCCCGATCGTCGCCGCCTGCTGGTCGCCTGCCACGCCAAGGATTGGAATCGCCGCACCAAACAGCTTCGGGTCCGTCACGCCAAAATCATCGGCGCAATCCTTTACCTCGGGCAACATGGCAGCAGGAACGTTGAGGATTTTCAGAAGTTCGACGTCCCACACGTTTTTGCCGATATTGTACATCAGCGTGCGCGACGCGTTGGTCGCATCGGTCGCATGAACCTTGCCGCCTGTCAGCCGCCAGATCAGGAAACTGTCGATGGTACCGAACAGCAGTTCGCCTTTGGCCGCCCGCTTGCGCGCGCCGGGAACCTTGTCCAACAGCCATGCCAGTTTCGTTCCGGAAAAATAAGGATCAAGCAGCAGCCCGGTCTTCTTGGTGAACAGCGGCTCAAGACCTTGCTTCTTCATCTTCTGGCAGAAGGCGGACGTGCGCCGATCCTGCCAGACAATCGCGTTGTGAATAGCCTTACCCGTCGCCCTGTCCCAGACCACCACAGTTTAGCGCTGGTTGGTGATGCCGATCGCGGCTATATCCTTGGCTTCAAGGTCCGCCTTTTTCAGCGCGGTCTTGACGGCAAACAGCACGGTTTTCCAGATTTCTTCGGGATCATGCTCCACCCAGCCGGACTGCGGGAAAATTTGCGTGAATTCCTTTTGGCCTGAGCCTGCAGGGCGCATGGACTTGTCAAACACGATGGCCCGCGTTGAAGTGGTGCCTTGGTCGATGGCAAGAATGTAACCGCTCATGAAAGTTCCTCCGCGCGGGAATGTTGTCCAAACTTGCGCCAGTGGCAAGCCCTGCAAAATGGAGATCAAGGCTGGCGAAATCCGATGGACTTCTGCTATGCCTCGCCCACAAATCGAGGAGGAACCAGCGTGGCAATTTCCATTGGCGTTATCGGACTTGGCAAAATTGCGCAGGATCAGCACCTGCCCTGCATTGCCAAGAACAGTGATTTCAAATTGGCCGCTGTCGTCTCCTCACGGCCGTCCGGCCTTGGCGTTCCGGCTTTCAAGACTCCGGCGGAAATGCTGAAGTCCGTGAAGCTCGACGCGGTGGCGATCTGCACGCCGCCGTCCGTCCGCCGCAACATTGCGATGGAATGCCTGGAAGCGGGCGTTCACCTCCTGCTGGAAAAGCCGCCGACACCGACGATTTCCGAGTATGCCGACCTCAAGGCCCGCGCCGCAGCATCCGGCAAAGTCGCCTTTCAGACCTGGCACTCTCGATTCAATGCCGCAGTGGCTGAGGCAAAAAGGATCCTTGCAGGCCAAAAAGTGACGCGCCTGCATGTGTCCTGGAAGGAAAGCGTGTGGCAATGGCATCCGGGACAGGAATGGATCTGGGAACCGGGCGGGTTTGGCGTGTTCGACCCGGGCATCAACGCCTTGTCGATTGTCACAGAAATCCTGCCTGAACCGGTTTTCGTCAGCGAAGCCAACCTCATCACGCCGTCAAACCGCTTCACCCCGATTGCCGCCACCATCAAATTCCGCGCAGCCGACGGCGGCAATGCCGACCTTTCCGCCGAGTTCGACTGGCGTCAAAAAGGCGAGCAGTCGTGGAACATTGATGTCGATACTGCGACCCACAAGCTCAAACTGACCTTTGGCGGCACGCGGCTGTCTGTGAACGGCGTCGAGACCGTCTCCGCGCCAAGCGAGGAATATGAGGAAATCTACGCCCGCTTTGCGCAGTTGGTGAAATCCGGCAAATCCGAAATGGACGGCTCGCCGCTCGAACTGGTCGCCGACTGCATGATGCTGGGACGGCGTTCAGATACAGATGAATTTATCTGGTAGGAAGCGCAAAAAGCGCACGGACCAAGCGCGGATGCCGCTCAGTTTCGACCCGAAGCCGCGCGCAGATCGGCGATAGCCTTGCGATAGCCCTCTTCGCCGCCTGCGCTGAAAATCGCAGAACCCGCGACCAGCACATCCGCCCCGGCAGCTGTGACCAGCGGCGCCGTCTTGGTTGTCACGCCGCCGTCGATCTCGATCTGGATCGGGCGATTGCCGATCATGGACTTGATGCGCTTCACCTTGTCGACCATAGCCGGGATGAACGCCTGTCCGCCAAAGCCCGGATTGACGGTCATCACCAGAACAAGGTCGAGCCGGTCGAGCACATACTCGATGACGCTTTCGGGCGTTGACGGGTTGAGCGACACACCTGCTTTTTTACCCAAATTCCGGATCGCCTGCAGCGACCGGTCGAGATGCGGACCGGCTTCCGCATGGACTGTGATGATGTCGCAGCCTGCATCGGCAAAGGCCGCCAAAAACGGGTCCGCTGGCGCGATCATCAGGTGGCAATCGAAGACCGCCTTGGTGCGGCTGCGCAACGCCTTGATGACCGGCGGGCCGAAGGTGATGTTCGGCACGAAATGCCCATCCATTACATCCAGATGGATCCAATCGGCGCCGGCGCGCAACACTGTTTCGACTTCATCTCCAAGTCTTGAAAAATCGGCAGCAAGGACGGAAGGCGCAATGAGCGTGTTCGCGGACATGATTTCGAACCTGTTTGATGCTGCAAAGCTCTGCCGCGTCATGCGCAGGGAGTCAATCTTTGCTGCATGCGACGAAAGGCCTTAAAAAGTGGATGCTAATATTCATCCGGCGTTCATCTGCGGTCTGCCAAGAGGAGGCGTCAGCAGGAGCATACCCATGATTTCGAACGTGACAGCCTTACTCAAGTCCACCTTTTCCGCGTTTCTTGCCGACAGCGCCAAAGTCACCAACCCAAATGCGTCCGCCGCACATCGCATAGGCCCCCAGCGGGTTATTCTCACCGCCCGCCTGGGCGCGACAGACGGCAGCATCAAATTGGGAAACATCAGTCTGTGTGTTCCATTTCGCGGCTTCAGCGATAACCGGCCAAACGAAGAATCGGTGCTCATCGACATTGGCCAGCAGGGTGAAGCAATCAAATCAGGCAAGCCCGCGCCGTTGATCGAAAAGCGCACGACATTGAAAGTAAAACCCGACACGAAATTTCTGGCCGTGGTTTTCATGGACGGCGCGGACCGCGTCTTCAAGACCGAGCGCATTGCCATCAAATGAAACGGGGCCGGAAGGCCCCGCACAATCCTTGTCATTGGCCGAACAAGATTATCCTGCCGCGGTCACAGCCCGCTTGGCCATCACTTTGATGAGTGCAGCGCGATAGACTGCGGTCGCGTGCATGTCGCTCATAAGGCCCTTGGCATCAACCTTGACGGCGTCAACCGATGAAGCATCGAACTTCTTGTCGAGTGCAGCTTCCAGACCCTTGTGCCGGAAAACGCCGCCATCGCCCGCGCCTGTGACGGCAACACGCACGCCTTCCTTGTCCTTGGCCACGAACACGCCTGCCATGGCGTAGCGCGACGCTGGATTGGGGAACTTCGAGTAAGCCGCCTTTGCAGGAGCGGTGAACTCGATGGCGGTGACAATCTCGCCGTCTTTCAGGGATGTTTCAAACAGGCCCTTGAAGAACTTGTCGGCAGGAATCGTCCGCTTGTCCGTGATGATGTTGGCATTGAGCGCCAGCATGGCCGACGGATAGTCAGCCGCCGGGTCATTGTTGGAGATCGAGCCGCCGATCGTGCCGCGATAACGCACATGCGGATCGCCGATATGGCTGGCCAGCGAACACAGCGCCGGACAGACTTTGGCCAGCTTCTCGTTGGTGGCGACATCATAATGCGTTGTCGCCGCACCGATAGTGACCGACTTGCCGGACACTTTGATGCCCGACAGATCGCTGATTTTGGTGATGTCCACAAGATCCGACGGCGAAGCAAGGCGCTGCTTCATGGTCGGGATCAGCGTCATGCCGCCGGCAAGAATCTTGGGATCCTCGGCCTTTTTCAGAAGCTTCACTGCATCTGCAACAGAGGAAGCGCGATGATAATTGGTCTCATACATGATTGCTCTCCCCGATCTTACTTAGTTGCCTGAATTGCATTCCAAACCGCAAGCGGCGTGGCAGGCATGGTCAGGTTGTTGTTGCCGATGGCGTCCGTGATGGCGTTGATGACGGCCGGCGGCGAACCGATGGCCCCAGCTTCACCACAGCCCTTGATGCCGAGCGGATTGCCCGGGCATGGCGTGACTGTGTTTGACACTTTGTAGGACGGCAGGTCGTCGGCACGCGGCATGGTGTAATCCATGTAGGATGCCGTCTGCAGTTGGCCGGTCTCGTCATAGTGAGCGCCTTCCAGCAGCGCCTGGCCGATGCCCTGCGCAATGCCGCCGTGCACCTGGCCTTCGACAATCATCGGATTGATGATGTTGCCGAAATCGTCGGCCGCAACGAACTGGACAATCTTGGTCGTGCCGGTGTCCGGATCAACCTCGACTTCGCAGATGTAGCAGCCGGCCGGGAAGGTGAAGTTGGACGGATCATAGAACGCGCCTTCTTTCAGGCCCGGCTCCATGCCCGACGGCAGATTGTGCGCCGTGTAAGCGGCAAGCGCCATCTGGAACCACGGCACCTTCTTGTCGGTGCCGGCAACCTTCAACTCGCCGTTTTCGATGACGATGTCGCCCTCGTCTGCTTCCATCAAATGGGCGGCAATCTTCTTTGCCTTGGCTTCGACCTTGTCGAGTGCCTTGACGATGGCCGACATGCCGACCGCGCCGGAGCGCGAGCCATAGGTGCCCATGCCCATCTGCACCTTGTCGGTATCACCATGGATCACCGAGACATTGGCGCCCGGAAGGCCGAAGCGCTCCGAAACCAATTGGGCAAAGGTGGTTTCATGGCCCTGGCCGTGGCTGTGCGAACCGGTGAGGATTTCGACCGTGCCGACAGCGTTGACGCGAACTTCCGCCGATTCCCACAGGCCGACACCGGCGCCGAGCGAACCGACCGCGGCCGACGGCGCAATACCGCAGGCTTCAATGTAGCAGCTCATGCCGATACCGCGCAGCTTGCCTTCCTTGGCAGCCTTTGCCTTGCGCTTGGCAAACCCGTCCCAGTCAGCCGCCTTCTTGGCGTTGTTGAGCGAGGCATCATAATCGCCCGCATCATAGCACATGATGACCGGTGTCTGGTGCGGGAAGGAACGGATGAAGTTTTTCGAGCGAAGCTCATCCGCGCCGATGCCAAGTTCGCGCGCCGCCGTTTCAACGATGCGCTCCAGAAGATAGGTCGCTTCCGGGCGGCCGGCGCCGCGATAGGCGTCTACCGGTGCGGTGTTGGTGTAGACCGTGCGCACATTGGCGTGGATTGCCTTCAGGTCATACTGGCCCGAAAGCAGCGTGGCATAGAGGTAGGTCGGGACCGACGAGGAGAACAGCGACATGTAGGCGCCGAGGTTCGCGATGGTATCGACCTTGAGGCCGAGCATCTTGTGGTCCTTGTCAAACGCCAACTCGACATGGGTGACGTGGTCGCGGCCATGCGCGTCGGTGAGGAAAGCTTCAGTACGGTCCGAGACCCATTTGACCGGCACGCCGGTCTTCTTGGAGGCCCAGAGGCAGACGATTTCTTCGGGATAAATGTAGATCTTGGAACCAAAACCGCCGCCGACGTCCGGAGCGATGACGCGCAGCTTGTTTTCCGGCGCGACATTGTAGAAGGCGCTCATCACCAGGCGGGCGACATGCGGGTTCTGCGATGTTGTCCAGCAGGTATAATGATCTTCCGCGCCGTCATAGACGCCAAGCGTTGCGCGCGGCTCCATCGGGTTTGGCACCAGACGGTTGTTGACAATGTCCATCTTGGTGACATGAGCAGCGCCCTTGAAGGCAGCCTCTGTCGCCTTGGCATCACCGATTTCCCAGTCGAAAATCAGGTTGCCGGCAGCTTCCGGATGGATCTGGGGCGCGCCGGGCTTGAGCGACTCGACGGCGGAAATGACCGCCTTCTTGACCTTGTAGGTGATTTCGACGGCTTCAGCGGCATCGCGGGCCTGGCCCTTGGTGTCAGCCACGACGATGACGACCGCATCGCCGACATAGCGGACCGTGTCAGTGGCCAGCGGCGACCATGCGCCCATCTTCATTGGCGAACCATCCTTGGAATGGATCATCCAGCCGCAGATGATGTTGCCGATGCCGTCAGCCTTCAGTTCCTTGCCAGTCAGGACACCGATGACGCCCGGCATGGCCAGCGCCTTCTTGGTGTCGATCTTCTTGATTTCCGCATGCGCATGCGGCGAGCGCACGAAATGCGCGTGTTTCATGCCCGGTACGACCATGTCGTCCGTGTAGCGGCCTTTGCCGGTGATAAAGCGCTTGTCTTCCTTGCGCAGTACCCGGGCTCCAATGCCTTCCATTCCCATGAGTGTCTCCTCCAGATTGGATTTGCCGTGACCTCGCGGTTTTCGCGTTCAGTCAGGGCGTTGAAACGAAAAAGGCCGCGCTCCTCAGGCGGCCTTCTTGCCCTTTGACTTGTTCACCTTCTTGGAGGCGTCGAGCACGGCTTTGACGATGTTGTGATAGCCGGTGCAGCGGCAGATGTTGCCTTCGAGTTCCGCGCGCACAGTTGCCTCGTCGAGGCCATCCGGATGACGGTTGATGATGTCAACGGACGCCATGATCATGCCCGGGGTGCAAAAACCGCACTGCAGGCCGTGGTTCTCGTGGAACGCCTGCTGCACGACATGCAGCGTCGAGCCGTCAGCCAACCCTTCGATGGTGGTGATCACCGAGCCATTGGCCTGCGCCGCCAGCATCGTGCAGGACTTCACCGCACGGCCATCGACATGGATGACGCAGGCACCGCACTGCGACGTGTCGCAGCCGACATGCGTGCCGGTCAGGCCAAGGTTTTCGCGGATGAAATTGACCAGAAGCGTCCGGTCCTCGCATTCACCGGTAATCTTGCGGCCATTTACGGTCATTTCAATTTTGGACATTCATGTTCCTCCTCATGCATGCATTGGTTTTCAGGCGACGGGTGCGCCTGCGATACTTGCGAATTTGCCGAAAAACTGGTCGGCAAGCTTCTTTGATGTTGACGCGATCAGCCGCGAGCCAAGCTGCGCGATCTTGCCGCCGACATCGGCATTGACGTCATAGGTCAGGGTCGTCACGCCGTCATGTTCGGCAAGATGCACCGCAGCTGAGCCCTTGGCAAAGCCGACAACGCCGCCCTTGCCTTCGCCGGTGATCTTGTAGCTTTCCGGAACAACCTTGTCCGACAGTGTCACCTCACCGGTGAACCGCGCCTTGATCGGTCCGATTTTCAGGACAACTGTGGCCGCAAACGCATTGTCTCCATCGGCGGTGAGTTCCTCACAGCCGGGAATGCATTCTTTCAGGACCAAAGGATCGTTCAACAACGCCCACACGCGGGTGCGCGGTGCTGCGATTTCATATTCGCCACTCAGTTCCAAGCAACTCTCCTCCAGATTTGCCCGACGATGAATGCACGGCGGTTTTGAACGGCCAATAGTACTTTCGGTCGCTTTCGACCTTTTGGCAACTGGCATGTGCCGGAATATGCGGGGAAATACCGTACTGGACAAACCGCGCGTCTTGCGCCATTCGAACGCTGAACAACGGAGCACGCCTCACGCATGAAGCCGCCGCTGACACTGGATGAACTCAGAGCCGCCATCGGGACCGAAATCGGCCTGTCGGATTGGCGTGTGGTTTCACAGGACATGATCAACGAATTCGCCGACGCGACCGACGATCACCAGTTCATCCACGTCGACCCGGTCCGCGCCGCCGCCGAAACACCGTTTGGCGGCACGATTGCTCATGGCTTCCTGACGTTGTCGCTTTTGTCCACCTTCGCCTGGGAGGCGCTGCCTGGCATTGTCGGCGCAACGATGGGCATCAACTATGGCTTCGACAAGGTGCGGTTTCTGACAGCGGTGAAGACCGGCTCGCGCGTGCGTGCGCGGTTCAGACTGGTCCATGCCGACATTCGCAAATCCGGCCGCGTGCTCAACACTTATGACGTGGCGCTTGAAATTGAAGGCAACCTCAGCCCGGCGCTGAAAGCCACATGGCTGACGCTGGCCATGGTCGAGATGGCTGACGCTTAAGTTTTATTCGGGCTTTTGCAGCGGCACCGGTTTTTCGAACGAGTATTCTTTTGGCGCCGAGCGGAACGGCATCAACAGCAGGCTGAACAGGCCGAGCTTGGATGGATCCTTGTATTCATGAAGCCCAATCTCGACGCCGAGTTGGCCCTTGACCGGGTCGCGCCGCATCGTGCCGCAAAGCCGGTCCCACACCGACAGGAAATTGCCGAAGTTGGAGTTGGTCTCCTCGGGAATCACCGAATGGTGGACGCGGTGCATGTCCGGTGTGCAAAACAGCCAGCGAAGTGTGTAATCGAGCTTGGGCGGAATGCGAATGTTGCCGTGTGTGTAAACCGCGGCGGCATTGAGGACGGCCTCATAGATCACCACTGTCCATGGGCTGATGCCGAGCGCCGCGACCAGCGCGGTTTTCCACAACAGCGAGATCAGGATTTCGAGCGGGTGGAAGCGTGTGCCGGTGGTTGAATCCACGTCCAGGTCGGCATGATGCACCTGATGCAGCCGCCAGAAGGCGGGCAGCGCATGGCTCATGACATGTTGCAGATAGATGGCGAAATCGAGAATGAGAAAAGCTGCGAGGCCCTCGAGCCAGATCGGCCACGCCAAAGCGTTGAATAGGCCCCAGCCATGCGCCTGCGCATAAACCGCCGTGCCATAAGCCGCTGCGCCCACCGTCAACCGCACGGCAACCACATCCAGCACCAGAATGCCGATGTTGGTGACCCAGCGTTCGCGCCGCGTCTGGACGCGCGAATGCTGCGGAAACCGCCATTCGGCAATGGCGACCATGGCAAAAATACCGATAAAAATAACTAGGCGTATGGTCTCAGCCGACATGAGTGCTCCGGTGACGCGAACTGCGGATGCGCAGGATCAATCGCTCGTAACACAGATGGCGTTCAGCCGGACAATCACAACCACTTCAAGCCTGCGGCATCAAGCCACTGAATCCCGCGCCGCATCGGAAAGGTACGTGAACACATAATCCGAGAACGAGCGCCAGCATTCCACGCGGAACGTCTGCGGCTTGACGCGGTGAATGATCACTTCGACCTTGCCGAGCAGCGTGCGCGATACGGCGCCGACCGGGAATGCCTTTTCCGACAGGTTCTGCGGACAACCGGCCGACAGCGTTCCTTCTGCATTGGCGCCGCTGACGATGACAGCCGTGTTGCGCTGGGAAATGTCGACTGCCGAATGCAGCACTTTTGACTTGGCACATTCTGAGACCAGATCTTTGCCTGCTTCATCAAGGATCAGCCATTCATCCGGCCCGAGCCAAAAGGCCGTGCGCGAGCCTTTGGCAACGCTCATCTTCGGCTTCACAGGCAGATCAACGCCTAGTGCCTTGGAAAGAGCAACAATTGCATCCGGGCGTGCACGCAACGACAGGCGCGAGGCATCGCCAGCGGGCGTTGCCGAAACGTTTGCCGATCCGGCGGCGCGGCCATCAAGCGGTTGGCGGGGTTTAAGGTCAGACATTGATCCGGCCTCCTTCCTTGTCATAGAAAACGGCATCACAGATTTCAGCTTCGATCACGCGGTCCGGCATTGGCACAAAGATCGTCTGACCCATTTTCTCGAAGCCGCTTTCAACCAGACCCATCGCAATCGACCGGCCACAGTTTTCAGACCAGTAGGACGAGGTGACATGCCCGACCATTTTCATCGGGATCGCCTGCTTTGGATCAAGCACGATCTGCGCGCCCTCTTCCAGCACCGTCTTCGGATCCTTGGTTTTTAGGCCAACCAGTTGCTTGCGACCGGGTGCTACCAGATCAACACGTTTCAGGCCGCGAATGCCGACAAAGTCCGGCTTGGACTTGGCGATAGCCCACGACAGTCCCGCATCCTGCGGCGTTACCGTGCCGTCCGTATCCTGACCGACAATAATGTAGCCCTTCTCGGCGCGCAGAATGTGCATCGCCTCGGTGCCATAAGGCGTCAGCCCGAGCGGCGCGCCATGCGCGTAAATCGCATCCCAGACAGCCTGGCCGTAATGCGCCGGCACATTGATTTCAAAGCCGAGCTCGCCCGCAAAGGTCATGCGGAACAGGCGGCAGGGAATGCCCATGAACGCGCATTCGCGCACCGACATGTGCGGGAACGCTTCGTTTGACATGTCCATGCCTTCAACGAACGGAGAAATGATCTCGCGCGCTTTCGGACCCTGCACGGCAATAACCGCCCACTGTTCCGTCGTCGAGGTCAGCCAGACGTTGAAGTCCGGGAACTCGGTCTGGAGATAGTCTTCCATATGGCTCATCACACGCGGCGCGCCGCCGGTGGTGGTGGTGACATGAAAGCGGTCTTCGGCAATGCGTCCGACCACGCCGTCATCATAAATGAAGCCATCCTCGCGCAGCATGATGCCATAACGGCAGCGGCCAACGCCGAGCTTGTCCCAGGCGTTCGTGTAGAGAACATTGAGGAACTTTGCCGCATCCGGCCCGACCACTTCGATCTTGCCGAGCGTGGAGGCATCGAAAATGCCTGCCGTGGTGCGCACGGCCTTGCATTCGCGGTCCACAGCCTGATGCATGGTTTCTCCCGCTTTCGGGAAATACCAGGCGCGCTTCCACTGGCCGACATCTTCAAACACCGCACCCATCGCCGCCGAACTGTCATGCATCGGCGTGCGGCGCGTTGGGTCAAACAGCGGACCCTTGGCGTGGTTGACGATGGTGCCGAATGTCACCGGCGTATAGGGAGAGCGGAATGTTGTCAGGCCTACCTGCGGAATGGGCTTGCCCAACGTTTCAGCGGCGATCGACAGACCATGCATGTTGGATGTCTTGCCCTGATCGGAGGCCATGCCGTTGGTGGTGAAACGCTTGACATGCTCGATGGAGTGCATGCCTTCACGCACAGCCATGCGGATGTCCTTTGCAGTCACGTCATTCTGGAAATCGACGAATGCCTTCACGACGTCATCTGGACCTGCGCCCGGCGCCGAGCCCGACATTCCGCCAGCGGCCGAACCGCCGGTGACTATCGGGACCTTGGTCTTGCCTTTGCCGCCGGCAGCAGCAATGCCCGCAGCCACTGCTTCCGCTGCCAGAACATTCAGATCTTCCGTACCGTTGCAGGCACCAACCGACACGACATCCTGCGCCGCCTCGCCGGGCACGAAAATGCCCCTCGCGTCGTCAAACACCAGCTTGCCGCGCGATTGTGACCAGAGATGCACCGACGGGGTCCAGCCCGCGCTGTTGAGGAGAGCATCAACCGCGATCTGCCGCGTCGCGCCGCCATCAACCGGCTGCACGTGCATCGAATTGACCCGCAAGCGACCGCCCGCCTTGATAACGGCATGACCGGTTAGCACCTCAATGCCCAGTTCCCTGGCCTTGAGCAGCAGCTTTTCATCAACAATCTTGCGCAGATCCACCAGCGCCGGAACATCAACACCGGCTGCCTTCAGCTCGAAAGCTACGGCATAGGCCGAATCGTTGGCGGTATACACGCCCACACGGCGACCGACGGCGACGCCATACTGATTGAGGAAAGTGCGGCCCGCCGACGCCATCATCACGCCCGGACGGTCGTTTTCGGCAAACACCATGTGACGCTCGATCGCGCCGGTGGCAAGGATCACCTTGGTTGCCCGCACCTGCCACAGCCGCTCGCGCGGAAGGCTCTGGTCGGGGCTCGCCAAGTGGTCAGTCACGCGTTCAGCCAGCGCCACCATGTTCTGGGCGTAGTAGCCAAATGCGGTCGTGCGCGGCAAAAGGCGGACATTGTCCATGCCTTCAAGCGCTGCAATCATCCCGTCGGCAAAATCAACGCCGGACTTGCCGTCCACGCTGAGATCCGTCTCATGCTTCAATGCGCCGCCAAGGCTGGCCTGCTCGTCGGCAAGGATGACATCAGCACCGCCGTCAGCAGCAGCCTTTGCCGCCAGAAGACCGGCAAGGCCGGAACCGACCACCAGCACATCACAATGGATGAAGCGGTTGGCATAATGATCCGTATCGGCCTCCGTCGGCGCAACGCCAAGGCCTGCCGCCTTGCGGATGAAAGGCTCGTAGACCTTCTTCCATGCCGCCTTCGGCCACATGAAGGTCTTGTAATAGAAACCCGCGGCAAAGAATGGCGAGCCGAGGGAGTTTACCGCATTGACGTCGAACTCAAGCGAGGGCCAGCGGTTTTGTGACGTGGACTTCAGCCCGTCGTAGAGTTCCTGCACCGTGGCGCGCACATTCGGCTGCTTGCGAACGCCATCGCGCGCAATGTCCATCAGCGCATTCGGCTCTTCTGAACCTGCGCCGAGAAAACCGCGCGGACGATGATATTTGAACGAGCGCCCGATCAGATGAACGCCATTGGCCAAAAGCGCCGAGGCGAGCGTATCGCCCTCAAGCCCGGTGTAGCTGCGCCCGTCAAACGTGAAGCGGACGGTCTTGGCAGGGGTGAGTTTCCCCTTGCCGGCGATGCGGTTGGCTCCGGCCATCATGCATCTCCCTTTTTGGTTTTGGCGGCTTTCGCCGGTTTGGCAGCAGCGCCATCCAGCGACGGCTTCGGCTCGCCTGCCTTGTAGGTGGCGATGAACTTGTCGGACACAGTATGGCGCACGGCATTGAAGAACCGCCCGCAGCCATGAATGTGCCGCCAGCGCTCATAGTTCACGCCCTTGGGGTTTTCGCGGATGTAGAGAAACTTCTCGAAGTCCTCGTCCGACTGGTTCGCAATGTCCGGCGCGCGCACGACATGCGCCTGCCCCATGTTGCGGAATTCCAGCTCCGGCCGCTCTTCGTCGCAATAGGGACAATGGATCAGAAGCATGAGTCTACCTGTTCAAATTCTTGTCTTGGTGGCAGCGGTCGCTTGATCGCCGGTATTTGGCGTTCCCGCCGGTTCAATCAACAAAAGATGGGTCTCTTCTTCGGCCAGCGGGCAATGCTCAACGCCGCGCGGCACCACATACATTTCGCCAGGGTTCAGCACCACGTCGCCATCACGCAATTGAATGCGAAGCCGGCCTTTCACGACAAAGAAGAAATCATCGGTGTCCGGATGCGAGTGCCAGTTGAATTCACCCTTGACCTTCACCACCATGATTTCATTGTCATTGTAGCTGGCGACAACTTTCGGAGACCAATGCTCCGAGAACTTGGACAGCTTGTCGGTGAGATTGATCGGCTGATTGGCCATCATCGCCCTCACAACTCGCCCGGACCAAGCACGGTCCCCTTGGGTTGGTCGCACAGTTTCTTGCCCAGCGTCACAAACGGGCCGAGCTGCCTGATCTTGTCTTCGATGGTCAACCCCGGCGCAAACTGGTTCGCCTTGCCGAATTCAGCAAACAATTCGAGCGGATTGGCCGTGACATGCAGGTATTTGTCTTCGACAAACTCATCCATCGCCGCATCTTCGTCTTCCGCCAGCTTCGGGTCCGGCAGGAAGATCACCACCTTGCTGCCGAGCGCGCGAACACAGGCCAGCGTTCCTGCTTCTGCCGCAAACGGCCAGCCCTGTTCATTCGCCTGCCGCGAAATCGCCTGCAGCCGCACATCCAGAATGCCCGGCATTATCCCGTCAACCGGCATGCCGCCCGCGACAGGCAGCAATCCGGCAAGGATGGCAGGAGCAATAACCATCAGTGCGCCACCCGCTTTGACTCTTCATTTAAATGACCAACAAGGAATAGGGCACAAGACCACACCGAAATCATCTCAGAGCGCCCTTCAAATTCTCATTATCGGAGTCTTCGACCCAAACTCCCATCGAAATGTAGAGTTTTTCCTTTTTAATTTCAGCAAGATAATCAATGTACTGATCGGATTTCCTGTGCCTTCTATTGCCCTTTGCCGAAAAGAGTCGAGCCGCCAGCCCGTATACGAAAAAGCTTATGAAGGACGCCAAGCCGAGGACAAAAGCGAACAAGTTAGCCGCATTGGCAACTGAAGGCGCTAT
The DNA here is from genome assembly GCA_041751995.1 of Rhizobiaceae bacterium. Lineage (GTDB taxonomy): Bacteria > Pseudomonadota > Alphaproteobacteria > Rhizobiales > Rhizobiaceae > JANMEX01. The sequence goes on along the minus strand of JBGSHY010000037.1, from coordinate 796 downwards.
TGAAACGAAAGTGTTTATGTCAGCAACAAACAACCTAATCAGGAATGAGGTTGTGAAGCCAATCAATCCAGCCTGAATAAATCTTTTGTTGGTCTTTCGTGTCATTTCTGGATCGCTCACATCAGTGCGCCACCGCCGCAGCGGCCGCCTCGTCGATCAGCCGCCCGGTGCGGAACCGCTCCAGCGTGTAGCCGGCATTGATCTTGTGCGGCTCGTCGCGGGCGATGGTATGGGCAAACACATTGCCCGAACCCGGCGTCGCCTTGAAGCCGCCGGTGCCCCAGCCGCAGTTCACATAAAGCCCCTTGACCGGCGTCTTGGCCAGGATCGGCGAGCGGTCCGGCGTCACGTCGACGATGCCGCCCCATGAGCGCAGCATCTTCATGCGGCCGAACATCGGGAACATTTCGCAGATCGCATCGAGCGTATGGTTCAAAATGTGCAGGCCGCCGGTCTGCGAATATGACACATATTGGTCCGTGCCCGCGCCGATAACCAGTTCGCCCTTGTCGGACTGCGAGATATAGGCATGCACCGTGTTGGACATGACCACGCACGGGAATACCGGCTTGACCGGTTCCGACACCAGCGCCTGCAGCGGATAGCTTTCGAGCGGCATGCGAACGCCAGCCATGTCCATCAACACGGACGTGTGGCCTGCAGCCACCACGCCGACTTTCTTCGCGCCGATGAACCCCTTGGACGTTTCAACGCCGGACACCGAGCCATCCGGGTTGCGGCGGATGGCGGTGACTTCGCAATTCTGGATGATGTCGACGCCGCGGTCGGACGCCGC
>JBGSHY010000036.1:0-22168 GCA_041751995.1 Rhizobiaceae bacterium | reverse complement strand
GCTCGCCCTGCCCCGCCGACGGTTCGACGAGGCGGTGACGCGGCTGGAACGCGGGCTGAAATCGGGCGTGGATGTGAAGCACGCGCGCTTCATCAACGGCGCATCGGCGCGGCTACAGCCGGAACTGTTGATGCGGATGATGGAGCGGCGGGCACAGAACCTTGCAGCGCTTGGCGACCGAGCGGCGAGGTCAGTCGATGGCATTTTGCGTCACCGGAAACAGGAATTTGACGGTGTTGCACGGCAGATGACGCCGACCACGCTCTCAGCCAAAGCGAAGACAGGCCGACAGCGAATTGCCGACCTAACCGCGCGGGCGGACACGGCACTGAAGACGCGGCTGCATCGCGGCGGCGACCGGCTGGCGGCAGTCTGGCGGCTTGCCGAGGGGATCAGTCACAAGCGTGTACTGGAACGCGGCTTTGCGCTGGTACGCGACGAAAATGGCGCGATGGTACGCGGCAAGGCGGCGGTGAGCGCCGGTCAGCATTTGAGCCTTCAGTTTGCCGACGGGACTGTGCAGGTACAAGAGATTTCCGGCCTGCCTTCCCCGGCGAAGGCAAAGCCGAAACCAACACCACCGACACAGGGAGCGCTGTTTTAAGGCGAAAACCAAATGGGAATCGCACTCTACTTTATCGTCATTGGCGGGTTTGCAGTGTTGATTTTCCGCTTCCGGCGCTCCAACGCCATCTTCGGCATGGCGATAGCAGCGTGGGTTGGCGCATTTTTCTGGAATGACTGGATCCTGAAAGGCTGCTCAGGCGATTGTAACATCCGGGTGGATCTGGTGTTCATCGCACCGCTTGTGCTTATCGCCACAGGTTTTGCGTTGATCGAGGCAATGCGGCGGTGGCGCAACCTTCGCTAGGGGTTTGCCGTGGATGGCATTATATGGCATAATCTGCCAAATGTTGTCATTTTCGAGGTTCGACCATGAAATCCATGAACATCAGCTTGCCGGAACAGATGAAGGATTGGGTCGACACGCGCGTTGAAGGCGGCGACTACGCCAGCGCCAGTGACTATGTCCGCGATCTCATCCGCAAGGACCGCGAGTTTCGCGCCAAACGCGAAGCCTTGATACAAGCATTGATTGAAGGCGAGGAGAGTGGGATAAGCGATAAGTCAATGGAAGATATTATCGCCGAGGCCCGCCTTGAACTTGCCAGTGAAAAAATACCGAACGTCAGGAAAAGCGGATAAGGATATCAAGGAGATATACAAGTACACCGTCCGCGAATTTGGATTCCTGCAAGGAGACAAATATTTGGCAGGGCTTTATGCTTGTTTCGCGATGCTCGACATACAACCAGATGCCGGACATATCGCTGCAGCGATTTCTAGAGACTACCGGCGTTTCGAATATGAAAGCCACGTGGTCTTCTATAAAAAACGCAAATCGGACATTTGGATTATCCGCGTGTTGCACGAAAAGATGGATGCCACGCGGCATCTTTGACATTTCGGATTCTGGGAGAATGGTACGATTGGCTGGGGTCGAACCAGCGACCTCCGGATCCACAATCCGGCGCTCTAACCAACTGAGCTACAATCGCACACGTGCCGTTTCGGTCTTGATCAAACCCGTCCGGCGAGGCGTGACATACGGACAAAAGACCGGTTTTGCAAGCTTCGCTTTATGGAATGGGCAAGAAAAAAGGCCAGGTGGGAGGAACCTGGCCTTCATTTCGAGCCGGACAAAAACGCATCCGGCTGATGGTCAAACCGGCTGGGAGGAGAATGCCGGTTTGACGACTAGGGTTTCCGAGGCTGATTAGGCAGCCTTGAATTCCGAGACGACCTTTTCGATGGCTGCCTTGGCAGGAGCAGCAGCCTTTTCGGCAGCCTTTGCAGAAATGTCCTGCAATTCCTTGGCCTGGGCCGTCACGAGTTCAGCCTGCTTGCGGAAGAAAGAGGTCTGCAGTTCAACGAAGTCGGAAACCGACTTGACGCCGACCAGAGCTTCGAGGTGCGACAGGCCTGCTTCGGTGTTGGCGCGCAAAGCAGCGATTGCCTTCAGCGAAACATCGGCACCAGCGGTCTGGACCGACTTGAAGGTGTCTTCAACGGTCTTCTGGGCTTCTTCGGTTGCAGTCTTCATCTTGGCATATGCGTCTTTCGACTGGGCAAGGCCCTTCTCGGCGAAATCACGGAACTGGTCGGTGACCTTCGAGGCATCAAAGGACGGCATTGCGAAAGCATCGGTTTCTGGCTTCTTGGACATTTTAGTCTCCTTTTGCAGCGTTTTTCGCTGCCGGGTTAATTCATAAACCGTATATAGGACAGTTTATTGTGCATTGCAACATTTTTTTGCAGTGCACCATTTTTTCCGGTTAACCACCACTCCAGAAACGTCGCTTATGTGTCCAACAGTTTCTGGACGCGCGAGGCGCAACCAATTATTAACAAAGACTTAATGAAACCCGGACAACAGGAATGATGGCGTCTGTGCCTTATCCCTATATCGACATTGCAGTGCTGGACACCGTTCGGGAACGCCTTTCCGCAGGCGACGCCGTGCTGATTGTCGATTCGGCGCTTGATACGGTTGTCTTTGCCAATGGCGCCGGCGCGCGTCTGGCCGGGTTTGACAATCCGGTAGATCTAACCGGAAGCGATCCTGAGCTTGGCATCAGCGCAAGGCGGCAAATAGGCGCCCTCGGTTTCAATGAGCTTGAAGGCAAGTCCGCGACCATCGCGCTGCGCATTGCCTCTGGTGTTCACAGCAACATGACCATGGTTTCGGTTTCGCAGTTGCGGCTGCCGGACGGCAAGCGGGCGCTCATGCTCAGCGCTCCCGCAGAAGGCGGCATCCGCAACGCCATCGACGGATTGGCCAATGACGGCAGCCATGCCGCAATTCTGGATGCGGATGGCGGAATTGTGGTTTGCAGCTCCGAGTTTGACGAACTCTCCATCGGCCCGGAAGAATCAGCACGGCTGGCCAAGGATGCGCTGGGGGAACGCGACCGCATGATCAAACGCCGGATCAATGCCGGCGGCCGGGCCTATCCGGCAGGGATTGGCCGTATTTCTGATGAACCTGCAAAGTTCATCCTGCTGGTGGTTGACGACAAGTCAGAACCAGTTGCACCGCCTGTCATTGAAGAACCTGCGCCGGCATTTGGAAAGCGGGCTGTTCCTGTTTCTCCTTCCTCCGGATCCATGGACCGGTGGTATTTCCATGGCGACCGGTTTGCCGGGGCCGCATCTCCCAGTGGCGACCGACGGCAGGCACGGCCGGTTGATCCGAAAGATGCCGCGACGATACCGCCAGCTGCAAACGAAGCGGTCAAAGCGCATGCAGAGCCGGAAGTTGCGCCGGCTGCCGTACCGGCGAGCCGTGGCTTAGACGCGTCAGAGCCGCACCACGTTGCCGTAGACGCTGAATCATTGCCGGTCCGGTTTACCTGGAAGATCGACGCCGCCGGATTCTTCAGCATGATCTCGCCGGAGTTCGGCGAAACGGTTGGCAGGCAGGCAGCGGATATCGAAGGGCGTACTTTTGCGGAAGTCGCGCAGGCGTTTGCGATGGATCCGTCAGGAGAAATCCGTGATCTTCTGGAGCGCCACGACACTTGGTCTGGCCGTTCGGTGCTATGGCCGCTTGAAGGCACGGATTTGCGCGTGCCAGTCGATCTGGCCGCCCTGCCCGTCTATGACCGTGAGCGGCGGTTCGAAGGCTTTCGCGGATTTGGCATTGTGCGTCTTGCCGAAGCGGAGACTGATCCTGAAGCCATAGGCCTGGCTCTCGCGCGGCGCGGAGAGCATGTGGCCATCGAACAGACAACTGTTGCTGCGCCTGAGCAGGAAACGGTGTTTGAGCCGGAAATTGCTGCCGGAACCATTGCCGACGAGGGTGTTCCAGAAGTAGCCGACGATTTCGTTCATGATCCCTGGCAGGGTGAAAAGCCGGCTCTTGAGGTTTTCCCCGGCAGGGTTGCGCTTCCGGCGGGCGATAAAGTCATCCGGCTTGAAGAGCGCCGCCAGACCCGCAAGACCGAAAGTGCCAGTGACAATGCGCTGTCTCCGGTCGAGCGCAGCGCATTCCGTGAAATTGCCGAACGGCTGCGGCGCGAAGGCCTGATCGCCGCGACGCCCGACAGCAGTGTTTCTGTCGAAAAAGCGCCGCCAGTTGAAGTACCAGAGTCGACTGAAGACGCGGCCACCGGTACGGAATTCACCCAAGAGGCAAACGTTGAGCTTGAGATTTCAAGCGGTCAGGGTGCTTCAGAATTGACGCACGAGCTTTCGGCTCCACAGGACGACATTGAAGACCAATCTTCCGCTTTCGCCTATGATGATGCGATTGCAGAAGATTTTGAAACAGACATACCCGAAGAGGTGGACACACTGGCGGACGCGGACTTCCTGCCGGATGTAAACGTTACGCCAGCTCTGTTTGAACCCGCCGCGGAAGCAACCGCGGCAGACGCGGAGGCGGAGGAACTCGCATTAAGCAATCAGGCAGCTGTCGAATTTGCTTATGGCGATGTGGTTGACGAGGGTTTTGAGGCCGAAGACATTGCCGACATGAAACGGCTTGACCAGCAGCCGGATGAGCCTGTTTCGACTGCTGGCGTGCGCAACGCGAGCATTTTGGATCTGGCCGCCGCCGAAGCGGGCGATGCCAATCCAGATTATGAAAAAGCGTCAAGAGATGTGGCCGCGGCGATTGACGAAGCGCCAATCCTGTCGCGTCTTCCCGTGCCGATCCTCGTGCACAATGGCGCTGATCTGTTGTTTGCAAACCAGGCCTTCTTTGACCTGACCGGACATGCATCCATGGATGCTTTCAAGAAATCCGGCGGGTTGGACCGGCTGTTTGTCCATGCCGAGGATCGTCCGGCGGAAACATCACAATTGAACTCGATGTTACGCACCGCGTATGACGAGACTGTGCCGGTGCGGGCGCATTTGCACACCGTCCCATGGAAAGGCGGCCATGCGCTGCTCCTGTCGATGCGGCTCATTGATGCGCACTCGGACGAGGCTCAACCCGAAATCGGCGACGTTGGCGACCTGGCAGCGTTGAAGCAGGAAGTGTCCGAGCTGTCTTCGGTGCTCGAGACCGCAACAGATGGCGTTGTGTTCGTCAACCAGGACGGCACGATCCGCACGATCACGCAGTCCGGCGAGGCTCTGTTCGGATTTGACCCGGCGGAAGTGAAGGGAAAACCGTTCACCGTCCTTTTTGCCACCGAAAGCCAGCGGATGGTCAGCGACTATCTGTCCAATCTCTCCGGCACCGGTGTCGCCAGCCTGATGAATGACGGACGCGAGGTGATCGGGCGCGAGGCGCATGGACGCTTCATCCCGCTGTTCATGACCATTGGCCGCCTTTCCGGCTCCACCGGCTATTGCGCGGTGATGCGCGATATCACGCAGTGGAAGCGTGCAGAGGAAGAATTGAACGCAGCCCGCCGCGCCGCCGAACATGCCTCATCGCAGAAGTCCGAGTTTCTGGCGCGGGTCAGCCATGAAATCCGCACGCCCCTCAACGCCATCATCGGCTTCTCCGACTTGATGACCGAAGAGCGGTTCGGGCCGGTCGGCAATCTGCGCTACCTTGACTACCTCAAGGACATCAACCGCTCGGGCCGCCATGTGCTGGACCTGGTCAATGATCTTCTGGACATCTCCAAGATCGAAGCCGGTCAGCAGGAAATGGATTTCGAAGCGGTTTCGCTCAACGAGTCTCTGGCCGAAGCCGTTTCGATGATGCAGCCGCAGGCCAACCGCAACCGGGTGATCATCCGCTCGTCGTTTGCCTCCGAACTGCCTGAAGTTGTTGCGGATTTGCGCTCGGTAAAGCAGATCGCGCTGAACCTTCTGTCCAACGCCGTGCGCTATACGGCTGCGGGCGGCCAGGTAATTGTGTCGACCGCCTATGAACTGACTGGCGGCGTTGTGGTCCGGGTGCGGGACACCGGCGTCGGCATGACGGCGCAGGAAATCGAGCAGGCGATGAAACCGTTCAAGCAGATCAATGCGCTGAACCGAGGCCGCGGTGAAGGCACAGGGCTCGGTTTGCCGCTGACCAAGGCGATGGTTGAAGCGAACCGGGCGAATTTCTCAATCACCTCGACACCCGGACAGGGAACGCTGGTGGAAGTCACCTTCCCGTCAACCCGCGTGCTGGCTGACTGACCGCGCTGTTTGAACCATTCCAAACTGATGCATTTTTGATTGGCGGAGGCGTTGACCGGTCACCGGCGTGCGCTTAGTCACACGATGCGGCGATCAAACCGCCGCTCAACCCCGGGGCCTTGAACCCCGATGGCATGGAGTTACCAAATGCATCTTTCCATTCGCGCTTTCGCGCGTCCTCTTTCCCTGTCACTTTTTGTCGCTTCCACACTCGCCACTGGCACTGCCGCGCGCGCCGAAGACATGGTGAACATCTATTCGTACCGCCAGCCGCCGCTGATCGAACCGGTGCTGAAAGCCTTCACCGAAAAGACCGGCATCAAGACCAACGTGCTGTTTCTCGACAAAGGATTGGACGAGCGCATTCTGGCCGAAGGCGAAAACTCGCCTGCCGATGTTATCCTGACCGTCGATATCGCCCGCCTGTCTGCCATCGTCGAAAAGGGCATTACCCAACCGGTCACAGACGAAGCAATAAATGCGGCAATCCCGGCCGAATACCGTGATCCGGCAGGCAACTGGTTTGGCCTGACCAAGCGCTCGCGCGTCGTCTACGCGTCCAAGGACCGCGTGGCGCAGAACGAAATTGCCTATGAGGAACTCGCCGACCCGAAATGGAAGGGCAAGCTCTGCACCCGTTCGGGCCAGCATGACTATAATCTGGCTTTGATCTCCTCGATGATTGCGCACAGCAGCCCGGAAAAGACCGAGGAATGGCTGAAAGGTGTCAAAGCCAACCTTGCGCGCAAACCGGAAGGCGGCGACCGCGACCAGGCCAAGGCGATCTTTGCCGGTGAATGCGACATTGCTCTTGGCAACACCTATTATGTCGGCCAGATGCTGACAAACGAGAAAGAGCCGGAACAGAAGGACTGGGCCGGGGCGATCAAGGTGTTGTTCCCGAATGCCAATGACCGCGGCAGCCATGTCAACATTTCCGGCATGGCGCTGGCGAAACATGCGCCGGACAAGGACGCCGCACTAAAGCTGATGCAGTTTCTGGCAAGCCCCGACGCGCAGAAAATCTATGCCGAGCAGGTGTTTGAATATCCTGTGGACCCGAATGTGAAGCCGTCTGATCTGGTCGCATCCTGGGGAGAACTGAAGGCTGACGCCTTGCCGCTCGCCGATATCGCCGCCAACCGCAAGGCGGCGTCCGAGATGGTCGACCGTGTGGCCTTTGACGACGGGGCCGGAAGCTGATCGGCTCACTTGAAATCGCTGAGGGCGTCCTTTGCGACGCCCTTTTGCATTTCAGGCGAACCGTGGTTTAAGCGGCCATGACCACACTTCAGGCCACGCAATCCAGGACACGCCTGCAGCGCCATCCGGCGCTGAACATGATTGTCGCATTGATTGTGATCCTGTCGGTGCTGCCGCTGGCCGCGCTGTTGGTGCTGGCGTTTGGCGGCGGGACGGAAGATCTGCGGCATCTGGCGACAACCGTGTTGCCGGGTTCGGCGCTGGTTACCGCCGAGGTCATGGTGCTTGTCGCCCTTCTCACGAGTTCCATCGGGGTTGTGTCAGCGTGGCTGGTGATCAGCTTCGACTTCCCGTTCCGGCGCACCCTTTCCTGGCTTTTGGTGCTGCCGGTCGCCATGCCTGCCTACATTGCCTCGTACAGCTTTGTCGAATTCCTGCATTTTGCCGGGCCGATTCAATCAATGATCCGCGCGCTTTTCGGATTCAAGACCAATGCCGACTACTGGTTTCCGGATGTGCGCTCCGTATGGGGCGCAGGCTTCATCCTTTCGGCTGTTCTCTACCCTTATGTCTACCTTTCCACGCGCGTGGTGTTCCTGATGCAGGGACGCAATGCCGCCGATGTTGCGCGCTCGCTTGGCGCGTCGCCGCCGCGGGTTTTCGTCAAAGTGCTGCTGCCGATGGCGCGGCCAGCAATTGTCGCGGGCGTGGCGCTGGCGTTGATGGAGACGCTGAATGACATTGGCGCGGTCGAGTATCTTGGCGTGCGCACGCTGACCTTTTCGGTCTACAATACGTGGCTGGCGCGCGGCAGCTTGGCGGGCGCGGCACAGATTGCTGTGATCATGCTGGTGATTGTGTTTGGCCTGCTGGCGCTGGAGGCACACGCGCGGCGACAGTTGCGATTCACCAGCGGGCGTTCTGCAAACTTCTCCAGCCGGCCAGCGCGGCGCAGATTGGCTGGCTTTGCAGGCGTGGTTGCAAGTCTTGCCTGCCTGATGCCGGTTGTAATCGGCTTTGGCGTTCCTTTCGCCATACTGCTGCGCTTTGCGCTGAAGCGGCTTGACCAGGTTTTTGCGCCCGAGTTTCAATCCGCTTTGTTCAACTCATTGATGACCGGCTCTATAACTGCGTTGCTGACGGTCGTTGCCAGCCTGTTCCTGATCCATGCGGGGCGCATGCAACAGCTTCGGCGGATGCCTTTGGTCATGCGTCTTGCTTCAATGGGTTATGCGCTGCCGGGAACGGTTCTGGCGATTGGCCTGTTGTTTGTGCTTGGCGGAGCGGACCGCTGGATCAACAACGCACTCAGAGCCTTGTCCCTGCCAGCGCCAGGGCTGATCTTTTCAGGGACAGTTCTGGCCGTCATTCTTGCGGCAACGATCCGCTTCATGGCAGTCGCCGATTCCGGCCTGCATTCCGGCTTGCACAAGCTGCCGCCAAATCTTGACCATGCCGCGCGCAATCTTGGCCGCTCGGCACGGCAGGCGACGCTGCAGGTGATGCTGCCGCTCTTGCGCCCGGCCATCCTGACCAGTCTGGTCCTTGTCTTTGTCGACACTGTCAAGGAACTGTCGGCGACAATCCTGCTGCGGCCGATCGGCTTCAACACGTTGGCGACGCTGGTCTATGAAAATGCCTCACGTTCGGCCGTCGAGGACGGATCCGTTGCGGCGCTGGCAATTGTATTGACCAGCCTAGTGCCGGTGATCATCCTGTCGCATGCGTTGGCGACGGACAGCCAAGCTTAGAAAGCAGCGCAAAAAAAATTCGGCGCCGGGATAATCCGGCGCCGGAATAAAAGACATGCTGTAGGGCGGTGGCAGGGTCACAAAGGGAAACATTCCGGTTGGAAAGCTGCACCCTTAAGTTGGAACCAATCTCGCGGATGTGAATTAACAAATCCTTACCTGGATACTTCAGAATTTACAGATCGAAGTCCCGATACGAAACACAGTAAATTTCCACGGAAGGTTTTGTTAACCAGTCAGTTCTTGAGCTCTTCCAGATCCCTGAAAAATGCGAGTGCTTCCGGATTTGCCAAGGCTTCCGTATTCTTGACGGCGCGTCCGTGCACAACGTCACGTACGGCAAGCTCGGTGATCTTGCCGGACTTGGTGCGCGGGATATCCGTTACCGCAATGATCTTCGCTGGAACATGGCGCGGCGAGGCGCCGGTGCGGATCTTCTTTTTGATTCTGTCGCGCAACGCATTGTCGAGCACTTCTCCGTCTTTCAGGCGAACAAACAGCACGACGCGGACATCATCGTCATGATTCTGGCCGATGCACAGGGACTCGGCGATTTCCGGCAATTGTTCGACCTGATTGTATATCTCTGCGGTGCCTATGCGCACGCCGCCCGGATTGAGCGTTGCGTCCGAGCGGCCATGAATGACCAGACCACCGTTTTTTGTCCATTCGGCGAAGTCGCCGTGACACCAGATGTTGTCGAATCGCTCAAAATAGGCTGCCTGATATTTCTTGCCGTCCGGGTCATTCCAAAATCCGACCGGCATGGAGGGGAAGGCCTTGGTGCAGACCAGTTCGCCTTTTTCGCCTTCAACATGTTTCCCGTCGTCGTCCCAGACATCGACGGCCATGCCGAGACCCGCGCCTTGAATTTCTCCGGCATAGACTGCCCTCCCCGGCACGCCGAGCACGAAGCATGAGACAATGTCCGTGCCACCTGAGATGGACGCCAGATGAACGTCCCTCTTGATGCCGTCATAAACGAAGGCAAAGCCTTCCGGCGACAGCGGTGAGCCGGTCGAGGACAAGGTGCGGACCGTGGACAAATCATGCGTTTCAATCGGGCGGAGGCCCGATTTGCGCAGAGCGTCGATATATTTGGCTGAAGTGCCGAGATAGGTCATTCGTTCATCCTGCGCGAAATCGAACAGGACGTTGCCATCGGGATGAAACGGGGATCCGTCAAACAGCAGCAGCGTCATGCCGCTTGCCAGGCCGGTCACCAGCCAGTTCCACATCATCCAGCCGCAGGTAGTGAAATAGAACAGCCGGTCGCCTTCCTTCTGGTCGGCATGAAAGCGGTGTTCCTTCAAATGCTGGATCAGCGTGCCGCCCGCACCGTGTACGATGCATTTCGGGACGCCGGTCGTGCCGGAGGAAAACAGGATGTAGAGCGGATGATTGAACGGCAGGTGGGTGAATTCGAGCGCTGCAGGTTTGAAATCGGCGGTGAAGTCTTCCAGTGTCTTCGCACGGGGCAGCGCATCGGCCGTTTGCCGATCAACGCCAATGTGTTTGACGATGATGATTTTTTCCGCCGTTGGCAGCCGGTCTGCAATGGATGTCAGCTTTTCCAGCAGCGGCAGCGTTTTGCCGGCATACCAATAGCCGTCGCAGGCGAAGAAAAGCTTCGGCTCGATCTGGCCGAACCGGTCGATGACGCCTTCAACGCCGAAATCCGGCGAACAGGACGAGAAGATCGCTCCCAATGACGAAGCAGCCAGCATGATCGCCACGGTTTCGGGCATGTTCGGCATCATCGCGGCGATGCGGTCGCCTTGTTTGACACCAGCGGCTTTCATCGCCTGTTGGAGCCGGGAGACCTCGGCGCGCAGGTCATTCCACGACCAGCGGCGCTGCGCCTTGTCTTCTGCGCGGAAGACGATGGCGTCACCCTCGCCGTCTTTCCACAACATGTTTTCGGCGAAGTTGATCCGCGCTTCCGGGAAGAAGGAAGCGCCGGGCATCTTGTCCGCGTTTTCGATCAGCCGATCGCCCTTGTCGCCGCGGATGCCGCAGTAATCCCAAACGGCATCCCAGAACGCACCGCGCTCGCCAATCGACCAGGCATGCAGGGCAGCGTAATCTTTCAACTCAACACCGGATCGCTTCGAACAAAAGCCGGCGAAGTCGGTAATTGCCGCATTTTTGGTACGCTCGGCAGAAGGCGCCCACAACGGCACGTCGGTATTCAAATCGGTCATGAAATTTCGCCTGTCTGGTCCGGTTTTCCGCATTGGCGTTACCATTTCGCAGTGCAAAACAGCAAGTGGACTTGAATTGGTCAAAGCTTGGGTTAAACCGTTTAAAATGTTGAAAGTTCAAGATCAGGCTGAAAACGAGGCGCATAACGCCATTTTTTGGCTGCGGCAGGTTCCCCGCTGGGTCAGGTGGTCCGTTGCGAGTGTTGCGACCATTTTTGTATCCGTAAGCCTGTTTTTGCTGCTGTTGCCTATGGGGCTCAATCAGGATGCGCTGAGGGCCCGGCTTGAAAGCCAAATTGCCGACTGGAGCGGCATGTCGCTTTCGGCAAAAGGCAATGCGACCATCAGTTTCTTTCCTTTCAAGGCGACACTGACTGATGTCACTTCCAACGATGCGCTTGGCGCAGTGACCGTCTCGGCCCAAAGGCTCGAAGCACGCTTCTCCGCGCTTTCTGTCATGACGGGAAAAGTCGACATGAAGGAATTGTGGCTCGATGGCGCACGCGTCACTTTTCGGCAACAACCGGGCATGAGGCTCGGGGCATTTGCCGAGAGCGGGCCGCTGAAGCCGGCGATCGAAAATGCCAAAGCGGCGATCATTGTTGACCGCATCAACCCGGATCTGGGAAACATCGCCAATCGTTCTCTGGGCAGTGTCCGGTTCTCCAATTCATCTTTGTCCTACATCTGGCTGGACGGGCGGGAAGACCGGGTGATGGATCTGAACGCCACTTTGCAGTGGCTGAAACTGCGTGGCGGCGCGAAGGCAACTGGCTCGGCGTTCTGGCGCGGCGAAAACATTGATTTCAATGTGGACGTGGCGAGGCCGCTGGTGCTGGCGTCTGGAGGATCGAGCCGGCTGGACCTCGACTTCAAGTCTGCGCCACTCTCATTCACTTTCAGCGGTGACGCCAATCTTGCCTCGGACTTTTTCGCCGATGGAAATCTGACACTGAAGGCTTCATCAATCAGCCGGGTGTTGTCCTGGTCGGCGGCCCCGATGACAACCGCCGGAAATCTTGGTGCGCTTGAAATGGCAGCCAAACTGACCACTGCCGAAGGGAAGCTCAAGTTTGGCGATCTACAGCTCTCGCTCGACAGCAAACCTGCAATGGGGACACTTGAAGTCGACCTTACCGCCAAGCCGGCGAAGCTTACCGGCACTTTGGCATTTGACACCATTGATTTTGCATCGCTGGCGCAATCTCTGCCGCTGGGCGGCAATGAAATCTCCGCTGGCGCGGTAGAAGCCACACCGCTCAGTGGCATCGATCTGGACCTGCGCCTGTCGGCAGAGACTGCCTTTGCTGGCCGTTGGGAAATCAACGATGCCGCCGGGACGATCCGCATCGATAGTGGCAACGCGCTACTGGATCTGGGCAATGGCGGTTTGGCGGGTGGCGAAGTGACGAGCAGTCTTCGCGTATCAGGCGCAGGCGCATCCAAAACCGCCGCTTTCAAGTTTTCGGGCCGGAGCATCATGCCAAATCAACTGGCCGGCAAAGATGCCATTTACCCTCTGATCAGCGCCCCTGTGAGCCTCCAGCTTGACTTGGCCGGGCCGTATAAATCGCTGCCGGATTTCCTTCAGGCCGGCGAAGGTCAACTTGAAGTGCAGGCAGAAGCAGGGACCATCCGTAATTTTTCGTCGGATAATTTTGCGGCGGCGATACGGAAGGGGCAGATATTTGCGCTGCCGGACACCTATTCCGGACTGTCGTCACTGGAATCGGCAACGGTGTCTGCAAACCTGAAACAGAGCGTAGCCATTGTCGGTTCCAGTGAAATAAACATCAATGGACTGCGCCTCAATCTAACCGGCGCAATTCCCTATCAAACGGGAGGCGTGGCGCTGAATGGCCTGATTGCGGCGCAGTCAGAGCCGGAAAACCGGGAGCCGTTTTTCGTCGGCGGCTCGTGGGACAAGCCGTTTGTCACACTTGTCCCGTTGCCGAAATGATCAGCCGCGCAACGCCGCCTGCTCATCTTTGACGCGTTGCACCTCGCGTTGTTTGTTGATGACAGAGGTCGCGATCACGCCGACGGCGATGACGGCGATCATGATCGTGCAGACCGCATTGATTTCCGGTGTCACTCCCAAGCGAACCTGCGAATAAATTTTCATCGGCAGCGTGGTTGCGCCCGGACCGGATGTGAAGGACGCGATCACAAGATCGTCCAGGGAAAGGGTGAAGGCGAGCATCCAACCGGATACGACGGCCGGCAGGATAACCGGCAGTGTGATCTTCATGAAGGTCGTCACCGGTGTGGCGCCAAGGTCCATAGCTGCTTCTTCCAGCGAACGGTCGAATGTGACGAGGCGGGACTGGACCACGACGGCAACGAAGCACATGGTCAGCGTTGTATGCGCCAGCGTGACAGTCCAGAAGCCGCGGTCAAAGCCGATCGCCACGAACAGTAGCAGCAACGACAGGCCGGTGATAACTTCCGGCATGACGAGCGGTGCATAGATCATACCGGAGAACAGGATACGCCCGCGAAATCGGGTGTAGCGCGTCATGGCCAACGCGCCGAGCGTGCCAAGCACGGTGGCGATGGATGCCGACAAGAGAGCTACACGGATCGTCACCCATGCGGCGTCCATCAATCCCTGATTCTGGAAGAGCGAGACATACCACTTGGTGGAAAACCCGCCCCAGACGGTTACAAGCTTGGATTCGTTGAACGAGAAAATCACCAGAAGGACGATTGGCAGGTAGAGGAAGGCAAAGCCCAGCACCACTGACATGACATTGAAACGGGACCAGCTCGTGTTCATTTGCCTGCCTCCTGTGCCTTGGCTTGCGCATTCTGGAACAGCACGATCGGGATCACCAGCATGGCCAGCAAAATCACGGCCACGGCCGACGACACCGGCCAGTCGCGGTTGGAGAAGAACTCATTCCACAGCGTCTTACCGATCATCAGTGTTGACGAGCCACCGAGGAGATCTGGGATAACGAACTCGCCAGTCGCCGGAATGAAGACGAGGAAACAGCCGGCGATCACGCCGGGAAGCGAAAGCGGGAAGGTCACTTTCCAGAAGGCTGACGTTGGCGGGCAGCCAAGGTCCTGCGCGGCTTCGATCAGCGAGTAATCCATCTTTTCCAGCGCAGAATAGATCGGCAGCACCATGAACGGCAGGTAGGAATAAACGATACCAATGAAGATAGCGGTATTGGTGTTCATGATTTGCAGTGGCGTGTCGATGACGCCGACCGACATCAGCAACTGGTTCAGCAATCCCTCGGGCTTGAGGATACCGATCCAGGCATAGACACGGATCAGGAAAGAGGTCCAGAACGGCAGGATCACCAGCATCAGCAGCGTCGGGCGGAGCGTGAGCGGCGCGCGTGCCATCCCATACGCTAGCGGGTAGGCAACCAGTAGCGTCAGGAACGTCGAGGCGCCTGCGATGAAAATGCTGGAAAGGTAGGCGCGGTAATAAAGCGGATCTTCGGTGAGCCAAACATAATTGGAAAACGACAGGCTCTTCAATTTTTCCGCCGTATCTACGCCGTCAAACACCGGATTGTAGGGCGGCATCTGGATTGCCGTCTCGGACAGCGAAATCTTGAAAACGATGAAGAACGGCACAAGGAAGAAAATGATCAGCCACAGGTAGGGGATGCCGATCGTCAGCCGGTTGAAAATGAAAGTGAGCGGATTTTTCATGGCCGCACCTTCAGTTTTTCAAGACAATGCCGGCATTGGCCGGAAATGTCACCCACACCTTGTCGTCCCAGGCCAGCGGCTCTTCCGTCTCGCGGGTCGCATTCATCTGCGATACCTTGATGACTTTGCCGGAGCCGATCTTGACATGGAAAACCGTCATGTCACCGAGATAGGCAATGTCCCAGATTTCACCGTCGACGGAGTTCACACCGGGATTCTCCGGCTTTTTCTTCGAGACCTTGAACTTTTCTGGACGCAGCGCAAACCAGACCGGTGAACCGGTGGACGGCGCGTCAGCAACATCTGCCTTGACAACGAAGCCGTCGCCGGTGGCAATTTCGATGACGCCGCCGGCGGACTTTTCAACCTTGCCTTCAAACATCGACACGTTGCCAATGAAGTCGGCGACGAATTTGGAATTGGGCGCTTCATAGACTTCCGCCGGTGTCGCCACCTGCATCACCTTGCCCTTGTCCATGATGGCGATACGGTCGGCCATGGTCATGGCTTCCTCCTGGTCGTGGGTGACGACCATAAAGGTCAATCCCAGTTCCATCTGGAGGTCCATCAATTCGAACTGGGTTTCCTCGCGCAGCTTCTTGTCGAGCGCGCCGAGCGGTTCGTCGAGCAGCAGGACTTTCGGGCGCTTGGCAATGGAGCGGGCAAGGGCCACACGCTGGCGCTGACCTCCGGAGAGCTGGTGCGGCTTGCGCTTTCCGAACTTCTCCAATTTTACCAGCTTCAGCATCGCCTGAACGCGGTCGTCGATTTCGGATTTGGCCATGCCATCCTGCTTGAGGCCGAAAGCAATGTTGTTTTCAACAGTCATGTGCGGAAACAGGGCGTAGGACTGGAACATCATGTTGACCGGCCGCTTGTAGGGCGGGATGCCGGTCATATCCTGACCATCGAGGAGAATTTTGCCCTTGGTCGGGTTTTCGAAGCCTGCCAACATGCGCAGCAAGGTGGACTTGCCGCAGCCGGATGCACCCAGCAGCGCAAAGAACTCGCGCTGATAAACATTCAGCGACAGGTCATCGACAGCCGTAAAGTCACCGAAGATCTTGGTGATGTTTTGAAACGAGATATACGGCTTGGCGGCCGGATCCGTCCACGGAGCAAATGAGCGCCGGATGTTTCCAAGTGACTTCATGATGTTGCTTCCCCTGTAAGGCTTCGGTCTTGCTGCCGAAATGGAAAACCCCGCCGGACGGGCCGGCGGGGCTGGATTTTACTTATTGACCGGTGACGATCTTGGTCCAGGTGCGGGTGATCACACGCTGGTCTTTTGGAGAGGCGGGTGTCGTGGTGAAGAGTTTCGCCATGGTTGCCTCATCCGGGAAAACCGCCGGATCGCTGGTGATTGCCGGATCGATCTGTGCCTGGCTTGCCTTGTTGCCGTTTGCATAGACAACATAGTTCGACGCTTTGGCGGCGACTTCCGGACGCATGATGTAGTTGAGGAAGATGTGCGCTTCCTCAAGATTCTTGGCATCGGCCGGAATGGCCATCTGGTCAAACCACATGTATGCGCCTTCCTTCGGGATCACGTAGCCGACTTCAACGCCCTGCTCAGCTTCCGCCGCGCGGTCGCGCGCCTGGAATATGTCACCTGACCAGCCGATCGCCACGCAGATGTCACCATTGGCGAGCGCGTTGATGTATTCGGATGAATGGAATTTGCGAATGTGCGGGCGGATGGAAAGCATCAACTCTTCGGCCTTGGCCAGATCTTCCGGCGACTTGGAATCAGCGGGCAGACCAAGATAATTCAAAGCCGTCGGCAGGATGTCGGTCGCCGAATCCAGCATGTAGACACCGCAATCGGCCAATTTGGCGATTTCGGCCGGATCAAAAATGGTCTTCCAGCTGTCGATCTTGTCGGTGCCCAGGCGTTCAGCGATTTTCTTCTTGTTGTAGCCGATGCCGGTGGTGCCCCACATGTAATTGATCGAATAGGCGTTCTCCGGATCGTAGATCAAGGTCTTTTGCTGGACCACGTCCCACATGTTCGACAGGTTCGGAAGTTTCGACTTGTCAAGCTTCTGGAACACGCCGGCCTGAATTTGGCGGGCAAGGAAGGTTGCCGTCGGAACGACAACGTCATAGCCGGATGAGCCGGCCAACAGCTTGGTCTCCAGGATTTCATTGGAATCGAACACGTCGTAAACGACCTTGATGCCGGTTTCCTTGGTGAAATCGGCAATGATCGTGTCGTCGATGTAATCGGACCAGTTGAAGACGTTGACCACTTTTTCCTGCGCGAACGCGGCTGTGGAAAGTGCGAAAAGGGCGAAGCTCGCCCCAAGAATCTTATTGCGGACCATGGTTGCCTCTGAAGTTTGCATGTTTCGGAATTGCGGCATTCGCCGTCTTGCGGAAACGGCACCCGATTGCAAAGCCTGCCTTGGCTTGAAAGGCGCCCCGCGCCGTGATTTCACGAATGCAATCGTTCAAGATGAACCTTGGTGCTGTTCCGATGGACCCACCTTCAAACGGCGTTTACCGATTGTCAATCAATTCAGAAACGAGCCTTTGAAATTCCTCACATTTTACCCGCTGACACGGATTTCCGGTTGCTGATGATCAAATGAAACACGAGCGCGGCCATGACGATACCCCCACCGATGACTGTCATGATTGACGCCTTTTCGCCGTGCACAAGCCAGACCCAGACCGGGCTAAGCACTGTTTCCAGGGTACCGAGCAAAGCAGCAAGAGCGGATGGGATCAGTCTGGCCCCCGTGACAAACAGGGCCATACCAAGACCAAGATTAAGTGCGCCGAAAGCAAACAGCCAGCTCATATCCTGACCGGATACTTTGAAAGCGGACGCCTGCGTGGCTGCGACAATGGCCGCCAGGGTGGTGGCAGTGATGACGGCCGGCGTCATGCGAACATTTGAGTGGCGGCGCGTGACAACCGTCGCAATCGCGAAGACAAAAGTGATCAGCAAAGCCAACAGGTTGCCAACAAGCGAGCTTGATCCGCCCGACCCGTCCGAAACCATGATCGCCACACCGGCAATAACCGCGGCAATGGCAGCCCAGGTGGCCCCCGAAATTATTTCGCCGAGGAATATCCGGGCGATCAGCGCGGCAACGAGCGGAACCGTGGCGTTGATAAGGATGACGTTGGCGACAGTCGTCAGTGCGATGGCCTGCACGAAGGAGATCGAAGCTGTCATGAAGCACAGCGCCACGACCAGCCCCGGCCAACCCATCGCCTTGAAGGCGCTTGGCGCCTTGCGCCCGTCTCGCACCAAAAGGAATGTCATCAAGAATGCAGCGGCCCAGACCGAGCGCCAGAACACCACGGTCCAGGTGTCCGGCGCTTCAATGAACCGGTCAATCATGCCGCCCATCGACCATGCGAGTGCAGACCCCGCGACTAAAAGCACGCCACGCCGGTCGATGGTGTGGACGTTGATGCCCTGCGGCAGCGGGATCGGATCGGTGGACATGCGGCACTTTCCGGTTCTGTGAATCATTCGAGCATAGAGGAGGATATGCCGCCTGTCGCATTCGCGCCGTCTATGGGTTTCATCACGAAAACACATCGAACAGCGCTCACAATGCGCGCGGATTTGCCACGCATTTCACGGGTGCGCCCGGCCGGGCGGATTGCTGCAAGTCAATGCAGTTTACTCATGAACCTTTTTAATTCCAGTTGCGACAAAGTTCCAGTTCAACCAGATTGCCCGGCAACACCGTTTCCGGGTCGCTATCGTAAAGGACCTGCACACATGCGCAAACTCGCCCTGACATTTGCATCACTCGCCCTCGCCTTCTCCCTCAATGCTGGCGTGGCGCCGCAGGCCTCCGCCCAATATTGCGAAGGCAAGGTGCATGGGCTTTCCAGCCACTACAATCCGTCCACTGGCTCCGGATTCCTTGCCGTGCGTGCCGCTCCACGCAAATCAGCCAGCCAGGTTGGCGAACTGTTCAATGGCGACAAGGTCGAAATCTTCGACCGTCGCGGCAACTGGTACAAGGTTGCGGCGCTGGATGGCTCGAGCGAAGGCTGGTCGAGTGCGAAGTATATCTGGAATGATTGTGACTATTGATCGATGGGATCAAAGGCGGCAGAGCATTTTTGGGTTTGATGCATACATCAAACGCTTGAAAAACGCGGCGAAACAAATCTCTGGCCCGGTTTGCCGATTCGAGGAAACGGTGAGCCGCTGCAAGCAAGTAATTGCGGCAAACTATTGTGTTTCGACCGGCCCGCGGTGCAAGTCTGACTCCATGTATGAGGGCAGCCTCGGGCATGGATCAAGAGCGTGAACTCAATCCCTAGTCTATCCGGCAATTGCGTCGTGACTGATATCCGCGCGATGTGTCCTGTCGACCGCCGCCAAATGCGGACGATTTCAGGTCATATTAACTTCATTAAGCAAACAATCATTACGGAACCCAGATCATCGTGACTGATGATGCTGTCACTGACGCGAGAGCACCGCGGTAGTTCAACGTTGGTTTGACATAGGTTTTTTTCATTGCATTCCCCTTTGAAGCCGTTTTCGGTCTATTTGACGCCCCGTATCCCGAATAGCCATTGTTTCATGAGACGTCAATTGCACCGCTATCCGCACCTGATGCCGGGCCAGCCTGCCCGTTGGCGTCTATTGCGGATTGGCCGCGTTTATCTGCAAACGCATGAAGTCTTTGGCGGGTGCGGTGGTTGTCGGGCGCAATTTCCGCGCCGGTCACATCATGCCCGCGCCGGTAATGTCCGGGCCAGCGCTGTTCTTTTTCCTTTGAGTCCGGGATTTGCAAGGCAGCTTGAAAGGCCCTGCGCCTGAGCTGCCAGTCGTGCATATAAGCCTCGACTTCCGGTTCGTCCGAAACATTCTTCAGTTCCGGCGCCACGCTTTCCAATTCACCCCGCCGGACCGGAAATATCTGCACCAACGGATCCCCTTTTCGGAACCGGACGGCATGGTTCGGCCGGGTCAATTGCCAATGCATGGCGATTGATGACAGCAGCCAATCGGTTTCCGCAATTCCTGTCAGCGGGGTTGCGCCATCTACCGGGAAGTTCGGCGGGCCGCCGATCACAAGATCGTAGCCCGGTTCGGTGCGAAAAACGGCGGGGAAGGAAAACGTGACAATGCCAAAGCCGAAATGGCTCAAAATGCGGTGATTGCCCGGTTCATCCGGCAACACAGCCAGGCAGTCTTTGCTTTTGCCGCCATTCCAGATCACGGTGAAGCTGACTGGGGAGCAGATTTCCCAGCCATGCTGGTTGGCAATCATCATCGGCAGGCAGCCATAGGCAAAACCGTCGTTGAAAGCAGCCATCCATGCGCGGTCCGCCCTTGCAGGACGAATATCAAGTTCAAACCCGTCTTCGACAAAAACCGTCAGTTTCATATCGCGTTGCCTCCCGCCTCGGCAACCTACGCCAACACCGTCGGAACGCAAACCAATTCATACACTGGAGCGGGCAAGTCCAAGGCCGGAGTTGATATTGGGGCAAGGCAAATCCAAAGCGCAATGCGCAGTATTTAAAGACCCGTCCGGGGACTTTTTGCGCCGGATGCGCCTTGCCTGTTGATGCGGTTTTTCAAGCTGCGCGGCCAGGCCGTCCGGTGGCGGACGGCAACGCCTTGTTTTGCGCCCTCCGGCGATATTACCCATTTGTAACTTGATGGCTGCACATCCTCGGCCTAGTGCCGAAGCCGAGGGCGCCCAAGGAAGATGACGATGAAAAAAATTCAAACAAGTTTCGCTTTGTTGCTGGCGGCGCTGACGACGTTCTGGCTTTTTGCGGAGGGGTTTCCGACAGTCGCACTTGCAAAGTTCGGCAGCTCGAGCGCGATGCTGTACGGTTCGGGCATCCTTGCCATCGGCGCGATGTCCGCCAGCATGATTCTGGCCATGCGGCTCAAGTTTCTGGAGCCTTGGCTTGGCGGGCTCGACAAGATGTACCGGCTGCACAAATGGCTCGGCATTGCCGGACTGGTGTTTTCGGTCGTCCACTGGCTTGCCAAACAGGCACCATTCCTGTTCTCGTCGTCAACCGGTGTGCGTCCGCAGCGCGAGGCGATACCGGAACAGGCCAATACCTTACTGGCCATTTTTCAAACCATGCGCAGCCCTGCAGAGGGCATCGGCAATCCGGCGTTTTATGCGCTGATCCTGCTGGTCGTTCTCGCCTTGGTGAAGTGGTTTCCGTACAAATATTTCTTCAAGACCCACCGCATCCTTGCCATCGTCTATTTGGCGCTGGTGTTCCATTCCTTGGTGCTGATGAAATTCACCTATTGGGGCTCGGTCCTCGGTCCGGTGATGGCGGTGCTGATGCTGTTTGGCACGGTCGGCGCGTTCATGTCGCTGTTCCGGCTGATCGGCGCGGGCAACCGGGCAACCGGCAAGATCACCGGGCTCAGCTATCATTCCGGCGTCAAGGTGGTGCATGTCGACGCCAAGCTGTCGAACAATTGGCCAGGCCACATGGCCGGCCAATTTGCCTTTGTCACCTTTGACAACAGCGAAGGCGCGCATCCGTTCACCATCACCTCGCATTGGAGCGGCGACGGCAAGATCAGCTTTCTGGTCAAGGCGCTGGGCGACTACAC
This sequence comes from Rhizobiaceae bacterium, assembly GCA_041751995.1. Lineage (GTDB taxonomy): Bacteria > Pseudomonadota > Alphaproteobacteria > Rhizobiales > Rhizobiaceae > JANMEX01. The sequence goes on along the minus strand of JBGSHY010000036.1, from coordinate 599 downwards.
AGCACAGCTTCCGGCATCGCTGAAAGTCGGCGGTGACATCACGGTTGAAGGGCCATACGGCGAATTCAACTTCGAGTCCGGCAAGAAGCGCCAGATCTGGATCTGCGGCGGCATCGGCGTCGCGCCGTTCGTCGCCCGGATGAACGCTGTCGCCGCCAAACCGGACGGGCGGAAAATTGACCTGTTCCACGCCACAGCTGACTATGACGAAAGCGCCATCACTGCTCTGAAGCGGGACGTGGCGGCTTCAGGCGTGAAGCTTCACCTTTCGGTCGACGCCGCCGACGGCTATCTAACCGCAGACAAGATCATCGAAGCTGCGCCGGACTGGCGAGACGCCGATATCTGGTTTTGCGGGCCAACAGCAATGGGCGAAGCGCTGCGCAGCGGCTTGGTCGCCAAAGGCATGTCCGCAGACAATTTCCACGCAGAACTGTTCGACATGCGCTGAAGGTTGATGCTGAAAAGCGTCCTCACACAAAATCAAACGCGCTCAGCCCCGTCACCATTTCATCCAGCCCCAGCGGCTTGGTGATGGGCGGGGCGGCTCGGGAGAGGCAGCCGGGGCGCTCGCACAGGCGGCAGGACGGGCCGACCGG
>JBGSHY010000035.1:0-10138 GCA_041751995.1 Rhizobiaceae bacterium | reverse complement strand
AGACCGCATTCATCACTGGGCAAACTCACGCCCAGCGAATTCGCCATGAAAATGGCATTGCAAAAACAGGCAGCTTAAGGCCAAAAATGAACCCACGGACTCCGCGCAAAAGCGGATGAGACACGGGTCTCAGGTCAGTTTCATCCCGCTTTTTTGTTTCTGACTACAGTACAAACGTGAAAAAAACCCAGCTGGGTCCAGCCGGGTTTTCAATTTTTGGATGTCTGAAACAATCAGGCGCTTTCGCGGAATTCCGTCGCGTCCGGCTCACGCAGCACATAGCCGCGGCCCCAAACCGTCTCGATGTAATTTTCGCCGCCAGATGCAGAATCAAGCTTCTTGCGCAGTTTGCAGATGAAAACGTCGATGATTTTCAGTTCCGGCTCGTCCATCCCACCGTAGAGGTGATTGAGGAACATTTCCTTGGTGAGGGTCGTTCCCTTGCGGAGCGACAGAAGCTCCAGCATCTGGTATTCCTTGCCGGTAAGATGCACGCGCTGACCGCCGACTTCCACCGTCTTGGCATCCAGATTGACTGTAAGGTTTCCAGTGTTGATGACCGACTGGGCATGGCCCTTGGAACGTCGGACGATGGCGTGGATGCGGGCGACCAGTTCGTCCTTGTGGAACGGCTTGGTCATGTAATCGTCGGCGCCAAAGCCGAGACCGCGAACCTTGTCTTCTATGCCTGCCATGCCGGAAAGAATCAGGATCGGTGTTTTCACCTTTGAAAGGCGAAGTGTGCGCAGGACTTCATACCCGGACATGTCCGGAAGATTGAGATCGAGCAGGATGATGTCGTAATCATACAATTTACCAAGGTCCACGCCTTCCTCGCCGAGGTCGGTCGTGTACACGATGAAACTCTCGGATTTCAGCATCAATTCGATGCTTTGGGCCGTTGCACTGTCGTCTTCAATCAGCAGAACGCGCATTTTAGTCCCCTTGTCCGCCGCCGCATCGGGTGGCCCCCTGGCTGCGAATAACCTTGCCATGTGCTTCGCAGGTTGCCAGCGAATGGTTAACAAATTCTGATTCTGATTTGCAAGCCTTGTTGATAATCATTTAGCAACCAGCAGCATTATTTTGAATCTCCTAGGGAATCGGGAAAAATTGTTGCTCATGTTTTGGATTAGAAAACACCGACAACCGACTCTTTTGACTCGATACCCGGTCTCAAGGCGGAAGATTTTGATTTACCCGCTCTTAAGTCCTAACGCGTATGATTAATGATGCGCGTAAACGAAAGGTTACCGCGCCGGTCCAAATTGGAGAAAAATTTCATTCTCTTTAAGGATTGGCGCCCGGAAACCGGCCTTTGAAGCGTTTTGGGAGAAGATTCGCCCGTTTCGACAGCTATCCGGAAAAAAAGCGGGGACCCGTTTTCCATCCGGAAAGATGCAGAGAGTAAGAGTTCGGGACGTTCAGCGGTTTGTTCAAGCGCGGAACGGTCAAATGTGTAAGGCGTACCAGGAGTATGAGTATGAAATCGCGCGAGAGCCTTGTCCGGCTGAAGCTGTTTCAGGTTAACGAAAAGCGTCGGCAATTGTTGCAGCTCGACATGATGATTGCCGAGTTTGACCGGATGGCAACCGATCTGGAGAATCAGGTCGCCTTCGAGGAACGCAAGTCCGGGATTGCCGACCAGTCCCATTTCGCTTACCCGACCTTTGCAAAGGCCGCCCGTCAGCGCCGAGAAAACCTTCTGGTGTCGCAGCGTGACCTCAAGTCACAGCGCGAAGGCGCCGCCGCCCGCCTTTCGGAAGCCGAAGAAGAGCTGAAAAAAGCGGAAATGCTGGAAAATCGCGATGGCCGCGGCAGGGAAATTGTCGACGAACCGGTCGAAAAGCGCGTCGCTGTCGCTTAACGCGCTGTAATTGATCGGTAAATCCGGGATCAGGCGCTTTCGCCTGCTGCCGGAACAGTATTGGCCGTTGGTGCAAAGCCAATGGCCTCTACCAAATGCCATAAGCATTCAAGCCGCCATCAGTCCAAATGCAATCATATTGGGCAATTCCGGCGAACCGTCGGGGCTTCCGTGTCGACGGGCTGCTCGCCTGGCCGACGCAGACGAAATTCCGTAACTTCATCGCCACCTGGCTCGAAGTGGTAACGCCCCATTTCGGCTGGCGCTGACCTGAGAAGCCGCAGCACAAACCTCTCGGCAAGACATTCTATGAACATGGCGCCGAGCACATAAGTCCAACTGGCTCCAAGGCAAAGGTGATGATCCATCCCCAATGGGGCATAGCGGTCCGCACCAGGCATTCCGGATTGAAACCTCTCATGATGGAACTCATCCGGCGCGGCAAAGCTCTTTTCATCACGATGCGATTCCCAGATGCAGAGCCGGACCCGGGTCCGCTTCGCAAACACATGACCGTCAAACAGAAACGGCTTTGTGACGATACGGACAATGGCTTCGGCTTGTGACATGCGCAAAACCTCACAAACAGCCATATGGGCCAACTTGCGCCGTTGATTTAGGTCGCCTTCCGCCGCGATTGCATTCATCAAATCAGGCTGGCCTGACATGAAATGCACAATCCACCGCCATAGCCCGTGGGTGTCATACCGGCCGAACTGGACCATCTGAACAAGATTGCCAAGAACAGTCGGGTCTGGCGGGCCTTTCTCCATGATGTTTTCGAGCAAGCTTGGTGCAGACCTGTCTCCGGCACTTATGGCGGCCATGCGCTGTTCCAACAGTTGCCTCAGTGCCGCAAAATTCAGAATCTCGGATTCCCGGACAACCATCGGCATCGCATCAGGCACATATTTATCGTGCGCAGCGATAAAGATTTTGCCAAATTCCGTATTCGCATCAACACCATAAACAAGGCGCAGCATGATATCTGTGGCAGCGGTCTTCATCACCTGCGAAATTTGCATTTCCTGCACGCCGCGATCTGATTCCAATGCGGAAAGCTTCCGGCGGATGATGACCTTCAATTCCGCTTCATGTTCATCCAGCGATACACCCCGCATCGCGGAAATGAACAATTGCCGGTATTTCTGGTGCGTGACACCTTCCATGGCGCGCAGAAAACCGTGAGGGATGATCTTCGAGAAGTCGACGGTGTCCGCGCGCAATGAACCGGAATTGGCCTGAAGAAACCTTCGGCATCTTTCAAACCCGACAATGCAGTTGGTAATTTTTCCGTCGTGCCAGACTTTGAACACCGGGCCATTGGCTTTGGAAAGCGCCAACAGATGGGATTGGTCGCTGCGAATCCAGCTGTCATCGAATTTCAGATCACCCGGCGCAAGCCTGCCGCCCAGAAGAGTTGCCGCAGCAAGCGCCCTCGCCTGCGACATCCGCATCTTCAGCGCCATGAGAATTGGATTTCTCACCAGCCAAACCCGCAGTTCTCGCGCTGATCCACAATTCCCCTCCAAAGCCCGAAAATCCGGCCCCGAAGCAAACGCTATCGCTGGATCCCGCCGCATGCAACCGGGCACGCGCTTTCATCCGCACAAACGAAAAGCGGCCCCTTCGGGCCGCTTTTGAAACTCGTTGAAGCCGGCTTAGTGGCGGTATTGCTGAATGCGCGTTGTGCGCAGCCCGGCAAGACCATGGTCATCAATGGAGGCCTGCCAGGACAGAAACTCGTCCATGGTCAAGGCATACCGGCTGCAGGCATCTTCAAGGCTCAAAAGCCCGCCTCTGACCGCTGCAACCACCTCGGCTTTACGCCGGATGACCCATCGCCGGGTGTTGGACGGTGGCAGATCTGCAATAGTCAGCGGGCTGCCGTCCGGCCCGATCACATACTTAACGCGTGGTCTCATCAATTCGGTCATTGTACTCTCTACACACCAAGGACCCAGTGGATGTGAAGGTAGACCGACAGCTTTAACAAACGCCTAAAATAATGGCCCGAATTGAAACAATATGTGAGATAGGCCCGTCTCGGTGCCCACTGCACCGCTTATTTTACTGCGCGCTTGGCAAAATGGCTGCTTATGGCCTATATGACCGCAAACAATCAGTTGAACAGGCAGGCCTTGAACCTGCCCCGGGATATGTGATGAACAGTCTGGATCTGCCAAAGCGCCCCGAAGATACGCGCGTCGTTGTCGCCATGTCCGGCGGCGTCGACTCCTCCGTCGTGGCTGGCCTTCTCAAAAGTGAAGGCTATGACGTCGTCGGCGTGACCCTTCAGCTTTATGACCATGGCGCCGCCACCCATCGTGCCGGCTCCTGCTGTGCCGGTCAGGATATCGACGATGCACGGCGTGTTTCCGAAATGCTCGGAATTCCCCATTATGTGCTCGACTATGAAGCCCGCTTCAAAGCCTCGGTGATCGACCCGTTCGCCGACGCCTATGCGCATGGCGAAACCCCGATCCCCTGTGTTGCCTGCAATCAGACCGTCAAGTTTGCCGATCTTCTCGAGACCGCCCGCGAACTTGGCGCGGATGCGCTCGCTACCGGCCATTACATCCGCTCGCGCCAGCAGGGCGTCCATCGTTCGCTTAATCGCCCGGTCGACGCCGGCCGAGACCAGACCTATTTCCTGTTTGCCACGACGCAGGACCAGATTGACTATCTGCGCTTTCCGCTCGGAGGCATGGACAAGCCGGCGGTACGCAAACTCGCCGAAGACATGGGTCTTGTCGTTGCCGCCAAGCAGGACAGCCAGGACATCTGCTTTGTGCCGCAGGGCAAATACAGCGACGTCATCGCCAAATTGAAGCCAAACGCCATAACCGCCGGTGACATCATCCATATGGACGGCCGTGTCCTTGGCCGCCATCAGGGAATTTTGAACTACACCATCGGCCAGCGCCGCGGCATTGGCATCGCCACCGGCGAGCCGCTGTTTGTTGTTCATCTCGACGCCGATCAGGCCCGCGTCATCGTTGGCCCGCGCGAAGCGCTGGAAACCCACCGCATCATCCTGCGCGACATGAATTGGCTTGGTGACGTTGCTTTGGAAGACATCGGCCCTGAGGGCCTGGAGCTGTTCGCCAAGGTCCGCTCGTCGCGCCCGCCAAAATCTGCCATTCTGCACCATCAGAATGGCATTACCTCTGTTGAGCTTCTCGACGGCGAAAGCGGCATTGCGCCCGGACAGGCCTGCGTCCTTTATTCCGATGACGGCAATGAGGCCCGTGTCTTTGGCGGCGGCTTCATTTCCAAATCGGAACGTGAAGCAGGCGCGGAAGCCATGCTGAAGAAGCTGGAAGCATCCGGCGTCGCTGCCTGACCGAGGCAGGGCTTGCGGTTGCACTGTTGACAACCTGCATTTGCTGATACACGTTTTGCGTAGGGCGCGGATCTGCTTTCACTGAAGGTGGGAGGTTCGCATGAAACATCGCACAAACAGGCAGCTTGTCGTCGTCGTCCATGGTGTCGGCGTCAAGGAAGCGGGCGTGAGCGCAGATATGCTTGCCACTGCGCTGGATGACAGGCCGGAAGAGCTTGGCGCTGCCACCCGCAAGTCCCTCGAAGGCAACCGGCTCAAACCCCATTCCAGCGACGATTTTCACCTTCGCGAACTGGTGCAATACAATGAAGGTGGCAAGCGGCAATTGTTTCCGGCGCGCATCCGCCGCTATCGTCACAATGACGACGAAGGCAATCTTTTGCACGAACGGGTGGTTGCCGATTTCTACTGGGGCGATGTGTCCAACATCGCCTCCGGCGTGGCTGGCCTTCTGTTGGCTATCTTGAAAACCATCCTCGGCCTTTGCCACGTCGTGCGAGAAAACGCAGCAAGCGTGTTTCCGGGCGGCGGCATCAACGCATGGATCCGCAAGCTGGCGAATTCGGCGGTGCTGGCCATCCACGGTCCGATAGCGGCGATCAATGTCATCCTTATCATCGGCATCCTGATCCATGTCGCGCTCGGAATGAGCACCGGGGTCTTTGGCAGCGGTGCTCTTGCCGCCGCGCCGTGGCTGACAGCGGCCGTATCGTTCGTTGGCGGCATTGCCTTGCTTCGGGCATCTCAAGTTTACCTCACGCGTTGGCTGAGTGTCTGGCTTGTGATCACGGCCCTTGTCATGACCGTCAATATCCTGATCTGGCCGGAACCGAACAACGAGTACGAGAAATCGTGGCTTATGCTCATAGACCAGAGCCTCCAGCAGCAGGTCTGCAATGCCAAGGACATGCAATTGAACAGCGATTGCAGCCAGGCTTATGCGGGCATTTATGCCCATGGCCTGCGGCTGGTCGGCCTGATGGGCTTTGCCTGGGTTTGGGTCGTCCTGTCCAACGCAGTGATTGCGCTTTTCGAACTGCGCCGCAAGCTGGCAAGCCCCGAAGCGACGCCGCCATCACTGGCCTCTGCCACCATTGCGCTGATGAGCATGCTGTGGATCATCGTGATCGCTGCCGTCTGGGCCACCATTGTCAAGCTTTTCGCAACCGCTTTGCCTGACAAGATCCAGCTTCAGCCCATACTCGGCACTGTCGCCTACGCAGTGATTGCACTTTTTTGCGTGGCGTTGGCGGGCGGCTTTGTCTTTCTTGGCAACCGCCGCTGGGGCAGAGGGTTCAAGCCAGAGTCCTATATCGATCCGAAGAATCCGCATATCGCCAGGGCGTATGCCGCAACGCATCGGATCATCATGTCCAAATACATGTTGTGGCCGATCTGGGCCTTTCTGGCCTTGTTCACCTACACCACCATTGCCGGCACCCTGCATCTGGCCGGATGGATTAAAACACGGGCCGGATGGCTCACTACCTTTGAAAACTCGATACACGGCCAGTTTCCGGTCATCATGGCGGTGCTGGCCGCCGGCGTCGGCCTTTTGATGGCAATCGGGCAACAGCAATTGCGCGCCGGCCTCGGCATTGCAATTGACGTGATCACCTGGCTCAATGACCAATCATGGAACTCTGCCGTCCAACCGGACGGGAACATAGAAACGCGAATTTTCGCCGAACGCTGGTTTCCCGGCCTGCTGAAGGCCGGACTCGGCATGAAAGCCCGCGGCTACTGGCAACGCGGCCGGATCAAAAACCGCCTGAAAGTGATGATGGCCAAGTTGATCCGCGACGAGCAGCCAAACCAGGTCGCCTTCGTGACGCACAGCCAAGGTACCGTCGTTGCCATCGACACACTGGGCGAAGATGCGCGAGACTGGCTGGCCTTGCTTCCTGCAGGTTCAGTCATGAAACTGGTGACGATGGGATCTCCCTATACCCACGTCCACCGCCACTATTTCCCGGATTCATTTCCTGCCATCGACACGCTGCCGAACCTCGCACAAATAAGTGCAAAGGGTAGCCTGACCGGTTGGATCAACATTTTCCGCATTGATGACTTCGTGGGGACTTTCATCGACCCGCAAGGCACATGGCCGCAAGAACATCCTGTCCCCGCCAATGGCCATACCTACTACTGGGTCGACGAAAACGTCTTCCCGATCCTCAAGCGGTTTCTGAATTGATCAGGCCCGCTTGCGCATCGCGCCGGCATGGAAGTCGCGGATCACGCCGATAATCCGGTCCTGATCTTCCACAGAAAGATAAGGGTGCATCGGCAGGCAGAGTATGCGCGATGGCAGGCTTTCAGATACCGGAAGTCCCCCCGGCGCCACCGGATAATGCTTGTAAGCCGCCTGCTGGTGCAGCGGCTTCACATAATAGATCACGGACGGAATGCCGTTTTCCTGCAGCCTTGCCTTCAGCGCATCGCGGTCATCACTTTCGATGGCATACTGGGCAAAAGCCGAGCGTGACTGATTGTCGATCATCGCCGTCTTGACGACACCCGCCAGACCATCTTCATATCGTTGCGCCACGCGCTGGCGCGCCTGCATTTCGTCTTCCAGGATTGCGAGCTTTTCGATCAGGATCGCTGCCTGAATTGTATCTAGGCGTGAATTCAAGCCGACACGCACATTGTCATACTGACTTTCGCCTTTGCCGTGAAACGCAATCGAGCGGAGTTTTTCAGCTAATTCGTCGTCATTGGTGAACATCGCTCCGCCATCGCCATAACAGCCAAGCGGCTTGGCCGGATAGAATGAAGTCGATCCGACAATGCCGAATGCGCCGCACATTTTGCCCTGGCGTGATCCGCCAATTGCCTGCGCCGCATCCTCAATGACCGCAAGACCTTCATCGCGCGCGATGGCTTCGATGGCATCATAATCGGCCGACAGGCCAAACAGATCAACCGGGATGATCGCTTTCGGCGTCAAACGGCCTTCGGCGCGGACAGCGGCAATTGCCGCCTTCAATTGCGCCGTATCCATGTTGTAGGTATCCGCATCAATATCGATGAACACCGGCTCCGCGCCGGCAAGCGCCACAACTTCCGCAGTCGCGGCAAATGTGAAGCTTGGGCAGAACACCGCGTCACGGCGGCCAACACCCAGTGCAAACAACGGTATCAGCAGCGCATCCGTGCCGTTGGCGCAGGCTACGACATGCTTGACGCCGACATACTCGGCCAGCCGGCGTTCAAATTCGGCCACTTCCGGCCCGAGAATGTACTTGCCTTCGCGAATGACTTTGGAAACTGCCGCGTCAATCTTGTCGCTGATGCGCGCACGCTGTGCCGCCAGGTCGATAAACTGCATGACTTGCCTGTCTTGTTATTGTTGCCCGAAGCGCCCGGAAACCCCAGCGCGTTCTAATGTTATTCGCCGGTGTGCGCCAGACCGCCTGCCATCACAACAGGCAAGCCTTTGTTACAGCCTGTGAACGGCTTAGCTGGCGAAACCTAATCGTGCGTTACCGTGCCTGCGGTCAGGATTTCGAGCACGCCAATGGCTTCGTCCCCGCCGGTGCGCGGTTCGGCCCGCGTCTTCACGCAGTCAATGAAATGCTGGCATTCCGCCGTCAGCGGCATGCCTTCGCGGATAGGAATATAGTTCGGCTCCTGCGCCGTGAAAGCCCACTGGCCGTTGTCCTGCCAGACCGCGTGCCGGTAGATCGCAAGTTTCTTGTCCCAACCGGCGACATCATCAAACACTGCCATCGCCTTGGTGCCGACCACGGTCAACCGTCGCTCGCGATAAGGATTGAGCCGAGAGGCGAACAGGTGCGAGCGAATGCCGCCCGGAAAGGTCATGTGAACGTGCGCGAAATCCGAAAGGTGATCCAGCAGCGCCGTCCCCTCACCGTGCACCTCGCTCGGCGCCTCGCCAGTGATCGCCAGGATCATCGACAAGTCATGCGGCGCCAAATCCCAAAGCGCGTCATTCTCGGTGTGGAACTTGCCCAGCCCGAGCCGGTTTGAGTGAATGTAGCGGACCGATCCCAGTTCACCCGCCGCAATCAATTCCTGCAGTTTCTCGAACGCCGGATGAAACCGCAGCACATGGCCAACCATGAACACCCGGCCTGCGTCGCGCGCGGCCTTCACTGCCGCTTTTGCATCCGCCACTGTCAAAGCGATGGGTTTTTCAACAAGCACATCCTTGCCCGCCTTCACCGCGCGGATGGCGGCTTCTGCATGGTATTGCGGTGGCAAAGCCATGATGATGGCGTCAACGTCGCCGCGTTCGTAAAGGTCAGAGGGTTCAATCGCCAGGCATTTGAATTCCCTCGCGAATGCCTCGGCCCGCGCCGGATTGGCGTCGGAAACCGCATGCAGCGCGCCCAATCCCGCCAGTGTGCGAATATGGTTCGCCCCCCAGTAACCGCATCCCAAAACCGCAACGCGCACAGTCATTTGAACCAACCTGTATCTGCCATCGTGCAGACTCTGCTTCATCTGTTGCGCTGCACATATCGGCGCAAGCCGTTTGCCGCAACCCGTGCCTTTGACGCAGAGCCAAAAACAGATGAAGTCGAAGCGCTGCTGGCGCACATTTCATCCGCTTCTTTGCTTGACAGCCTTGACCCCTCCACACTATATCCCCGCCACCCTGCCGGTGCAAAAACATCGGTATACCCCGTGGCGAGGTAGCTCAGTTGGTTAGAGCGGAGGAATCATAATCCTTAGGTCGGGGGTTCAAATCCCTCTCTCGCTACCACTTTTCTCTTTATATTTCAGGAACTTAAGCGCTGCGCCGATCGCAACGTTTTGGCCTGCTGCCGGTTTCGTGGACACCGAGTTAGTGTGTTTCCAATGAAACTGGAGCGAACGAATGCAAAGACGAAAGTTCAGCCGCGAGTACAAGCTTGAGGCAGTGAAATTGGTGCGGGATCGCGGCGTCGGTGTCG
>JBGSHY010000034.1:0-60792 GCA_041751995.1 Rhizobiaceae bacterium | reverse complement strand
AGACCGCATTCATCACTGGGCAAACTCACGCCCAGCGAATTCGCCATGAAAATGGCATTGCAAAAACAGGCAGCTTAAGGCCAAAAATGAACCCACGGACTCCGCGCAAAAGCGGATGAGACACGGGTCTCAGGTCAGTTTGAATACATGTGAACGTCATCGACCCATCCACCCAACGTGTTGATGGAATCAAACACAAAGGCAGTGGCGCGGTTGCGTTCGCGGTTGGTGACGGCAGATAACAGCAAGAAATGTCCCATGCCGGGCCTTCTGTTTTTGCAATGAAAGCATATCAGGTTTGGCGCAAATGTTCAGAAGGATTGGTGAGATTGGCTAGATCAGGCTCCACACAAACCGCGCGGCCACGATCAACAGATAGAAGCCAAGCAACATTTCCAGCCGCCGCTTCTCCATCGCATGGGCGATTTTCACGCCATAGGGCGTGACGATGATCGACAGCGGAATGATGAGAAGCACAGTCAGCCAATTGACATAACCGGTTGAAAATGGTGGCAGGCCGGCTTTTGCCCATCCGGCCCAGATGTAGCCGAGAAAGCCCGGGACAGCGATCAGAACACCGACGCCGGCGGACGTTGCCACCGCCTGGTGAATCGGGCGGCCGTACGAGGTCATGAACGTGTTGTTGAGCACACCGCCGCCAATCCCCATCAAGGTTGACAAGAAACCAATGCCCGAACCGAACAGCGCCTTTAAGGGGTTTTTCGGCAAATCATCGCCAATCCGCCAATTCTCCTTGCCGAACAACAGTTTGGCAGCGATCAAAACGCAGACAACGGAAAATACGGCGCGCAGGCCGCCGCTGGAAATATATGCCACGGCAACCGAGGCCAGCAACGCACCGAACGGCACGGCGAGCACCCAGCCGCGAAGCAGCTTTTCATCCACGACGCCATGTTTGTGATGCGCCATGAACGAGCGCAGTGATGTGACCACGACGATTGCAAGCGACGAGCCGACCGAAAGATGCATGCGCACATCATCCGGCACGCCGATGGCGCCATAGACCTGAAAAAACGCCGGAACCAATACGGTGCCGCCGCCAATGCCGAAAAGCCCAGCCAGAAATCCAGCCACAGCCCCCGCAAGCATCAAAAGCAGGGCAAATTCAACCAACAGCCAAAAATCGATGCCCGCCATCACGACCTGCTAAATCCAGTGTTATTATCAATATGACTAGACATATATCCAAAGTTATCCACCGCCGCTGTCACGCAAACGTCATGCGGACATGGTTTTACAGTCTTGCGGCAGACACCCGTCCCGCTTGCCGTACTTCGCATTCCGGCCTCCCCCACCTGCCGAATGACGAAACCTCTGGCCGGTTTCATCGCCGGCCATTTCTTTGTCCGGGCTTGCCTTCCTGATTGATCCCGCCCCGAAACATTAGCGACTAATTCAGGAAGGGATATCCCCGTATTGTGGACAACCCGTCCGCAATGGAAAGTCCAAAGTGTCACACAGGCCCCCAGCCTGCGTGTCACCCTGAAATGCGCCACCGACCGCCGTCACCCATGGCGCATTTGCTGCAATTCGGTCGTCCCCCGCCCGATTGCCGCGTCTGGCCGGTCCTTGTGACCGGCCATTCTCTTTTTCACTCCGCCGCCAGGGCCGGGCGCTCGACCGCCTCAAACGCGCGCAGCAAGACTTCCGGGCCGGCCCCCGGTTTGCAAGCCTCTTCCGATAATATCTGCCGGAAACGCCGCGCTCCGGGCTGGCCGTGGAAAAGGCCGACCATGTGCCGCGTGACATGCGCCAGCCGCCCGCCGGAGGCGATGTGACGCCCGCAATAATCCGCCATCGCGGCGATGACATCGCCAATCGGGACTTCACCCTCGGCCGCGCCGTAACAAAGCCGGTCGACCTGCAAAAGCTGCAACGGATCATGATAGGCCGCGCGGCCAAGCATCACACCATCAACATGCCTGCAGTGGGCAATTCCATTTTCGACCGTCGCGATGCCGCCGTTTATGCCGATGAACCTGCCTGGAAAGCGCTGCTTGAGCCGGTAAACCCGGTCATGATTCAACGGAGGAATGTCGCGGTTTTCCTTGGGGCTGAGCCCTTCAAGCCAGGCTTTGCGCGCGTGCACCCACAGCGCATCGCATCCCGCCTGGAACACGCCATCCGCCAGCGTGTCCAGCGCCTCTTCCTCATTCTGGTCATCAACGCCGATCCGGCATTTGACTGTGATCGGCACATCAACAACCGCCTTCATGGCGGCAACACACTGCGCCACCAGATCAGGCGTCCGCATCAGGCAGGCCCCGAAGGGGCCGGACTGTACCCGGTCCGAAGGGCAACCGACGTTGAGATTGATCTCGTCATAGCCGAACCCGGCCCCAGTTTCCGCCGCCTTCGCGAGCTTGCCCGGGTCTGACCCGCCAAGCTGCAGCGCCACCGGATGCTCGACGGCATCAAAGCCCAGCAGCCGTTCTTTCGGCCCGTGGATCACCGCATCCGCGACGACCATCTCGGTGTAAAGCAGCGCATGGCGCGTCAGTTGCCGGTGAAAATACCGGCAATGCCTGTCCGTCCAGTCCATCATCGGTGCGATGGCGAACCGGGGCATCAGGTCGGAGTAAAGGCGCGGGCGAAGGCTCATAAGCGTTGCGATAGCGCGAGCGGGTCGGAATTGTCAAAATTGACGGAAAAACAGATTGATCACCGCCCCTTCCCGCGTGAAAACAAATATCCATGACGAGGCGGGAGAGTCGCGGCGATGCTGATCGGGATTGACTGGGGCGGCACCAAGATTGAAGGCATCGCCATGGAGCCCGGCGGGCGCGAACTGCTGCGCCTGCGCGAAGACACGCCCCGCCACGACTATTTCGGCTGCATCACCAAAATCAAGCAGATGATCGAAAAGCTGGAGGCCGAAACGGGGCGGCAAGGCTCGGTCGGCATCGGCATTCCCGGCTCTCTCGAACCGGTCAGCCGCCTCGGCAAGGGCGCAAGCTCAACGTGGCTTCTTGGCAAACCGGTCGAGAAGGATCTGCACGATATTATCCAGCGCCCGCTGCGGGTCGAAAACGACGCCGATTGCTTCGCAGCCTCCGAGGCCGTGGACGGCGCGGGCAAGGGCTTCAACGTCGTCTTCGCCGTCATCCTCGGCTCCGGCGCAGGCGCAGGCATCGCGGTCGGCGGCAAGGCGCACCATGGCCCGAACAACAGCGGCGGCGAGTGGGGCCACAATCCTTTGCCTTTTCCCAACATATCCGAAATCCCCGGCAAGGCCTGCTACTGCGGCCGCCACGGCTGCATGGAGACATGGGTGTCTGGGCGCGCCTTTGAGGCGGAATATTTTGCTCACAAGCAGGTCGAGCTGAAAGCGCGCGAGATCATCGACCTGAAGCACAGCGGCGACCATCTGGCGTCGATGATCTGGGACCGCTACATCGACCGTGTCGCCCGCGGCCTGGCGACGGTCGTCAACAGTCTTGACCCAGACGTGCTGGTAATGGGCGGCGGCATGTCCAATGTCGATGAGCTCTACGAGGATCTGCCCCCGGCGCTCGCCAAGAAAACCTTCTCCACTGTCTTTCACACGCCCATCCGCCGCAACGTCCATGGCGACGCCTCCGGCGTGCGCGGCGCAGCATGGCTGTGGAAAGACACCGAATAGCAACCGAAAGAAGCACCATGGCCGACAAGGCGCTGACCGATCGTTATGAATTTGCCCTGCAGCTCATCAAGGATGCGGGTGATCTTGCGCATGGCTATTTCAAGAGCCGAGGCTCGTTGACCATAAAAAGCAAGGGCTTGCAGGATATGGCCAGCGAAGCCGACATGAACACCGAAGTGCTGATCAAGACCCGCCTTGCCGCCTCGTGGCCACAAGACGCGTTTCTCGGCGAAGAAACCGGCATGACAGACTTCGCCGAAGGCCAAGGAATCTGGGTGGTGGACCCGATTGACGGCACCCAGCCGTTCATCTCCGGCATGTCGAGCTGGTGCGTGTCGATTGCCTTCATGATGCACGGCAAATTGCAGTTCGGCATGGTCTACGCGCCGGAACGCGATGAATTGTTTGCCGGCGGCGCTGGCCATCCGGCGACGCTGAACGGCAATCCGGTCGAGCGGCATCCGGGCAAATCCATTCGTGAGGGCATCACCGGCATCGGCTATTCGCCCCGCGTCGCACCTGAGATCTTCCTGCCAAAATTTGAACGCTTCATCCGCGCGGGCGGCATGTTCGCCCGCGAAGGCTCCGGCGCACTGCAGCTCTGCTACGTCGCCGCCGGCCGCCTGCTCGGCTACATGGAGCCGCACATAAACTCATGGGACTGCCTCGGCGCCATCGCCGTCATCGAGGCGGCTGGACTGAAAACCAGCAACTTCCTTGCCAATGACGGCCTGCGCAAGGGAAATCACTTGATTGCCGGAACAGATGCCGTGTTTGACGAACTGACCGCAATTTACGGCTGATTATCCAGCGGACTGCAAATTCGGCCGATCAGATTTTTGAAACCATTGCGGGATAGGGATATGCCGACGCAGCGGTGACAGCGGCGCAACTTGCGTCGGAGATTTGATTGAAATGACAATTCAAGAACCCGCCGGGAAAAGCGCATCGACGGGATACACCCGCACGGCCCGGATTCTGCATTGGCTCATGGCGGGGATCATCGTGGTTATGCTGTTGACGGGAGAGCAGACCATGGGCAGCCATGACGCCCGCTTCCTGCCGACCGTTCATGCCAGCGCAGGCTTTGTGCTGCTGCTTCTGTTTGCATTTCGGTTGTTTTGGCGGGTGAAGCATGCCCCGCCGCCCGCCGCAAACCGGCCTTTGTGGGAGCTCCACATGGCAAAGGCAGCGCATGTCATGCTTTACGCCGCCATGTTCCTGCTGCCGGTGACTGGCTGGCTGGCTTATACGGAGCATGTGCGCCTCTCATTCGGGACACGACCGGCCAGCCTGTTTGGCCTGAGAATCCCGCTGCTGCCTGATTTCGGCATCAATTGGCATCTCATTCACAATTGGGGCGGAAAGCTCGTGCTGTTACTGATTGCGGTGCACGCCGCTGCAGCGTTGAAGCATCATTTCATCGACCGCGACGACACGCTCAAGCGCATACTGCGGTAGGTCAGCTTGCGCTGTAGCTCGAAAATACGCTCCATGTGCCATCGGCTTTGAACGCATAAACATCGTAGGCATCGGCAGTGCCATCTGTTTCCATGCCTGGAGACCCCATTGGCATACCTGCAACGGCAAGTCCCAAGACATCCGGCTTTTCGGAAAGAAGACGGATGACATCTGCGGCCGGAACATGGCCTTCGAGGACATAGTTGCCCATAACCGCAGTATGGCAGCTTGCAATATCGACCGGAACACCTGCGGCAACGCGGCGTTTTTCCAACTCAAGATCATCCCGAATGGTCACTTGAAAGCCGCTTTTGGTCATGTGCGCAGCCCACTGCTCACAACAGCCGCAGCCGGGGTCACGATAAGCAATGATTGCCGGGAAGTCAGCGGCCAGAGCCAAGTTGGTCATGCCGCCAAGTCCCGCGCTTGCCGCCAGGGCCATTTTCAATACGTCGCGCCGCTGAAACGGCAGTATTTCCAAAAAAGCGTTCATTGGTGAAGTTTATGACCAGATCAACGCTGCGGCAAGAGCGATTGGCCACAAGTATCTGCGGTCTAACAGCACATGATGGCAAATCCAAATAAGCTAAACTCAGAACACCGATAGCGCCGCAACGCCTGCCGCAATCACGCCGATGGATGCCAATTTGGCAGCGCCCAGCGGCTCGCCGAGAAACATCCACGCGCCAACGGCCGTCAGCGGCAAGACAACAGCCGACCATGCCATCATGATCGACAACGGTATTTTGGTCAGCGCTGTATACCAGCAGCCGACAAACACGAGAATGCACACGACAGCCAGCCAGATCAGAGGATCTGTCGCCAACTGCCTGTACGAGCCGCCCGACGCCGTGACCGGATCAAGCCGCGCCTTGATGATGATTTGCGACGCGGTCGAGGTGATGAACCCCAGAAACATCAGCGCCCAGGCAAGCTTTTCGGTCAGCATGGCAATCTCCTTATAGACGCCGATACGCGCCCGAAGGCACTGTGGATCAAGGTCTTTCTCGCTTATCTCCCGTACGGGAGATGCGCCGCCTTCGCCGGACGACTAGGATCGGACTGAAGGGCAGAAACCGGGAGTGAAAACATGCGCATTCTCCTCAGGATTTCCTTGGCAGCCGTCATTGCTGCCAGCACAGGCAGCTCGCTTGCTCTCGCCACTGCGATTGGCGGAACGCACGGTCGCGCTGAAATCAAATCCACCTGCGCCAGCAGTGGTGGCAACTATTATTCCAACCTTGATGGCTATGGCTGCATGAAAGAAAACTGCGATGGCAAGGGCGGCCTTTGCGGAGTGGTGTGCAAGAATGACGGCAAATGCGAGGGCTCAACGCCAAGCATCACCAGCGTGCCGGCTCCAAAAGGCCTCAAAGGCATTCTGAATCCGAAAACCCGATGATCCTAAGACTTTGTCAGAACATTGGAGGCAAAAAATGAAGCGCAGTCCCGCCATCTTCACAGCAGTATTTCTGGCCGTGCTGGCCGGAATGAGCGTGCCCCAGTCAGCGCAGGCAACGGAAGCGAGGGAAGCAATCCGGTTGTGTGACAGAAACCCGAAGTGCAGTTACAATGTCCGCGACAACGGCAGTATCGACTTAACGGTCAATGGCAACCATATAAACTGCCCGCAGGAAGGGCCCTGCGTTTGTGAAGTTTGCAGCCCTCCTGCCCTGAAGGCACCTCCGAAGGTCGGAACGAAACTCCCCAATGCGCGCGTGACAGACGTCTTGAAGCTGCGATAGCAGGGCGCGGAAATCTGATTGCTTATTGAATTGGCGTGATTTTCGTCAAACTTGCCGGTTGGGCTGCAACTTCAAGGCAGACCTGTTTGCCGCTCCTGCCAGCTCAGGTACAGCCCAGCTCCAATGATAATGGCGCTGCCGATCAGCATGGCTTTGGTCGGCAAGTCGCCGAAAAAGGCATAGCCAAGACCGGCTGCCCAGACCATCGCCGAATATTCGAACGGACCGAGGAAACTCGGCGGCGCGCTGCGATAAGCCTCGGCATAGGCGAAGAAGCCGGTCAGCGTCAGCGTTCCTACAATGGTCATGACCACGGCGTCGTATGCGCTTGGCATCACCCATCCGCGCGTCAGGAACGCAAGGCTCGGATGCACGTCCGTCTCGAACGCGCCGCTGCCGAAAATCAGCGCCAGTGTTCCCGCCACCAAAAGAAAGCTCAGCGCCGCATAGGCGCCGGTGATCAGCGGCGGCACGTCCTGGTCTACCTTGCGCGTGAACAGATTGCCGAGCGCATAGAAGAAGCTCGCCGTCAGCGGCAGCAGGGCCGCCCAGTCAAACAGTCCGGACGTCGGCTTGAGCATGATCAGCACGCCGCCGAAGCCCACAGCCGCCGCCACCCAGTGCGACGGCTTCACCCGCTCGCCAAGCACCGTTCCGGTCAGCACCACCATGATCAGCGGCAGCGCGAAATAAAGCGCCACAGCATCCGCCAGTGTCATGGCCGCGAGGCCGAGATAGAAAAACATCGAACCCGTGCCGAGAAACAGGCCGCGCGCCATCAGCACAGGGCTGAAATGTTTTGTGAGGGCGGAAAAACCATAACGCACAGCAACAAGGAAGATCATCAACACCAGCGCAATGCCGGTGCGCACCGTCTGCATTTCGTGAAACGGGTAGGCGTCGCTCATGTCCTTCAGGAACGCATCCTGAATGTTGCCAAGCCCGATCCCCGCAAGCAGCACCGACACCGCATAGAGCTTGCGGTTAAGTTTTGTCCGCGTCCCTGCAAGCGTTTCGCTCACTTGCCCTTCCAGACCGGAACGCGCTTTTCGGCAAAGGCCTTGAAACCTTCGAGGTTGTCTTCCGAGCCGTAAAGCGCATCGACTGTCGGAAACTGGCGCTTGGTGACCTTGTTCATCGTGGTCTGGAAATCCGTTCCCTCGGCGGCGCGGGCGACTTCCTTGATTGCGGCAAAAACCAGTGGCGGCCCACTTTCAAGGAGGCGCGCCAGCGCCCAGACGCGCTCCATCAGTTTTTCATTGTCGGGCAATATCTCGTTCACCAGCCCCCAGCGATGCGCTTCCTCAACGTCCATCCACCGGCCGGTGAAAAGCAGGTCCATCGCCACATGATAGGGGATGCGCTTGGGAAGTTTGATAGTCGCCGCGTCTGCCAGCGTCCCGGCTCGGATTTCCGGCAGGGCGAAGGAGGAATGCGCGGATGCCAAAATCATGTCGCACGAAAGCGCCAGTTCAAATCCGCCGCCGACCGCCATGCCGTTGACTGCGCAGATCACCGGCTTGTTCATGTCGCGCAGTTCCTGCAGGCCTGCAAAGCCACCGACGCCATAGTCGCCGTCCACGGCGTCGCCCGTGGCAGCCGCTTTCAGATCCCAGCCCGCACAGAAAAACTTGTCACCCGCCGTCTGCACAATGGCGACCCGCAAGTCCGGATCATCGCGGAATGCCTTGAACGTCTCGCCCATCAGGCGCGATGTTTTCAGGTCGATGGCGTTCGCCTTCGGCCGGTCAAGCGTCACTTCCAGAATGCCGCCATCGCGGCGTGTGGTGATCACCTCAGACATGGTAGGCTCTCCTCATTTCGACATCCTCACCAGCGCATCAACAGCCACAGCGCCCTGGCGTTTGACCATCACCGGATTGATCTCGATTTCTTCGATACTGGCATCTTCAATCATCAAAGCGCCGATACGCGCGGCAATGTCGGCAACAGAAGCGACATCAGCTTTGGCCCGGCCGCGATAGCCATCAAGCAAGGGCCACAGCCGAAGCTTCTTCATGGAGTCGAGGACTTCGTTTGCCGAAGCCGGCAGCACGAGAGTCACAGTATCGGCCAGCACTTCCGCCGTCACGCCGCCCATGCCGATGGTCAACGTGACACCATAAACTGGATCACGCTGAAGCCCGACCAGCATTTCTGCGACAGCGCCAGTCACCATCTCTTCCGCCAGATACCCGCTCGCGCCCGACATCTCGGCTTGCCCATCGAGCGAAGCCAGCCCGAGCCGAACTGCCCCGGCCTCGGTCTTGTGGGCAAAACCAAGCCCCTTCAGCGCCATCGGCGCGGCAAGGCCAGCCGCATTCGACTTGAGATCATCCAGCGTCAGCGCCGTCACCCCGCGCGGCACAGGCACACCAGCCCGCGTCAAGAATGCCTTGCCATCAGCCTCGGACAGCAGCACCGTTTCCCGCGGCTCTACCGGACTGGCAGGACGCCAGCCAGCCGCGCCAGCCAGCGTCTGCGCCGCCTTTATCGCCGCCAGCGCTGTTTCGAGGCCCATCAGTGTCGCAACACCCTTGTCGAGCAACGAAACCGCGTATTGCTCGTCAAAATTCTCAGGCAGCGACGCCACCGGAAACGCCGGCTTTCCCGTCGTCCTCGCCGCCGAGACAATTGCGTCCAGCGCCGGCTGATACGATGAAGGATCGCACCGGTCGGGTCGCGGCGGGTCGATGATGTAAATGCCCGCATCGAAAGCGTCGAGCATCGTGGTGAACACGTCGGTCGTGCGCGGTCCGTCGCCCCAGATGAAGGTGTGATAGTCAAGCGGATTGGCGATTGTGACAATCGGCCCGAGAATTTCGCTGAGGCGCTGCCGCGTTGCATCCGGCACCGGCGGAAACTCGATGCCGAACGGCGCCGCCAAGTCCGCCACCAATCCGGCCTCGCCGCCGGAGCAGGACAGCGAACACAGAGCCGTGCCGATCTGAGGGCCGTGAATGTGGAAAATCTTCAAAGTTTCAATCAGTTCCGCCGGAGAGTTGACTTCCGCCACGCCAACTTTGCGCAGGAATGCAGAAGACGCCGCGCCACCTCCCGCAAGCGAAGCCGTATGCGACTGCGCCGCAGTGCGCGAGGCTTCCGTCTTGCCAGACTTGATGACGACGATGCCCTTGCCTGCCGCCCGCGCGGTCTCCGCAAGCTCGGCAAAGGCCGCCGCATCATCGATGCCTTCGATGTACATTCCGATGGCCGTGACGCGCTCATCAGCCAGCAGTGCGCCTGCCAGTTCAGCGATGCCAACCACCGCCGCATTGCCGAGACATGCGACGTAGGCCACCGGCAGCGCACGCTTCTGCATCGTCATATTGATGACAATGTTGGACGATTGCGACAACAGCGCCACGCCCTTCTCCAACCGCTTACCGCCATGCTGATCCGGCCACAAAAGCGCGCCGTCGAGATAGTTGATGACGCCATAGCAATTCGGCCCGAGGATCGGCATGTCGCCTGCAGCCTCGATCAGCTTCTGCTGCAGTTCCGGCTCGCCGGCTTCCGTCCAGCCTGAGGCAAAACAGATCGCCCCGCCCGCGCCCATCGCGCAAAGCTCAGCCACCACATCGACCGTCGCGTGGCGGTTGACACCAATGAACGTTGCGTCCGGCACTCCGGGCAAATCCTTGAGCGACGGATAGGCCTTCAGCCCGCCAATCGTAGGCTTCGCAGGATGTATCGGCCATACCGGCCCGGCAAACCCCATTTTCCGGCATTGTTCGATCACGTTTTCGGCCCATATCGAGCCCAGCACGGCAATGGATTTCGGGCGCAGCAGACGTTCCAGACGGGTCATGCCACTTCTCCGATCTCGTGGTCTACCGGCGGCCCAATCTTCACCGCCAACGTCTCCAACTCGCCAGCGTAGTCAGCAACCGCCGCCACGCCCTTGGGCGTCAGCGCGTAAATCCCCGTCCGCACCCGCTCGAACCATCCGTAATGATCATCCGCCATCAACTGGCGCGCCTTCGTGACACCGGTCTTCTCCGAGACATGCGAAGCCTTCATCGGCCCGTGCACATTCAACACTTGAAGCACCTTCAGCGCATCCTGCCTGTACGATGTCACAATCCCGCGCCGCGTCGCGCCGCCGTGGTTCGGGTCGCCCACCCGCTTGGCAAATTCGCGCAGCAGCCGCACTTTGCGCACCTTGGACGGACGCGGCTTGTAGGGTTCGGGATCGGCATGCACTTCAACAAACCCGTCTTCGAGCCGCACGGTGATCAGCCCCAGCCCGAGCCGTCGGCACAAGGCCTTGTTATCAGTGAGCGCCTTCAGGAATTGGCGTCCCGGGCCGCGCGGCACCGCCAGATAAACCGCATCGGTGATCGCCTGCCGCGCAATGCCCTGATGAAACAGTGACAGCGCAAAGCCTGTCTTCAATTCGACGATCACCGGCGCCTCGTCATCGCGTACAGCCACTACATCAGCCGCACCGATCTCGCCCTTGACCACATACCCCTGCCCCTCAAGCATCCGCTTGATCGGTCGGTAAAGGTCCGTTTCCTTGATCGACGGGCTCGCCATGTTTGCGTTCAGCCGCCCACGGCCCGCAGCAATTCGCGCGAAATGATGTGCCTCTGGATTTCGCTGGTGCCTTCCCAAATGCGCTCGACGCGTGCGTCCCGCCAGATGCGCTCCAGTGGCAGATCGTCCATCAGCCCCATGCCGCCGAAAATCTGGATCGCTTCATCGGCAACAAACGCCAGCATCTCGGTCGCCTTCAGCTTGGCCATCGACATGTCGGCTTCGGTCACCGTGCCCTGATCAAATTTCCAAGCTGCCTCACGAGTTAAAAGCTCTGCCGCCTTCAACTCCATCGCCATGTCGGCAAGCTTGAACGACACGCCCTGGAACTTGCCGATCGCCTGCCCGAATTGCTTGCGCTCCGCCGCATAGGAAATTGCCAGCGCCAGCGCCCGCTCGGCCCGGCCAAGGCAAGTGGATGCTACCTGCAAACGCGTTGCACCCAGCCACTGGTTGGCAACTTCAAAGCCCTTGTGGACTTCGCCAAGAACTTGGGATTTTGGCAGGCGGCAATCATCAAATTCCAGCACCGCATTAGTATAGCCGCGATGCGAGACATTGCGGTAGCCATCGCGGACAGTGAAGCCCGGTGTGCCCTTGTCGACGAAGAACGCAGTGATCAGCTTCTTCTTGCCGCGCGGCGTGTCCTCTTCTCCCGATGCCATGAACACGATGGCAAAGTCAGCGATGTCGGCATGGCTGATGAAATGCTTGGTGCCGTTCAATACCCAATCATCGCCGTCTTGCCGCGCCGATGCCTTCATGCCGCGCAGGTCCGATCCCGCGCCGGGTTCGGTCATGGCAAGGCAATCCCACTTTTCGCCCTTGATGCAGGGGAATAGATATTTTTCTCGCTGCTCAGGCGTACCGGCAAGCAGAATGTTGGAAGGCCGCGCCACGCAGGTCCAGTGCAGCGCATAATTCGCCTTGCCGAGTTCCTTTTCGTAAAGCAACCAGGTCGGCGTATCGAGCCCGGCACCGCCGACCTCTTCCGGCATATTGGCGGCGTAGAGCCCGGCATCAATGGCCTTGGCCTGGATCTCCTTGATGAGATCCATCCGCAATACACCGGTCCGCTCCACCTCCGCCTCGTGCGGATAGAGTTCGTTCTCGACAAACGCCCGGGTGGTTTCAACGATCAGGCGTTGCTCTTCCGACAGACCGAAATCCATCGCCTCAGCCCTTCTTTTTCACAGGCTTGTTCGCCTTGGCCTTCGCCGCCGCAGGCGAAACGCCAGCCTTTTTCGCCAACTGCTTCACATAGTCCTTGTGCAGTTCGCCCGCACCCCAGCCTTTGCCCTTGTTGGTCTTGGACAGCGCCGCCATGATCGCCACGAGGTTTTCGTCGCGGATGGCTTCCAGTTCGCGGATTGACCATTTGCTGGATTGGTCATCCGACTGTCCAGCGATCAGATCAACCAGCTCATCATTGAAATCCGGCACATCGGTCAGCTTCGTCCACGGCCATTTGAGGCAAGGACCGAATTGGGCCATGAAGTGGCGCATGCCCGCCTCGCCGCCCGCAATACGATAGACCTGAAACATCCCCATCTGCGCCCAGCGAATGCCGAAGCCGTAGCGCATGATGTCGTCGAGTTCCTCAACTGTGGTGATGCCATCCTTGATCAGCCAAAGCGCCTCGCGCCACACGGCTTCCAGCAAACGGTCGCCCACGAAGGCTTCGATTTCCTTCTGGATCACGACCGGCTTCATGCCGATGGAGGCGTAAAGCGCCCGCGCCTTTTCGGTGTATTCCTTGGTCGTCTGGGTGCCGCCGACAATCTCGACAATCGGCAACAAGTAAACAGGGTTGAACGGATGCGCCACGACGAGCCGTTCCGGACGCTTCATCGAGGTCTGCATGTCAGACGGCTTGATGCCCGAAGTGGATGAGCCGATCAGCGCATCCGGCTTTGCATGCGCATCAATCTCGGCCAGCACCTTGTGCTTTATGTCGAGCCGCTCCGGCACGCTTTCCTGAATGAGATCCGCATCTCGCACCGCCTCGGCCAGCGTCTTGGCATAGGTGATCTTGCCCTCTTTCGGCAGGTTGGGAGTCATCTGCCAATAGGCTGCGCGGGCGTTTGTCATCACCGCATTAACCTTGCGCTCCGCCTCCGGGTCCGGATCGAAGATCGAAACATCAATACCGTTGAGAACAAGTCGGGCAACCCACCCTGCTCCAATGACGCCACCGCCGATGCATGCTGCCTTGTTGATCTTGTTCATGCTGCCACCATCGCCCGCTTGGTCAAATTCAATTTCTTCCGAACCTCATCCGGGCCGATCACCCGCGCACCCATGTTCTCGATGATCGAAACCGAGCGCTCCACCAGTTGCGCATTGGTCGCCAAAACGCCCTTGTCGAGCCAGAGATTGTCTTCCAGACCGACACGCACATTACCGCCAGCCAAGACGGCAGCAGCGGCATAGGCCATCTGGTTGCGGCCGATGGAAAAGGCCGACCAGTTCCAGGTTGACGGTACATT
Source organism: Rhizobiaceae bacterium (assembly GCA_041751995.1). Lineage (GTDB taxonomy): Bacteria > Pseudomonadota > Alphaproteobacteria > Rhizobiales > Rhizobiaceae > JANMEX01. The sequence goes on along the minus strand of JBGSHY010000034.1, from coordinate 46,912 downwards.
GTTGACCATCGCCATGAACGTGTTGAGATCATCCGGCGCGCCCCAAGGCACGCCCATGCACAGCTGCACAAGCGCGTCCGGCTTCAGCACGCCTTCCTCGACCAATTGCTTGGCAAACCAAAGATGGCCCGTATCAAACGCCTCGATCTCCGGCTTGACGCCCAGCGCCGTCATCATCCCGCCCATGGCGCGCAACATGCCCGGCGTGTTGGTCATCACGTAGTCGGCTTCGTTGAAATTCATCGTGCCGCAATCGAGTGTGCAGATTTCCGGCAGACACTGACGCACATGTTCCATGCGGTTGGTCGCGCCGCCCATATCAGTGCCCTGCACTTTCAGCGGCAGTGGGTTTTCGACGTCGCCAAACACCATGTCGCCGCCCATGCCGGCAGTCAGATTCAGAACCACATCGACATTGGCCTCGCGAATGCGTTCCGTCACCTCGCGGTAAAGGTGGACATCGCGGCGCGGTTTTCCGGTTTCCGGATCGCGCACATGGCAGTGGACGATGGCAGCGCCCGCCTTGGCCGCGTCAATCGCCGCATTGGCTATCTGCTTCGGGCTGCGCGGCACATGCGGCGAACGGTCTTGCGTTCCCCCAGAGCCCGTTACGGCGCAGGTGATGAACACTTCGCGATTCATGGTGAGCGGCATCTCTTCCTCCAAGTCAAACCCACCCGAACATGCCTGACTTGCGAAGTCGCGCTTTGCATTATACGAATGAGAATTGATGAAAAACGAAAAGCCTTCAATCTTTGCGCCGGAAACTGCTCCGCTCGACGTGACATTCCTTGTCCTGCCCGGCGCATCGATCCTGTGCGTCGCCTCCAGCATCGACCCGCTGCGCGCCGCCAATCGAATCGCGGGTGAGCCGCTTTATCGCTGGACCATCGTTTCGCCGGATGGCGCGCCCCCTGAAACCACCAGCAGCTTGCCAGTCGCCGTTTCCGGCAAATTCGACGCCAACGCCCGCCACGAAGTGCTGATCGTGATCGCAGGCTTCGGAACCGCGCCTTATGCCAAAGGCCCCTTCATCGCCGGTCTCGCCAAAGCCGGACGCCGCGCGCGCGCGGTTGGCGGCATCGAGGCTGGCACCTGGCTGCTGGGGCGCGCAGGGTTGCTCGAAGGCCACGCCGCCACCACCCATTTTGAGGACATGGAGGATTTCCGCACCGCCTTCCCCGGCACGGATGTCCGCGCTGATCGCTATGTCATCGACGGACCGGTATTCACCTGCGGCGGCGCATCGCCCGCCTTGGATCTGATGCTCCATTTGATTCGCGCGCGCCACGGCATGGGTCTGGCGCTCAGCGTCGCTTCGGTCTTCATCTACGAGCAGGCGCGCGCGCCATCCGATACCCAGCCGCTTGTTTCCCTTGGCCAATTGGAGCATAGCGACCCGCGCGTCGCCGCCGTCATCCGCTTGATGGAGAGCCACATCGATGAACCCCTGACCATCGCCGCCATCGCCAAACGCATCGGCATCACCCCGCGCACCCTAGAACTTGCCTTCGCCAAACGCATCGGCGAAACACCGGGCCATTATTATCTCGGCCTGCGTCTCGCCGCCGCCCGCAAAATGGTGACAGACACAAGGTTGGCCATGACAGAAATCGCCACCCGCACCGGTTTTTCCAGCGCAGCCGCATTTTCGCGGGCATTTGGTGAACGGTTCGGAAGTGCGCCGACGTCGCTGCGCCGGTTGCCTGTTCAAACCACTTCCAGCAGGTGATAGGTAAGGATGAAATCCATCAGGGGCGGCATGATCAAGACCAGACGACAATCATATTTGAATGGCTTCACATGCGCCTGATTTGGCTCGTAGCCGGCATCTTGTCTTTGGGCGCAGGCCTCATCGGCGTCTTCCTGCCGCTGATTCCGACTGTGCCGTTCATGCTGCTGGCAGCCTTTTGCTTTGCCCGCTCTTCCGAACGCCTGCATGACTGGCTGGTGAACCACCCGCGCTTTGGCCCGCAGATCATCAATTGGCGCGAACATGGCGCAATCTCAAAGTCCGCCAAGCGCCTTGCGACACTTTCAATCCTCGCAGCATTCGCGATCTCACTGCTGCTCGGGCTCAAACCTTGGGTCCTTGGCGTTCAGGCGGTCACACTTGCCTGCGTTGCCTTTTTCATCTGGTCACGACCGGACGAATAGTCCGGCTCACCCCTTGGTGAACCGGTACTCTGTTTCCTGCCGCAGCATTTCGCCGGGGCGCAGGATATTGGACGGAAAATACGGATAATGGGTCGCGTCCGGCCAGCCCTGCGTTTCAAGGCAAAAGCCGGCATATGGAAAGTAAGGCTTTCCGGTCAGCCCTTCCGGGCCCGCAGACAGCGTGTTTCCGGCATAGAACTGGATTCCTGGCTCGCCCGTGTAAACCTCCAGCGCCACCCCTGACCTTGGAGCTTCCACCCGCACCGCCTTGCGCAGCGGCCCGCGCGCGGCCGAAAGACACCAGTTGTTGTCATAAATCACCTGCTCACCCTTCACCTCGCGGCGAATGGCGCGCGGCTGACGGAAATCATGGTCGGATCCCGCAACCGGCAACACACGTCCGTCAGGAATGAGGTCTCCGTCCGTCGGCAGATAGGCATCGGCCAGAATATGCATCCGGTGATCGCGGCAGTCCGAGGCGCCGCCATCTTCGAGATTGAAGTAGGAATGATGCGCCAGATTGCAGACAGTCGCCTTGTCGGTGACCGCCTCGAACACCACCGACAGGACGCCTTTGCCCGACACCCGGTATGTGCAGCGGACATCCAGATTGCCGGGAAACCCCATGTTGCCATCCGGGCAACGTATCTCCAGCACCGCTTCATCGCGAGACACCGCTACAAACGTCCAGTTGCGCGTGCCAATGCCTTGAGTCCCGCCATGCAGATTGTGCCGACCGCGAAAGTTGATCTCCAAATGATACGTCACGCCGTCGATCACCAATTCGCCGTCGCGAATGCGGTTGACGTTGCGCCCGACATTGGCGCCGAAATATTTCGATTGTGAAGTATAGTCGCCAAAGGTCGGAAATCCGAGCACCAGCGGCGCGTCATGGCCCTTCAGCCGCAGGTCCTGCACCACTGCACCCCACGACATGATGGTCGCCGTAAGCCCGCCGCCGGAGATTTCCACCATCTGGACGGCTTCGCCATTTTCAGTTTGTCCGAACACGTCCATGTATCACCCTGTAATTTGACTGCGGACACTGCTAGCGGCGCGGCTTTTAAAATTCAAGGAACATGGCGCGGGACAAGTCGGCGTTTCGCACTTTCCCAAAGCGTCAAAAAAGGCTAATGAGCCGCAACAAATCAAAGACCATAACGGCCGCGCACCGGTTTCCGTTGCGTCAGGCCAATTCAAGAATGAGGTTTTGCCCGTGTCGTCCACATTTGACAAAGTCGCTGATATCATTGCCGAAACCAGCGAAATCGACCGCGATACGATCACCCCGGAAAGCCACACCATCGACGACCTCGGCATCGACAGCCTCGATTTCCTCGACATCGTCTTTGCCATCGACAAGGCATTCGGCATCAAGATTCCACTTGAGCAGTGGACGCAGGACGTCAACGAAGGCCGCGCGCCGACGGAAGAATACTTCGTCCTGAAGAACCTCTGCGGCAAGATCGACGAGCTTGTTGCGGCCAAGAAGGCCTGAGCGGATAACCCGCGAACATGAGCGGCAATGACGTTCTCATCACAGGCATCGGCCTCCTTTCGTGTCTCGGCGAAGGCTCCGACGCAAATTGGGCTGCCTTGAAGAGCGGGGCAGACCCGCTGGTCGACACCGAGAACTTCGCGCCCTACACAGTCCATCCCCTGTCTGCCGAAATAGACTGGTCCTTGCAGATTCCGCGCAAGGAACAGCGCCAGATGGAGCAATGGCAGCGCATTGGCACCTATTCTGCCGGTCTTGCCCTGCAAGACGCAGGCATCAAGGACAATGAAGAACTGACCGCTTCGATGGACATGATCGTGGCGGCCGGCGGCGGCGAGCGCGATGTGTCTGTCGACACGCAAATTCTCGAAGCGTCGCGCACCCGCAATGATCGCGACGTGATGCTCAATGAAAAGCTGACAACCGAACTGCGCCCGACGCTGTTCCTGGCACAGCTGTCGAATCTCCTCGCTGGCAACATCTCCATCGTTCACAAGGTCACCGGTTCGTCCCGCACCTTTATGGGCGAAGAAGGCGCTGGCATTTCCGCCATCAAAACAGCCCTTGCCCGCATCCGCTCCGGCCAGAGCAGCCATATTCTCGTCGGCGGCGCACTCAATGCCGAGCACAAGGATATTTGCCTGTCCTATGAACTTGGCGGCTTTCTCAAGCGCGACGGCTGGGCACCGCTGTGGAGCCGTGAAGGATCACAGGGCGGCGGTGTGATCACCGGCTCCGGCGCGGCCTTCCTTGTGCTCGAATCACGCGACCATGCGGAAAAGCGCGGCGCCCGCGCCTACGCCAAACTTTCTGCCGTCTCCGGCAATCAGTCCGGACGCAAAAGTGACCTTGAAGCCAGCATCGCATCGGTTTTGGACGAAGTCGGCAAACAGGCCGATATCGTGATTAGCGGCGCATCCGGTGCGACTGAAGCGACGGCGGCCGAGAAATCGGTTCTTGCCAAACGCGGCGACAAATCCGTGCGCGCGTTCGCAGGACGGACAGGCCTGATGAAAGAGGCGCAGTTTCCTTATTCGGTTGCGCTGGCCGCATTGGCCGTTGCCAAAGGCGAAGGCCTGCCGCCGTTTGACGCATCATTTGAAGCTGCGTCGTCCGCAAAGGTTGAAAGCGCACTCGCGCTCACCGTCGGCTACCATCGCGGCGAAGGCGCCGCTCTTGTGACAAAGGCCTGAGGATCATCTGATGGCATCGAAATTCACTGACCAGTTCGGACGCCCGATTGTCGCAGTCACCGGCATCGGCATAGTCACCTCGCTCGGACAGGGCAAGACCGACAATTGGGCGGCGCTGACGTCCGGCAAGTCCGGCATCCACACGATTACCCGTTTTCCGACGGACCTATTGAACACCCGCATCGCCGGAACCGTCGATTTTCTGCCGGAAAGCGGCAAGGGCGCATCGGTCCTTTCGCTCGCGCTGGCATCTGCTGCAGCGGAAGAAGCCATTGCCGAAGCAGGATTTGCCGGTCCTTTCGGCGGTCCCCTGTTTCTCGCCGCTCCGCCGGTCGAACTGGAATGGCAGCACCGGTTTGCACTCGAAAAGGAGCTCGCTGCCGCGGGCGATGCCGGATACGACCGGATGCTTCAGGCCTGCCGGGCAGCCAGCCACAGTGATATTTTTGATGCCGTTCAGTTTGGCTCGATCGCCGACCAGTTGCAGGAACGTTTTGGCACGCGCGGCCTGCCGATAACCCTTTCCACCGCCTGTGCCTCCGGTGCCACGGCTATTCAGTTGGGCGTGGAAGCCATTCGCCGCGGCGAAGCCACGCGCGTGCTTTCCATCGGCACTGACGGTTCCGTCAGCGCCGAATCGCTTGTCCGTTTCTCGCTGCTGTCTGCGCTTTCGACGCACAATGATCCGGCTGAAAAGGCCGCAAAACCCTTCTCTAAAGACCGAGACGGCTTTGTCATGGCCGAAGGCTCGGCCGCGTTGGTAATGGAATCGCTCGAAAGCGCGATTGCGCGCGGCGCCAAAGTGATCGGCATTCTGCAGGGTTGCGGCGAAAAGGCTGACGATTTCCACCGCACACGGTCCAAGCCCGACGCCTCGCCTGCAATCGGCGCGGTTCGCGCGGCGCTTGCCGATGCCGGTGTTTCTGAAGATGCAATCAGCTACATAAACGCGCACGGCACTTCGACGCCTGAGAACGACAAGATGGAGTATCTGGCAATCTCCACGGTGTTCGGCGAGCGTATAGCAGACATTCCTGTCTCGTCCAACAAGTCGATGATCGGCCACACTCTGACCGCCGCAGGCGCGGTTGAGGCTGCATTTTCGCTTCTGACCATGCAAACCGGCACCATCCCGCCAACCATCAATTATGACATTCCGGACCCGGCCATTCCGCTGGATACCGTGCCAAATATCGCCCGCAAGGCTGATGTTTCGATGGTGCTATCCAACTCTTTCGGCTTTGGCGGCCAGAACAGCTGCCTTGTCATGGCGCGCGAACCCAATTAAGCGCTGTTCCAACTTTATTTGAAGTCTGAAGGACTGCCGCTGATGCGCGCCCTGCAATTGATTGAAGACCGCCGCATCGAAGTGCGCGACATTGAAGCACCGGCCGCGCCGGGTCCCGGAGAAGTCACGCTTGACCTCAAGGTCGTGGCGCTCAACCACATCGACGTCTGGGGCTGGCGCGGCATGGCTTTCGCCAAGCGCACCCTTCCACTTACCATCGGAGCAGAGGCTTCCGGCATCGTCTCGGCCATTGGACCGGGCGTCTCAAACGTCCTGCCCGGCCAACTGGTCTCCATTTACGGCGCACGCATCTGCGGCCTGTGCAAAGCCTGCCGCGAAGGCCGCGATAATTTGTGCGAGCATGTCTCGGGCGTCCACGGCTTCCATCTTGGCGGCTTTGCCTGCGAACAGGTCAACATTCCGGCCCGCCAGTTGGTCCCCGCCCCTCCCGGCGTCACGGATATCGGCGCAGCCGTTGCGCCAGTCACGTTCGGCACGGTCGAGCACATGATGTTCGACAACGCCAAACTCCAGCCGGGCGAAACAATCCTGATCCACGCCGGTGGCTCGGGCATCGGCTCTGCCGCCATCCAGCTTGCCAAGAAAATGGGCTGTACCGTCATCACCACCGTCGGTTCTGACGAGAAGATCGAACGGGCCAAGGCGCTTGGCGCCGATCATGTCATCAACTACCGCGAAGACCGGTTTGAGGGCGTTACCCGCAAGCTGACCAAAAAGAAGGGCGTCGATGTCGTGTTCGAACATGTCGGCGCCGACACATGGGCGGGCTCCATGCTCTGCATGAAACGTGGCGGACGCCTGGTAACGTGCGGGTCAACCTCCGGCGTCTCCACCACCATGAACCTGATGATGCTGTTCCAGCAGCAGCTGCGCCTCATAGGTTCGTTCGGCTGCCGCATGGAAAACATGGCCGACGCCATGCAGAAAATGGCGCAAGGCCTCGTTTATCCGGTTATCGACACCGAAGTCGGATTTGAAGGCATAGACGCGGCGCTCAAGCGCATGGAAAGCAGGGACGTCTTCGGCAAGATCCTGTTGCGCGTGAGCTGACCTGTGAACCTGAAACTCGCCATCTACCGGCAATGGCGCAAGCTGCGTCATGTCGAATATTGGCTGGTTGCCCAAGCAACGTTTCTGATTTTGCGGACGCTTTCTCTCCTTCCGCCGCACGCGGCAATCAATTTCATGGATCGGGCCGCGCGCAAGATCGGTCCCATTATGGGCCGACATCGGGTGGCTCTGACGAACCTGAAACGGGCCTTTCCCGAAAAAGCCGACGCGGAACTCGAAGTAATCGCACGCGGCATGTGGGGAAACATGGCCCGCCTGCTGGCTGAATATGTGTTCCTTGAAAAGATTTTCGACTACGATCCACAGTCAAGCAAGGTTGGTCTGATCGAAGTTGAAGGCAGGGAAATATTCGAACGACTGGTGCAGGAGAAAAAGCCTCGCATCTTCTTCACCGCCCACACCGGCAATTTCGAGCTCCTGCCGATTTGTGCGGCAACCTTCGGCCTTGAGGTCACGGCGCTGTTCCGCGCGCCCAACAATCCCTATGTCGCCAAGAAAATTTTGGAAGCGCGCCGCACATCCATGGGCGGCCTTATCCCGTCCAAGGCTGGCGCTGTCTGGTCGTTGGCTGGCGTCCTGGAAGAAAACGGCAATGTCGGCATGTTGGTGGACCAGTTTTTTCACAAGGGCGCCGACGTGAATTTCTTCGGCCACTCGGCCTCGACCAGTCCGCTTCTGCCGCGTCTCGCCCGCCAGTTTGATGCCGACATTTATCCCGCCCGCTGCATCCGCCTGCCGGGCGGGCGGTACCGCCTGCAACTGTTCGACAAGGTCGAACTGCCGAAAACCTCAAAAGGCAAAGTCGACATCGATGCCTCCTGCCAGCAGCTCAACGACATCGTCGAAGGCTGGGTGCGCGAATTCCCCGACCAGTGGATGTGGTTCCACAAGCGCTGGAAGCGCGAAAGGCGCGGCTAAGCGCCTTGCCCGTTCAAAGCAGTTCCGGTCAGCGGGAGATGATGATCTTCACGTTCTTCGGTCCAACCTGCTGAACCATCGAATAAAGCGCCGCCGCGTTGCCAGTCTGGAGCCGGATACAGCCATGCGACGCTGGCGTGCCGAGGCGCTTGACATGGTTGGTGCCGTGAATGGCATAGCCGCCGCGAAAGAAAATCGAATACGGCATCGGCGAATTGTCATATTTGCGCGAATACCACATCCGCGCCATGCGTTGCGGCCGGTATTGACCGGTTGGTGTGTAATAACCGCTGCGCGCGGTCGATACCTTCCAGCGGTGAACAACAAATCCATACTTCGACACGGTCATCGTTTGTGATGAAATGTCGATATGCGCCACCAGCCCGGCAGCAAAGCTGCTGACCGTGGAAATTCCAAGCAATATACCCGCCACTATGGCGGCCTTGAGCATTCTCATTTTCAGAGACTCCTGTCCGCAGCATTAGCACCCCGCAGAAACATGCCATCAAACCGCGCTTGCGTCAAAATGTCTCGCGAAGCAGTCTTAATGAAGTGTGCCGTGACGGCTCAGCAGAGCGTGAGAACACCAATCAAAACGGTGAAAACGGTGAAAACCGTGAACATGATCGAGGTAATATTGACCGCCGCATCAATGTCAGCGCTGCTCGCCTCGCGCCGCCCGGCGCCATTCAGCATCGGTTCATTGGCCACGTCGCCCTTGTAGATGCGCGGTCCGGCAAGTGCCAATCCGGTCAGGCCGGCCATCGCGGATTCAGGCCAACCGGCATTGGGCGACCGGTGCAGCCTCGCATCACGCATCATGCCGGCGAAAGCCTCGCCGGCTTTTCGCATCCCGACGGCAAAAGCACCGGCAATGATCAGCAGCAGCCCGGTCAGCCGCGCCGGTACCCAGTTTGCAACGTCATCCAGTTTCGCCGATGCCCGACCGAAGTCGCGGTAGCGCTCATTCATGTGCCCGATCATCGAGTCCGCCGTGTTCAGCATCTTGTAGGCAAACAGGCCGGGCAAACCGGCAACGGCGAACCAGAATGCCGGCGCAATGACGCCATCCGAACTGTTCTCGGCGAGACTCTCGATCGCGGCCCGGCACACACCGGCCTCGTCCAGACTGTCCGGATCACGCCCGACAATCATCGATACCGCATGGCGCCCGCCTTCGAGACCACCGGTTTTCAAACCGTCGGACACCGCCGCCACATGATCCATCAGGCTCTTCTGCGCCAGAAAAATGCTGGCGATGATAGCCTGGAAAACAATGCCAAAAGGCCCGAGCAAACAGGAAATCCAAACCACAGCCATGCCCGCTACCACCGCCAAAATCAGCAATCCGGCAATCGCCACAAATCCATCGCGGCGCTTTTCGTAGGGAGATTTGTCAGGCGCGTTGAGTTGGCTTTCGGCAAATGAAATCGCCGCGCCAAACGCCACCACCGGATGCTTGACCGGTTTCCACAGCCAATCAGGATCGCCGGCAAACCGGTCAATCAAAAGCGCCAGAAAAAGTGTCAGCAAATGCAATGGCTTGGTTCCGTTGTTTGAATCAGGAACTTAGAGCGCGCCCATGATTTCCGCCAGTGCCAGATTCAGCTTTGACCCGTCTGCTTCATCCCTCGGCAAACCAAATCGCAGCCAGTCTGCCGTATGATCAAACTTGCGCACCAATATGTGCCGCTTCGCCAATTCCCGCCAGATATGCGCCGCCTGAAAATGCCGCGCCAACACAAACAAGTCTGTGCCGCCGAGCAGTTGCAGCCCAGATGAGTTCAAGGAAACCTCAAGCGCATTGCGGTCTTTCGCCAGCCGCGACCGGGCCGCCGCGATCCATGCCTCGTCGCGGTAAGCCCCAGAGGCAATCGCCAGCGCCGGTCCGGACACCGCCCATGGCCCCATCATCGCCGACAATATCCCGGTAATCTCGGGTGTTCCTGCGGCAAAGCCCAGCCGAACGCCCGCAAGCCCGAAAAACTTGCCTAACGACTTCAGCACCAGAAGCCCATCCATCCCCGCATGCACCGCGACACTGTCCTTGGGATTGGCGTCGGCAAACGCCTCGTCAACTACCAGCAGCCCGCCGCGCTCAGCCAACCGCTCCGCCGCAAACAACAGCGCATCTGACGGGATCGATTTTCCGTCCGGATTGTTGGGATTGACCACCACCGCAATCATATCCTCGTCATCAAGGCTGGACAGCGAGCGCTCATAGCGCACATCACGCCCGGCAAAGCCGAGTGACTGAGCGTGCTCCTCATAGGTCGGCCCGATCACCATCGCATTTCCCGGCGGCGCCAGATGCGGATAAAGCTGGATCAGCGCCTGTGTCCCCGGCGCGGCGGCAACACCCGCCTGCTTGCCAAACCCGTAATAGCCCCGCGCCGCCGCAATCGCTTCCGCCTCAAGCCCGCTGTCCGGCAACCGGGTCCAGACATCAGGCGCAAGCTCCGGCAGCGGATAGGCTCTGGGATTGATCCCGGTTGAAAGGTCGATCCAGTCCGCCCGCGCGCCGCCGAATTCAGCCATCGCCCGGTCCAACGCGCCGCCATGTTCAATCATTGTGTCCGTCCAAATCAATCAAATGCATGTAAGACCCGGCCACTTTGCCGGCCTGTAGTCCGTGTGTGCCAAGATCAGCGCCTGCGGCATCAACAGCATTGAATAACGCCGCTCCATCGCCTTGGCGCACAAGCGTCGAATAGTGAAACTCATGCGCGCGGTAGCGGCTTGGAAACAGCGTTCCCGCCCGCCCGCTGAGATTGCGGTAGCCCAGATGCCGTGTCCGCGTGGCAAAGCTGGTCTCGACCGGCAATAGCCCAAGCATGGCATGCGCCTCGCCTTCCGCATCAATCAGGCTATCACCCAAAACCATATATCCGCCGCACTCGCCATAAATCGCCGCCCCCCGATCACGAGCGGCAATCATGGCTGCCCTGAACCCATCTTTGGCTGCCAGCGCTCCCGCATGCAGTTCCGGATAGCCACCCGGCAGGTAAACGAAATCCGCATCCGCCGACGGCAGTTCGTCATTCAACGGTGAGAAGAACGACACCGCCGCCCCCGCCTCGCGCCAGCCCTTCAGCACATGCGGATAGGCAAACGCAAACGCCCGGTCCTGCGCGACTGCTATACGCTGCCCCAGTGGCGGCAAGCATGAAACTTTTACGCCAGCAGCGCCAGCCTTGCCGCCAAGACCCGCCAGCAATGCCAAATCAATCTTATCCCGCGCCACCGCCGCCGCTGTGGCCACAAATGCCTCCAGCGCCGCATGCTCGGCCGCCTGCACCAGCCCAAGATGGCGCTCCGGCAGTTTCAGCACATCCAAAGGCGGCACCACGCCTGCAACCGGAATGCCAATCGGCGTCAGAGCATCGCGCAGCAGACGTTCGTGTCGTTCGGTAGAAACCCTGTTGAGAATCAGCGCCGCAATCCGCACCTCCGGCCGATGGTCGCGAAACCCGCGCACAAGCGCTGCCACAGAATGCGACTGCCGGGAACAATCCACCACTAGCACCACCGGCAGGTCCAGCAGCAATGCCAAATCCGCACAAGACCCTGATCCGTCCGCCGCCCCGTCAAAAAGCCCCATCATGCCTTCAACGACTGTCAGCCCGCCTGTACCTGCAAGTGATTGAACAAGTTCAGGCCGCATGCCCCAGGGATCTAGATTGAAACATTCCGACCTTGCCGCTTGCGCATGAAATGCCGGATCAATGAAATCCGGCCCCGCCTTGAACGGCGACACCCTCTCGCCAGCATCCGCAAACGCCCGCATCAGGCCGAGCGTCAACACCGTCTTGCCGGAACCGGAATGCAGCGCGGCAACCAGAAATCCGCGCCTCATCCGGCGTCCCGCTCGGATTTCAGCGCCAACGGATCGCCGTCAAGCACACGCCCGGAAAGCGCCCCAAGCCAATCGAGCCCAGTTCGCAGCCGCACCACGTCGCCGACGACCACAATCGCTGGCGGTTCAATGCCGGCCGCTTCCGCGTCCCGCGCGGCCGCGCCAATCGTCGTCTCCAGCACCGTCTGGTCCTTGGTCGCGGCATTGCAGACAAAAGCCAGCGGCTCGTCGGCACTCCGTCCGGCGGTAATCAGGCTCTCGGCAATTCCGCCAATATGCTTCATCGCCATGTACATCACGATCACCGGCGAACCCTTGGCCACTGCGTCCCAGTCAATCGCATCGGGCACCAGCCCGTTCTGGTCGTGGCCAGTCAGAAATGTCACTACCTGATTGGTGTCCCGGTGTGTCACGGGAATGCCCGCATAGGCCAGACCGCCGATGCCCGCCGTAATCCCAGGCACTATGCGAAACGCAATGCCATGTGCCGCCAGCGTCAGCGCTTCTTCCCCGCCCCGCCCGAACACAAACGGATCGCCGCCCTTGAGGCGCAGCACCCGCTTGCCTTCACGCGCCAGTTCCACCAGCCTGAGCGAAATGTCCCGCTGCTTCGGCGAAGGCTTGCCGCCGCGCTTGCCCGCATATTCCAGCACCGCATGCCCGCCCGCGAGCGCCAGAATGCCTTCGTCCACCAGCGCATCATAAACAATCACATCCGCACACCCGAGCGCATGCGCCGCCAAAAGCGTCAGCAGCCCTGGATCGCCGGGACCGGCGCCGGCTAGCCACACGGTGCCGTGCAGGAACTCCGGCATCTTAGGCAAGATGGTGCTCATAGCCGCGCGCCTTTTCTTCTCGCCGTTACTCCCACGGGGAGTAAGTGGCGCCAAGCGCCGGATGACGGGACCGCTGCACAAAGCATGGACTGTTTCTTACCCACTGTATTTCTCAATCGTTCCCTGCCTATAACGCAGCCATGACCGATGAACCAGATGCAGGCTTGGCAAAACCGGACGGCGCATTGAAACGCGGCTGGACCACGGGCGCCTGTGCGACAGCGGCGACCAAGGCCGCCCTGACGGCACTTATCACCGGCCAATTCCCCGATCCCGTCTCGATCCGCCTGCCCAAAGGCGAGGAACCCGCCTTCCCGCTGGCGCTTGAATCCCGCTCCGAAACCTCCGCCAAGGCAGGCATTGTCAAGGACGCGGGCGATGATCCGGATGTGACCCATGGGCTGACGATAGTCGCCGAAGTCCGCCTGGGACAGCCCGGCAGCGGCATCCGCTTTGCCGCAGGCGAAGGCGTCGGCATGATCACCCGTCGCGGCCTGCCGCTCCCCGTCGGCGAACCGGCGATAAACCCTGTGCCACGCTCGCTCATGACCGCCGTTGTCGAAGAAATCTGCACCGCGCACGGTCTCAGCGCCGATGTCGACATTACCATCTCCATCCCCGGCGGCGAGGCCGTCGCGCTGAAAACCTGGAACCCGCGCCTCGGCATCATCGGCGGCCTGTCCATCCTCGGCACCACTGGCATCGTCCACCCCTTCTCCTGCGCCGCGTGGATCCACTCCATCCACCGCGGCATCGACGTCGCCCGCGCTGCTGGGCTGACCCACATCGCCGGATCGACCGGATCAACCTCCGAAGCCGCCGTGCAAAAGCTCCATGCTCTCCCGGATATCGCCCTCATCGACATGGGTGACTTCGCCGGCGGCATGCTCAAATACCTGCGCGCCCACCCGGTCGAAAACGTCACCATTTCCGGCGGCTTCGCAAAGCTTACCAAGCTCGCCCAGGGCGCTATGGACCTCCACTCGTCCCGCAGCCAGATCGACCTGAATTTCCTCGCCGACGTCGCCACCGCATCCGGCCTGAATCAAAATATGAAAGACCGGATTCTCGCCGCCAACACTGCGCAGGAAGTCCTTGATTTGACTCAAGGACTTGGCATCAACCTCGCCACCCCCGTCGCCAGATTGGCGCAGAGCCAGGCGCTGGAAATCCTGCGCGGCGCCCCGGTCTCCGTCGAGATTTTGATAACCGACCGCAGGGGCGAAATCATTGCCCGCGTCTGAAAGAACGATCCTCATCCTCGGCGGCACGGCCGAAGCCGCAACCCTTGCCGCCCGCCTTTCAGACAAAGGCCTGGACGTCATCACATCGCTCGCCGGCCGCACCCGCGAGCCTGCGCCGCTCAAGGGAAAGACCCGCACCGGCGGCTTCGGCGGCCCGGAAGGTCTGGCTGCGTACATCCGAGAAAACGCCATCTCGCTGCTGGTCGATATGACCCATCCCTTCGCCACGAAAATTTCCGAAAACGCCGGCAAGGCCGCCGCACTTTCCGGTGTCAAGCTCATCGCCTGGCATCGCCCGGCATGGGCCAAACTGGAAGGCGACAACTGGCTCGAAGTCGAAAATGTTTCAGCAGCCGTCGCCGCCATCCCGCCAGCCGCCCGCGTCCTGCTCGCGCTCGGCAGCCAGCACATCTCCCCTTTCACCGCGCGTACTGATGTCCATTTCCTGGTCCGCATGGTCGACGCGCCCTCCGCGCCATTGCCCCTGCCAACCCACGAACTGCTGATCGCCAAGCCGGGCCAGGTCGAGGAAGAATATGCCCTGCTCCGCGTCCGGACGATCACCCACATCGTCTGCCGCAACTCCGGCGGCAAGGCCTCCTACGCCAAGATCGCCGCGGCACGGTTGCTCGGGCTGCCGGTCATCATCGTCACACGCGGGCAAGGCGAAACGAATACAGCGTCAATCGACCAGATCGAACAGCAAATCCTCACATCAATTGGCTGACCGTGTCAGCAGCCATTCCCTTTGCCTTGCCCGCACATTGTCCGCGTGGCAATCTTCTTGCTTCAGGAGCGTTCCATGATCCTCATCGGCCAATATGACTCGTCCTTCGTCCGCCGCTGCGCCATCGCCATGCGGATTTACAATCTGAATTTCGATCATGAGCCCTGGTCCACGTTCAGTGACGCCGACAAGATCCGCAAATACAACCCGCTCACCCGCGTGCCCACGCTCGTTCTGGACAATGGCGATGTGCTGAACGACAGCTATTCCATCATTGACTATATCGACAGCATCGCCCCGCACGGCAAGCTGCTGATGCCCAAGCTCCAGCCGGAGCGCCATCAGGTCATGGCCGTCATGTCGCTCGCAACAGGCTTGGCGGACAAAGTCGTCGCGCTGTTTTACGAAAAGGTTCTGCACGATCATCCGTCGGAAACCTGGGCGGCGCGCTGCCGGACGCAGATCGTCAATACGCTTGCCGCTCTTGAGAGAGACCGCGCCGGCCGCGAAGACGATTACTGGTTCGGCGACCGCATCACCCACGCCGACATTGCCGTCGCCTGCACAATGCGCCACCTCGGCGATTCCCACCCGAACATCGCCGCAGGTGCGAACACACCCGCCCTGAAGGCCCATTGCAAAAAGATGGAGGCGATGCCGGTATTCCGGGAAATCTTCCAGGCTTTCATTCCACCGGCATGAGGCACCCATGCGCAAGACCGCAATTCTCCTGGCCATAACGATCCCGTTTCCGGCCTTCGCTGCAGACCTGCCCGCCTGTGCCAAGACCGGCGCAGCCTCGGTCATGTTCAACGGCAAACCGGCACTGAAACTTTCCGATGTCGTTGCCTGCCCGCCGGGCACCTGGGCAATCATCCCGAACATGATGATCGAAGGCGAGCCGATAGTGCATTTCAACACCGGCGTCGCCGGCTGTGTTGCCAATGGCAGCCCGAATGTCATCATTGATGGCAAATCCGCCACAACCGCAGGCGACGCCGCCTGTCCGCAGAACTGAGCCGCCATGTCCCGCCAGACCGTCAACGCCATCTGCGCCACGTTCCCCGGAGCCGAGGTGTCAGACCCGTGGGGCGGCGGCCATGACGCGTGGAAAGTCGGCGGCAAAATGTTCGCCTCGATGGGCGCAATCATGGAAGGCGTCTCCATCAAGACCGATAGCATCGAAACCGCCCAAATGCTGATCGAGGCAGGTGTCGGCAAACGGGCTCCCTATTTCCATGCCTCATGGATCAACATTTCGTGGGATATGGACGAGGGCGAACTCACCGCGCGCCTCGCCAATTCCTACAATCTGATCCGTTCCAGCCTGCCGAAGAAGGTGCAGGCCGCTTTGGCATCTTTTCAATGACGGTTTTCGGGTGGTCGCAAATCTCGAATCCGATTAGGCGGATTGCATGATTTATTACCTCGCCGCCCTCGGGGCAGCCCTCGCCTGGGCGATTTCAGGAATTTTGTCTGCAAACCCGTCAACTGCGCTCGGCTCGATTGCGTTTGTGCGCATCCGCATGACCATGGTGTTTTTCATGCTGGCAGCGGTGGTGCTGGTCACCGGCGGTTGGCGCAGCGTGCAAGCGGCGCACATCACGCCAACCATCATTTCGGGTCTCGTTGGCATCCTTGCCGGGGATGCAGCCCTGTTTGCCGCCATGAACCGCGTCGGCCCGCGCCGTTCGGGAATCCTGTTTTCGTCAAATGCCATTTTCTCGGTCATTCTCGGCTGGCTTTTCCTGCAGGAGAAACTCGACCTGATCACTCTCTCGGGCATCGTGATTGCACTCGCAGGTGTTATGCTCGCCATCCTGTTCGGCAAGCGCGGAAATGACGTCCATCATTGGGAGGCAATCAAGGGGCCGCTCTCGGTCGGCATAGCCATTGGCCTGTTCTCCGGCCTCTGCCAAGCCATCAGCTCCATTGTCGCGCGTCCTGTGATGGCAACCGGTGTAGACCCCATCGCCATCGCCGCCATCCGGGTCGGCATCGCCTCGCTCGGCCTGACGCTCGCGATGTTTGCGGGCGTCTCGGCTACCCGCGCAAAAACCGCGCTGACGCCCAAGCTAACCGGCCAGGTCGCACTCTCCGGTTTCGCCGCCATGGGTGTCGGCATGACGCTGCTGCTGTTCGCGCTGCGCGGCGGCGAAGTCGGCATCGTCGCCACCCTGTCGGCCACCACCCCGGCACTTCTCCTACCCCTCCTCTGGTGGAAAACCGGCGACAGGCCGCCAGTATTAGCGTGGGTTGGGGCGGGTTTGGTGGTCGTGGGTTCGGGTTTGATATTCGCGGCCTAAGCGCTGACCTTCTTCTTCCCCTTATTCCGCAGCACATGGGAATAATCCGCATTGTACAAATCGCTGTCGCGGAACTCCACGTCGCCAAACACCTTGCCGACCAGCACCAGCGCCGTACGCGTGATCTTCGCCTCACGCACTCTGTCCTTCATCTCGCTGAGCGTCGTCTTGATGTAGAGCTCATCCGGCCATGTGGCGCGGTAGGCGATGACCACGGGACAGTCCGCGCCGTAATAAGGCTCCAGCGCCTCACGGATGTAGACCAGATTGCGGATCGACAGATGGATGGCCAGCGTCGCGCCGGATTTGCCGAGCGTCTCCAGCTCCTCGCCCTTCGGCATGGCCGATGCTTTCATGCCCGTGCGGGTGATGATCACCGTCTGGGCAATTTCCGGCAGCGTCAATTCGGTCTTGAGCCGCGCCGCTGCCGCCGCAAAGGCCGGTACGCCGGGTACCACGTCATAGGGAATTTGAAGCGCATCCAGCCGCCGCATCTGCTCGGCCACAGCGCCATAGATTGCCGGATCGCCAGAATGCACGCGGGCGACATCCAGCCCCTGTTCATGTGCCAGCCGCATTTCCTCGATGATCTCGCCAAGCGCCATCGGCGCGGTATCCATCACCTTGGCGCCTTCAGGCGCGGCCTTGACGATCTCCTCCGGAACCAGCGAACCGGCATAAAGGCAAACGGTGCAGCGTTCGATGAGGCGAAGCCCGCGCACGGTGATCAGATCCGGCGCGCCGGGCCCTGCACCAATAAAATAGACGGTCATTCTGCAGCTTCCTTGTTTGCAGGCGCAATCCCTGCCCCGGCTTTGCCGGCATAGCCGCGCGGCGTGTAGACCCAGGTCTTGCCGTCACCGGTCTTCATCGTCCGCGATTCCGACGAGCCGACGACAACCACCGTCAGCATGTCCACGTCATCAACATTGAGTTCGCCCAGCGGCACCATGCGCACCGCCTCGCCCGGCCGACCGAGATTGGTTGCCAAAATCACCGGCGTATCAAATGGCCGGTGCTGCAAGAGCACATCCCGCGCATAGGCCAGCTGCGTGCGTCGCTTTTTGGAAACCGGATTGTAAAAGGCGATAACAAAATCCCCCTCTGCCGCCGCCTTCAGCCGCATCTGGATCGACGGCCAGGGCGTCAGAAGGTCCGAAAGGGATATCGTACAGAAGTCATGCCCCAAAGGCGCGCCCGCTCGTGCCGCAGCGCCCTGCAATGCCGAAATACCGGGCGTGCAATGCACCTCTACCCGTTGTGCGGCATCGCTCAACCCGCCCCGGTCAATCAGCTCAAACACCAGCGTCGCCATTGCGTAAATTCCGGCGTCTCCGGAACAGATCAGCCCAACCGTCTTGCCTTGACCGGCAAGTTCCAGCGCAAAGCGAACCCGCGCCTCTTCTGCGCCAAGATCAAAATCATGCCGGGTTTTGCCGTCCGCCAAGGGGCCGAGCAAATCGATATACAGCGAGTAGGCCACCAGATCCGTCGCCTCGCGCACCATCGCGCTGGCTTCCGGCGAGCGCCAACCATCCGAACCTGGCCCGATCCCGACCACAAACAGTTTTCCGCGTGAACGGCCAATTGTATTGGCATCAATCGGTCTCGACGCCTGCGCCAGCGCTGCCGTCACCCGTTTGGTTTTCTGCTTGGCGACAATCAGCCTGCCATCCGCCCCCGCCGCCGCCAGTGCCGCGCCTTCGGCAACGCCGTGGCAGCCGACTTCGGCAAACACCACATCCGAAGGGTTCGCCAGCCGCGGTGTTTCCGCTTCAAGGGATGCTGCATCAATAAATCGCGCCGGAACGCCGAAGTGCGTGGCAACCGCCTGAACAGCCGCTTCGTCCGCCTTCACGTCAATCGAAAAAACACCCGCCAAGGCATGCCGCGAATAACCACTGCCGCGCAGCAGGTCTTCGGCAAGCCCGATCGCTTCCGCAGCCCCAGCCCCGCGCTCGCACCCAATGCCAAGTGCCAGAACTTGCGGTGCGTAGTGCAATTGGTTGAGCTCGGCCGCGACCGCTTTCTCACTGACCACAATCTCAACTGCGCCATCATCAGCAAACGGAAGCCCGCTGGCCTCAAGCCATTCCGCAGCACCCGTCAGCTTCGCCCTCGCCCCGCCAACCAGCGTTGCCATCACGGACTTCGCATTCTCCGGATTGGCGAGAACATATCCTTGCGGCGGCTGGTCAAGCGCCACGCCGAAGCGCACATCCCCCGCAGTTGTCACTGCCGCTTTCACATTGAGCGCCGCCGCAATCACCCGTGCCAGGTCGTTCGCCCCATGGTGCCCGCCAAGCAGCGGCACGACGGCCGACCCGTCATCTGCCACCGCGATCACCGGCGGCTCGGATTGTTTGTCGGAAAGGCAAGACGCCAGAATCCGGATCAGCGCCCCCGCCGCCATCACGCCGACAATTGGCGTTCCCGCCGCAAACAACGCGCGGATATGCTCACCGGCGTTTTCGAACAAAATCCGTGCACCATCCGCATCGCTTTCGAACGCATTTCGAGCGGCAAGCGCGTGAATTGTCCCACCTGTTGCCGCTGCGATATTCTCTGCCACAGGCAAGGCCGACGGCGACAGGATAACAATAACTGGTGCGTTCATGACCGGCCCGCCTGCGGCAAATCCAGCACCCATTTTTCAGCCCCTTTATAAATCAGGATCATCGAGAAATACGGCGCATCCAACGGCGCATCGGCCAGCGGCAGCAGCTTTTCGTTCGAAAGCGAAACCCGTTCGACAAATGCAGCGTTGGGCGTCAGCCCCGCCTCTTCAATCAGCGCCCGGATCCGCGGCAGATGCCGCCCGAGTTTGATGATCGCAACCGCATCGGAGCTTTCAATCTGCGCCCTGATACGCTCGCTCTCCAAAGGCCCCGGAATGACCGTCAGCACATCATTGCGCGCTGCAAGCGGGCGGCCTATGCCCGCGGCGGCCGCCATGACGGAGGAAACTCCCGGAACAATTTCAACAGGATAACGGCCTGCCAGCCGCTCATGCAGATACATGAACGAACCGTAGAAAAACGGATCGCCTTCGCAAAGGACGACAACATCAGAGCCCGCGTCCAGATGGTGCGCAATCGTCTCCGCCGCCGCGTCATAGACCGCTTTTGCCGGATGCCGGGCGGTATCCATCGGCACGATGATCGGAATTTCAAGCTGCTCGGCAGTGATGAAATGCTCCACAATAGACCGTGCAAAGCTCGGTCCGTTGTCTGGCTGCGGATAGGCAACCACATAGGAATCACGCAGTACCCGGTGTGCTTTCATTGTGATCAGTTCCGGATCACCCGGCCCGACGCCGATGCCATACAAGGTTCCGGTCATGGTCTGTCCTTCTGCAAAGTGAGCATCGTCACCGGCATCATCGGCTTGAACGCCAGAAACTTGCCAACCGGCTCCGCCCGCGACACGGCCATGCGCGAAAGCGAACCGCCCCACCCTTGAGCCAATCCGATCAACCGCGCCTCGCCCTCCACCGTCACCGCATTGGCAACCAGCCGCCCGCCCGGCTTAAGCTCTTGAAAACACGTCTCAAAAACGCCCGGCTCGGTGATCCCGCCACCAATGAAGACAGCATCCGGCGCAGGCAATCCGGCCAATCCTTCCGGCGCGCGACCTTCGATGATTTTCAAGTCAGGCACGCCAAGTCTTGCCGCATTGGCCGCCATCATGCCGCGCCGCGCTGCGTTGTCTTCAATCGCAAAAGCCCTGGCGCCCCGCGCTGCGCGAAGCCATTCGATCGCAACGGATCCGCAGCCAGCGCCGACATCCCACAATACCGCTCCCGAATAAGGTGCCAGCATTGATAGCGTTGCCGCGCGGATTTCGCGCTTGGTCAGCTGACCGTCGTGCTCGAATGCATCGTCAGGCAAGCCAGCAACAGTAGGCAACAAACGGCAGTCGCGGTCAGCGGCACAGGCGATGGCCAGTGTGTTGAAGTCCGACCCGCGGTGCTGCTTGGCCTTCGCAACGGAAAGGACCACTATCCGTTCAGACGTCCCGCCCATATGTTCGAGCACGATGATCCGCGATGCACTGTAGCCATTTTGTTCAAGGATTTCAGCCGCTTCACGCACGGTGTTCGCACCGGACGTGTACGCCAAAATTTGTCGTCCCGGCGAAAGCGACACCGCCAGTTTCGACACAGGCCGCCCATGCAGCGATATGCAATCCACATCCTGCAGAGCCCAGCCAAGCCGCGCGGCGGCCAGTGAATAGGCCGACAACGACGGCAATATCCGCATCTCGTCCAGACCGAAATAGCGCGTCAGTGTCGCACCAATGCCGTAATGCATCGGATCGCCTGTCGCCAAAAGACAGACCGGCGTTCCGCGCCGCTCCTGAATGAGGTTCAGCACCGGCTCGAAACCCTCGCTCCAGAATCGCACCTCCGCGCCGGGATAATCCGAAGTCTTGATCAGCCGGTCCGGCGCAATGATCATTTGCGCATGCCGCAGCAACAAGAGTGAGTTTTCCGGCAGACCGTTCAACCCGTCGTCGCCAATGCCGATGATCGTCAACCAGGCGCTCATGTCGTCCACCCTGTGCAAAGCGCATTCACCGCCGCCGCCGCCATCGCGCTGCCACCGCGCCGGCCCCTGACCGTGATGAGCGGAATGCCGCGCGGGTTGGCGGCCAACTCCGCCTTGGATTCCGCCGCACCGACAAAGCCGACCGGCAAGCCCAAGATCAGTGCCGGCTTGTCCGCCCCAGCATCAATGTTTTCGAGCAGCCGGTACAATGCCGTCGGCGCGTTGCCGATGGCGACAATGCTGCCGCCAAGCCCGCCGACCCAATAGTCCACCTGCGCCGCCGACCGCGTGTTGGAGATCGCCTTGGCATGGCCCGCAACACTCTCATCGCCAATCAGGCAAATTAGTTCATTCGCCTTCGGCAATAGCCGCTTGATGATGCCGTGCCGCACCATCTCCGCATCGCAGTAAACCGGGGCTCCCGAAA
Source organism: Rhizobiaceae bacterium (assembly GCA_041751995.1). Taxonomy (GTDB): domain Bacteria; phylum Pseudomonadota; class Alphaproteobacteria; order Rhizobiales; family Rhizobiaceae; genus JANMEX01. The sequence goes on along the minus strand of JBGSHY010000034.1, from coordinate 24,820 downwards.
GCAACGCCGCCCGCCCCGCTTCAGCAGCGTCCGGCGAGAACACAAGATCATCCACAAGGTCCGTCATGCCGCAGGCATGGATCATCCGCTCGGCCACATGCGCAATCGACACCGGAAACCGCTCCAATCCGGCTTCCGCCCTAATGGTGGCAAAGGATGCTGCATAGATGGCGTCGGGATCGCGGATATAATTCATGGCCGTTTATTGCTTCGCCTTCATAGACTTCGGCCCCAGCGGATGATCCGCGTGAGGATAGGGCGCATGCGCGTGGCCGTGGTCAGGCCCATGCGAATGGTCGTGATGCGGGTGATTGTGGCCATGATCGTGATGGTGAGCATGGTGGCCATGGTCATGATGATCATGACCGAAATCTTTCGCAACGGTCAGCGGTGCGGGCTCGGCATGGCTGTGAATTGGAGTCCATGGCAAACCGTGCTTCTTGCAGAATTTCTCGTCTCGGCAGGAGGCATCACAGTCGCCTTTGCAAGGGCAATTCTCCAGCCCGCCGCCGATGCCCTCGACATGGTGATGGTGGCTCTCCTGCGCGCGGCCCAAGTCGGCCTCAAAGCCAAGCACCTGTTCGCGGTACTTGCACATCTGGCAGTTCATGTTGTTCGAGCCTTCGAGTATCTCGTTGACCCGTTCGGCCATGGCATCGATCACCAGTGGATGGTCATTGAGATAGTCTGCCTTGATATATTCAATGCCCGGATGGCGCGCCGCCACATCATCCGCCTGCGAATAAATCCGCTTCACCAGAACGCCGGTGAAAAGGAAGTATGGAAACACGACGATGCGCTTGAAGCCAAGTTTGGACACATGTTCCAGCGCCGGTTCAACCAGCGGGAAAGTCACTCCGGAATAGGCCGTCTCCCCCCAGCCGAAGCCGAGGCCTTCCCAAAGCATGCGCATGACTTTCGAAACGTTGGAATTGGCATCCGGGTCTGACGAGCCGCGCCCGACCACCACCAGCATGGTATCATGCAGCGGCTCGCCCTCTTTCCATCCGGCTTTCACCAACGACTGTTTGATCCGGTCGCCAGCGGCGCGGATCATTTTGAGGTCAATCCCCAGTTCGCGCCCGTAATCGAGCTTCACGCCGGGGTTCTGCGCCGCCCAGGTGTTGAGCACAGACGGAATGTCATTCTTGGCGTGGCCAGCGGCAAACAACATGCCCGGGACGGCGAGGATGTGGTTGACGCCCTTGGCTTTCAGCGCGTCCAGTCCGTGTGTAATGACCGGATTGGCAAATTCGAGATAGCCATAGTCGACCATCCAGTGCGGAAAACGCTCCTTCATCCGCTCGGACAAGACGGCAAATTCACGCACGGCATTCTGGTTGCGGCTGCCGTGGCCGCAGATCATCAATCCGTATCGCTTGAACATGGTGCGCCTCGCATTCAATACCCTGAGAGGCGCCAGACCCGGCGTGCCGGGAAGCGTGACAGCCCTGCATCAAGCCCCCGATATGGGTCGGCCGCCGCAGGATCATCAGAGCCCTGTCATCAAGGCGCCGTCGTTGCCCCTTCCTAGAGGCGCGCCGCGCCAAGGTCAAACCGGAACACGCCCTTTGCCATGCCGAAAGCGACGCACTGTGCTTGCCTTCGCAATTGCCAGTCATTAGGCAGGCAAGACCATGGAATTCTCACCCGAAACAATCCTCATCCTGCTCGCAATTGCCGCCTATGGCGCAGGATTCATTGATTCCATTGCGGGCGGCGGCGGGCTGATCACGGTCCCTGCCCTCATCCTCGCGGGATTGCCGCCAGTCACTGCCCTTGGCACCAACAAGCTGCAATCCCTGTTCGGCTCCGGCAGCGCCACCTGGGCCTATGCCTCCAAGGGCCATGTCGACCTCAAGAGCCAGTCCGGCTCCGCCCTGTTGTCCGCCGCTGGCTCGGCGCTTGGCGCCTATGTCGCGACAGTGGTTTCTAGCGACTGGCTCCGCACATTCCTCCCTGTGTTGATGATCGCCATCGGCTTCTATTTCCTGTTCAAGCCAAACATTTCCGACCAAGACCGCGCCCAGCGCATGACACCGGTGCTTTTTGCCGCTTCCATTGTCCCGGCCATAGGCTTTTACGACGGCATATTTGGCCCTGGCACGGGATCCTTCTTCATGCTGGGCTTCGTGATGTTAGCCGGATATGGGCTTTTGAAAGCAACGGCGCGCACCAAGCTTTTGAATTTTGCCTCGAACATCGGCGCCTTCATCATCTTCGCGCTGTCGGGAGCCATTGACTGGAAGATCGGGCTAATCATGGGCGCGGCGCAATTTGCCGGCGCGAGAACAGGTGCGCATTTCGCCATGAAAAACGGGGCGCGCATCATCAAGCCGCTGTTGGTAACCGTTTGTCTTGCACTCGCCGCCAAGCTGCTTTTCACGTGATGCAATAGGCGAACATCATTCTTGACCAGCCAGAGGTTGATTTTGCAGGGCATTTCGCTATGACCCGCTCATCATAGGTTCGGAAAAAGCCCGTATGCGCCAACTGCCTGCCGTCATCGCCGTCATTTCCGCCCTGTTTGGCGCGGGCTGCACGACGTCAGGCACGACAACCGAGCAGTTTTCGTCGGCTGTGACCCCGATGCCGGATTTGGCCTTCGCCCCGGTGCCATCGGCAAAGCCGACCAGCGCTGAAGCAGTGTCCAGCCTCACGGCGGAAGTCGAGGAAAACACTGAATTTTCAGTGGCTGCCGCCTCCTTCGCGCCGGATACCGGAAAGACGGTCCCGATGCCGGTTGTTGCCTCGGCAATTCCGGCTGAAGCCGTCGAAGTTGCCACAGCACCATCCGTCAACGTTGACCCGGTTGCAGGCTCCAAACGTGACCGGGAATGCCTGATGCGGGCGATGTATTTTGAATCCCATCGCTCCAGCCGCGACGGGCAACTGGCCGTTGGCACCGTTGTCATGCACCGGTTAGCGGCGGGCAATTGGGGCAAATCGGTCTGTAACGTCGTCGGTGCGCCCAGACAGTTTGCACCCGGCGTAATGACCCGCCGCATGACTGGCGACACCACTGATCTGGCCGCCTTGGCCGATTCAATTCTGGCCGGCAAACGCCATCCCACGCTCGGCGAAAAAGTCATGTATTTTCATCAGGCCGGGCTCAAGTTTCCTTACAAGAACATGAAGTATGTGCTCGTTGCCGGTGGCAACACATTCTACTACAAAGCCGGCCGCCGCCGCGGCTGAGCGGGCAAACACCTAAAATTCCAGATTCTATTGGCGCTTGCCGAAGGCAGTTGACCGTCTGCCGAACGCACCGGCATCCGCACCGCCCTGTTGCGCCTGCCGGTCAGTTGCCCGGCGGTCAAGTGACGGCGGCTCATCCGCCCTGTCCAATCCCAACCGCTGCCGCTCCTCTAGCCGCGCCATGATCGCGCGGTCGATCGGATCATTGGGATCAAGCTGACGGCTTTCCCCCGTGACAGGATCCTTCCGCGGATCATAATAGACTTGGCTCTGCGGGCGCACCTGGGGGCTGTCAATCCCGAACTTCGCAACCCGTTGCGCCGTCAACTCATAGCAGCCCAGCGGCTGATCCTGCGTCGGCGCAACATGCCTGACCACAATGACTTCACTTGGATCGGCGCCCAGACTGTCACCATCCGGAATGACGCAGCCGCGCAGGTGACACATGTCAACAAAGTTTGCGACCCGCGCAATCATCCAATCCAGATCCACGCTGGCCTGATTGAACACCACAGGCCGCCCAATGAGATATTGCGCGCCATTGCCGACCATGCCGACCGGCATGCCGCTGCGCAAATGCCCGACACTGGAGAAGAGATAAGGCCGCACGTAAAGCGGCGTCATCGACGGCCCGTGTTCGACCTCGGCAAAAAATTCGGGAGAAACCAGATGGTCGCTCGGACACCAGTGAACGCAGGACACTTTCCCTGCCTTCATCACAGCCCGTGAAATGGCGTAGCACAACTTCATCGCCCGCTCGGCCTCACGCCATTCGGTGAAGCTGAACTGATCGCCCATGATCTGGTTGACGAACGGCACATTGGCAGCGCCCGGCAAGGCTCCCTTGCCGATTGTGATAAACGTGTTGGCGCGGTGACGCGACACCCGGGCAGCGGCGTCAGACATCATCATGTTGGTGATCGGCAAGGACAGACAGCCGGCAAACCCTTCGGCGGCCAGCGGCACTCGGTTTTGCGAGACAAGAATGTGGTAGCCGCCTGCAAGAACATGCACATGTTCATCACTGGTCGGAATACGCGAAATCTGAGAGGCAACCACGGATTTCGACACTGCCTTGCTGACAATATCGAACAGGTCCCGCCCGTCGACAGGCAAGAACTGGTCATGCAGAAGTTCACACTCCACAGACTTCAGCGGGGCAATTTTCATGGGGCCACCCGATTGTTCAATTCAGGATAGAAATTCCTGATTAACAAATGCTGAATGGGTAAATCCCCGATTAAAATTCCACCCCGATCTGCGCCTTTACGCCGGAGCGGAACGGGTGCTTGATCAATTCCATTTCTGTGACAAGATCGGCAATCTCGATAATTTCTTCCGCCGCATTGCGCCCGGTCAGAACGACATGCGTCATGTGCGGCTTTTCGTTGACCAGGAATTCAACGACTTCGGCGACCGGGACATAATCATAACGCAGCGCGATGTTGATCTCGTCCAGCAGCACCATCTTGATGCGCGCGTCGCGGATCAGCTCCTTTGCCTTCTCCCAGGCCAGCTGCGCCATTTCCATGTCGCGGGCCTTGTCCTGCGTCTCCCAGGTGAAGCCTTCACCCATTGTGTGGAACGAGCAAATGTCCTGATGATTGGCCAGGATCAGGTCGCGTTCGCCGGTTGACATGCCGCCTTTGATGAACTGGACGACGGCGCTCGGAATCCGGTGCGCAATATGGCGGAAAATCATGCCGAATGCAGCGGTGGATTTGCCCTTGCCCTTTCCGGTATGGACGATGATCAGACCCTTTTCGTTGGTCTTGGTCGCCATGATCTTGTCGCGGGCGGCCTTTTTCTTGGCCATCTTGGAATTGTGGCGGGCATGTTCGTCGCCGCCTTCTGCCGTTTCAATTTCCGATTCAGTTTCAGACATGTGCGCCTCCCGGCAGATTCAATTTCTGAAGTTTCGCGTGGCTTTCGAGCTCACTTCGGGCAGAATTCGAGCGCGCCTTCCACAGGCCTCGGTCCATCGCTTCCAACAGCTTTTCGGCCATTTCTGCAAGCGCATGCGGATTGCTCTGCACCATGAAATTCCGAACGGTTTCGTCAACGATAAACGACTGGTACACCGCGTCAAAATGATGATCGCGCACCGCGCCGGTGGTCGCCGAAAAGGCGAACATGTAATCGACCGTCGCGGCAATCTCGAACGCGCCCTTGTAGCCGTGCCGCATGACGCCTGCGATCCATTTCGAGTTCGTCACCCGCCCGCGCACGACGCGCGAAATCTCTTCCTCAAGCGTGCGGATCACCGGCTTTTCGGGTCGCGAATGGTCGTTGTGATAGACCACCGGCATACGCCCGGACAGCGCCTCGACCGCCGCTGTCATGCCGCCTTCGAACTGGTAATAGTCGTCCGAGTCCAACAAGTCATGCTCGCGGTTGTCCTGGTTCTGCACAACTGCCTGCAGCCCCGAAAGCCGCGCTTCAAAGCCGGACCGGTCGGCGACACCCTCGCTGCCGGCACCAAAGGCGAATGCGCCCCAAGTCAGGTAGGCATCGGCCAGGTCCTTGCGGTCGGTCCAGCCGCGCTCGTCAATCAAAGCCTGCAATCCAGCCCCGTAAGCGCCCGGCATCGAGCCGAACACGCGGTAGCCCGCCTGAAGCGCCGCCTTGTCCGCGTCCATCCCCTTGGCCACCATCGCCGCCGCTTCGGCCTTCATCCGCGCCGCAAGCGGATTGTCGTCCTCGTCCTCTTCCAATTGACCAACCGCCCGCGCGGCGCGGTCAAACAGCGAAATCTGGTCCGGAAACGCATCGCGGAAAAAGCCGGAGACGCGCAAGGTCACATCAACCCTTGGCCGCCCGAGCATCGCCAGCGTGATGATCTCGAACCCGGTGACGCGCCCGCTCGCCCGCTCCCAGACCGGCTTGGCGCCAATCAAGGCCAAGGCCTGCGCAATGTCATCTCCGCCGGTGCGCATGTTCGATGTGCCCCAAGCGGTAATGCCGGCGGATCGCAGATGATCGCCTTGATCCTGCGCGTGGCGCAGGCACAGCAGTTCCGCCGACTTTTTGCCAAGTTCCCAAGCCGTCTCGGTCGGCACCGCGCGGCTGTCCACCGAATGGAAATTCCGCCCGGTTGGCAAAACATCCGGCCGCCCGCGCGTCGGCGCCCCAGACGGCCCGGGTTTGACGAAGCGACCGTCCAAAGCGGTCAGCAAGCCGGAAATCTCTGCATCGCCGCAAGCGACCACAGATGGCTTCAGACGCGTCGCAATCTCGTCGAACAGGATTTGGGTGGTGGCCCAATCTGCCGGACAAACCATCGAGCCATCCACCAGCGCAGAAGCCAGCAGTTCTATCCTCTCCACCGTATCGCCGCTGGTGCGCCACGGATCATCAGAAACTGATTGAAGGATTAAAGGTCTTGCCTCACCCCATGCGTCCGCCATGCCGCAGTCCAGCGGGTCAAAACCACCCAGCCCGGCATCCTCCGCAATCGCCCGGTGCAAACTCCCGTTCGCGCTAATCCCATCACCGCGCGGCAGCCTTGCCAGCGCGACCACCAAATCATTGAGCAGCCGCCCTTCCGGCGCGCGGCCGAAAATATGCAAGCCATCACGGATTTGCATTTCCTTGAGATCGCACAAAAACGCGTCCAGCTTTTCGAGCGACCGGCCTTCGTCATCCTCGCGGGCAATACCGGCATCGTGGTCCAAACCCATGTCGCGGACAAGATCGAGAATGCGCGGGCCGAGCAATTTGATCCGGCGCGGATCAGCGCCCTGCGCCTGATAGTATTCATCCACCAGCGCTTCAAGATCTTTGAGTGCGCCGTGGTTTTCAGCGCGTGTCAAAGGCGGCGTCAGGTGGTCGATGATCACTGCCGCTGAGCGCCTCTTGGCCTGTGTGCCCTCGCCCGGATCATTGACGATGAACGGATAGATATGCGGCACCGGACCGAACACTGCTTCCGGAAAACAGTCTTGAGACAGCCCAAGCGCCTTGCCCGGCAGCCACTCCATGTTGCCATGCTTGCCCATATGCACGATCGCATCCGCACCGAATTTTTGCTGCAGGAAAAAGTAAAAGGCAAAATAGCCGTGCGGCGGCACGAGGTCCGGCGAGTGATAGCTTTGCTTCGGGTCGATGTTGTAGCCGCGCGCAGGCTGGATGCCCGTGATCACATGTCCGAACCGCATCAGCGGCAGCGCAAAGGCGTTCACCTCACCATTCCAGAATGGATCGTGCTCTGGCGCACCCCAACGCTCTCGCACCTGATTCTGAATCTGAACAGGGAGTTTCTCGAACAAACGATTGTATTCATTGAGCGAAAGCATCTCGCGCACCAGCCTGTTTGGCGCATTCGAATTGGTCACGCCAACTTGCAATTGCCGGATCAGCTCATCGCCATCCGCCGGAATTTCCGCAACCGCGTAGCCGTCGGCAGCCATCCCACGCATCACTTCGATTGTCGCCGCAGGCGTGTCGAGCCCGACGCCATTGGCAATGCGTCCGTCCCGGTTTGGATAGTTGGCGAGCACCAGAGCAACGCGCCTGTCTTGCGGCCTTTTCCGCCTTAACCGCACCCAGTTCGCCGCCAGGTCCGCGACAAACGCCACCCGGTCGGTGCGCGGCGCATGACGCACGATGCTGGCCTGCACATGTTCGTCAAATACCTCCGCCGCCTTGAATGAAATGGCCCGTGTAAACACCCGCCCATCCACCTCCGGCAGAGCGATGTTCATGGCGAGATCGCGCGACGACAGGCCGAATGCAGAGGCTTCCCACGCGGTCTCGGTCACCGAAGACAATACGACCTGAAGCACCATCGCGCCGTCCCTGTCGAGAACTGTCCCGGCCCAATCCTGCCCGCCGGTGGACACCGCAAACCCCGTCGCATTCAGGACAACAACCGGCTTTGCCTCATCGAACAGATTGGCGATCGTCGCTGCCGAAACAGGGTCTTTAAGGCTGGTCACATAGACCGGCAAGACATTGATGCCGCGCTCTTCCAACGCCTCCGCAAGCGCTACTATTGCCGCAGTCTGGCCGCTCTGCACCAAGGCGCGATAGAATATGATGGCTGCGACGGGCGCGCCGTCAATCCACTTGGTTTTTAAATCAGCAAGGGTTGCATCGGACTTTCCCGGCACATACACACCGGCCTTCAACAGCGGTCGCGGCTCCACATCCGCCGCCGTGCCGCCAGCCAGTTGATCGGCAAGCGCAAGAAACACTTCCGCGTTGGCAACACCACCTTCAACAAGGCAAGCCCACAGCCGGTTACAGCCTTCCAGATCAAGCGTGCAAAACCGCGCCAGCCCCGCATCCGCCTTGTCATCGCCGGGCAGCACCGCAAGCTTGAAACCATGATTGACCGAAGCGGCGTGCAGCGCTTCGAGGCCGTAAGGCCAGTAACTTTCGCCGCCAAGCGCCCGCACAATGACCAATTCGGCATGCCGTCCTGTGCGTTCGATCCATTGATCGACCGACATTGGATGCCGCAGCTGCAGGAAATTGACCAGCCTCAGGAAATCGGGACCATCATTGCGCCCCGCACGCGCAGCAGCCAACACGGCAATTTCGGTATCCGCCGCAGTCAGGACCGCAATGCGCCCCGGCGTTTGGCCAAGGTCAATCGCCTCCCCCTCGTCTGCCAGCGTGCCTTTCTGGGCAAGGAGAAGATGCATCGGTCAAGCGGCAGCTTTGGCTGCAGCGTCGATCTCAGCGCCAATTGCGGCGCGGTCGATCCCCTTGAGGCCGATCACCACCAGCCGCGTCGCGCGGTGTTCTCCCGCGGCCCAAGCCCTATCAAAATAGCTGTCGACACGCGAACCGACCGCCTGAATCACCAGCCGCATCGGCTTGCCCGGCACATCGACAAATCCCTTGAGCCGCAGCACGTCATGCCCGCCAATGACAGACTTCAAACCATCGATGAACTTGGCGGTGTCTTTCACCGCGCCTGTGTCAGCGACAAATGAATCAAAATCATCATGGTCATGCGCGCCGCCGGCCTCATGTTCCATTTCGTGATGCGACTTGCGCGCGGCAATCAGGTCTTCCGTGCCCGCGCCAATGCCCAGCAAAACGCCAACCGGCAGATTGCCGTTGCTGGCCTCAATCATCTTTACCGACCGTTCGCTGGCCCCGTCCACGAGCGCGCGCACGCCGACCATTGTCGCCGCGCTGATCAGGTCGCTCTTGTTGAGGATCACGAGATCGGCCGCGATGATCTGGTCTTCAAACACTTCTTCCAACGGATTTTCATGATCAAGACTGTCATCAGCCGCCCGCTGCGCCGCCACGGCTTCTTCATCGTCTGCAAAGCGCCCGGCGGCCACCGCAGCGCTGTCCACCACCGTCACCACACCGTCCACCGTCACCCGCGTCTTGATGCCCGGCCAGTTGAAGGCCTGCACGAGCGGCTGTGGCAGAGCGAGGCCCGAGGTCTCGATGATGATGTGGTCGATCTTGCGGTCGCGCTCGATCAGCTTGGTCATGGTCGGAATGAAATCATCTGCAACAGTGCAGCAGATGCAGCCATTGGTGAGTTCGACAATGTCATCTTCCGTGCACGCATCCGCGCCGCAGCTCTTCAGCACCTCGCCATCAACGCCCAGATCGCCAAATTCATTGATAATTAGCGCAATCCGCCGCCCGCCTGCGTTGGCCAGAAGGTTGCGGATCAGCGTCGTCTTGCCCGAACCCAGAAAGCCGGTGATCACGGTGGCTGGAATCTTGTCGCCCTGCATGGCTCAACCCTTCAATTTCTGCGGCAATCCCGCCGTCACAAAATAAACTTCATCGGCCATTGCAGCCACTTTCTGGTGGAGCAGACCGGCATGGTCGCGGAACGCCCGGGCCATCGCATTGTCCGGCACGATCCCCTGCCCGACCTCGTTGCTGACCAACACGATGGTCCCGGGCAGCGTTTTCAGAGTCATGGCCAGTGCATCGGCTTCGTCGGTTTGCTGTCTTTCAGCAATCATCAGATTGGTCACCCAAAGCGTCAGGCAATCGACCAGAACCGCCTTTTTCTCTGATGCAATCCGCAAAAGCGCGCCGCAAAGGTCCAGCGGCTCCTCCGCCAGTTCCCAATCCAGCCCGCGCCGCATCTTGTGAATGCCGATGCGGCGCTTCATCTCATCGTCAAACATCTGGCCGGTCGCCAGATAGGTTTTGTCAAGGCCGGACTGGTCAACCAATCCTTCTGCGAACGCGGACTTGCCGGACCGCGCCCCGCCGAGAACCAGAATGATCCGGCAGTTGTTCATACCGTTTCCAGCTTCGCCCTGTCCATGAACCAGCCCAGCGCCAAGCCTAGCACCAGCCAGAAGAATAGTGTGGTGCCAAGGCTGGTGACCGCGTATTGAGACGCCAGATAGGCGGGTACGGTGCTGGAGATATCCTCAGGTTGCGGTGCGCCATAAAGGTGCGGCGCAACGAGAAGCGCGATGCCGATCAAGCCGGTGACTGTGTTGCGCTTGAGGAAAAGCAGCACAAAGCCGCCAATCGACAGCGCGACAGTGGCGACCCACCAATACTGGCGTTCGGCAAGATCAGCATAGGGAAAGCCCGGAAGCTCAGGCGGAAGCCCGAGCGCGGGCAGAAACTGCACCGCCATCCAGCCCGCCGCGCCCCACGCCAGGCCTGTGGTGAACGTGACATTGACGCCGCTGAACAGCGACACCGCCGCCATAAGCAGGGCAAAGCCCGCGCCGGTGACAATATTGGCGACAACCGTGTTCCAGAATCGTCCGAAAAACAGCACTTCTTCCGCAGGCTCTGCCGCAGCAGCACCGGGCTTTGCCGCTTCGCTCGCCGGAACCGCATCATGATCCGCCGTATGCGCGGAACCATCTTCGTGCATATGGTCAACCTTGGCGCTTGACGCGCCATGGTCATGTCCGCCGCCAGATTCAAACGCTTCCGCTTGAACAATGATCGGCACAACTTTTGAGACCTGCAGCGGGGTCATCGCAATACCCGCAAGCAGGCCGGCCGCCAAAGCGGCCAGCAACATCCGGACAATCATGATTTCAGATCGTCAGTGGCAGGGAAAGCCGTATGAATGGCGTGTGTCATGGGCCGCGTCATGCAGCACCTGACTGTTGGCCAAGCCTGCACCCCAGACGAAGAAAGCGCCAAGGAACAGCGCGGCGGCAGCCGCCTTCATGCGTGAAGATACGGCAACAGTAACCGTTGATGAAACGTTCGAAACAGCCATCACAACCTCCGTGTCGGGCCGCGGGAGTAATCCCGGATAGTGCGGGCGTCATTGCCCATCATGAACGGCAGGTCTCCTGGCTCACGGGTCTTAGGGTCTTGTCCGCCTTCCCGGTTTCCCAGTGGCATTTTGGACAGGCCCTCGCCGCTCTACAGTCGCGGGGTCGGCTGCGATCGAAGTGCCCGGTATGGGTCCACCCTTCGCATTCCCATTTGATCCCTGGAGCGTTGCCGCCTTTCGGGAACCATTCATATGTCAGTGATAGGGGGGACCGCCCGTTGATGTCAATCGCGGATGCGACATGACCTGTTTCATCACCCCGCGATTTGGGCAATAAAATCAGGCTTTAAAACCTGACAAATAAATTCAGGGAACGCCCCGATTTGTTGTGATTTTACGGGTTTGTGCGGGATCTCGGCAAAAAGCGCAGAAAAAGCAGTTTTACGAATGTCAACCATGGCGTGACATTTTTTCAATTACCGGCATGAAAACAATTCTAGGTAGATTTTTCCAGAGTAAGCAGTGACTTTTTGCCCCGGATTCCGCCAAGTCGCAAAATACAACCACGCCGGAATCGCGTCAGCCAATGATTGACGCCCCGCATTTATAACCTGACATTTTTACTATTTCATTTTCAGGAGACGAGCGGATAATGCGCTCATTCGACAGATCCACGAAACACAGAGGGTCATTTGAAATGCGCACGAAGGACGGGGCTTTGACGCCAAAGCAATTGAAATTTGTCGAATCTTACCTTGAGCGCCCCAATGCGACGGCAGCCGCGATTGCTGCGGGATACTCAAGACAGACAGCGCGGTCCATCGGTTCGGAGAACCTGAAAAAGCAAGCAATTAAAGATGCTGTTGAAGACGGAATGAACAGAACGTTGGCCCAGCTTCAAATAAAAAGAACCGACCGCCGGTCATGGCTGTTGGAAGATTTGATTATTGCTGTCAACGCTGATATCAAATATTTATTCAATAGAGATGGAAGCTTTAAACCGATCCATCAATGGCCAATCCCATTTAGGACGCATTTGGTAAAAGGTGTAACTATTAGATCAATTGACGAAGTTATAGATGGGGTCAAGACAACCAAAAATAGGATCGAGAAAGTTGAGTTTATTTCAAGAGAAAAGTTCATTAAATTGCTTGGCAAGCATCGAAAAATTCGGGCATTTGTGGAAACCGAACATGACCTGGCTGAAGAAATAGAAATTACTAAATACATTAGAATTTTTGGATCTTTTTAGAAAGTTTCAGTCAACTAATACATACATCGGATTATGATTGTGACCGTCTTCTATGAAGCAGCTGCCCTAGAGGGAAGCCCGGGAAAGACGTCGGGCATTTCGGCCCGTCCGAGTGGTCTGGCTTTCACTTATCGCGTCACGGGGCGCGTTTTCACGTGAAACTGATATGCGCATTTCCTAATTTTGACCGAATATCCTGTGCCGTCTCGGACATGCGAGCCGGCTTCATTCAACTTGACAAAATTTCCCGCTTCGTTGTTCCGGATAACATTCTGAACTTCGGTGCAAAGCAGCTTCCATAGCATTTGGACCAAACCAACCAGATGCGTCGGAGCTTATCACTAGCTTTTGCTCTGGTGCCGAATGGATATAATCCAGACCGCGACGCGCTTACATTTTTCTGAAATTTCCAGACGGAATCGCGTGGGTTGTCACATGGTCAGGGTTTGTCGATCAGTCTGGAGACAACCTCGGCCACAGATTTCCGCCATTCAGGTGCACGCCAACCGAAATCAGCAAAGAATTTCGAACAATCCAGCCTTGAGTTTGCTGGGCGGCACGCTCTGGTCGGATAGTCTTCTGTCCTGACCGGATTGACTGAGGAGTAAGGTCCACCAGCTTTCTCACTTACAGCAAACACAAAGTCTGCAAGATCGGCCCAATTTGTGCTTCCGGTTCCGCCAAGATGGTATGTCTGGCTCAAGCCGCTGCGCCCACCGGCTTGCCAGTCAGTCATCAAGGCGAGAATGGCATCAGCAAGATCAAGTGCAGAAGTCGGGTTGCCGAACTGGTCGGACACGACGTTGATTGACCGCTTTGTTTCCGCGAGTTTCAAAATTGTCCTGATGAAATTTTTGCCAAAGGGGCTGTAAAGCCACGCCGTCCGCAAGATAGCATGGTCCTTCAGCGTATCGCGTATTTCAACTTCGCCCGCCAATTTCGTGGATCCGTACACACTCCGGGGATCAACTGGATCCGTTTCTACATGTGCGGCTTCGCCGGTTCCGGCAAAAACGTAATCCGTCGACAGATGAATCATGCGGGAGCCATTGTCGCGACACCAAATGGCGATCGCCTTCGGCCCTGCAGCATTCACAGTGCGTGCCAATTCGGGTTCATCTTCAGCCAAATCGACAGCGGTATAAGCCGCGGCGCTCACAACCACATCCGGGTGAGCCCTGTCGAGGGCAGCCATAATTCCGTCCGGGTCTGCAAGATCAAGCTCCTTGCGCCCCAGAAATGTAATGTCGAACAACGTTTGATTGCTGCTTCGCTCGGCAAGGCAGGACGCAACTTGGCCGTCCCGGCCGGTCACGACGACTCTCATGATTTGGATTTTCCAGACCCTAGACCTTCACCAATGCTGTTGTGAAGCGGCTTCCACCACCACTCATTGCTCAAGTACCAATCGACCGTGCTTTCGAGGCCACTTTCAAAGCTGTGCGTGGCGCGCCAACCCAACTCGGATTCGAGCTTTGATGGATCAATCGCATAGCGGCGGTCATGGCCCGGACGGTCGGTTACAAAATCAATCAGAGCCTCATATCTGTGGCCATTACGGCGCGGACGTTTGCCGTCAAGAAGGCGGCAAATAGCGCGAACGACTTCGATGTTGGTGCGCTCTGCGCGTCCACCGATATTGTAACTCTCCCCCGGACGGCCGCTGTTGGCAACCGCTTCCAGCGCAGCCGCATGGTCTTCCACATGAAGCCAGTCGCGAACATTCGCGCCTTTGCCATAGACCGGCAACGGATTCTCATCGAGCGCATTGAGGATGATCAACGGGATCAATTTTTCGGGGAAATGGTAAGGACCATAATTGTTTGAGCTATTGGTCATGACCACCGGCAGTCCATAGGTGCGATGCCAGGCTCGGACCAAATGGTCAGAGGCGGCTTTTGATGCCGAATAAGGCGACGACGGATCATAGGGGGTTTCTTCTGTGAAGATGCCGCGGTCGAACGGCAGGTCACCAAACACTTCATCGGTCGAGACATGGTGGAAAAGGAACTGCCTGTTGCCGTCGGCTTCAAGACCGCGCCAGTAACCGCGCGCCGCTTTCAGAAGACGATAGGTGCCGATGATGTTGGTCTGGATGAACACGTCCGGGCCATCGATCGATCGGTCTACATGACTTTCGGCAGCAAGGTGCATTAGAATGTCGATCTGCTCATCCTGGAGGAGCGATTTGACCCCGGCCTCATCGCAAATATCCATGTGAACAAATCTGAAGTTTGGCTGGCCTGAAATGCTGCGCAGCGACTCCAGACTACCGGCGTAGGTCAAGCTATCCAGGACAACAACGCGGTTTTCGGGATTGGAAGCGAGGCGGCGGCAGACGGCAGAACCGATAAAGCCGGCACCTCCGGTCACGAGATAGCGCATCTTCATTCCTAGAATTGTTCGCCAAATTCGGTTCTGGCGTCAACCAGAAACGGCGCATTTCGATCTTTTTCAGACAGGATGACAGACGCAAGATCCAGCGTCCAATCAATCCCGAGATCGGGATCGTCAAACCGAATGGCGCGGTCATGGACACGTGAATAGGGGCCAGAAACCTTGTACAGCAACTGCGTACTGGGCTCCAAAGTCACAAAGCCATGGGCAAACCCTTCAGGAATGAACAGCTGGTTCCATTTGGCGGCGGAAATTTCGATGCCAATCCATTTGCCGAATGTCGGCGAGTTTTTGCGGATATCAACGGCAACGTCAAATACCGCTCCCTGGATGACCCGAACCAGCTTTGATTGCCCAAATGGCGGCAACTGGTAATGCAGGCCCCGCAATGTACCGGTTTTCTCCGAAAATGAATGATTGTCCTGCACGAAGCCGACATGGATGCCGCCTGCAGTCCAAAGGCTTTCGCTCCAGACCTCTGAGAAAAAACCGCGTTCATCGCCATGCTTGTCCGCAATGACTTCTATGACACCATCCAATTCAAGTCTTTTGAACTGCGGCATCACATGAATTCCCTGGCCCTGCGGCGCAGATACTGCGCGTAGTCGCCTTTTCCCAGTTTGCTCGCGCGCCCTTTGACTTCTTCAGGCGTCAGCCACCCATTTTCCATGCCGATTTCTTCCAGGCAGGCGATCTTGAAACCCTGTCGATGTTCGATGGTGCGGACAAACGCGGTGGCCTCGTACATTGAATCGGGCGTGCCCGTATCGAGCCAAGCAAATCCGCGGCCCATTCTGGTCACCTCCAGATCACCACGCTTGAGATAGTGCCGGTTCACGTCGGTGATCTCGAGCTCGCCGCGTGGTGATGGCTTGATGCTGCGTGCAATATCGACAACGTCATTGTCGTAAAAATAAAGTCCGGTTACGGCCCAGTTGGATTTTGGCTGCTTCGGCTTTTCTTCAATCGTTTCGGCGAGCCGCGTTTCCTCATTGAAACTCACGACACCATACCGTTCCGGGTCATTGACCCAATAGGCAAAAACCGTCGCACCTGATTGCTTTTCAACTGCCGTGCGGCACAATTGCGGAAGACCGGCACCATAGAAAATATTGTCGCCGAGTATGAGGGCACACGGTGAATCGCCGATGAATTGGCGGCCGACAATGAACGCTTGTGCCAGTCCGTCCGGACTTGGCTGCGGGGCATAGGACAGCTGAACACCAAAATTCGAGCCGTTGCCCAACAGGGATTGAAAAAGCGGCAGATCATGCGGCGTCGAAATCACGAGAATTTCACGGATTCCGGCAAGCATCAAAGAACTCAACGGATAGTAAATCATCGGCTTGTCATAGATCGGGAGGATTTGCTTTGAAACCGCCGTGGTCATCGGGAAAAGGCGGGTGCCGCCTCCCCCGGCCAAAACTATGCCTTTCATATAGATCGCACCTTTCCGAAGATTCTCTGGTCACCTTAGAACAACTGGGTTTGGCTTCAATTACAATTTCCACGCGTTTCTTTCGATGCCAGGAGTCCAGGCCCCACAGGATCCTGCATCAACATTGGGCAGGAAAATGAAACACCGAGAATTCCAAATGCGCCAGTCACTGCCTCGGCGCAAAGCCTTGATCCTGCTGTCCACATTTAAGCAATGTTTTGGTGCTGATATCGGGCATGACAGGCAAAAGAAACATTCAAACTGCAATATACGTCGCCGCCGCTTTGAGCACCACCAACATGCACATTTCAAAATCGGCAGCAGGGGCTGAAATGCGCACGATGACCTGTGAAATCAGCGGCAATGCGCCTGACTCAGCATTCAAGAGCAGACTCTGTAGGGAAATGGCCAAGGCGCTGAATGCAACCCTTGTCGCAACGGCGACAGATGCAACGCCAAATGCGGAACAGCTTGAATTTACCGCCGTGATTGCCCGAAACAACAGCGTTTCAGCGGTTCTGAAAATCTCGACTTCGGCAGAGCGCGCTGCTGGCACTGTCCGGATGTCCAAGCCGATTGAAGTGTCGATCAGCGACAGTGGACTGAATGAAAGCGTGATCCAGTCTTTCGCCGATGCAGCCGGCTTTCTTGAAAAATCAGCCCAATAGCCCGGAATTCCCGACACATCTAAAAATGTAGCGATTTGTTTCGCGGGCATGAAAGCTTTTTAAGTGAATTCTGACTTGAATGGATTTCGACTGCTCCTGCAAACACGGTAGATCTACATGTGCTCTTCTTGCTCTGCGACGACAACCTTCAAGGCCGATTGCGTCTATTCGGGCGACAGCACGATTGCCAACGGTGCGTCGGCACAAGGATTCGAAACGTCAATATCCCATGCCGACATACAGGGCGCAAGCAGCACAGGTGCAACCGTTGCCGTAGGCGGCACGTACACAGGCACCTATGAAGCACTTGGCGACCGTGACTGGATCAAGGTGAACCTTGTCGCTGGCCAGACCTACCAGGTCACTATAAACGGGACCGCGGCCTCGCCAAATCTCGATCCGTATCTGACAGTCTGGGCGCCCGGTGCAACATCTCCGACTGTTGGAACAATCGTGACGCAGGATGATGATTCGGGGCCCGGATACTTCGCAACGGCGGTTTTTACAGCGTCGACGACAGGAACCTACTTCATTGATTCCTGGGACAAGTACGGTGTTGGCGGCGATTATGTTGTCGGCGTCCAAATTACAACGCCGCCAACTCCAAAGCCTGTATTCACCATCGCGCAAATCGCGGATCAACTCGTCAACGGCTATTGGAACGACAATGGCAGCGTTTGGCGCGCGTTCAATGTCGGTGCGGACAACGCCCTATCGGTCAACTTGATCGCACTTGATGCAACCTATGCCGACATGGCGAGGCGAGCACTGCAGACCTGGTCGGATATCACTGGCGTTCAGTTCATCGAAACGACAGGAACCGCTGAAATCCGCTTCGACGATACAGGCAGTCAGAGCGCTTATTCCACGTCGACGAGGTCGGGCAATACGATTATTTCCTCCACGGTCAACGTCAGTCTGGACTGGCTCAGCTTGACTGGCAGCAATTACACCTCTCAGACGTTCATCCACGAAATCGGCCATGCGCTGGGCCTTGGCCACGCCGGCAACTACAATGGCAGCGCAAACTACGGGACCGACAATCTCTACGAGAACGACTCCTGGCAGGCGACCGTTATGTCCTATTTCTCGCAAAGCGAGAACACCTATATCGACGCTTCTTATGCCTACACGCTGACGCCGATGCTGGCAGACATTGCGGCAATCCAGCAATTATATGGCAATCCGAACACGACCCGGACAGGCGATTCCGTTTATGGCTATGCCTCCAACGTCGGCACCGCGTTTGACTTCGACACCATGGCTGCAAACGGCGGCCTGTTCACGTTCACGCTGCTTGATGACGGCGGCCAGGACACGATTGACCTTTCGCAATCGACGCACGCCAATATTGTTGACCTTGCTCCAGGATCAATTTCAAGCATTCTCGGCCTGACCGGTAACATGTCGATCGACACCAACACGGTGATCGAACATGTCCGCGGCGGCTCCGGAATAGACCAGGTCACCGGAAACAGCGCCAACAATGTCCTGGATGGCGGCGCGGGCGCAGATGTGCTTTCCGGTGCAGGCGGCAATGACTTCCTGTTTGGCGGCGCCAATGGCGATGCGTTGACCGGCGGCGCAGGCGGCGACTGGTTTGTTTTTTCGACCGGCATGACCAATCTCGGTGATGTTGTTTCCGACTATACTTCCGCAGATTTTCTGTACCTGGGAGGTTCAGGCGCCGCACCGGTATTCGCCATTGCCGGTTCGGATGTCATGGTCTCGGATATACGATTGACCGGCGCAGTTGCCGGCAATGTGACGGCAATTGCTCAAGCATCCACTGCGCTTTTGACACCGACAAACCTGTCGGCGATTCTACCGGTTTTGCTTACTGGCATGTCGGGGTTGGGAACATTGGGCGCCTATGCCGTCACGACCTTTGACGCGGACAGCAACGAAAACTGGCGAACCGTCGAGGCGCAATACGCCGGCGGCAATCTGCTCGATTTCAACCTGACCCTGTTCGATGCCGGCCAACCCTATCATTCGCTGAAGGCCGATTTTGACCAGGCAGCCGGCGAAATCTGGTCGCGTATCGACACTTGGTACACTGCCGGAAGCGTGATCGATTACACCTTCACACTCTTCGACGCCGGACAGGCCAGCAACGCGCTCAAAGTAGACTACGATCAGGCAGCCAATCAGGCCTGGACGACGCTCGACACCTATTATTCGGCGGCCGACGTTGTTGACTACATCCTCACATATTACGACGCAGGCCAGCCTTCGTTCATGCTCAAGGTCGACTATGATCAAGCTTCCAACCAGAGTTGGTTGAGCGTCGAAACCAACTATTCCGTGGCCGGTTTAATTGACTACACCTTCACCATTTATGACGCAGGCCAAACCTATTATGCCTTGAAGATTGACGTTGATCAGTCTGCTAACCAGACATGGAAGTCCATCAGCACCTACTATTCGGCAGTTGACGTCATCGATTTCACCTACACATTCTTTGACCTCGGCCAGCCTTTCTACATGCTCCGGACCGATTTCGACCAAGCTTATAATCAGACATGGTCACGTATCGACACCTGGTATTCGGCGGCAAATGTCGTCGACTATTCGGTGACGCTCTATGACGTCGGTCAAGCCTACAATTCGCTGAAAGTGGACAATGATCAAGCCGGGAACCAAGCTTGGAATTCAATTTACAGCTACTATTCAGCGGCCGATGTTATTGATTTCACCTACACATTATATGACGTTGGCCAGCCCTACTACATGATCAAGTCTGATTTCGATCAGGCATCCAATCAGGCATGGTCCCGCATCGACACCTGGTATTCAGCGGCAAATATTGTCGACTATTCGGTGACGCTCTATGACGTCGGTCAAGCCTACCATTCGCTGAAAGTGGATAATGATCAAGCCGGGAACCAAACTTGGAATTCAATTTACACCTACTATTCAGCGGCCGATGTTATTAATTTCACGTATACTTTCTTTGACATCGGCCAGCCCCACTACATGCTTAAGTCTGATTTTGATCAGGCTTCCAATCTGGCATGGTCCCGCATCGACACCTGGTATACGGCGGCAACTATCGTCGACTATTCGGTGACGCTGTATGATGTCGGTCAAGCCTACCATTCGCTGAAAGTGGACAATGATCAAGCTGGGAACCAAGCTTGGAATTCAACTTACAGCTACTATTCAGCGGCCGATATTATTGATTTCACGTGCACTTTCTTTGACATCGGCCAGCCACACTACATGATCAAGTCTGATTTCGATCAGGCATCCAATCAGGCATGGTCCCGCATCGACACCTGGTATTCGGCGGCAAATATCGTCGATTATTCGGTGACGCTGTATGACGTCGGCCAATCCTACCATTCGTTGAAAGTGGACAATGATCAAGCCGGGAACCAAGCCTGGAATTCAATTTACACTTACTATTCAGCGGCCGATGTCATTGATTTCACGTGCACTTTCTTTGACGTTGGCCAGCCCTACTTCATGATCAAGTCTGATTTCGATCAGGCGTCAAACCAGGCCTGGACACAAGTCGACACATGGTATTCCGCACCGGGCGTGCTGGATGAAAGCTGGACCTACTTCGACGCCGGCAACATCTATTCGTCCAAGCATATCGACTATGATCAGGACAACAGCCATGCGGACTGGAACACCCACGTGACACTGTATGATCAGAACAATGTGGCCTTGTCAGACCTTTATTATTGACATTGCTGCCAGGGGCGAGACAAGCGGAATTGCAGGAATTCGGGCTTGAAACTAGACTTGAGCCGCCCGGAAGACCTCGGAAATCGCGCGGGCGGTTTGCTCGATTTCTTCAGCCGTGAGCGTTGGGTGAACAAGAAACATCAAGCTGGTTTCTCCAAGCTCTCTTGCAACTGGCAGCCGTGCCGCAGGTCGCCCGGGAGCGCGATCGAAAGCTTTCTCCATATACACCTCCGAGCACGATCCCTGATAGCAGGGCACGCCGCGTGAAATGATTTCCTGGACAATGCGATCACGGGTCCAGCCTTCTTTCAATCCTTCGGGCTCGACATAGACATACGCCTTGTAGAATGCGTGAACGGCATCATCCGGGACCTGCGGCACACGCACGACCTTGAAGTTCGACGCGGCGTCAAGGAATGCGCTGGCGTTGTGCGTCCGGACTGTCGTCCAGTCCTCCATCCGCTTCAATTGTATTCGCCCGAGCACGGCCTGCATTTCGAGCATGCGCCAGTTGGTGCCGATGCTCTCATGCACCCAGCGAAACCCCGGCGGGTAGGCGCGTTCATAGACTGCCTCCCAGCTCTTGCCGTGATCCTTGAACGACCACATCCGCGACCACAGCGCACGGTCGTTGGTTGTCACCATCCCGCCCTCGCCACCGGTGGTCATGATCTTGTCCTGACAGAACGACCATGCGCCGACATGGCCGATCGAACCGACGGAACGCCCCTTGTACCGGGCGCCATGCGCCTGCGCACAATCTTCGATAACCTTGAGGTCATGCGTCTCCGCAAGCGCCATGATCGGGTCCATGTCGCAGGGCCAGCCCGCCAGATGCACGGCAATGATCGCCCTGGTGCGGGAAGTCACGATCGGGGAGATTGTCTCCGCAATGATGTTGCCGCTGTCCCGGTCAACTTCGGCAAAAACCGGAATTGCCCCCGCGTTTATGACGCAGGAAACAGAGGCTAGGAACGTCCTCGGCGTGACGACAACTTCATCGCTTGCCGAACCGCCGTTGACCGAACCAATCCCCAGCCCGTGCAAGGCCAGATCCAGCGCCAGCGTGCCATTGGCAAGCGCAATCGCATGATTTGTCCCAGTCCAGGCAGCAAACTCTTTCTCGAACTCCCGGCATTCCGTACCGGTCCAGTAGTTGACCTTGTTCGACAAGATCACATCGGAAACAGCCCGCGCTTCTTCTTCAGTAAAAGATGGCCAGGGCGAGAAAGGCGTGTTGAGCATGGTCAGTCTTTCTGTAGCGGGCGGGCGGGACTTCCGATGACTGTAACCCCGGCAGGCACATCGCGCGTCACAACAGCACCCATCCCAACCACAGCCCCGCGGCCAATGGTCAATGGTTGTCCGGGCTGTCCCTGCCTGATGATCGCACCAGTGCCGATGTAGGCATGGTCTTCAATCCGGACGTTGCCATTGCATTTCACCCCAGGGGCGAATGTCACAAAGTCGCCGATGACGCAGTCATGTTCCACATATGAATACAAATTGGCATGAAAGCATCGTCCGATGCGGATATTTGATGTCAGCGTGACAAAGGGTGAAAGACAAGCCCCATCTCCAATCACCACATCGTCCATTTCTATGACATTTGCGGCTCGCGCCTCGCGCAACGCGACGCCAGCCTCGTCACATTGTCTGGCAAGCTTCTCGCGAACATTTGAGTTGGCGATTGCAATACAGACGCTGCGATCAGTATCCGGTGTCGCAAGAAATGCTGGCCATGTCAGGACGTCATGCCCGTTTATCTGCTTCTGGCTGATTCTATCGTCGATAAAAACAAGGCGCGCATCATTCTCGCCCAACCCTTCGCGGACAATAGGAAGGATGCCTCGTCCGCACCCGCTTGCGCCGTATACGCCTATCAAACTCGTCATTGCGCTGGACTTCCGGTAAACTTCGACATCGTCGCTTCTCCGTCCGCGCTGATGCCCTCGCGCTTCACGACTTTTCGAAGCGTCATCCAGATGATCCTGATGTCCAGCCACAGGGTGTGATTGTCCACATACCAGACATCGAGCGCGAATTTCTCGTCCCAGCTCAGGGCATTGCGCCCATTGACCTGCGCCCATCCGGTTATACCCGGTCGCACGTCGTGGCGACGGGCCTGCTCGGCTGAATAGAGCGGCAAATATTCCAAAAGCAATGGCCGGGGGCCGACAAGACTCATATCGCCCTTCAGCACATTCCAGAGCTCCGGCAACTCATCAAGGCTTGCAGAGCGCAAAAACCTGCCAAGCCGCGTCAACCGTTCGGCATCGGGAAGACTGTTCCCGCTTTTATCAACGCTGTCGCGCATCGTGCGGAATTTGACCATCTTGAAAGGCTTGCCGCCGAGGCCTGGGCGGATCTGCCTGAACAAAAGCGGACTGCCCATCTGGCGGCGGACAAGCACAGCAACCACAGCCATGACCGGCAGAAAGACAATCAATGCCAAGGCACACACGACTACATCAAGCATTCTTTTCATGAACTTAAAAACCAAGAAGGCCACCTTACATCAAGAAAAACACGTTGTTTAGAAAACGATTATGAATCTCCTGTCAATTTTCAAGAAGGGTGCGCCTATTGCTTAACGAGGTTAGACAAGACTGCCTCAAGTTTTCTAGCCAGATTTCCATATTCATGGTGTTCAATTGCGGCGGCGCGGCCATTTGCGCCCAAAGCTGCCCGGTCTCCCTGTGATAAAGAACGAATTTCTAATATCGCCGCTGCCGCAGATGCCGGATTTTCAGCAGCTACGGTTACGCCGGCTTTATAATTCTTAACAGGATCTCCAAAACCAGAATAACAATGGACAATCGGCTTACCGGAGATGAAATAATCAAATAATTTATTTGCAGCAATCCCGTACTCGTACAATGATGAGCTCTTCCAAGCTATGAAACAAATATCAAATTTCGTTATCGCGGCCTGTACGCAGGATTTTGGAATAGGACTCAAGAATTTAACATTGACTAAATTAAGGTCATCAGCCATTTTCTTAAGGCGCAATTTTTCTTTGCCATCACCGATAATAGTGAATTCTAAATCCTTTTGATCTCGGAGTATATTAGCGGCATTTATGAGTGTATCAAGTGAATTTGCAACGCCTAACGTTCCAGTATAACCAATCCTGAATACCGTTGAGCTCAATGCCGTCGCCGTCTCAGCAGGCAGGGGCTGGGAATTCATAGTCTCAGTGAACGAAAACCCGTTTGCGATCCAAGCAAATTTGTTGGCAGCCAAACCTCGCATTTCCATATGCGAGTACGCGTTTTGGACATTGGATACGCAAAAGTCTGAAATCCTATATGCCCGGTCCTCAATCAATTGGAGGAAACGGACGAACGGATGTTTCGGAGAATAGCCGCCGAGTTCCACCAATGTGCGCGGCCAGAAATCACGAACCTCGAAGACGAGTTTGGCACGGTTTCGTTTCGCAAGCCGCTCTGCCCCAAGAAATCCTACAAGCGAAGGCGACGAATAGAGAACCACATCGGGTATGAAACCAACCAGACGTTCCACCTTCTGAATCCGCCAAGCGAAAATGAACCAATTCATGATCCGTTTCCAGTCATGTGCTCCCGAGTATCGCATAACCGGAATACGGACGAAGCGGTAACCTTCAAATTCCTGGATGTCTGGGGCCTGTTCGTTCGCAACTTTGTCCCGAACCAGATGAGTCCACTTAGCGGCCACAACGACAACCTTATGACCAAGCGCTGCCAGCTCGCGGGCCAAATGGTTGTGACGCCCACCAATACCAATCTCGGGCAGTGACGCGTACTGGTTCACAATAAAAATGTTCAGAATGTAGTCTCCGGTCTCGTTACTGGTGTGTGGCCTGCTGCAGGTTTTTCGGACACCGAGTTAAGCTAATCCCACTTTGTTTTCAAAGTCCACCGGGCTGAGATATCCCAGTGTCGAGTGTCTGCGCCTCGGATTGTAGAAGCGCTCGATGTAGTCAAACACATCTGCCT